>NZ_JZEX01000060.1 GCF_000969415.1 Devosia geojensis | reverse complement strand
CCCCCACCCCTCCCCTCAAGGGGGAGGGGAGGCAGTGCCCAACCCATTGATCCGGCAGAGAAAGCGGGAACTTATCCCCGCACCCGCGCAGCAGCCCCATACTCACTCCCACCTCCCGCACGACGCGGTGTCGACGAAACGCCGGCGGGAGGGTCCGGGTCAGCGGGGGTCGCCCTGCAGGGTCCCGAGCCGGAGCGAGCCGGGCGGCTTACCTCCGCATCTGTTTTGCCGGGAGGCGGCTACGTAGCCATCCGCCCCCGCGCCCGTCACCCCCAGCTACGGGGGGCTGGCTCGTGAGTGGGCCTGGCGGGTCAAGGCAGGTCGGAAGGCCCCTGGCGGTAATCCAACCGGCAAAGACCCACCATCCGGATGCGCGGGGCGGGCGAAAGCCTCCCGTTCTTTATATCGATAGGTTCGAGGCTCGAGACCGCCCCGCGCCGTTACACCTGCCGCAAGGCGGGAGACTTGAGGAGGAACCGTGAGGCCACCATGGCCGGGCGGGGTTCTGTCGTGCGCTCCAACCGGTGGTTCGCGCACTATGCCGCAGCCTTTGGCGCGGTCCCGCGCATTGGCAGCGCGCGTGTTCTACTTTAGGATTGCTCTAAACTTCGACGCCTCACCCGAAAGACGGCCCCGTTCGCCGCGCGGCGAATTGGCCCATGTCGCGGGGGCGGCGGGTCGAATAGGGTGCGGCAGCCTTGAAGGAAAACGCGGCCGGGCCCCGCGCCGAAAGGGATGTTTCATGGACTATCGCGGCATATTCGAGGACGCGGTCGATTCGCTCCGCCAGGAGAAGCGCTATCGCGTCTTTGCCGATCTCGAGCGCATCGCCGGGCGCTTTCCCCGCGCCGTCTACCGCGATGCTTCCGACAATGCCCGCGAGATCACCATCTGGTGCTCCAACGACTATCTGGGCATGGGCCAGAACGAGACGGTCATCGCCGCCATGCAGGAGACTGCCGGCAAGCTCGGCGTCGGCGCCGGCGGCACCCGCAACATTTCTGGCACCAACCGGCCTCTGGTCGAGCTCGAGCGTTCGCTCGCCGACCTCCACCGCAAGGAAGCCGCCCTCGTCTTCACCTCCGGGTTCGTCTCGAACGAAGCGGCGATCTCGACCATCGCCCGGCTCCTGCCCGACTGCGTGATCTTCTCCGATCAGCTCAACCATGCCTCGATGATCCAGGGCGTGCGCCAGTCGGGCATGCAGAAGCATATCTTCCGCCACAACGACGTGGCGCATCTGCGCGAGCTGCTGGCCGCCACCGACCGCAAGCGCCCCAAGCTCATCGTCTTCGAATCCGTCTATTCGATGGATGGCGACATCGCCCCGGTCGCGCAGATCTGCGACCTGGCCGAGGAATTCGGGGCCCTCACCTACATCGACGAGGTCCACGCCGTCGGCATGTACGGGCCGCGCGGCGGCGGCATTGCCGAGCGCGACGGGCTGATGGAGCGCATCGACATCATCGAGGGGACCCTCGCCAAGGGGTTCGGCGCCATGGGCGGCTACATCGCCGCCAACAAGGCGATCATCGATGCCGTGCGTTCCTATGCGCCCGAGTTCATCTTCACGACCGCCCTGCCGCCGGCCCTCTGCGCGGCCGCCCGCACCTCCATCGAGCACCTCAAGGTCTCGGGCGTCGAGCGCGAGATGCAGCAGCGCCAGGCGCGCCTCACCAAGGCGATCCTCGCCGACGCGGGCCTGCCGGTGATGGAGACGCCCACCCACATCGTGCCGCTGATCGTGGGTGATGCGCGCCTCTGCAAGGCCGCCAGCGACATGCTGATGGACAAGCACAACATCTATATCCAGCCGATCAACTACCCGACGGTCCCCAGGGGCACCGAGCGGCTGCGCATCACGCCGACCCCGCTCCACACCGACGAGATGATCTTCGAACTGCGCCACGCCCTCGTCAGCGTCTGGGCCAGCCTCGAGATCCCCCGCGTCCAGGCCGACCCCGCCATCACCGCAAGCAAGCTCACCTCCGGCGACCTGACCCTGCCGACGGTAGGGGGGTAACGGGAAAGCCGGCGGCACCGCCGGCTCGCAACTTATCCCCGCTCGTTGCCGCCGGGATAGACTGGCTGCCGATTTCGGGCCGGGCAGGGAGCGGCGTCATGCGCACAGGGTCCTCAGCTCGTCAGCACGATCCGCATCAGGTCCGCCGTGTTCTTGGCCCCGAGTTTCTCCATGACGCGGGCGCGGTGCACTTCGATGGTGCGCGGCGAGATGCCGAGCTCGCGCCCGGCCTCCTTGTTGGATTGCCCGTTGGTGATGAGCTGCAGGACTTCGCGCTCGCGCGGGGTGAGCTGGGCGAAGCCGCGCACCTCGATCGGGCGGCGCCCGCCCTGCATGGCGCCCAGGTGCACGTCCTGCCGCAGGGCCTCGCGCACGCTCGAAAGCAGGTACTCGCTGTCGATGGGCTTGGCGATGACGTCCGAGGCGCCCGCCTTCATGGCCGTCACCGCCTCCCTGATCCGCCCGCTGTCGGTCAGGATGAAGACCGGTGTGCCCGTGCGCATCGTCTTGACCCGGCGCAAGACCGTCAGGCCCGTGTCGGGCCCGAGGCGCAGGTTTGCCACGACGACGTCCGGCCGCCGATGCTCGAGGCTGGCGTAGAACTGGACGGTGTCGAGCGCGAAGGCGGTCTGGAATCCTTCCAGCCGGAAAAGCACGCTCAGCGCTTCGCAGGTGCCGGGATCCGGATCGATGATGTAGACCAGCCGGTCTCGGTTGAAGATCGAATGATAGTAGAGTTCGTCGCTCATAGGCCGTCTTCCCCAATAGCTGCCTGGCGATCACTGCATGGAGCCGAGGAGGAGGGCTGTGCCGTCACCGCGCCGCCCGTGGGCGACGCCAGCCTGGCTCCATCGCGTGAATCACCAGTAGTTTGCGCTAAGTGTTCACGCTCAACGACTTCAGTGGAACACGTAGGATGAACTACCTAGAACTTAGGTATATTTAGGCGATTATGCACTTGACACACCCAACCCTTGGCTTCTATAAAGGAGTCAAGGAGTTAGGGTCATGTCCATTTTGAGCGCCGCCTACTTTCACGATGAAGCCGCTGCTTTCGAGCATGTAGAGGCCATTCTGTGGGAAAATGGTCCTGTTTGTCCGCATTGCGGTGGCATGGATCGCGTGTACGCGCTCAAGGACGTGAAGGGTAAGACCGGCAAGGTTCGCCACGGCTTGAAGAAGTGCGGCCACTGCCGCAAGCAGTTCACGGTTCGCATTGGCACCATATTCGAGGAAAGCCACCTGCCCATGCACAAGTGGTTGCAGGTGATCTATCTGATGTGCTCCAGCAAGAAGGGTGTTAGCGCCCATCAGTTGCACCGCACCTTGGAAGTCACCTACAAGACCGCATGGTTCCTTGCCCATCGTATTCGCGAGGCCATGCGTACTGGCGAGCTTGCCCCGATGGGCGGCAGCGGCATGGTCGTTGAGGCTGATGAGACCTATTTCGGTGACAAGGAAGTTGTGACCAAGCGCACGAAGCGCGGCAAGTCCGGCCTGTCCAGCAAGCGCGCGATTGTCGGTCTGGTGGAGCGCGGCGGTTCCGTCCGCACCTTCCATATCGACCGCGCGACCAAGGCCAATGTCGGTCAGATCGTCGCGGAGAACGTCAATCGCGAAACGACTCTCAACACCGACGAGAGCCGGTTCTATGGCGATGTGGGCGCGCTATTCGCTGCCCACCACACCGTCATGCACACGGCCAACGAGTACGTTCGCGGCGAAGCCTACACCAACACGATTGAGGGTGTTTTCAGCATCTTCAAACGCGGCATGAAGGGCGTCTATCAGCACTGCTCTGAAAAGCACCTGCACCGGTATCTGGCGGAGTTCGATTTCCGGTACAATAACCGTATTGCTCTTGGGGTAGATGACAAGGCTCGCGCCGCTCGCGCTCTAGATGGTGTGAAAGGCAAGCGCCTCACTTATAAAAGGTCTAACCAAGCCACGATCTAAGGGATTCACAAACGAAGACGGCGGTGATAGAACACCGCCGTCCCAAGTCGTGCTGATTTGGCCCACGATTGAGGCTCTACGACCCTGCCAGGTTGTGGAGCCTTTTCAATTATCCCGCGCCGCATCCGTGAGCGTGACTGCGGCTAGGGACACCCTCCTTTTCATCGCCAATCTCCTTTCCCCGAACAATCGGTAGGAACATTAATGGCCGCGAATCGCTCGCCGGTCAAGCGGCAGTTGCTCGGATTGCTTCAATTGCTTCAACTCCGATTGCTTTTTTGAATTGCTTCGTGTACCTCTGGGGCGCTGAACCCTCAGGAGGCCACAATGGCACGCGCCCAAAGCCCCGGTTATCCGAACATGTCGCTCCCTAAGGCGATCCAGGCAGTAAAAAAAATCCACGAGGCGGATCGCCGAAATCCTATCGATCGGGCGGTTGCGGCCAAGCACATTGGCTATAGCGGCCAAAGTGGAGCCTCTGATAAGGCTTTGGCATCGCTGGCCCACTACGGACTGACGGAAAAGACTGGCAAGGGTGAGATCCGCGTCAGCCCGTTAGCAGTGGATATCTTGCACCCGGACAAGCCGGAGGCACGAAAGGCTGCGCTGCTAGCGGCGGCTTTTAAGCCCAACATTTTTGCCGATCTGCGCGACCGGTTCGGGGGCGGTCATGTTTCAGAGGACGCGCTAAAGTCCTACCTTATCCGAGAGAACTTTCTTGATCGCGCCATTAACCCTGTCACGCAGGCATATTTGGAAACTTGCCGATATCTGGAGCAAGAGAAAGCATTCGAAAGTGATGGCTTGGGTGGCCCTGATGAGCCAGAATCACCAAATGAAAGCGATGGCGCGGCCACCGTTTTCGGTGGGGCCAAGGTCGGCGACCTCGTTCAATGGGAGGTCAACGGCGCGCTCCAGATGGAAAAGCCGATGCGCGTCCGGATGGTTTCGGAAGATGGCCAGTGGATAGCGGTCGAAGGTAGTGAGACTGGAATACCCATGAGCCAAGTCATAGTAGAAGAGCGGGGGCCATCGCTGCCGCCTGCGCCGCCTCGATTCAAGGTAGATCAGCCACCTGAGGCTGACTCTCGTATGCAGGCGCTCGCTGGTGAAACTGAATGGATGCGTAATCTTGTGGGCCGAGATACCAAGGTTCGGTTGCTCGTGAGTGGTGGCGAGATGGGCGCTAAGGAAATAGGTAAGCTGATCAAACTCCTCGAAGCGCAGCGGGCGGTTTTGGCTGACGATGACGAAGAATAGGGCTGAGGGGCCCCAAATCGACAAGTTCAAAGAACTCGCCCGCGAGCTAGAGACGGACGAGAGCGAGGAGCGCTTTGACGAGCGATTGCGCAAGATCGCCAAGTCGCCAAAGCACACTAAGCCGGTGGAGCATAAGCCGGAGGACGAGTAGCAACTACCGCTCCGTCTCCGTCAGAAATTATCTCCGGCAACAGGCACTTTGCAATGCGACCCCGTGTGATGGTCGCACCAGAGTTGCCAGCCTTTAGAAGTTCTCGCGCATGCCCATGGCGCTCCGGTGGCGTGGCGATAAACACCTGCTTACCAGGGTACCGTCCGCGCACCTTACGCACCGCTGGAACGTGGTCGCTGTCTGCACTCACGATAATTGCGCGGTCGAAAACATCGTCTATGGCGTCCTCGAGCAACGTGAGTGAGAAGTGTACGTCCGTCTCTTTCTCTTCGTGCTGCTTCCATGTGGACTTACAGCTAAGGCACGTGGCGATCTTCTCTGAAAACCTAGCTACGTGGCACTCCACTCCGGAGTGGCGAAGGGCAGCGACATATTCGCGATGACGAGCGTATTGGGAAGGTTTCCATGTCGCGTAAGCCGTGAAGTAGGCGACTTTGATAAGTTCTTCGCCGGGCCTGCAAAGCGACTCCGCAAGAGACCAGAGGTTCACCCACTTGAGGTGAGGTCTCTGCAGGTCATTGATGGCATGATAGAGGTTGAAGCCGTCGATATAGCACGCAACGCGCATTAACGGCCCCTAGAAATGGTAAAGGCCGACTCTGAGAGCCGGCCTATCCAACAGGACGTACCTGTTGGGGGGAATGTGTCTGCAAGATAGGCATGCACCGCTGATTTGTCAACGTGCGTTGCCCAGTCGTGATCTCTGTACGCCAGCCCCATAACGCATATGTAGCATCACCCGTTCCCCAACTCAACGGGTGTGTCAAAGGTATAATCGCCTATATTTACCCACAAATCGACTGTCAATGCCTGCATTCCTAGACGGAACGGGCCGTGAGCGCTAGGGAAAACGCCTGCGTTCCAGTCTATTTATTCGCCGCAGGCTTGCGCGCGGTCGACCGGCGAGCCGCAGTTTTGGCCGGCGCGGCGCTCACTGATTCGCTAGAGCCCAGCGCCGGCGCCGCCTTGGCGGGAACTTGCGCCTTGATGGCGTCGCGGATCTCGGTCAGCAGCACCTCTTCCGTGCTGGGCGCGGCGGGTTCCGGGTCCTTGGCCGCCTCGCGCTTCATGGTGTTGATTCCCTTGACCACGAGGAACAGCACGAAGGCGATGATCAGGAACTTGACCAGCGCGTTGAGGAAAAGGCCGATGTTGAGCGTCGCCACCCCTGCCGCGTTGGCGGCCGCGACCGAGGGAACCGGCACGTCGTTGGGATTGGAGAGCACGACGAAGAGGTTGGAGAAATCGATGCCGCCGACGAGAAGGCCGATGATCGGCATGAAGATGTCGTCGACGATCGAGGAGACGATGGCCCCGAACGCGGCGCCGATGATGACGCCGATGGCCAGATCGATCATGTTGCCCTTGACGGCGAAGTCGCGAAATTCCTTGAGAAAGCCCTGCATTGTCCCACCTCGTTATGCATCCCCGGCCCCCGGGGATTGGCGTTTGCGCTATGCCGCAAGGGTCACCCAGTTTGGCGCGCAATGCAATCGCCATTGCCCCCCGTGACCTTCGTCGGGGTTGCGCGGGCGTGCCGGCGGGCGGATAGTTCCCCCGCAAAGGCAACCATCTTCATCGCCGGACCTCGCCATGCCGCATAAGTCGGCCGGCGCCGAGCACAGCGTGCGTCAGGCGCTGGATTTCATTCCCCAGGGCATCGCCGTGTTCGACCACGGCCTCAAGCTCATCGCCTGCAACCGGCGCTACGGCGATCTCCTGGCGCTGCCGGGCGAGCTGATGCGCCCCGGCACGCCCCTCTTCGACATCGCGCTCCACCTGGCCGACCGCGGCGACCTCGGCCCCGGCGATCCGGCGCGCCTTGCCATCGAGCGCATCAACACCATCACCGCCGCGCCCTCCACCGTCACCCAGCGTATCGACAGCCGCGGGCAGGCGCTCGAGTTCCACTCGAGCCGCCTGCCGGACGGAGGCCTGGCCGTCAGCTTCGCCGACGTGACGGCGAGGGTCAGCGCCGAGCGCGAGCTCGCCAGGGTCAACCTGAGCCTCGAGGGACGCGTCGAGGAGCGCACCGCCGCGCTCACCCGCGTCAATGCAGAGCTCGAATCGGCGAGAGCCAAGGCCGACGCCGCCAACCACGACAAGACCCGGTTCCTGGCCGCCGCGAGCCACGATCTGCTCCAGCCGCTCAACGCCGCCCGGCTCTATACCTCGACGCTGATGGAGCGGGCCAAGGATACAGGGCTCGGCGAGCTCGCGACCTCCATCGAAGCCTCGCTCACCGCCGTCGAGGACATCATGTCGGCCCTCCTCGATATCTCTCGCATCGATAGCGGCGCCGTGCGTCCGGCGCCCGCCCCCTTCGGCGTGCGCGACGCCCTGAAGAAGATCGAGGTCGAGTTCGCGCCCATGGCCCGCGAGCGGGGTGTGCGGTTGCGAATCGTGCCGGCGGCCGCCACGGTCGTCACCGACCGCATGCTGCTCTCGCGCATCGTACAGAACCTCGTGTCCAACGCCATCAAGTACACGCGCCCCGGCGGCAGGGTGCTGGTGGGCGTGCGCCGGCGCGGCGCCCGGCTGCGGCTCGACGTCATCGACACCGGCATCGGCTTCAACAAGGACCAGCACAAGCTGGTCTTCGCCGAGTTCTCCCGGCTCGACCATGGCGCGCGCATGGCCCAGGGGCTGGGCCTCGGGCTCTCCATCGTCCAACGCCTGGTCGCGACCCTCGGCCTTTCGCTCGAGCTCGACAGCGTCGAGGGCAGGGGCTCGCGCTTCTCGCTCTTCCTGCCGCTTGCCCGCAACGTCCAGGTCGCCGAGGCCGAGGAGGCGCCGGCGGGAGAGGCGAGCTTCGGCACCCTCGACCTCAAGGTGCTCTGCGTCGACAACGAGCGGGCGATCCTCGAGGCGATGGACGGGCTTCTCGCCCATTGGGGGTGCGACGTGCGCACGGCTCTCTCCCTCAAGCAGATCGACCGCGAGCGGCTGCTCGAGGGCTGGTATCCCGACCTGGTGCTGATGGACTATCACCTCGAGCAGACGTCGGGCCTCGATGCCATCGAGTGGCTGCGCCACAATGTCGGCGGGCACCTGCCGGCCGCCCTCGTCACCGCCGACCGCAGCCCTGCAGTCAGGGCGCTCGCCGAGGAGCGCGGCGTCGCCGTCGTGACGAAGCCCGTCAAGCCCGCGACGCTGCGCGCCGTGATCAGCGGCCTTGCAAGCCAGAGCGGACGGCAGACGCGGCGCTCGGCCTGAGACTGGAGCAGTTCTGGATTGGCAAACTGACGGCTTGCCCTTCCCTTCTCCCTCCGGGGAGGGGCCGACTTTCCGCGTTCATCGGAAAATCAGGATGAGGGGCTGCGATATCTGTGGTCCCTAAGCCTTCTCGTTGCCGACAGAGAACAGCGCCTCGAACTGACCGTCCTCGATGCGCGCGGCGGCGATCACCGCCTGGGTGCGGCTGTCGACGTCGAGCTTCTGCAGGATGGCCGAGACATGCGCCTTGACCGTCGCCTCCGAGATCGAAAGCTCATAGGCGATCTGCTTGTTCATCAGGCCGTCCGAAAGCATCATCAGCACCCGCACCTGCTGCGGGGTGAGGGTCGCGAGCCTGCGCATCAGCGCGGACTGCTCGTCCTCGCTCCCCATGCTGAGCCCCGCCGGCACGAAGACCTCGCCCGAGAGCACCGTTTCGATGGCCCGCCGGATTTCCGTCGGCCCCACGGATTTATGCAGGTATCCCGCCGCGCCGAGCTCGAACGCCCGCCGCACGATCGTGGCGTCTTCGACGGCCGAGATGATCATCACCGGGATGTCCGGATATTGCGCGCGCAGCAGCAGCAGCCCGGAAAAGCCGCGCACGCCCGGCATGTTGAGGTCGAGCAGCACCAGGTCGCAGTCGCGGTCCGCCTCGAGTGCGGCGCTGAGGCCATTGAGGTCCCCCGCCTCCTCGACGCTCACTGCTGCATCGCCCCCTGCCAGCGTCTGGTGCAGGGCCGAACGGAACAGCGGATGGTCATCGACGATGATGATGCGGCGGCGCGTCATGCCGAGGCTCCAGAAGTGTCTTGCCATGCCTACGCGCTCGCGGCGCGATGGTAAAGCGGGCTTGCGCTAGACTTTCGGCCGATCGGATGCCCGCGCCGGCCGCTATTTAACGGCTTGTTTACCATGTTTTCCCAAGAGTGAGGGGCAGCCCTCCGCGCCGAATCAGCGGGGGTTTCCGCAATTCCACCGATTGGGATCCCCCATGGCCCGCGCCTATTCCCTCTCCGAAACGCCAGAGACCGATCCCGACGCCCAGTCCGGCGAGTGGCAGGCGCTGCGCGGCGAGCTGGTGGCGCTGTTGGATCAGGTGGAAGGCCGCTATGCGACGCGCCAGGCCCCCGCCGATTCCCAGGTCGAGGGATTGTCGCGGCGCGTGCGGGCGCTGCGTAACCAGGTGATCGAGACGCCCGGCCTCGAGCGCCGGCGCGAGGCGCTGCGCTCGGTCAAGCGCGCCGTCGATCGCTTCAGCGAGCGCGACGACAACGGCACCACCGAGCCTGACGAGCTGCGCGCCGCCATCGCCGAGATCCGCAGCCGCCAGACATCGGCCCAGGTGCCGATCATCGGCCGGCGCTCGCCCGACAATGGCCAGCTCACGGAACTGACGGCGCTCGTCGGCGGCCTTTCGGGACGCCTCGAACGGCTGGAGACGGAACTGCACGGCCTGCACCAGGATGCCGGCGGCGTGCGCGAGATCGCCGGGCAGGTCGAGCAGTTGAGCCAGGTGGTGGAACTGCTTGCCGGCGCCGTGGGCGAGACCGGTCAGGTCAAGCGCCTCGAGACGCAGCTCGCCGGGCTCGCCAAGCTGGTCGCCGATACGCCCCGGGTCGATGTCGACGCCATCAACATCCGCCTCGACGAGGTCTCGGCGACGGTCGGCAAGCTCGCCGAGCTGCAGGTGCAGCAGATGGAGCGCGAGATCGTTCGCGATGAGCACCCTGCCGCTCCCGATCCGGCGCTGCGCGCCATCGAGGAAGGCATCCGCAACGTCTACGACCGGATCGACGCCATCGAGAAGAACGTGGGTGCTTCGCCCTTCGATCTCGATCGCATGACCGAGGAGATGGCCGCCTTCACCGCCGCCATGCAGCGGCAGGATGCGGTGCCTCAGTCGCTCATCGCCAAGATCGATGCCATGACTGCGCAGATCGGCGGCCACGAAGGGCAGGGGAGTGACGTTGCCGAGCTGCGGCGGGATATCGCTGCGTTGCGCGATGCCGTCATCGGTGGCCTCGAGCCGCGCTTTGCCCGCATCGAAACGCAGATCGAGGCATTGAGCGGCGCCACCCCCATGGCCCCGGACGGACCGTCCGTCGGCCAGATCGAGAACCAGCTGCGCAAGCTCATGGAACGCCTCGACGAGACCGGCGCCAAGATCGACGATCTCGCCGGCCTGCCGGCAGGCGCGGCGCCCGCCTCGCTCGACGCGTTCGAGAAGCGCATGTCGGCGCTGATCAATACGGCCGGCCGCGACACCGCCGAACGGTTGACGCGCCTCGAAGCGGCGCTCTCGCGGCGTGGCGAGACGCCGGCTTCCGCCGAGACTGCGCAGCCGGCCAAGCCGCAGGCGAAGCGCGATCTGATGCCGGCCAATCCGGCCGACGAGGCGCCGCTCGTCGATCCCGGCTTTGCCGAGGGACCCGTGCGCGCCGCCCTTGAGACCAAGAACGGACCGAAGCTGCCGGCAGGCAAGTCAGCCGCCGGGTCGGCGACACCCGCCGGAAAGCCGGCGTCGACCGCCGCCCAGTCGGACCGGCCCGCTTTCGATCCCAACAGCATCGAACGTCCGCCGCGCCCGGTCTCGAGCCTGACCGAGCCGGCAGCCGATCCTTTCGGCGAGACGCCGCGGAAAGCGTCGATCCCCGAGCCGGCCCCGGCCGCCGCGCCCTTGAGCGCGCAGAGCACCTTCATTGCGGCCGCCCGGCGCGCGCAGCGCGCCAAGCAGGAGACGGCGAGCCAGCCCGCCGGCGCCAACTCGTTGATCGGGCGCGCATTCTCTCGCGTTGCAACGCCCGCGGACGACGGCCGCCCGGCCGCCGAACCCGTTGTCGAGGAGCCCAAGCGCGAGAAGCGCCGCTGGGGACTTGGCTCCCGCAAGGGCGCCGCCGCCTCGCAGGCCGAGCCGGTGCCTGCCCTCGATCTCCCGGAAGAACCGGTGGAGGAAGAGACGAAGGGCGGATTCTGGCGCCGCAACCGCCACGCCCTGCTGCTGGCCGTCGCGCTGGTCGCCGTCTCGGCCCTCGCGCTCAACCTCGCCATGCAGCGCCTGGGCGCCGGTCGGACCGCGCCCGCGCCGCAGATCGAGGAGACGGCGCCGGCCGAAACCGGCGAAGCGACCGGCCTTTCCACCATGCTCGATGCCCAGCCTGTGGAATCGGCGGCGACGCTGACCGCGCCGCAGGTCGGCGATGTCATCGATACCTCCGCCACCGCGTCGATCAATTCCGCTGCCGCCAAATTCGCGACGCCGCTTGAGACGGCGTCCATGCCCCCGACCCTGGATGTTGGAGAAACGATCTCGTACGCGGCGGCCGAGGCCGATGCGGAGGCGATCGCGCCCGAGCCCGAGCCGGAAAGCAGGATCCTGACCGGTTCGATCCCCGCGACCCCGGATGGGCCGGTCACCTTCGCTCCTCCGGCCGAGGATGTGGGGCCCGAAGCCATGCGTGAGGCTGCCGCCAACGGCGATGCGCGCGCCCAGTTCGAAGTCGCCGCCATCCTCACTGAAGGACGCGTCGTCGAGCAGGACTATGAGGAAGCCGCCGTCTGGTACGAGCGCTCGGCCGCCCAGGGTTTCGCGCCGGCACAGTACCGGCTCGGCAATCTCTACGAGAGCGGCAACGGTGTCGAGAAGGACCTCGAGGTCGCCCGCCTCTGGTATCAGCGCGCCGCCGAAGCCGGCAACCGCATGGCCATGCACAACCTTGCCGCCATCCACGCCGGCGGGGAAATGGGCGACCAGGATTTCGAGACCGCGGCCGAATGGTTCGAGCAGGCCGGCGAGCGCGGCATGACCGACAGCCAGTTCAACCTCGGCATGCTTTACGCCCGCGGACTCGGCGTCGAACAGGACTTCGAGCGTTCCTACAAGTGGTTCTCGCTCGCGGCGCATAGCGGCGATACCGACGCCGCCAAGGCGCGTGACGACATCGCCCGTTCGCTCAGCGCCGAGGCGGTTGCCCGCCTCAACGAGGAAGCCGCCGCCTGGAAAAGCACGCCCATCGACCTTGCCGCCAACTTCGCCCCGATCGGCACCTGGGACGAGGAATTCAATCCGGGCGAGGTCATTTCCAACCGGGAAGTGGTGACCAAGGTGCAGCAGGCGCTCGCCAGGCTCGGCTATGATGTCGGCACCGCCGATGGCCTTGCAGGCCCCAAGACCCGAGAGGCCGTTCAGGCCTTCGAACGCGGCACGGGCATGAGCGAGAGCGGCGCCATCAATCCGCGCCTGCTCGCCGTGCTCGGCAGCCAGCCCGTCTGAGGCGAAAACGTCACGCCGCCGGGACGGTTTTTCCGTCATGACAAGTTGGTTTGACAGCGCGTCAACGGAACCGTAAGCCCTTTGGTCATAGAAGAAACAGAATGCCTCCAACCGGCGAAAAGCGGGTTGGGGGCGATAATGCTTTTTCCTCACGAACCTCGGCGCAGTGTCGCGGTCCTCCGGTTCGTGCCGTCTTCGGATCAGGGCCTTGCAGATCTATCTGCCGATCGCCGAGTTGTCCGTGAACCTCTTCTTCCTCATCGGAATCGGAGGGGCGGTCGGATTCCTTTCGGGGCTCTTCGGTGTCGGCGGCGGCTTCCTGCTGACGCCGCTGCTCATCTTCTCGGGCGTGCCGGCCTCGGTCGCGGTCGCCTCGGTCACCGGCCAGGTGGTGGCGGCATCGACGTCGGGGGCGCTGAGCCACTACCGGCGTGGCGGCATCGACATGCACCTGGCCATGTACCTGGTGCTCTCGGGCATCCTCGGCGCCTTCGGCGGCGTTGCGGCGTTCTCGATCCTGCGCGCACTTGGCCAGCTCGATCTCTTCATCGCCCTCGGCTTCCTGGTGCTCCTCGGCTCGGTCGGCACGCTGATGATGATCGAGTCGGTCAATTCCATCGTCAAGCAGCGGCGCGGCGTCGTCGTGCGCGAGCGCCAGGCGCACCAGCACAACTGGATCCACGGCCTGCCCTGGCGGGTGCGGTTCAAGAAGTCCCGGCTCTACATCAGCGTGCTGCCCGTTCTCGGCATCGGCACGATCATCGGCTTCCTCGGCTCGCTGCTCGGCGTTGGCGGCGGCTTCATCATGGTGCCGGCGCTCGTCTATCTGCTGCGCGTACCGGGCAACATGGTCATCGGCACCTCGCTCCTGCAGGTCGTCGCCATGATGGGCGCGACGACGATCCTCCATGCGGTCCAGAGCCAGAGCGTCGATATCCTGCTCGCCTTCTGCCTGATGATCGGAGGCGTCGCCGGCGCCCAGTTCGGAGCCTCAGCCAACAAATACCTGCGTGGCGAGCAGCTGCGCGCGCTCCTCGCCATTCTCGTCCTCGCCGTCGCCATCCGTTTCGGTCTCTCGCTTGTGCTTACCCCGACGGATGTCTTCAGCATGGCCGTCATCGGCCCGGGAGGCGCGCGATGAGACGGCTCGCCCTCGCCACCCTCGCCATGCTCCTCTGCGTTTCGCCGGTGCTGGCCGAGCGGCTGGTCTCTCAGCTGTCGACCGACCTCATCGAGATCACCTCGAGCTACGATGGGGAGCGCATAACCTTCTTCGGCAGCATCGAGCCGGCGGCGGGCGCCGAGCAGCGTTTCGTCGAGGGGCCGTTCCATGTGGTCATCGTCGTCACGGGCCCGGCCCAGGCGCGGGTCGCGCGCCAGAAGACGCGCAACTTCGGCATCTGGATCAACACCGACCAGGTCGTCTTCGATCGCTTCCCGAGCTATTTTCAGGTGCTCTCGAGCGGACGGCTCCTCGATATCACCAGCCCGACGACGCTCGCCGTCGAGAATATCCTGCCGGAGGCCCAGCCGACCGTGCAGGACGAGGCGGGCTGGTGGAAGTCCTCCGTCTTCGGGCGTGAGCTCGTGCGCCTCATGACCCAGAAGGGCTTCTTCGGCCTCTCCGAGTCCGGCGTCCAGTTCCTCTCCAACACCACCTATGCCGCGCGCCTGACGCTGCCGAGCGATGCGCCGCCGGGCTCCTATCTCGCCTCGACCTACATCTTCAGGGACGGCGAGATCGTCGCGCGGCGCGCCGAAGGCTTTGCCGTGAGGAAGACCGGCTTCGAGCGGTTCCTGGCCGTCAGCGCCACCCAGCAGCCCTTCGTCTACGGCATCGCCTGCGTCGCGATCGCGCTCTTCACCGGGTGGCTGGGCGGCGTGATCTTCAGGCGGTGAGTGCTGCCGCGTGCCGGTCGGCCTAGAGCTCAGCGTTTCAAGGAAACGGTGAACTCTAGCCGCCGACGAGCCGCTTGGGACTGACCGGATAGAGCCGGCCTCGCCCCATCATCGTCACCTTGATCTCCGACCAGGCGAAGAGCCCTATGAAGGCGGGCGAGAGGATGTTGAGCGTTCCCGTCGAAACGCCATAGGCCGGCATGATCATCAGCCGGCTGTCGTGGACGAAGCAGCCGCGCCGCACGGAGCGCCCGTTCATCAGCACCCGCGCCGCCGGATGCAGGTGCCCGGCGATCAAGCCGTCCACCGATCGCTGCGGCTCATGCGTCAGCGTCAGCCCGCGATGGGCGAACGCGGGAAGGCACCGCCCGCCCAGCTGATGCGGCGTCGGATCGTGGTTGCCCGACAGCCACAGCCATTCGCAGCGCTCCATCAACCCGTCGAGCCGCGCACGGTCCATGTCCTGGAGCGAGGCGGTACCCTCGTCGCGATGGAAGCTGTCGCCGAGCGCGATGACGGTCGCCGCCCCGGTGTCGAGCAGATCCTGCTCCAGCCGCCGCAGGGTCAGGCCTGTATCGTAAGGCGGCAGCATCTGCCCGCGCCGCGCGAAGGAGCTCATCTTCTCGAGGTGCAGGTCGGCAACGAGCAGCATGTTCTCGGCGCGCCAGTAGAGCGCACCGGACGCCAGCGGCTCGAACATGTGGCCGGCAAAGCGGATGAACACGGTGGTGTCCGCCTCGTTGGTATTGACCGCCTCTTGGAACACTACCCGCCCAAAGCTTCCCGCATCAACTCGTCGGCCGCCTCCGCCATGGCGGTCTCGCGTGCCTCCCCGAAGATCGGCTCCTTGCCGATCTCCAGCATCACCGGTACCGCGAGCGGGGAGATTCGGTCCAGCGGCTTGTGGACGATGTGCCGGCGGATGCGCTTGAGGCACTCGCCCAGCCGCTCGATGTCGAGGAGGCCCCGCGCCGCGTCCCGGCGGGTCGCCTGGATCAGGACGTGGTCCGGCTCATGGGCGTAGAGCACGTCATAGATGAGGTCGGCAGACATGGTGATCTGCCGTCCGGTCTTCTCCTTGCCCGGATGCCGCCGTTCGATGAGCCCGGCGATGATCGCGCAGTTGCGGAACGTGCGCTTCATCAGCGCCGATTCGTCGAGCCAGGCCTCGAGGTCGTCGCCGAGCATGTCTTCGGCAAAGAGCTCGTCGAGCGAGAGCCGTCCGGTGCGGATGAGCGCTGAAAGATCGCCGAGCCCCCAGATGGCGAGCGCGTATTCGGAGGCGACGAACCCCAGCGGGCGCGCCCGGGCGCGCTCCAGCCGCCGTGTGAGCAGCATGCCGAGCGTCTGGTGCGCCAGCCGTCCCTCGAACGGATAGCAGACGAGATAGTTGTGCCCCTCGAACGGGAAGGTCTCGACGAGAAGGCTGTCATGCCCCGGCAGCACCGAGGCTTCCTGCTGAAGACGCAGCCACCCCGAGACCTGGTCGGGCAGCGCCCGCCAGTCCTCGGGCGTTGCGAGAATCCTGCGTACGCGGTCGGCGAGGTAGGTCGAGAGCGGGAACTTGCCGCCCATATAGGATGGGATCTTGGGATTGGTCGCCTGCGAGCGCGACACGAACGCCTCGTTCTCGTGCATGCCCTCGAACGCCACCACCTCGCCGCCGAACATGAAGGTGTCACCGGGGACGATCGTAGTGAAGAAATATTCCTCCATTTCGCCCAGCACCCGTCCGCCGCGGCTGATCGGCCCGCTGGTCGCGCCCTTGCGGAAGCCGCGGCCGCGCACCAGCCGCACCCGCACCATCGGCTCCTCGATGATGGTGCCGACATTGAGCCGGTATTGCTGGGTGACATAGGGGTTGGCGATCCGCCAGAGGCCTTCGGGCGTGCGCCGCAGCCGCGCGTAGCGCTCATAGGCGCGCAGCGCATAGCCGCCGGTCGCGACGAAATCGAGGATGCGGTCGAACTGGCTGCGCGCCAGCTCGCGATAGGGCCAGGCGCTGGTCACTTCGGCAAAGAGGTCGTCGGCGTCGAACGCTCCGGCGCAGGCGCGCCCGAGGATGTGCTGGGCAAGGACATCATAGCCGCCCGTCGTCGGGTTCTCGCTGTCCTGGTGGTTCTCGGCCACCGCCTCCACCGCCGCCTCGCATTCGAGCACCTCGAAGCGGTTGGAAGGCACCAGCACCGCCTTCGACGGCTCGTCGAGCCGGTGGTTGGCGCGCCCGATGCGCTGCAGCATGCGCGATGACCCCTTAGGCGCTCCGACCTGCACCACGAGGTCGACATCGCCCCAGTCGATGCCGAGGTCGAGCGTCGAGGTGCACACCACGGCCTTCAGGTCCCCGCGCACCATGGCGCTTTCGACCTTGCGCCGCTGCTCGACCGAGAGCGAGCCATGGTGCAGCGCGATCGGCAGCATCTCCTCGTTGATCGCCCAGAGGTTCTGGAACAGCATCTCAGCCTGCGAGCGGGTGTTGACGAAGAGGAGCGTCGTGTTGTGCCGCTTGATCGTCTCGTAGAGCGCCGGCACCGCCCAGGCGGCCGAGTGTCCGGCCCAGGGCAGGCGGTCCTCGGTATCGAGAATGGACAGCTCCGGCGGCGCTCCGCCCGTGGCATTGAGCAGGTGCGCCGGCGCCAGCGGCACGGGCAGCGCGATCCAGTCGCGCAGGAGGTCCGGCCGCGCCACCGTCGCCGAGAGCGCGGTGATCCGCATCTGCGGAGCGAGCGCCGCGATGCGGGCGATGGCAAGCGAAAGCAGCTCCCCGCGCTTGGAGGTGACGAGCGCGTGCAGCTCGTCGAGGACGATGCGCTTCAGCGAGCCGAAAAGCTGCGCCGCATCCGGATGGCTGAGGAGCAGCGCGATCTGCTCGGGCGTGGTGAGGAGAATATTGGGCGGATCGTATCGCTGCCGCTGCCGGCGCGCCGCAGGCGTGTCGCCGGTGCGCGTCTCGACCCGGATATTGATTCCCATCTCGTCGATGGGGGTCGTCAGGTTGCGCGCCACATCCACCGCCAGGGCCTTCAGCGGCGAGATGTAGAGCGTGTGCAGCCCGTCCTGTGGGGTCTCGATCAAATCGGTCAGCGTCGGCAGGAACCCGGCGAGCGTCTTGCCGGCGCCCGTCGGCGCGATCAGCAGCGCCGAGGCGCCCGCCTGCCAGCTTTCGAGCACGTCGAGCTGGTGCCGGCGCGGCGCCCACCCCTTGCCGGCGAACCAGCCGGCGATGATCGGATGAAGCTTGAGCGCTTGCGACATGGAATCCGGCGGGTGGACGTGCAAATTCTTCTTGAGCCTATATGATCGTCGCAAAAGGCAGAAGGAGGAGAGGCGCGGCCATGCCCACGCGACTTGAGCTCGATCCGCAATCGGCGCTCTCGGTGCTCGTCACCCATGTGCTCGAGATGGAGCGGCACACGCGCGAGCGCATCGCCATCGGTGTTGCCGGCGGGCCGGGTTCGGGCAAGTCGACCCTCGCCGGCGAAGCCGTCGTCGCGCTCAATGCCGTTCAGCCGGGCACTGCCGCGCTCGTTCCGATGGACGGGTTCCACATGCGCCACGCCAAGCTCGAGCAAATGGGGCAGGTGGACTACAAGGGCGCCCCGCACACCTTCGAAGGGGCCGCCTTCGTCAATTTCCTCCATCACATCAAGGTCGCCAATGCCCCGGTCAAGGGACCGATCTACAGCCGCAAGATCGAGGACGTGGTCGACGATGGCTTCGAGGTCGCTCCGGACGTGCGCGTGCTCGTCGTCGAGGGCAACTACCTGCTGCTCACCGATCCGCCCTGGGCCGGCGTCAAGCCGCTCCTCGACTTCTCGGTCTTCCTCGATGTCCCGCGCGAGACGGTGCGCGCCCGTCTGATGAAGCGTCATGCAGAGGAAGGCCTCTTTACCGAGGAACGCAATCGGGCGCATATCGAGCGCAACGACCTGCCCAACTATGATCTCGTGGCCGAGACGCAGAACCGCGCCGACCTCGTCATCGCCATCATCTCCGACCACTGACCGGAATCCATCGAAATGACCACCGCCGAGGGCGGCAAGCGCGCCCAGTATCCGTTCGACGTACGTCATGCCGACGTCTGGAAGATCGCGCTGCCGGCCTGCGTCGCGTTCATCACCGAACCGCTCGCCGGCCTCGTCGACATCACCGTCATCGGCCGGCTGGGCGATGCGGGGCTCCTCGGCGGCCTCGTCCTCGGGGCGCTGGTCTTCGACTTCATCTTCTCCATGGCCTACTTCCTGCGCATCGGCACGGCCGGGCTCGTCGCCCAGTCGGTCGGCGCCCGAGACCCGCGCGACGGCTTGCTGCATGCCGTGCGCGCCATCGGACTTGCCGTCGGCATCGGCCTCCTGATGATCGTGCTTGCCGGCCCGATGCTCTGGCTCGCCAATTGGCTCCTGGCGCCCGAGCCGGGCGTGGCTGGTGCGCTCGCCACCTATTTCCAGGTCCGCATCTGGTCGGCGCCGTTCTCGCTCATCAACTATGCGCTTCTCGGCTGGTTCTACGGCCGCGCCGCGGCGACCACAGGCATGATGCTGCAGATGATCATCCACGGGGTGAACATCGTTGGCAGCATCCTCTTCGTCTATGTATTCGGCTGGGGCGTCGCCGGCGCGGCTGTCGGTACCGTCCTCGGACACGTCGCCGCCGCGCTCCTCGGCCTCGTGCTGATGGCGCGCCACTTCGGCGGCGTGCGCGCGATCGTTGCCGCTGTCGTTCCGGCCGAGCTCTTCGATGCGGCGGCCCTGAAGCGGATGTTCGGCCTGAGCCGCGACCTGATGATCCGCTCGCTCGCCCTGATGGGCGCCTATGCCTATTTCGCCGCCCAGGGCTCGCGCATGGGCGAGGTGGTGCTGTCGGCCAACGCCATTCTCCTCAACCTCCTGATGATCGTCGGCTTCTTCATGGATGGCATCGCCCAGGCCGCCGAGCAGCTGACCGGCAAGGCGGTCGGCGCCAACTGGCGGCCCGCCTTCGACAAGGCGTATGGGCTCAGCTTCCAGTGGGGCCTGATCATCGCCGTGTGCCTCGGTCTCGCCTGGTATTTCGGCGGCGGCTACGTCATCGGCTTCATGACGACCAACGAAGAGGTGCGCGCCTACGCCATGGACTATCTGTGGCTTGCCGCGCTATGCGCGCTGACCTTCATGCCCGCTTTCGTCTACGACGGCATCCTGGTCGGTACGACACTCAACGTCACCATGCGCAACGGCATGGTCATGTCGCTTTTCGTGTTCCTCGCCGTCGCATTGCTGCTCCAGCCGGTGCTCGGCAATCTCGGTCTCTGGCTGGCGCTCCACGCCTGGTTCCTGGCGCGCGGCGGCATCTACTGGTGGGCGCTGGAACGGCGGCGCGCGAGCCTGTTCGCGGGTTAACCGGAAACGTGTCCCACCGCCCAGTCGGCGGTGCGCGTGCCGACGAGCTCGCCGATATTGGTCTTGCCCTCGGCCCGCACCGCCGCCACGAGCCCGCGCTTGATCCGCTCCAGCAGGTCGAGTCCGCCGAAGACGAGGGCGGAATAGAGCTGCACGGCATTGGCGCCGGCCTCGAACTTGGCCACCGCCGACTGCGGTGAATGGATGCCGCCGACACCGATGATCGGCAGCTCGCCGACCCGCTGGCGCATCTGCGCGAGCTTGCGGGTCGAGAGCGCGAACAGCGGCTTGCCCGAGAGCCCTCCGGTCTCGCTGGCATTCTCCATGCCTGCGACCGTCTCGCGCCCGATGGTGGTGTTGGAAACGATGAGCCCGTCGAGATCGGTCGCCAGTACCACATCGGCGATGGCATCGAGCGCCGCTTCGTCGAGGTCCGGCGCGATCTTGAGGAAAACGGGGACGCGAACCTTGGCCTTGGCGCGGGCGGCGAGCACCTCGCCGAGCAATCGGCGCAGCGCTTCGTCGGCCTGCAGGTTCCTGAGGCCCGGCGTATTGGGCGAGGAGATATTGACGGTGAGGTAGTCGGCGACGTCGGCAAAGCGCTTCACCCCCGCCACATAGTCGGCGACGAAATCTTCGCTGTCCTTGTTGGCCCCGATGTTGGCGCCGAGCGCCGCGGGCACCCGCGTCGCCTTGAGGCGCGCGAAAACCGCCTCGTGACCTTCATTGTTGAAGCCCATGCGGTTGATGACCCCGTCGGCCTCTCCCACCCGGAAGAGCCGGGGTTTGGGATTGCCCGTCTGCTGGCGCGGCGTCACGGTGCCGACCTCCACCATGCCGAAGCCCATGCGGGCGAGCGGGCGCGGCACCTCGGCATTCTTGTCGAACCCGGCCGCCATGCCGACGGGGTTTGCGAGCTCCAGTCCGCAGAGCTGCGTCTTCAGCTCCGGCGGATCGGGATCGACCTGCTCGGGCGCAAGGCCCAGCCGCAACGCGGTTATCGTCGTGCCGTGGGCGATTTCCGGATCCATGCGCAGCAGGGCATCGCGGCTGAGGTTCTGCATCGCCGGCAGGCGAAGGAGGGGAGAAAGAGCCGACAGGATCATATGACCGCCTCGGGCAAGTCGCAGCTCCCGTCGGCCGCGACCGCGATTTGCGCCTCCCAGGCGACGGCCGAGAGCGGCAGGGGAGCGTAGAGGTGCGGAAAGAGTGCGCCGCCACGCGATGGCTCCCATTTGAGCGCCGCGCCGAGGTCATCCGTCCGCACGGCGAGCAGCACGAGGTCGCCCTTGCCCGCGAAGTGCAGCCGCAGCGTCTCGGCAAGCTGTTCGGCGGTGGAAAAATGGATGAAGCCGTCCCTCGCGTCGATCGGCATGCCGGCGAAAACGGCAGCCTCCCGCGCGGGTTCGTAGGTGGCTTCTGTCGCGATCTTGTAGATGAATTCGGGTTCGGCCATGGCGCCGGGACCCTAATCCTACGGGCTCTCCGCGGCAAGCGGCGGCAAACCCTTTACCGAGTCTTTACAGAGCAAACGCCCGGCTGTAGTAATAGGACAAGTTTCCGAATCTAAGATATCATTCCTCTCCAGCGAGGATCCGGCATCATGCTGTCACACCGCGCCATCTGGGATGGCATCGACGCGATCGCCCGGCGCCACAGCCTCAGCGCCTCAGGTCTGGCGCGGCTGGCCGGTCTCGACGCCACGGCGTTCAACCCCTCCAAGCGCATCAGCAAGGACGGGCGCGAGCGCTGGCCGTCAACGGAAAGCATCGCCAAGATCCTGGAGGCGACAGGAGAGAACTTCGAGCAGTTCCTCAATGGCGCCGGGGCCTTTCTGCAGATGGATGCGCCGCCTCGCGTCGCGACCGTTCCGCTCATTGGCCTTGCCCAGGCCGGCGCCGGCGGCTTCTTCGATGCGGCCGGCTTTCCTGCCGGGCAGGGTTGGGACGAGATCGCCCTGCCGTCACCCGGCGATGCAGGCATCTATGCGCTGGAGGTCCAGGGCGATTCCATGGAGCCGCTCTACCGCGAGGGCGACCGGATCGTGGTCTCGCCGACTGAGCAGGTGCGGCGCGGCGACCGCGTGGTGGTGCGCACCCATGAGGGCGAGGTGATGGCCAAGATCCTCGCCCGCCAGACCGCGCGTCAGATCGAGCTGCATTCGCTCAACTCCGCGTACGAGCCGCGCATCCTCGATATCAAGGATGTCGAATGGATCGCCCGCATCATCTGGGCGAGCCAGTAATATGTCCGGTATTCACGTCTCGCCTGCCTGCGCCGCCGACGACGCCGATTGGCTCGCCATGCGCAACGCACTCTGGCCGAGGAGTCGGGATGATGAGCATCGCGCCGATATCGAGGCCTACGATGAGACTGCGCGCTCGCCCATCTGCCTCATCGCCCGCGACGAGGCCGGTGTGGCGCTCGGTTTCGCCGAAGCGGCCCTGCGCCACGACTATGTTAATGGTTGCAAGACCTCGCCGGTCGCCTTCCTCGAAGGCATCTATGTGCGGCCGCAAGCGCGGGGCAGGGGCGTTGCCAGGAAGCTCGTCGTGGAGGTCGAGGCGTGGGCGCTCGGGCTCGGCTGCACCGAGTTCGCCTCCGACGCGGCTCTCGACAATGTCGAGAGCCATGCCATGCATAAGGCCCTCGGCTTTACCGAAACCCAGCGCGTCGTTTACTTCCGCAAGCTCCTGAGCAGCTGAGCCGTCAGGCCGCGGCGCTCACCAATTTGCCCGCCAGCGCATCGGCGATGAGCTTGCGCGTCTCTGCTACGCCATAGAGCGCGACGAACGAGCCGAAGCGCGGCCCCTGGTCAGCGCCGAGCAGCACCTGGTAGATCGCGCCGAACCAGTCGCGCAGCGGCTCGAACTGGTGCGCCTTGCCCACCTCATAGACGAGGTTCTGCAACTCCTCGGCATTGGTTGAGCCTTCGAGAGGCGTAAGCTGATCGGCGAGGTCCTGCAGGGCTGCGCGCTCTTTCTCGGTCGGCGCGCGGAAAACCTTTGTCGGCCGCACCCGATCGTTGAAGTAGCGCACCGCGTAGGTCGCGAGCCTGTCGAGCTCCGGCTCCGTCTGCGGTGTCGCGCCTTTCACGTAGCGCGAGATGAAGCCCCAGAGCACCGAGGTATCATGGGCGTTCGATGCCGAGACGATGTTGAGCAGCAGCGAGAAGGTGATCGGCATCGAAACCTTCGGCGGATGGCCGAAGTGCACGTGGAACGCCGGGTTCTCCAGCCGCTGCGCCACGTCCTGGCCCTGATAGGCCTCGGCGAACTGGTAATATTCGTCGACCGCGCGCGGGATGACGTCGAAATAGAGGCGCTTGGCCGCCCGCGGCTTCTGGAACATGTAGAGCCCGAGGCTCTCGGTGCTCGCATAGGCCAGCCACTCATCGATGGTGAGGCCGTTCCCCTTGGACTTCGAGATCTTCTGCCCGTTCTCGTCGAGGAAGAGCTCGTAGACGTAGTGCTCGGGCGCCTGGCCGCCGAGAATCTCGCAGATGCGGTCGTAGATTGGCGCGTTGGTCTGATGGTCCTTGCCGAACATCTCGAAGTCGACCCCGAGCGCGGCCCAGCGCATGCCGAAATCCGGCTTCCACTGCATCTTCACATGTCCGCCGGTGACGGGGACGGTCACGTCCTGCCCGTCCTCGTCGGCGAAGGTCACGGTGCCGTCCTTGGCATTGACATCCTTCATCGGCACATAGAGCACGCGCCCGCTGGTCGGCGAGATCGGCAGGAACGGACTATAGGTCGCCTGCCGCTCGGCTCCGAGGGTCGGCAGCATGACCTTCATGATGTCGTCGTAGCGCTCGGCCGCGCGCAGCAGCACCGCGTCGAACTTGCCGGACTTGTAGTAGTCCGTGGCGCTGGCGAACTCGTAGTCGAACCCGAAGGTGTCGAGGAACCGGCGCAGCATCGCGTTGTTGTGCTCGCCGAAGCTCGCGAACTCATTGGTCCAGGGGTCCGGCACGGCGGTCAGAGGCCGCTGCAGGTAGGGCTCGAGGAACGAGCGGCTCGGCACGTTGTCGGGAATCTTGCGCATCCCGTCCATGTCGTCCGAAAAGCAGATGAGCCGTGTCGGGACTTCGTCGCGGGTCAGCAGCCGGAAGGCGGTACGCACCATGGTCGTGCGCGCGACCTCCCCGAACGTGCCGATATGGGGCAGTCCCGAGGGGCCGTACCCGGTCTCGAACAGCGCTTCCTGTTTGCCGCTCTTCTCCAGCCGCTTGACGAGTTTCCGGGCTTCCTCGAATGGCCAGGCGCGGGCGGTCTGGGCGGCGTCGAAGAACGCGGGGTCGAGGGGCGGGAGCGGCGACAAGGTTGGCACGCCTTTTCGGGTTGGAATTGCGACAAGAGCGGTGTGTTGCATTCTGTGTCAGCCCCGTCAATGCTGGGGTGGGTGCCCGAACCTGGGGCCGGCAGCCCCCTTGCGGGTTGCCGCGGCCCTGCCTAGGTAGATCGCGCCAGATGCAACCAGGAGACCGCTGCATATGCCGAGCCCCGTTCAAGACGCTCTGATCGAACTGATGATCGTCGCCGCCTCCTCGGATACGACCATGACCGAACGTGAGCTGGCGCGCATCGAGTCGCTGGTCGGACGTCTGCCAGTCTTCGAGGATTTCGACATGCACCGCATCGCCGAAGTGGCCAATGCCTGTGCCGACAAGATCAACGGCAATGGCGGCTTCGAGGAGGTGGTGGAGGCGGCGATCGCGGCGGTGCCCCAGAAGCTGCAGGACACCGCTTATTCACTTGCCGTCGAGGTCATCGCCTCCGACCTTCACACCAGCCAGGAAGAATTGCGGTTCCTGGAATTCATGCGCGATCACCTGCGACTCGACCGGCTGACGACGGCCGCGATCGAAACAGCCGCCCGTGCTCGCCATCGTCGCCTGCCTGACACTTTGACGCAGGGCTGACCCCGCTTTCAGCCGCGGGAATGTTGCCTGGCCTCTGGAAATCGGACTATGACGTTTCCATGTAGGCTTTGTGACGACGTTGCTCGGCTGAAATCATGGATTTACCGTTCGATTCCCTGTCGCCCATGGAAACGGGCATGCGCTTGCATCTCGAGCGCCTGCCCTCCGACGCTGTTATAGAACACCGCCGGATCACCGACAGGGACGAGCTCGGCCAGCTCTATTGCGCCTATCGGGCGACCCCGTGGCGGGTCGAACGACCGATGTGGGATCCGCTGGCCCGTCCATTGCGCCTGCAGGATGTCGCGGGACGCATGGAGGAGTTCTCACCCGACAATCGTCGGCACTTCCTCTCTCTCGTCGACCAGTTCAAGGCCGTCTCCGGCCCGGTCAAGCTGCGCCTGCCAGCCTATCGCCTCGTTGGCGGCGAGGCGTTGCTCCTCGACGGCAATCACCGCGCCACGGCGTTGTGGATGTCGGGCAAAGCCATCGACGTGACCCTCGCCACGCTCTGCGCTCCCGTCGACCGGCGCGTGCTCATCGACCTCAAATACTGGGATGGCGGCTGGCGGCGCTTCCTCAATAGAATCCGACGGGGAACCATCGCAGATAGAGTTCGTCGAGCGATCCGCCTTCCTTGAGGCGGACGAGCGCCCAGTCGATGGCGTGGCGCACCGTGTCGTGTCCTGCAGGCACGGCGATTGCGAGACCCTTGCCGAAAAGCTCCGGCCGGAAATAGGCTTCGCCCGCAAAGCTGCAGCAGGCGAGATTGTCGTTGAGCCAGAACGAGGCGCGCATCGCGTCGCCGAAATAGGCATCCGCTTCACCCGCCTTGACCGCTTCGAGCGCGGCAATCTCGTCATCCATGGGCGCGAGCGTCGCGTGCGCGAGATAGCGCTGCAGGAACTCCTCGTGCGCCGAGCCCCGCCGTACGCTGATCCGGGCGCCGGTGAGCGCGGAAGGGTCGAACCCACGTGCCGCATCCGCTTGCGTTACGAAGCGGCCGGGCAGGGCGAGGTAGATCGATGAGAAATCGAAGCGCTCCCCGTTCTCGGGGCTGAGCGCAAGGCCCGCGATCAGGGCATCCCCCTGATTGTCGGCCAGCGCATCGGCCGCCTGCTCCCAGGGCCAGGCCTGCACGGTGCAGGGCACGTCGACTTCCTCACAGATGCGCCGGGCAAGATCGATATTGAACCCGACCAGCGCGCCCGTTTCGTCGCGAAAGTTGAACGGCGGAAAGTCCGCGCTCGTCAGGAACCTGATCGCCGGCACGGGCACCGGATTGGGCAGGATTTCGCGCGCGCTCGGATCGGCATGATTGGGCACCGCCTGTCCGAGGGCGGCGGACGTCCAGCAGGCCCAGATCGCGGCAAGGATCAGTCGGCGCCAGCCCATCGGTCAGATCTGGTCCAGGCCATAGAGGAGGTCGGCGATAAGGTCGTCGGCCGCTTCGAGCCCGACCGAAAGGCGCAGCAGACCCGGCGTGATGCCCATGTCGAGCCGCACATCCTCGGAAAAGCGCTGGTGGGTGGTCGTCGTCGGGTGGGCGATGATCGACTTGGCGTCCCCCAGGTTGTTGGAGATGACGATCACCGCCAGCGCGTCCGCGACCTTGAACGCCGCCTCCTGCCCGCCCTCGACCTCGAAGGCGACGAGGGTCGAGCCGGATTTCATCTGCCGCTTGGCGAGCTCGTATTGCGGGTGGCTCTTGTGGTGGGGGTAGAAGACCTTGCGCACCTTCGTGTGGCCCGCGAGCGCCTCGGCGATCCTGGCCGCGCTTTCGCTCTGCTGGCGCACCCGCAGCGGCAGCGTCTCCAGGCCCTTGAGCAGCACCCAGGCATTGAACGGGCTCATCGAGGGACCCGTCTGGCGGATAAAGGTGTGGATGTCGCCGGCGATCAGCTCCTGGCTGCCGAGGATCGCGCCACCGAGCACACGGCCCTGTCCGTCGATGTGCTTGGTGGCCGAATAGACGACGAGATCGGCGCCGAGCGCCAGCGGCGACTGGTTGATCGGGGTGGCAAACACATTGTCGATGACGAGCTTGGCCCCATGCGCATGGGCGATCTCGGCGACGGCGGCGATATCGACGATCTCGAGCGTCGGGTTGGTCGGGGTCTCGAGGAACACCGCCTTGGTATTGGGGCGCATGGCCGCGGCGAAGTTCGCCGGATCGCGTCCGTCCACCAGAGTCGAAGCGACACCCCAGCGCGGCAGGAAATCCTCGACGACGAACCGGCAACCGCCAAAGAGCGCGCGCGCCGCCACCACGTGGTCGCCGGCCCGCACCTGGCTCATCAAGGCCGTGGTGACGGCGGCCATGCCGGTGGCAAGCCCCCGCGCCGCTTCCGCGCCTTCGAGGAGCGCCATGCGCTTCTGGAACATCTCGACGGTCGGGTTGGAGAAGCGGCTGTAGATGTGGCCGGGCGTCTTGTTCTGGAAACGCGTCTCGGCATCGGTTGAGTTCGGATAGACATACCCGGAATTGAGGAACAGAGCCTCCGAGGTTTCGCCATGCTGGCTGCGCTCGGTGCCGCCATGGACGAGCTGCGTCTCGGGCGCGCGGCGCTTGGGATCGGCGAGGGGATTCTTTTCCTTGGACGACATCTCAAAACCTCAAAACAAAAAACCGGCGCGCGTGAGCGGCCGGTTCGAAACGGTCGTTTAGCACTTGGACTTTACCGGACATGGGGACCTCATGAGGCCTCGTGCCAGGAAGGTGGCTGCAATCTGACCGGCCAAATCACCACCGAGGAAACTTCTATTGCCTTTTCGCCCTTGGCGTCAATTGCGCCTGTTGCTATCGGAGTATGACACTGACCGGCGGATTGAGATGACGAGCAACAACGAGTGGCCGATCGGCGTCTATCCGGCGCGCCTCATCGAGAAACTGGCGCAAGTCCGCGCGATCATCTCGCAGACGCCGTTCGATGCCGATCAGGTGCAGCCGGCAAGCCTCGACCTGCGCCTGGGTGAAACGGCCTTCCGCGTCCGCTCGAGCTTCCTGCCAGGCCCCGAGCGCACCGTCGCCGATCGCATCGAGGCGCTGAAGCTTCACCAGATCGACCTGACGTCGGGCGCGGTGCTGGAGCGCGGTTGCGTCTATATCGTGCCCTTGCAGGAAAGCCTGCGGCTGCCCGAAACCGTCAGCGCCTCGACCAACCCCAAGAGTTCCACCGGCCGGCTCGACATTTTCACCCGCGTCATCGGCGACCGGGCCCGCGGCTTCGACCAGTTGCCCGCAGGCTACAGCGGACCGCTCTACCTCGAGATCAGCCCGCGCACCTTCCCGGTGCTGGTGCGCACCGGCTCGCGCTTGAGCCAGATCCGTTTCCGTTCGGGCGACACGCTCCTCGATCCCGCCGAACACCAGGCGCTCCACCGCGAGCAGACGCTGGTGTTCAACGCCAATCAGGATGTCGGCAACGGCGTCGCGCTCTCCATCGACCTGTTGGGCGAGAACCGCGGCGGCCTCGTCGGCTTCCGCTCCAAGCGCCACACGGCGGTCATCGACGTCGATAGGAAGGGCGCGCTCGACGTCCTCGACTTCTGGGAGCCGCTCAACAGCCGCGGCTCGGGCGAGCTGATCCTCGATCCAGACGAGTTCTACATCCTCGTCAGCCACGAGGCGGTGCACGTGCCGCCCGACCATGCCGCCGAGATGGTGCCGTTCGATCCGCTGGTTGGCGAGTTCCGCGTGCACTATGCCGGCTTCTTCGATCCGGGTTTCGGCCACTCGGCCGCCGGCGGCACCGGCAGCCGCGCGGTGTTGGAGGTCAGGAGCCGCGAAGTGCCGTTCCTCCTGAACCACGGCCAGACCATCGGCCGTTTGATCTATGAGCGCCTCGCCGAGCGTCCCGACCGGCTCTACGGCACCGCGCTCGGTTCCAACTACCAGGCGCAGAGCCTCAAGCTTTCCAAGCATTTCAAGCCCTATCCGGCTTGAGTTCGGCACGCAAAGCCGCTTGACGGTTCTGGCGATTTCGCGCAGAAAGTTCCCCGTCGCGGGTGTAGCTCAATGGTAGAGCAGAAGCTTCCCAAGCTTACGACGAGGGTTCGATTCCCTTCACCCGCTCCAGTTTCCCCGACAGCGATCTGAGCGCGATCACCGCGCCCCGCAGGCCTGCAGGCACGCCTGCATGTGGCCGCGAGCTTCAGCGGCAATGACGGCGCACTGCTCGACCGAATAGTCCTTGGCCCCGATCACCTCGAGGTCGAGCGGTCCGGCATAGCCCGCCTCATGCAGGGTGCGGATATAGCCGACGAGGTCGATGTCGCCGCGCCCGTTGGCCTGCTCCTCGGGCTTGCCGGGACCGGTCAGGCCCTCGAGGCAGTCGCGGATGTGGACGTGCTTGACGCGGCTGACCACGGCCGCGATGGCTTCGACCGGATTTTCGCCCGAACGGAAGATGTGCGAAGGATCCATGTCGATGCCGAACGCCGGCGAGGAGATCGCCTCCATCACCTTGAGCGTCGTCGGCGTGTTGTGCATCGCGTGCCCGATATGCGCCTTGACGCAGAGCGTCACGCCGTAGCGTTCGGCCATCTGCGCGAGCTTGCCGAGCGCGTCGATCGATTCCGCAAGGCTCGCCTCGTCGCCCGTCTTGCCACCAGGTCCGCAATTGATGATCGGAATGCCGATCTCGACCGCCGCCTGCATGGCCTGCTCCATGATCGCCGGATCGCGCGATGGTTGCTCCATGGCCAGCAGTTCGAGGTTGTAGGCGCCGGCGAGGCGCTTCACCTCCGGTGCGATCTCGCGCCAGCGATCGATGACGAGGTGTTCGCTCATGCCGTTGATGGCCGAGACCTCGACCCCGTCATAGCCGGCCATCGTCAGGTACTTGAAGGCCGTCTCCATGTCGTGTCCGCCGAAGAGGACGGTGTTTGCACCAAGCTTCATGGATTTCTCCTCCGTTTGCGCCGTCAGGCGGCAGGTTCGATGTCGTAGCGATAGGCCTTGAGTGCCGGCTCGAAGAAATCGAAGGACACGTTCTCGTCAGGCTTGCGACGCCAGCGCCCGACCGCATCGGGCCGCACGATGATGCGGCCGAGTTCGAAGCCGAGGAATTTCTCCAGCCGCTCGAGGGTCGCCTCCTGGTTGAGCACGAAATCCTCGAAGCGCACCTCCAGCCAGTGCGCTGGCCTGGGCGTCGCCTGCACCAGGTCGTACTGGTATTTCCATGAGATCGCGCGGCGCTTGTAGACGTCCTCGGTCGGCGGATAGTCGATGCCGAAGTCGCGCATGTCGTCGGTCTTGTGCGTCGCAAGAATCCCGTCGCGCGGGTCGCGGATCCAGAAGATATATTTGGCCTCCGGAAACATGCGCTGGATCCAAGGATAGACGAGCGTCGTCTCCGGGATCTTCCAGCCGCGTTGCTCGGATGTGCTGGCGAGCACGGCTGCAAGATACTTTTCGATGAGGTCCTTGAACTCCTTGGGAATCTCGGCGCTCATCGCGCGGGAAAAATCCCATTCGAGCTCGCCGACCCGGTCGACATAGCGGGCAAAGATCCGGCAGGCTTCATACATCGCCTCGGGCGGCACGAGATCGCCGGAGGCGTTGAGGGTCTGGCCCATATAGACGCCGCTGGCATAGAGCGTGTGGGAGATGGCGCGCGTGCCCCCATGGCCGCGCCCGATGACGGTGATCAGCGACATCTAGAGCGTCACCACCGTATCGGTTTCCCACGACTTGATCGCCGCCTCGATGATGCGCTGCACCTTGAGGCCGTCCTCGCCCGAGGCATCGATCGCCTCCGGCTTGGCGCCCTCGAGGTTCTGCTCGATCCAGCGGGTGATGCGGCTCTTGAACGTCTCCGGGAATTTCTGCATGCCGCCGATGCAGGTGTAGCGCTCCACCTCGGGCGAGCGGCGGGGGTAGAATTCCAGCTCCTCGCAGGCGTCGCGCAGCACTGCGCGCGCCTTGGAGCCGACGATCTCGAGCGTTTCAAGGCCGTAGCCCGGACCTGCGTCATAGGAGCCGGTCAGGTGTCCGATGACACCGCTCGTAAACAGCAGATTTACCTGGACATTTGACCAGATCTGCCGCCCTTCGCCCTTTTTGAAAAATGCCTGAACTTTTGCAACATCCCCGCAAAAATATCGCAAAACGTCCAGCGAATGTGGATGCAGGGCGCGCATGTGGAAATAGGGCGCGCTCTCGTTGGGGTTGTTGATCCACATCGTCATGTTGACGATGTTGAGCGGGCCCAGCCGGCCGCTGTCGATCCACTCCTTCAAACGCAGTGCAGCCGGCGTGAAGCGGTGGTTGAGATTGATGCCGTAGCGCAGCCCCTTCGACCTGGCGAGCGCCACCATCTTCTCGGCCTCGTCGATCTTGTTGGAGATCGGCTTCTCGCCGAGCACCGGGATGCCCGCTTCGAGCAGCGCCACAGTCGGCTCATAGTGGTGCCCGCCGTTCTCCTCGCCGGCGGTCGCGACGCTTGCCGCGTCGATCTTGAGCCCGGCGCCGACCATCTCCGCAACCGAGGTGAAGGCGCGGCACTTGTAACGCTCGCCCGCTTCCCTGGCCTTGTCTTCGATGGCGTCGCACACGGCGACGATGGTGCAGTCGGGGTGCTCGTCATAGACCCGGGCATGCGTGTTGCCGATATTGCCGAGGCCGACGATGGCGACGTTGAGGGACATGGGTCCTTCCCTTTCAAAATGGTCTGGTGCGTCAAATGCAGGGGCCGGCATGCGGCCCGCCGGCTTATTTGCGGGATTCGGCCTGCAGCCGGGCGGCCTGCGTGGGATCCCCGATGTGGAGCGTGTCGTAGGCCTGCTGCGAGGTCTTGAAGCTGCCGACCCCGGCATGGCCGTGCCAGTCGCCCTGCTCGTAGATCGGAGCGGGCAGGCCCGTCTCGCGCTCGCGCCGCTCGATCCAGGCCTGCATGCGGGTCTTGAGGTCGGCGACGATGTCCGGGCGCTTGTCGGCGAGGTTCGTGAGCTCCTGCGGGTCGTCGTTGAGGTAGTAGAGCTCGACCTCGGGCTTGAAGTGGAAATCGGGCTCCAGCGCCACGATCAGCTTCCACTCCGGCGTGCGCCAGCCATGCTTGTGCATCCAGGTGCACTCGGTGATGTAGAACTCGCGGTCATGGTGGGTGACCTCGCCCCGGATCATGGGGAGAAGGCTGCGGCCTTCGTGCGGATCCTCGAAGGGGATGCCGGCCAGCTCCAGGATCGTCGGCATCAGGTCCTTGTGCTGGTTGTACCCGGCAAGACGCCGCCCAGCGGGGAGCTTGGCGGGATAGCGGATGACCAGCGGCACGTGCAGCACGTTGTCGTACATGCCGTGATGGTCGAACCAGCACTCGTGCTCGTAGAGCGTTTCGCCGTGGTCCCCGTTGATGACGACGATGGTGTCGTCGAGCACGCCCCGCGCCTCGAGCGCGGTGAAGATCGTGCGCAGCGCTGCGTCCATGTAGGCGATGGCGCCGTCGTACTGGGCGACGACATAGTCCTTGTCGGTGATCCCCGGCGGCATCCAGGAGCGGAAGAAGTCGGCGAACGGCTTGAACGCCATCACCGGGTCCATGGACGTATTGGCCGGGTCGAGCTCGTCGCCATGATAGAACATGCGCTCGAACGGCTCCGGCGGCAGGTAGGGCGCGTGCGGGTCCATGTGGCGCAGGAAGAGGAAGAAGGGCTTGTCGTCGTCGACCAGCCGGTCGAGCTCGGGCAGGGTGACCGTGTTGAGGTTCTGCGCTTTGGGGCTGCGCCCCTCGTTCCAGCTGCCCCAGCCGGCATAGTCGAGATATTTCTGGAAGCCGCGCGAGCTCGGATTGCCGGTAAAGCCGACGCAGGTGGTGTTGTAGCCTTCGCCGCCGAGGACCTCGGCCAGCGTGCGTACGTCGGTGCGCAGACCGCCCTTGTGACGCAGCGCCACGACCTGGGTGCCGAAGCAGTCCCGCCCGGTCAGCATCGAAGCATAGGCGCTCGTCGTCGGAATGTGCGGGCTGTAGGTGTTCTCGAAGGTGACGCCGCCGCGCGCGAACTGATCGATATGGGGCGTCGTCAGGCGCGGATAGCCATAAAGGCTCATGTGATCCGCCCGCAGCGAATCGATGCCGATCAGCAGGATATTCGGCTTTCCTTGCCGGCTCATCGCGCCGCCCTCCGGGCCGCTTGCCGGTCAAAGGCGACTTCGATCGCAGCTGCGCGTCGCATCGTGCAGGCGCGTCCGCATACCGTACGGTAGATACATGCAGGCACTCGTCCCCTCCCTTGCCCGCTGCCCTCGCAGCCGGCCAAGCCAACGCATTCCCTTCGAGATTTTCGCCCTCCCCTCCCAGAGAGTGGCGACAAGACTAGCCGCACGAACGAGATCGGCGGCACCCTCCCAGGCACGGACAATCTGGCATCGTCTTTCGGAGCTGTCAATCACAAGCAATCAAATTCGCGCAGACACCCTATCGAACTGGTCAAGTAAAACGCCATCGTTAGCTGAATTGATTGATTTTGATTGACACTGCGCGCAGGCTTTGATTGCATCCCTGTGCGGCGGTCTGAGGGGATCGCATGGCAAGCGGCCCTGTCTGGCCGGCGAAACGGGAACACGACCAAGCGCTTGGCGGCGTGCGAGGGGCATGCGAGAGCCGGCGGAAAACACAGGCCGTGCTTTCCCGAAGGTCGATTCGAACGACCGCGACGTGACCGAGTGACTACGAAGAGGAGGCCGAGGACCGGTATCACCGAGGGCGGCGAATGGAGCGGAATGGAGGCCGCCCGTCTGCCCGTGTCGAGTCCGACTACCGATACAACCGCCGGAGGGGCGGTATTCAGCTTTCAGGGAGGAAAAGCGACGATGTTTTCACGTCTGGTTTCCGCGGGCCTACTGGCCGCGGCCTTCAGCCTGCCGATCGGCAGTGCGATGGCGCAACCGTCCGGTTTGCCGGTCGATGTGCCGCGCGAGCAGCTGTTCGTTTCCGATCAGATCCTGCGCTACAACGTGGTCGGCAACTACAATTTCTGGGTGCAGGGGCCGCAGAACCCCACCCGTCACGCCATGTTTCTGGAAACGCTCTGGGTACGCGATCAGGAAACGGGCGAGCTGATCAACGACGTCGCGAGCAGCCCGCCGCAATACAACGACGATTACACGCAGATGAGCGTCGACCTGCGCGACGACATCTACTGGAGCGATGGCGTCCAGTTCACCGCCGACGATCTCGTCTATACCGTCCAGACACTCATGGACTCGCCCGAGCTCGGCGCCAATGGCTGGCACACCCAGCTCAATCAGTTCGTCGAGAGCGTCGAGAAGACCGGCGACCATTCGGTCACGTTCACGCTGTCCGAGCCGAACGCCCGCTTCCACTCGATGTTCGAGGCGCGCTGGAACGGCGTCTACATGATGCCCAAGCACGTGTTCGAGACGGTGGAGGACCTTGCGACCTTCACCAACAATCCGCCGGTGGTGCTGGGCAGCTACATCCCCGTGCAGGCGGATCCCAACGGTTTCTGGGAGCTCTACCAGCGCCGCGAGGACTGGGAACGTTCGCCCGCCGGCGTCCAGACCGGAAATGCGGGCCCTGAGAACATCCTCTCGATCTTCTACGGGGACAGCACCCGCAAGGCGATCGCCATGTCCCGCGGCGAGCTCGACGTCTATTTCGACGCCGATTTCGAGGCGTTCCAGACGACGCTCGACACCACCTCGACGGCCCGCTCCTGGTACCAGGAGTTCCCCTGGGCCTATCCGAACGAGGTGAGCTCGCGCCAGTTCGTCTTCAACATGGAAGGCGATCCGATCTACGCCAACAAGGACGTGCGCTGGGCCCTGGCGCTGGCGCTCGACATCGTCGAGCTCCAGACCGAATACATCGGCGGCGTCGTCAAGGTCACGCCGTTGCCCGTTCCGCCGACCACCGAGCTGATGCGGCTCTACCACGATCCGCTCGAGGAGTGGCTGGTGAACCTCGAGATCGACCTGGGCGAGGGCGAGATGTACAAGCCCTACGACCCGACCGTGCCCGACCGGATCGCCGAATGGGCCGCGGGGCAGGGCTATGAAGTGCCCGGCACGCCGCGCGAAGTGTTCGGCACGGGTTGGTGGAAGTTCGATCCCGAGGCGGCCGAAGCGCTGCTTTTGAAGAACGGCTTCACCCGCGACGGCTCGGGCCAGTGGCTGAAGCCGGATGGTCAACCCTGGGTATTGAGCCTGCAGTCGCCCCCCGACGAGAACGACGCCTTCCGCATGTCCAACGCGGCGGCCGACATGTGGAGCGACTTCGGCATCCAGGTCGACCTGCAGGGGCCGGAGCGCGCCGTCTGGGATCAGAACCATATCGAGGGTCAGTTCCAGGTCTCGACGCCCTGGTACAGCTTCGCGCTTGCCTCGGGTGATGCCTGGCCGGAAATTCGTGGCTGGCACCCGGAGTTCTACGTGCCGGTCGGCGAGGACTATCGCTCCAAGGGCGGGGGCAACTTCCAGCGCATCAACGATCCCAGGATCGGCGAAATGCTCGATGCGATGCAGGCGGTCGAGCCCGGCAGCGAGGAGAACTTCGAGCTCGTGCGCGAATACCTGAAGTACTGGACCGAGGAGATGTATTTCATCACCACGATCAGCTTCAAGAAGTTCGTCACCTGGGATGAGCGGTACTGGACCGGTTTCCCGACTGCAGAGAGCCCGGACTACATGCCGCTCTACTGGTTCCAGGGAGGCAAGTACGCCTTCCAGAGCCTGCGGCCGGCAGAATAGCGCCGAACGGCGGGGGAGGGTGCGCGCCACCTTCCCCCATTCCTGACGCACCAGTCCGCTCACGCATCCGGGGATGACGTCGCCCATGACTCTCTTCAAGGAATATATATTCCCGCGCCTGATCCAGTGGGTGATCGTCATCTTCATCGGCGTATCGCTGACGTTCCTGATCCCGCGCATGTCGCCGATCAATCCGATCGACCAGGCGATGGGGCGCCTCACGGCCTTCCAGACCCTTTCGCCCGAGGCGACGCTCGCGCTCCGTCAGTCCCTGATGGACCTCTACGGGCTCGACGGCAGCCTTTTCAGCCAATACGTCAACTTCTGGGGGCGCGTGCTGCGCGGCGACCTCGGACCTTCGTTCAGCGCCTTTCCGACGACCGTCACCGAAATGATCGGCTCGGCCATCTGGTGGACGATCGGGCTCCTGGGCCTCTCGACCGTCATCGCCTGGACGCTGGGGCTCGTTCTGGGCGCGCTCGCCGGCTACTTCCCCGACCGCTGGTGGTCGAAGGTGCTCGAGAACACGCTGGTTTCGATCTACCCGATCCCCTACTACATCGTCGCCTTCATCCTCTTGATGCTGTTCACCTATTACCTGCCGATCTTTCCGTTGGTGGGCGGCAGCCGGGGCGCGCCGGGGTTCAGCTGGAGCTATCTCAGCTCCCTCGTCTACTACGGGTTCCTGCCGGCGCTCTCGCTGGTCATCGGCGCCACGGCTTTCCGCTTCATCATGTCGAAGGCGCTTGCCGGCACCGAGCGCACGTCCGACTATGTGCGCTTCGCCGAGATCGCCGCGCTCCCCAAGCGCAAGATCGTCTTCCGCTATGTGATCCGCAACACCATGCTGCCGCAGGTGACGGACCTTGCCCTCTCGCTCGCCGCGATCTTCGAGGGCGCGCTAATCACCGAGGTCGTCTTCGGTTATCCCGGCCTCGGCTATCTGCTGCTCAACGCCATCAATGCCAGCGACTACAACATGATCATGGGCATCACGCTGCTCTCGATCGTCGGCATCGCCACCGCATCGCTCTTGATCGATCTCTGCTATCCGCTGATCGATCCGCGCGTGCGCTACCGGTGAGGGCCCAAGCCATGCTCGTGACGATCCGCGACCTCTTCCGCTACAGCCCCGCCTTCCGCTACGGCTCGATCATCCTCGTCGTGGTGTTCATCCTCGCCGCGCTCTCGTTCTTTTCGCCCTATGCGGCCGAGGCGCGCCGCGTCGTTCCGCGCAACGCCCCGCCCTCATGGGAACACTGGTTCGGCACCACATCGCAGGGGCAGGACGTCTTCTGGATGCTGACCTATGCGGTGCGCAACACGCTGATCGTTGCCGGCCTCGCCGTCATCATCGGGCGCGGCATCGGCGTGATGATCGGCATGATCTCGGGCTATCTCGGCGGCCGTTGGGACCGGTTCCTTTCCGGCCTCGTCGATTCCTTCATCGTCATCCCGCGCCTGCCGCTCTTGATCCTCATCGCCGCGATGCTGCGCGGGCAGATGACGCTTGTCGCGCTCGGGCTGATGATCGGTCTCCTCGACTGGGCGATCCCTTCCAAGCGCTACCGCTCGCAGGTGCTGAGCCTGCGCGAGCGCGAATTCACCAACACGGCGGTGTTCTCGGGGATGCGCGCGCCCAAGGTCGTGGTGCGCGAGCACCTGCCGTTCCTCATCCCGTTCCTGCTCGCCGACGTCGTCAGTGGTTTCCTCTTCGCCATCGGGCTCGAGGTCACGCTCTCGGTGCTCGGCCTCGGCGACATGAACGCGCAGAGCCTCGGCACGATGATCTACTGGGGCAACTACTACCAGTCGCTGCTCGCCAACCGCGTCTGGGTGCTGGCGGCGCCGATCGCGGCTTCCGTGTTCATCGTCGTCGGCTTCTATCTCTCCTCGGTCGGGCTCACCGCCTATCTCGATCCGCGCACCCGGTTGGCGCGCCTGCAAGCGAAAGGTTAGCCTCGTGGACCAGCCTCCCATTCTCGAAGCCAGGGACCTCAAGGCCTACTACATCACCGAAGCGTTCGGGGTGAGACGCACCGTCAAGGCCGTGGACGGGGTGTCGCTCGCCATCCGGCCGGGCGAGATCTACGGCATTGCCGGAGAATCCGGCTGCGGCAAGTCCACGCTTTTGAAGATGCTGCTCGGCGAGTTCGAGCCGCCGCTGACGCCAGTCGAGGGTTCGGTCACCTATGATTTCGGGGAGGGCCAGCACGACGCGCTCGACATGAGCGAAGGGGAGGTCACCGCCACGCGCTGGTCGCGGGTGTCCTACGTGCCGCAAGGCTCAATGCACGTGCTCAATCCCGTGCGCCGGATCGGCGATACCTTCCATGATTTCATCTCGACCCATCAGCCGATGTCGCGGCGGCAGACCAATGAGAGGGTGGCCGCCTACCTCGCCGAATTCGGCCTGCGCGAAGGCGTGCTGCGCGCGTTCCCGCACCAGCTTTCCGGCGGCATGCGCCAGCGCGTGACCATCGCGCTCGCGACCATCCTCTCGCCCAAGCTGATCTTCGCCGACGAGCCGACGACCGCGCTCGACGTGGTCGTGCAGCGCGGCGTCATCCAGCTGTTGAAGCGCATCCAGCGTGACCATGGCTCGACGCTGGTGCTCATCACCCACGACATGGGCGTGCAGGCCAACCTCGCTGACCGCATCGCCGTGCTCTATGCCGGCAAGCTGGTCGAGGAGGCGGACACCCGCACCATCTTCAAGGCGCCGCGCCACCCCTATACCCAGCACCTCATCGGCTCGCTGCCGACCCTCGAGGACAAGGTGGCGCGCGTGAGCCTGCCCGGCCGCCCGCCCGCGCTCGACGATCCGCCGAGCGGCTGCCGTTTCCACCCGCGCTGCCCTTACGCCATGGAGGTCTGCAAGACCATCGTGCCTCCGCTCGTCACCCTCGAAGGCGGCCATCGCGCCGCGTGCCACCTGATCACCGGTGAGACCGATCATGCCGCAGCAACCAGCCCAGCCCTTGCTTGAGATCGACCGCCTGACGCGGGTGTTCCTCAGCCGCCAGGGCCTTTCGGTCACCCGGCTCGAGGCGGTGGACGATGCTTCGCTGACCCTCGAGGCCGGCAAGCCCGAGATCTATGCCCTTGCCGGCGAGAGCGGCAGCGGCAAGACGACGCTGGCGCGCATGGTCCTCGGGCTCGAGCGGCCGACGCAGGGCACGCTCAACTACAAGGGCCGGCCGGTCGGCGACCTGACGCCCAAGGACAAGCGGACCTGGTTCTACCGCGAAGTGCAGCCGGTCTTCCAGGACCCGTTCGCCACCTTCAGCCCGATGAAGCGCGTCGACAGCTATCTCTACGAGACCGCGCGCAATTACCGCGTGGCGGAGGGAGCCGCGATCGAGAAGCGGATCGACGAGGCCCTGGGCGTCGTCGGCCTGACCCTCGCCGAGGTGCGCGGGCGCTATCCCAACGAGCTCTCGGGCGGGCAGGCGCAGCGCATCTCCATCGCGCGGGCGCTGATCACCAGGCCATCATTGCTGGTCGCCGACGAGCCGGTCTCGATGCTCGATGCGTCGCTGCGCATGTCGATCCTCAACCTCTTCAAGGATCTGCGCGACAGCCAGGGCGTGGCGGTGCTCTACATCACCCATGACCTGGCGACCGCCTACTATACCGCCGACCGCATCGGCGTGATGCTGCGCGGCTGGATCGTCGAGACGGGGCCGGTCGAGCGGGTGCTGGGCAACCCGCTCCACCCCTATACGCAGCTCCTCAAGAGCTCCGTCCCGCAGGCCGACCCGGACAAGGCCTGGTCAGCCGCGCCGGCGGAACCGCCGCGACCGGTGAAGTTTCCGGTGAGCGGCGGCTGCAAGTTCGCCGCGCGGTGCCCATACGTGATGGATCGCTGTCGGCAGGAGATTCCCGGCTCCTACGAGGCCGAGGGCCGCCACGTGAAGTGCTTCCTCTACGAGCCGGGGTTCAGCGGCGTCCGGCCGACGGCCGAGGCGGTTCCTTGAAGCCTCAGCCCTTGATGCCGGCGCCGGCGAGCCCCTGCACGTAGTAGCGCTGCAAGGGCAGCAGCAGGGCGATGGGGATGAGCGCGGTGATGACCGCGACGGCAAAGAGCTGGTTCCAGATCGTCTGGTACTGCTGCTGGAATGCGGCCATGCCGACCTGGATCACCTTGAACTGCTGGCTGGGCATGGCGAGCAGCGGCCAGAGGAACGCTTCCCACTGGAAGATGAAGAGGAGGAGCGCCGCGCTGATGCAGGTCGGCATCGAGAGCGGCACGTAGATGCGCAGCAGGATGTTGATCCAGCTGACGCCATCGAGCCGCGCGGCTTCGGCATAGTCCTTCGGCACCTGGGAGAAGAACTGGTAGAAGAGGAAGACGGCCAAGCCGTTGGCGATGCTGGGAACGATCAGTGCCGCGATGTTGTCCAGCCAGCCGAGTTGCTGGGTGACCGTATAGAGCGGCAGCGCGATCGCCTCGAACGGCAGCATGAAGCTGATGATGATCGCCGTCAGGATGTACTTCTTGCCCTTGAAATCGAACATGGCGAAGGCAAAGCCTGCCGCGCCGTTGACGACGAGGCCGGCGGCCATGGTGATGAGGGCGACGATCAACGTGTTGGCGATGATCATGCCGAAGCCGCGCTCGAAGACGCCGGTGTAGGCCTCGAGCGAAGCCGGGCTCGGCAGCAGCGCCTTGGCGGTGAAGGGGAAGATGTCGGCGAAGACCTCGGCGTTCGGACGCAGAGACGAGACGATGGCCCACCAGAGCGGCAGCACGAAGACGAAGGCGACGAGGGCATAGACGAGATGCTTGGCGCCAAGGCTCAAGCCCTGCCGCACGGGATTGGAGGACATGGACATCAGCGTGCTCCCTTGCCCGAAAGCAGCCTGAACTGCAGGCCGACGATGACGAGGAGGATGGCGACGACCACGACGATGATGGCCATAGCGCGGCCCATGTCGCCGAAGATGAAGCCGGACTTGTAGGCCTCATACATCAGCACGTTGGTCGAATCGGCCGGCCCGCCCTGCGTCAGCATGAAGATGGGCGCAAACAGCAGGAAGTTGATCGAGACGTCCGCAACCAGCACGAAGAGCAGGGTCGGGCGCAGCAGGGGGATGGTGATATAGAAGAGTTGCTGCCAGGGCTTGACCCCGTCCACCTTGGCCGCGTCGTAGATCTCGGGCGAAATGTTCTGCAGCCCGCCGATGATGAAAATCATCCAGTAGGAGATGCCCTTCCAGGTGGCGATGGCGATGATCGAATAGAGCGCCAGCGACTGCGCCGTCAGCCAGGGCTGCGCCGGCACGCCCGCGATGCCGAGGACGCCGTTCACCAGCCCGTCCTGGCTCAGCATGATGCGCCAGATGATGACGGCCGTCGGCAGCGACACCCCAATCGGGATGAGGAAGAGGATGCGATAGAAGGTGACGCCCTTGAACTGCTGCACGTAGAGCAGGGCAAGGCCCAGCGCGAGCGCGATCTGGATCGGGTTGATCAGCAGGTTGAACCACAAGGTCACCCACAGCGAGTTCCAGAAGATCGAGTCGGTGAGGAGCGCGATATAGTTGTCGAAGCCGACGAAGACGCGCTGGCCACGCAGCACGTTGAAGAAGCTGTCGCCGGCGGCGAGCGCGATCGGGTAGAGCCGGAAGACGACGAGGCCGATCAGCGCCGGCGCCAACAACGCGGCGATCAACAGGACTGGTGTGCGCGAGTTCGTCATGCGGTCTACCGGTGGCGCGTCCCCGACCATGCCGGGGACGCGAATGCTGGTTAGGGGGCGACGCGGGCGGCCGCGGACTCGAACTTCTGCACGGCGCTCGCCAGAGCATCGGCAACCGGCACGCCGTTGGCAATGTCGACGAAGGCGGTGCGGAACGCATCCTGCAGCTGCCCATAGGCCGCCGTCACCGGCCGCGCCTTGGCGGTGTTGAGCGAGTCGTAGACGCCGAGGCGGAAGACGTTCTGCGGGAAGGCGTCGAACGAGGCGTCGGTGCTGATCTCGTCGAGCAGGGGCTTGTAGGTCGGCAGCTGCTGGAGCGAGTCGAACCAGATCCTGGTGCCTTCGGCGTTGGTGGTGAGATAGGCGGCGAAATCCATGGCCTCGGCCTGGTTGGCCGACGCGGCATTGACGCCCACATACCAGGAACCGGTCGGGGTCAGCACCTTCCCGCCCTCGAAATAGGGGTAGGGGGCGACGCCGAAATCGACGTCCGTTTCCGAAAGGATCGGGATGTTCCAGGTGCCGGCGGCGAACATGGCGAGCTGGCCGTTGCCGAAGAGCTGCGCGCCCTCGCCATAGCCGAGGCTGCGCGGGCTTACGCCCCAGGCGTTGTAGAGGTCGCTCCAGAAGGTTGCCGCCTTGGTCCAGGCTTCGCTGTCCAGATACCCCTTGGCGGTATAGCCGTCCGGCCCGATGACGTCGGTGCCGAGGGATTCGCCGAACGGCTGGAGCTGGTAGAGCTCGCCGAACTGCTCGACGCTAAAACCGTAGGTCGTGGTGCGGCCGCCTTCCTGGACGGTCAGCTTGCGCGCCGCATCGGCCACCTGCTCCCAGGTCCAGCGCTTGGTCTCGGCCAACTCGTCAACCTCAGCCTGCGTCGCCGTCTCGCCGGCGGTGAGGCCGTCGGGCGCCGTGATGCCGGCCGCCTCGAACAGGGCCTTGTTGTAGAACAGCACCTGCGCCGAGTTGTTGATCGGCAGGGCGTACTGCGCGCCCTCGTACTTGCCGGCCTCAAGTGCGCTCGTCACCAGCGAGGAGGTGTCGATGGCGGCATCGATCGGCGAGAGGAAACCGCGCGAGGCATAGCTGGCGAGGAGCGGCGCATCGACATAGACGAGGTCGATGCCGGCGTCGCCCGAGCGCAGCCGCAGCTCCGCCACTTGGAAGAACTGCGCGAACGGGTAGGGCTGCAGGTTGATCGTCACACCCGGATTCGCCGCTTCGTAGGCATTGACGACCGCCTGCATGGCGGTGGTGTCGCCGCCCTCGATGACGATCATGTTGAGCGACTTGTCCTGCGCCAGCGCGGTGCCGGCGAGCATGCCGGCGACGAGCCCGGCAACTATGGCGATCTTGGCAGTCTTCATCATGGCATCCCTCAGGGGTTGGGAGAAATTCGGCCGGCGGCCCAGATCAAAGCCTCTGTCACCAGCGCGGCGAAGCGCTCGGCATCGGCTTTCATGGCAACGCCGACATTCTTGTTGCGGGTATCGTGGGCCGGGTCCTGCGGCCGCAGGTCGATCAGGGTCTGGCCGTAAGACTCGTCATTGCCGACGATCACCTCGCCCGGCAGCTGCTCGACGGTAAAGAGCGTCGGATCGATGAGCCAGGCGATGGCGCAAGGATCGTGCAGCGGCGCGCCGGGTTTGTCGGCGCCCGCGAACCGGTAGTAGGTGCCGCAATAGAAATCCATGATGTCGGCGACGGCATTGTCGCCCGGCCGGGCCGCGCGGACCGCGGCGACATCCTGCCGGCGCAGCAGCGTCTGGTGGGTGACGTTGAGGCCGAACATCACGAGCTTGGCGCCGGAGCGGAACACGATCCGTCCCGCTTCGGCATCGGCCCAGATGTTGAACTCGGCCGCCGGCGTGACGTTGCCCTCGCCCGCCGAGCCGCCCATGAAGACGATCTGGCGGACCTTGCCGGCAAGGTCGGGCCGCAGCCCGAGGGCCAGCGCGATATTGGTCATCGGGCCGACGACGACCAGCGTGATCTCGCCCGGATTGGCATCGACGATGTCGATGATGGCCTGGACGGCGTGCTTCGGCTCGACCGCACGCGTGGCCGGCGGCAGCTCGACGCCGGCGCTGTCGAGACCCGAGGGCCCATGGAAGGCGGCCGGGAAATCATAGCGATGCAGCAGCGGCTGCACCGCGCCGCTGTAGACCGGCACGCTGAGCCCGAAGGCGGAAACGATGCGCAGCGCATTGTTGGTGGTGTTGGCGAGGGAGGCGTTGCCGCACACGGTCGTGATCGCCTCAATGGCGATGCCGGGATGGAACGCGGCGAGGAGGATTGCCGCCATGTCGTCGTGGCCGGGATCGCAGTCGATGATGATCCGGTGGGGAGAAGTCGTCACGCAGTGAACTCGCTCTGTCTGACACAAAAACCTGCGTGCTCGAGAGCGGGTCGCAAAGGGCGGACATCCATGCTCGAAGCCCCACAGTTCAAGGAAAAGCGTAGGATGGACGACAGTTTTGCAACAGCATATAAAACCGCAGTTCAGTTGACTTTTCCTGAGGTATCGGTTGCTCCACCTGCTCAACGCATTGCGCGCGTTCGAAGTCGCGGCGCGGCTGGGGAGCGTGCGTAAGGCGGCCGATGAGCTGCACGTTTCGAGTGGGGCGATCAGCCGCCACATCAAGAACCTGGAGGATGCGCTCGGCATTGCCCTCTTCGAGCGCGGCAACCGCTCGATGAAGCTGACGCCGGCGGCGGCGGCGTTCGCGGCGACGGTGACGGAGGCCTTCGCGTCGATCACCCGCGGCACCGAGCACCTGCGGGCAACCTACGGCCAGTCGACCATCATGCTGACGGCGCCGGACACGTTCCTGCTGCGCTGGCTGGTGCCGCGCCTGACGAGCCTCGAGGCGGCGCTCGGCGGCGTCTCGGTGCGCCTGACCACCTGGACGCGCGAGATCAACCCGGCCGACCGATCGATCGACGTCTATGTGGGCGTCGGCCCGCTGCTCGACATCGCGGGGATGACGGTGGTTCCGGTCGCGCCGGAAACCTTCGGGCCGGTGGTGAGTCCGATGCTCATCCGCGAGCGGCAGTTTACCCGAGATCTGCTCTGGAGCCTGCCGCGGCTCGACATCCGCTGGCCGCCCGACATGTGGACCAACTGGGCGCGCGAGGCCGGCATTCCGCTCCCCGCCCGCGAGACCATCTGGTACGACGCGCTCTCCTTCAGCGTGCAGGCCGCCGAAGCCGGCCTTGGCGTCGCCATCGGCCCCGGTCCGGCGGTCTGGGACGCGCTGGAGCAGGGCCGACTGGTCGCCCCGCTCGGCATGGTCACCCGGCAAGGGCATTGGTTCCTCGCCTGGCGCGACGACCGGCCGAGCCAGACCATGCATGCCATCCGCCGCTGGTTTCAGCAGGAGATGGCGAGAGGCCTACGATGGGAACCTGATCCGGGCGGAGCGTCCCGCTGATGTTTTCGTCCCTCTCGCACTCCGCGGGGTGGGCTTGCGTTCCGGAACGGCCTGCGCCCGCGCGCCCGTGTCGCGTGCCGGCCTGTGGCTGGTCTTGGCCCAGTAGTACGGCTTGACCAGCAGTTCATGCACGGCGCGGAAGGTCGCGGCGGCCAGCAGCAGCCAGTAGATCGGCAGGAAGAGCTGCAGCGGGATCAGGGCATGTTTCTTTAGTCGCGCCAGCCCGATCACGTTGACGAGGAATGCGGCGCAGTTACCAAGAACGAAGAGGGCGAGATAGCCGAGGATCCAGATCTGGCCTCCGGGCTCCGAGAGCGGCTGGCCGGTGGCGAGCCGCAGGCCTGCCGTCATCATGAAGGTGACGTGCAGGACAGGCGCCAGGATCATCGCGAGGATGATGAGTTCGAAGAACGCAAAGCTCTTCCAGCCGAGATCGCGCAGGAGCTGCAGCGGCTGCCGGTTGTGGACGATGAAGGTCTGCATCCAGCCTTTCACCCAACGCGTGCGCTGCGCCATCCAGGCGTTCGTCGAAACCGGCGCCTCCTCGAGCGTATGAGAAGCGAGGGTATCGACGCGCTGGCCGAGCCGGGCGAGCCGCACGCCAAGATCGGCGTCCTCGGTGACGTTGAAGCTGTCCCACCCGCCTATGGCCCGCAGTGTTTGCGTGCGGAAATGGTTGGAGGTGCCGCCGAGGGGGACCGGCAATCCCCAGCGCGCCTGTGCGGGCAGAACGAGCCCGAAAAGCGCTGCATACTCACCCGCGAACTGTGCGGCGATGAGTCCTTCCCCGCCATTGTCGACCACCAGCTCCGCCTGCAGGCACGCAAGGCCTGCATCCTGCCGGAACCGGGCCGCGGCCTGCCAGAGCTGATCGGGCGCCGGACGGTCCTCGGCGTCGAAGACGACGATGAACTCGCCGCGCGCCAGGGGCAGGGCGTAGTTCATCGCCTTGGGCTTGGTGCGCGGCTGGCTCTTCGGGACGACGACCAGCTCGAAACGGCTGTCGCGCAGATACGCCCCGACCGCCGCAATCGTAACCGTGCTGTCGGCCTCGACCACGAACTTGATGTCGAGCTTTTCGGGCGGGTAGTCGATCGCCGACATGGCCCGGTAGAGCTGCGGCACCATGGCGGCCTCGTCGCGCAGCGGCAGCAGGATGGTGTAGATCGGCAGATCGACGTCGGCGGGTCGAGGCAGCCGGGGAGGCGGTGTGTCGCGCATGGTCACAACCGCGGCGATGCGCAGAACGGCAGGCGCCGCGACGATCAGGATCGAGAGCGCGATCATCAGCGGCTGTCCGCTGAACGGCGCCGCCACGATGCAGACGAGAAGCGTCAGCAGTAGCGCCGAGAAGATGATCCGCGCCGGCATCGTCAATTCGAGATGTGCGCTTGCCCAGGGCCAGCGCCGCGCCAGCCGCTGCCGGGCCGACGTCGTAAGGACGGGAGCCGCGCACTGCGCGATGAAGGCGCGCAGCGCCCTTGGGGGCACGATGCAGAGGCGCCCGCGCATGTCAGGGTTTGCTCTCACATGCTCGGCGAGCCTGAGGAACGCGGAAAAGTCGGGTGCGCAGAACAGCACGTCGCGGCCGAAGACCTGCAACCGGCAGGAGCGGATCTGCGCCAGGGCGTCGATGCGCGCCGGTTCGCAGCTGCCCTCGAGGTCGCGTGGCACCGTATCGTGATAGGCAAGACCCGCCCACTGCGCGGCGCGCGCGCTGGCCACTGCCTGCGGCACGCCCAGGCGCCGCACGCAATAGTCGAGCGGATCGATCTCCAGCAGCAGGGCATCGCTGAGGATGCGCAGCGCCATATCGTCCGTCAGGCGGTCCTCGGCCAGGACCGCCCGGAGCAACCCCAGGCTCGCCGACATTTCCGCTTGCCCTAGTAGAGGCCGGCGACGGCGATGTGCGGAGCGCGTGTATCGAGGTCGATGACGGGCAGGAGCATTTGCGACATGCCCGTAGCCCGCCGGATGTTGGCGAGCGCCGTCTCCGAGACCTCGATCCACGCTGCCAGCGTCGGCTTCCCATCGATATTGGCCGGCGCACCGAGGGGGACGATGCGCATGCCCATGCTCACTCCGAGTTCGACCATGTAGATGGTCGACACGAAGGTGATGAAGGCGTAGCCCCGCGAAAGGGCATACTCCATCATCGCGCAGAAAAGGGCTGCAGACTCCGGGGCTCGGCGCCTACCCTCGCGACGATCGGGCCGCACATAAAAGCGCGTCCAATCGGCCCCTAGCGCGGGTGGCGCAGGAAGTGGCTCCGTGACGAGCCCCGGAAAGACCGCCTGCAGCAAGGTCGGTCCATCGTGACAGTTGAAGCGGGAGCCTCCGACCAGCTCGTCGCCATCCGTCACCAGGATATGCGTGGCATCGGGTCCGTCGAAAGCGTCCACATCACGCCCATCCGGACGGCGGATCGCCTCCCAACCTTGCAGGTCGACGAAGATTCGATGCCGTAACTTGTAATTCGCTTCGAGTAAATCTCCATAGCGAGCGCGGTTGTGAGCGCCCAAAAGGTGTACCTTCATAAGGCCGACCCCCAACTGGTCCGTGCTGTATTAGGCACGTTCCAGCCGTCTCGCGGTATTGGCATAAATTACAATGTGATGAGTTTGTGCCGAATGGCTTCGACGACGGTGTGCGTGCGGTTCTTGGTGCCGAGCTTGGCCTGGGCGTTGACGCAGTGCTGGTTGACGGTGCGCTCGGAAAGCCCGGTGATCACGGCGATCTCGCCGGCCGTCTTGCCGTTGGCGGCCCATTTGAGCACCTCGGCCTCGCGCCTGGTGATCGCCCGGCGCTTGCGCGGATGCTCGTCGCCCGCGGTGTTGAGGTAGCGCAGCCGCCCATGGGCGTAGAGGGCCAGCATGTGCAGCTCGAGCCGCGAATGCTCGTCGAGCGCATGGGCGCTGCCGACGAGCGACACGATCCCCTGCATGCCGCCTTCCATATGGACGGGGATGGAGAAGCCGTCGTTCATGCCGAAGTCCCGGGCCTCTTCCATGACCCGGCGCGCAGGCAGGTCGGAACTCGGGTCGTAGGTGGCTGCCGACCATTCGAAGGGCAGGGTGGTCGAGAAGCAGAAGCGGGCGACCGGATCGAGGTGCACATAGCCGAAGCTGGTGTAGCGCTCGTACCATTCGTCGGGCCAGCCCGAGAGCAGCACGAACGGCCGTACGTCCTGCCCGCGATCAGGCAGTCCCGAAATGATGAATCGCTCGAAGCCATAGCCGCCGATCGCACCGAAGAAGATATCCAGGATATCCTCTCCGGACGTCTGACGCTGGATAGCATCGATCGTCGACATCAAGTCCGAATTCAACTGGCCCGCCTCTTGCCCGGCTGAATGAGGAACTATTGTGATGCGTTATGCGAATTTGCGCAAGTGTTTGACACGTTGTGCAAATCCGGATGAGAGGGCGCGTCAGAGAAAACGTTTGCGCACTCGCCACTTGCAAAGAAAAGGGCGGCTCCGGGCCGCCCTTCCTCAATTGCTGGTTTCGAACTGGTGCGGATTGAAGTGGTAAGCGCTCGAGCAGAACTCGCACACCACCTCGATTTCGCCATCGACGGCCATCTCGGCCCGCTCCTCGCTCGAGAAGCTGTTGCGCAGCATGTCTTCTATGCGTTCGAGCGAGCAGGTGCAGCGCTCCTCGATCGGCGTCGGCTCGAAGACCCGCACCCCCGTCTCGTGATAGAGCCGGTAGAGGAGCTGCTCGGGCGAGACGGCGGGGTCGGCGAGCTCGGCATCCTCGATGGTCGAGAGCAGGGTGCGCGCCCGCGTCCAGCTGTCCGGCTCGACGAAATCGGGATCGGCCGTGTGCGGGTTGTCGAAGTTGCCGTCGCCCGGCAGGTCCGGCATCACCGCCATGCCATGCTCGGGTAGGTGCTGGATCAGGACGCCTCCCGCGCGCCAGTGGGGCACCGGGTCGCCCTTGCGGCTGAGCTCGGCCACCGCCAGGCGCACCTGGGTCGGGATCTGCTCGGACTGCATGAAATAGGTGTGCGCCACCTCCTCGAGGGAATTGCCGTCGAGCGCGACGATGCCCTGGTAGCGCTCCATGTGCTCGCCCTGATCGATGGTCATGGCCATGTGTCCGCTTCCCAGGAGCGCGCCGGGCTGGTTGCGTCCGCCCGCGAGCGCTGCCTCGAGTTCGGCCTCGTCGAACCGCGCATAGGCGCGCACGCCGTCCGGGGCGTCGAAATCGACGACGATGAGGTTGACCGGACCATCGGTCTGGGTCTGCAGGATGAAACGGCCATCGAACTTCAGCGAAGAGCCGATGAGCGCGGCGAGCGCGATCGCCTCCCCAAGGAGCCGCGCGACTGGTGCCGGATAGTCGTGGCGCTTGAGGATCGTGTCGAGTGCCTGGCCCAAACGCACCGAGCGGCCGCGCGTGTCGAGATTCTCGAGGGTGAACGGCACCACGGCGTCGTCGCCCGTTTCGGGTCGGTCGAGGCCCAGGGTGGAGAGCAGATTCTCAGTCATAGTTGTTCCCGTGGTCATCGTCTGCCTTTACCTCAGGCTACGCTTTGCAGGGCTAACCCGCCACCCGAGCAAGCAGCAAACCGGCGCCGCCCACTTCGTCAAGGATGGCGCCGCCGGAAGATTCTGCAGGATGCAGTCAGTTCGTTTCGACCCCGAAGGCCCAACATAAAATGGCTTTCTGGGCGTGCAGGCGATTTTCGGCCTCGTCCCACACGACCGATTGGGGACCGTCGATCACTTCGTCGGTCACCTCATCTCCGCGATGAGCGGGCAGGTCATGCATGAACAAGGCGTTCTTGTCAGCCAAGGCCATCAAATTGGTATTGACCTGGTAGGGTTTCAAGACCCGGCGACGTTCGGCGACATCGACGTCGCCCATCGACACCCAGGTGTCGGTGATGACGAGGTCGGCGCCCTCGACCGCCTCGCGCGGATCCTCGATCAGCTTGACATACTCGCCGGCCCGCCGGATATCGTCCATCAAATCCTTTTCAGGACTGTATTCCTCCGGGGTGGCGACGCTTAGGTGGCACTCGAAGAGCTCCGCCGCATTCACCCAGGAATGCAGCACGTTGTTGCTGTCGCCGACCCAGGCTACTTTGGCCCCCTTGATGTTGCCGCGATGCTCTTCAAACGTCATCAAGTCAGCCATGATCTGGCAAGGATGGGCACGGCGGGTAAGGCCGTTGATCACCGGAACCGTCGCCGCCTCGGCCAATTCGAGCAGGTCGGCGTGGCTGAGGATGCGGATCATGATCGCATCGACGTATCGGCTGAGGACGCGGGCGGTATCGCCCAGGGTTTCCTCACGCGAGAGCTGCATTTCCTGGCCGGACAGCATGATGGTTTCGCCGCCGAGCTGGCGCATGCCGACATCGAAGGAAACGCGGGTGCGGGTGGATTGGCGCTCGAAGATCATGGCCAGCACCTTGTCCTTGAGGAGCTGTGGCCGGTCGCCCTCCTTGAGGCGCTGCTTGAGCGCTACCGCCTGGTTGAGCATGCCGCGCAGATCGGCATAGGTGAAATCGTCGATGGAGAGAAAATGCCGTGGATTGCCGGTCGAATTCATAGGCCGGGTTCCTTTTTGACGCTTGGTAAAACGGGCGGCCGCAGCCGCAGTTGATCAATCCAGCCCGATGGGCGGAGGAAACAAACCGCGTCGGCGACGCCCGAAGTGATAAAAGGTCAGCATGGCTCTCAGTCGACCGCCGGGGCGGTCGCCGTCTCGGCCTCGATGGCGGTGAAGGCGGCGGAAATGCGCGCCATGGCGTCCTCGAGGTCGGCCTCGGTGACGATCAGCGGCGGCAGCAGGCGCAGCACGTTGTCGCCCGCCGCGATCGTCAGGAGCTTGTGATCGTCGCGCAGGCGCGTGACGAAATCCTTGACCGGCGGCGTGATCTTGATGCCGGCCAGCAGCCCCTTGCCGCGCATCTCGACGACGAACTGCGGGAAGCGCTGGGCGAGCTGCTGCAGGTGCCAGGCCAGCCGCTGGCCCATGCTGTTGGCGTGATCGAGGAAGCCGGGCGCCAGGATGCGGTCGAGGACCGCGTTGCCGACCGTGCAGGCGAGCGGGTTGCCGCCATAGGTCGAGCCGTGGGTACCCGGCACCATGGCCTTGGCGATCTCGCCCCTCGCCAAGCATGCCCCGAGCGGGAACCCGCCCCCGATAGCCTTGGCGACGGCGACGATGTCCGGCGTGACGCCGGCCCATTCGTGCGCGAAGAACCGCCCCGTCCGCCCGAACCCGCACTGGATCTCGTCGAGGATGAGGAGCAGGCCGTTCTCGTCGCAGAGCCTGCGCAGGCCCTGCATGAAGTCCGTGGTCATGGCGGTGACGCCGCCCTCGCCCTGCACCGGCTCGATGAGGATGGCGCAGGTCTGCGGGCCGATCAGCGCCTTGACGGAATCAAGGTCGTTGGGCGTTGCATGCTTGAAGCCGGGCGCCGGCGGGCCGAAGCCCTCGAGATAGCTGGGGTTGCCGCCGGCGGCGATCGCCCCGAGCGTGCGCCCGTGGAACGAGCCGGTGAAGGCGATGATCTCGTAGCGGTCCGCCTCGCCCTTGTCCCAGAAATAGCGCCGGGCCGTCTTGATGGCGCATTCGATCGCTTCGGTGCCCGAATTGGTGAAGAACACCGCATCGGCGAAAGTGGCATCGGTGAGCCGCTGGGCCAGCCGCTCCTGCTCGGGAATGGTGAAGGTGTTGGCCGTGTGCCAGACCTTCTCGGCCGCCGACTTCAGCGTCGCGACCAGGTGCGGGTCGCCGTGCCCCAGCGCGTTGACGGCGACGCCCGAGTGGAAATCCAGATATTCGGCGCCGTCCTGCGAGAACAGTCGCACGCCCTCGCCCCGCTCGAAAGCGAGATCGGACCGGGCATACGTGCCGTAAAGCGCAGACATGGAGTTCACCGATAGGTCAAGTGTTGCAGGAATGACTCAGGAGCGGAACGGAATGCACATGAGCCCCTAAAAAATCAAAAACGCGCTGCCTTTTGGCGGCGCGCGAGGCCCTTGAAATAGGGCAAATCGGGCCGGCAAGTCAATGCAGGAGCGGTCAAGTGCCTGATTTGACTCTGCCTTTCTTAACCCGATCTTAACCATGGGTTTTTCCGGGGAAAGTCTCGCCCGACTCTTGATCCCGATTCCGCCGCTGGCGTACTATCCATCGCGTGGGGACACGATATCTCGTGTGGCGGACCCTTGCGACATACGAAGTATAGCGATGCCGGCTGCCGTTCCGTTCTGGCAGCTCGATGAGGGATTCTGTTTGAAGATGGTTGCAGGAGCGCAGATCATGGGCTGGACCGACGAACGCGTCGAACTGCTCAAGAAGCTTTGGATGGAAGGGCTGAGCGCCAGCCAGATCGCCGCCGAGCTCGGCGACGGGGTGACGCGCAACGCCGTGATCGGCAAGGTGCACCGGCTGAAGCTCTCGGCCCGCGCCAAGCCGACCAACACGGCCCCGCGCGCCCGCGCCCCGCAGCGCACGGCCCCCCGCCGCGTCGCCTCGCCTTCGGGCGGGATGAGCGCCGGCATCGGCATGGGCAAGCCGCGCGCCAGCGTCATGCGCACCCAGACGATCGGCGCCACGGCGCTCGCCGTCAGCCCCGAGATGGAGGCTGAGGTCTACGTCGCCCCGCAGGTGCAGGAGCTCTTTATCCCCGAGGACAAGCGCCTCTCGCTGCTGCAGCTCAACGAGCATACCTGCAAGTGGCCGATCGGCGACCCGCTGACCAAGGACTTCTATTTCTGCGGCCAGGCTTCCGGCGAAGGGATTCCGTATTGCGAGTTTCATGCGCGTCGGGCCTACCACCAGTTGGACAAGAAGAAGCGCTGAGCGCTTCGCGATCGACGGTATCGAGAGGGGAGGCGATGGCCTCCCTTTTCGTTTGGGCGTGCAGAAGCGCCCGGCGGGTTCAGGCCCCGGGGTTCGATGGGTAGAGCGGCATGCGGCGAGGATTGCCTCATGCAGATTAAATAGCGAGGCAGGCCTCGCCGCATACATCCGGGATTTTTGGCTTAATCCGCCCGCTTGTCCGCCAGGGAAGCCTCCCTTCCGGCTTTCACCGGTACGATGCCGGCAGGCATCCGGTCGGGTGACGGTTTGGACCTCGCCTGGAGCGACCCCCATGCGACCCGGATCCACCACACCGGAAGCTCGTATGCATCCTCGCCCAAGGGTGCGGCGGTGAGAAGGAGTATGGGATACTCTCAAGCTGCGGGGATAAGTTTTTATTTCTGCGCCGGATCAATGGGTTGGGCACTGCTCCCCTCCCCCTTGAG
>NZ_JZEX01000059.1 GCF_000969415.1 Devosia geojensis | reverse complement strand
GTGGCAGGTCGGGCGGTTCACTCGTGGCCACGGGACCGTCTCATCTGCCACCGGGTTCTGGGAGCGGGTGTCTGCCGGGGGTCGCCCCGGCAGAGGCCGAAGTGGCGAGGACGGGCGGTCATCCCAAACAGCGCAAAGACATCGCTGGGCCGTCTCTTGTCGCCCCGGTCAAGAAATCCCCGTGCAACGGGCGGGTGAAAGCCCACCTTTCCTTTTTGAAGCTTCGGTCCCCGGGTATAAGCCCGCCCGTTGCCGCCCACCTTCAACCGCAGGCCACAAGGCCGGGCGGCTCTTGCGCGCGCCTGCGAAAAGCCATCTGGCCGAATCGCCCTGCCCCGGCCATGAAGATCTGCAACGCTGTGATTCGGCGTTCCCCGATTTGCCCGGTGTTCACAGGCACCCATGCACCGCAGTCCCGCGCGGACGCGTGGGCGTCGACTTGCCGGGGCCTGGTGGTTAAAGAACGTTAAGGTTTGGAGAGGGCGAGAATGGCGGAGGTTCAGAGGCTGCACCCGACGGCAGAGGAGAAATCCTTCCGTCTCGCCCCGCACAACATCGAGGCCGAGCAGGCGCTGCTGGGCGCCATCCTCGTCAACAACGAGGCGTTCTACCGCGTCTCGGATTTCCTCGAGCCCGAGCACTTCTACGAGCCGATCCACCGCGAGATCTACGAGGTCTGCGCCAAGTTCATCCGCGCGGGCAAGTCCGCCGACCCGATCACCATCAAGACGCACCTGCCCGACGCGCTGACCGCCGACATGACCATGCCGCAATATCTGGCGCGGCTGGCTTCGGAGGCGACGACCGTCATCAACGCGGCCGACTACGGCCATGCCGTGCACGACCTGGCGCTGCGGCGGGCGCTCATCCTCATCGGCGAGGAAATGGTCTCGACCGCTTACGATTCGGAGGTCGACCAGCCGCCCGAAAAGCAGATCGAGGAGGTGGAGGGCGCCCTCTTCCAGCTCGCCGAGAAGGGCCGCTACGACGGCGGCTTCCAGCCGTTCAATGCGGCGCTGACCGAATCCATCCGCATGGCCGCCGAGGCCTACCAGCGCGACGGCGGGCTTTCGGGCATCGCCACGGGCCTCACCGAACTCGACCGGCAGATGGGCGGCCTGCAACGCTCGGACCTCATCGTGCTGGCCGGACGTCCGGCCATGGGCAAGACCTCGCTCGTCACCAACATCGCCTTCCACGTCGCCAAATCCTGGCGCAACGAGGTGCAGCCGGATGGGCACAACAAGACCGTCGACGGCGGCGTCGTCGGCTTCTTCAGCCTGGAAATGAGCTCGGAACAGCTCGCCACGCGTATCCTGGCCGAGCAGGCGAGCATCTCGTCCTCCGACATAAGGCGCGGGCGCATCCACGACAGCCAGTACAACAAGCTCGTCGACACCTCGAACCTGATGGCGCGCATCCCGCTCTATATCGACGACACCGGCGGCATCTCCGTCGGCCAGCTCGCCGCGCGCGCCCGCAGGCTCAAGCGACAGAAGGGCCTCGACCTTCTCGTCGTCGACTACCTGCAACTGCTCTCGGGCTCGGCCAAGAGCTCGAGCCAGGGGCGCGTGCAGGAGCTGACCGAGATCACCACCACGCTCAAGGCGCTCGCCAAGGAGCTCGAGGTGCCGATCATCGCGCTCAGCCAATTGTCGCGTCAGGTCGAGGCGCGCGACGACAAGCGCCCGCAGCTTGCGGACCTGCGCGAATCGGGCTCCATCGAGCAGGACGCCGACGTGGTGATGTTCGTCTATCGCGAGGAGTACTACCTCAAGAACAAGGAGCCCAAGGAAGGCACGCCGGAACATTTGACCTGGCAGGGAGAAATGGAGAAGGTGCACGGCGTCGCCGAAGTGATCATCGGCAAGCAGCGCCACGGCCCCACCGGCTCGGTGCCGCTTTCCTTCGAGGCACAGTTCACCCGCTTCGGCAATCTCGCCCGGGCAGACTATCTGCCCGAACGTATGGAATAGGATGAAATAAGCGGGAATGGCCGCAGTCACGACGGGTCTTGGGGGCCAGCTGACCATCGATCTCGGGGCCCTGGCCCGTAACTGGCGCGCGCTCGACACCGTTTCGGCGGGCGCGCTGACGGCGGCCGTGGTCAAGGCCGATGCCTATGGCATGGGCATCCCCGAATCGGTCAAGGCGCTCTCGGCCGCCGGCGCGCAATTCTTCTTCACCGCCACGGTCGACGAGGCGCTCGCCGTGCGCGCGACCCTGCCGCTGGCGCATATCTTCGTGCTCAACGGACTCTATCCGGGGGCGGCCAATCTCTACGTGCGCCAGCGCCTCATGCCCGTCCTCTCCTCGATGGCGATGCTCGAGGAATGGCTCGCCAAGTGCATCGAGCGGAACGAGGCGTTCCCCGCCGCCTTCCATTTCGATACGGGCATGAACCGGCTGGGCTTTCGCCTCAACGAGGCGATCGCGGTGCGCGAGCGCATCGAGCAGCTCGGCTTTTCGCCGCAGATGATCATGAGCCATCTCGCCTGCGCCGATCAGCCCAACCACGAGAAGAACCGCACGCAACTGGCGCTCTTCCAGTCGATTCTCACCCATTTTCCGCAGGTGCCTGCCTCGCTTGCCAATTCGGCCGGGCTGATGACCGGGCGGGACTATCACTTCCAGATGGTGCGGCCGGGCATCGCGCTCTATGGCGGACGGGCGGTCAGCGGGCGCAAGAACCCGATGGCGAACGTCGCGACGCTCCACGTGCCGATCCTGCAGGTCAAGGAAGGCCGCACCGGCGAGACCGTCGGCTACGGCGCGACATTCACCCTCTGGCGCGAAAGCAAGCTCGCCATCATTTCGCTCGGCTATGCCGACGGGTTCTTCCGCGCGCTCTCGGGCACCAATTCGCGGCCCGGCGGCAAGGTGTGGCTGCGCGGCAAGCTCTGCCCGGTGATCGGGCGGATCTCGATGGACCTGACCATCGTCGACATCACCGACCTCGGTCCCGACCTGCCGGCGCCCGGCGAAGGGGTCGAGGTCTTCGGTCCTCACATCAGCGTCGACGACCAGGCCGACGCCTGCGGCACCATCGGCTATGAGCTGCTGACCGCCATGAAGGGGCGCTACACGCGCAACTATGTCAGCGGCGCCGGCGACACGCCTCAGCAATGAACCCCGTCTACATCATCACCGGCGCCATGGCGGCGGGCAAATCCACTGTCGCCAAAGCCCTGGTGCAGCGGTTCGAAAGATCCGCTCACGTCGGCGGCGACGCCTTCCTGCGCATGATCGTCAAAGGGGCGGCCGTCATGGGGCCGGTTCTCGACGCGGAGGCGCGGGCCCAGCTGACCCTGCGGCAGGAGATCGCGACCGATGTCGTCCGGCGCTACCACGCCGCCGGCTTCGCCGTCGTCTACCAGGACATTCTGATCGGCCAGGATCTCGTGGCCGCCGTCGATCGGCTGGCCGACCTCGCGCCGCGCGTGGTCGTCCTCGCGCCCAACCCGCAAACATTGGCCGAGCGGGACGCCGCCCGAGCCAAAACCGGATACGTTCCCGGCTTCCCGCCCGAGGTGCTCTCACAGGCATTGGCCAACGAGACGCCGCGGATCGGACTCTGGCTCGATACATCCGAGCTCGATGTGGACGAGACGGTAGCAGCTATCCTGCATCACCACTGGTAGACCAAAGTTCGTGTTTTGTTCTTGAACGCATGAGCGCGAAAAGCTAGCCTGCGTTCGATTCCACGGAACAGGACGCCTGCCCTTGGCCAAATCCCGATCCTCCTTCGTCTGCCAGAACTGCGGAGCCGTCTCGGCGCGCTGGGCCGGGCGGTGCGATTCGTGCGGCGAATGGAACACCATCGTCGAGGAGCTGGTCGATTCAGGCGTCGGCGCCGGGCCGAAATCGGCCAAGGCCAACGGTAAGCCGACTCAGCTGGTGCCGCTCGCCGGGGAGACCGAGAGCGCGGCGCGGGTGATGACCGGCATCGCCGAGCTCGACCGGGTGACCGGCGGCGGATTCGTCAAGGGCTCGACGCTGCTCGTCGGCGGCGACCCGGGCATCGGCAAGTCGACGCTGCTGCTGCAGTCGGCGGCAGCGCTCGCCTCGCACGGGCGCAAGGTCGTCTACGTCTCAGGCGAAGAGGCGGTGGCGCAGGTGCGGCTGCGCGCGCAGCGACTGGGACTCGGCGAAGCCGAGGTGCTGCTCGCGGCCGAGACGAACGTGGAAATCATCCTCGCGACCCTCGAGCATGGGAATGCGCCGGACCTCGTCATCATCGATTCCATCCAGACCCTGTGGACCGACCGGGTCGAGAGCGCGCCGGGCACGGTGACGCAGGTCAGGACGTCCGCCCAGGCGCTGACGCGGTTCGCCAAGAAATCCGGGGCGGCCGTGGTGCTCGTCGGGCACGTGACCAAGGACGGGCAGATCGCGGGTCCCCGGGTCGTCGAGCACATGGTCGATGCCGTGCTCTATTTCGAGGGCGATTCCAGCCACACGTTCCGGATCCTGCGCGGCGTCAAGAACCGATACGGCGCGACCGACGAGATCGGCGTCTTCGAGATGACGGCGCTTGGCCTGAAACAGGTCGCCAATCCGTCCGCCCTCTTCCTCGACCAGCGCGACGAGGGCGCGGCCGGCTCGGCGGTCTTTGCCGGCATGGAGGGCACCCGCCCGATCCTCATCGAGATTCAGGCGCTCGTCGCCCCCTCCCCGCTCGGCACGCCGCGGCGGGCGGTGGTCGGCTGGGATTCTTCCCGGCTCTCGATGGTGCTGGCCGTCCTCGAAACGCGCTGTGGCGTGCGGATCGGGGCCAACGACATCTACCTCAATGTCGCGGGCGGCTTGAAGATCAACGAGCCGGCCGCGGACCTCGCGGTTGCGGCCGCGCTCATCTCTTCGCTCACCAACTCGCCCTTGCCGCCGGATTCCGTCTATTTCGGCGAAATCTCGCTCGCAGGCGGCATCCGCCCGGTGGTGCACGCGTCGCTGCGCCTGCGCGAGGCGCAAAAACTCGGCTTCCGCTCGGTCTCGACCGGACGCCTCAGCGCCGCCGACCGCACGCGGGACCTGGAGGTCACCGAATATTCCGAGCTTGCCGAGCTCGTCGGGCGCATCGCGGCTGGAGGCCAGGTGCGCGAGGAGGCGTAGCCAAAAGCTATCCCCGCGCCCTCGGCATCGACGATCATCTGTGGTGAAGGATGATGTGCGATGCTGTCGACCTATCCGCCCAACCGCTTGGCATTCCCGCGCAAAGCCGCTAAACGTCCGGCAGCAAGACTTTGGCAACGAATTGGGCAGGCTCTTCTGACATGCTGACTGCTTTCGATGTGGGCGTTGGGATTCTGGTGCTGATCTCGGCAATCCTGGCGACCGCGCGCGGCCTCACCCGCGAGATCCTGTCGCTTGCCACCTGGGCGGGCTCGGCCGCCATCGCCATCTACATGTGGCAGTACCATCCCGAGATCGCGCGCGAATACATCGCCGAGCAGGTGGTGGCGGACGTGGCGACGGTGGTCGTCACCTTCATCGTCTCGCTGATCGTTCTCCACCTCATCACCATGCGCATCGCCGATTTCGTCGTCGACAGCCGCATCGGGCCGCTCGACCGTACGCTCGGCTTCGTCTTCGGCGTGCTGCGCGGGCTCCTCATCGCCATCGTCGTCGTGATCTTCGGCCTCTGGCTCCTGCCCAACAACCTGCCGCCGTGGGCGGCCAACAGTCAGAGCCTGCCGCACCTGCGCAACATGGGCGATACGCTCATCTCCATGCTGCCCGAGAACCTCGAGGAGCAGGTGACGCGCGTGCTGCGCGGCGGCACCGGGATCACCGAGGACGAAGCCGATCCGCAGGGACCGCTGGACCAGGGCACCGATTCGACCGAAGATGGATCGCCCCTGCCCGAGCCGCAGAACATGGAGCCGACGCCGAACGCCAACGTCGGCGCGTGAGCACGGCGCATCGAAAGGCAAGGGCATCCCGCTTGAAACCGAGCGGGATGCCTTGAACTTTAGTTTACCGCGTCTTCGAACCGGAAAAGTGATATCGGCTTTTCCAGCGGGAGCGCTTTTCTAGACCACAGAGACTGCTGTTGAGGGCAGACTTGGAATGGAGAGTTCGGTGAACCGACACCCGAGCATCGTGGACGACCTCGATGGCGACACCCTGCACGAGGAGTGCGGGGTGTTCGGTATCCTCGGCCATCCGGAGGCGGCGACGCTAACGGCGCTGGGCCTGCATGCCCTGCAGCACCGCGGCCAGGAGGCGGCGGGCATCGTCTCCTTCGACGGACGCCAGTTCCACTCCGAGCGCCAGCTCGGTCTGGTGGGCGACCACTTCACCGACCCGGGCACCTTGAAGCGCATCCCCGGCAACATGGCGATGGGCCATGTGCGTTATTCGACGACCGGCGAGACGATCCTGCGCAACGTGCAGCCGCTCTTTGCCGAGCTCGAGGTCGGCGGCATCGCCATCGCCCACAACGGGAATCTGACCAACGGGCTGACGCTGCGCCGGCGCCTCATCGCGCAGGGCGCCATCTGCCAGTCGACCTCGGACACCGAGGTGGTGCTGCACCTCATCGCCCGTTCGCAGCGCACCTCCTCCTCGGACCGCTTCATCGACGCGCTCGGGGCCATCGAGGGCGCCTATGCGATGATCGCCATGACGCGCACCAAGCTCATCGGCGCGCGCGACCCCAACGGCATCCGGCCGCTGGTGCTGGGCGAGCTCGACGGCAAGCCGATCTTCGCCTCCGAGACCTGTGCGCTCGACATCATCGGCGCCAAGTTCGTGCGCGATGTCGAGAATGGCGAGGTGGTGGTCTGCGAGATCCAGGCGGACGGCTCGATCACCATCGAATCTTTCAAGCCCTTCCCCAAGCGGCGCGAGCGCGTTTGCCTCTTCGAGTACGTCTACTTCGCCCGTCCGGACTCGGTGGTCGCCGGCCGCAGCGTCTATTCGGCGCGCAAGCGCATGGGCATCAACCTCGCCAAGGAAGCGCCGGTCGAAGCCGATGTCGTCGTGCCGGTCCCGGATGGCGGCACGCCCGCGGCCATCGGCTACGCGCAGGCGAGCGGCATCCCGTTCGAGCTCGGCATCATCCGCAACCACTATGTCGGACGCACCTTCATCGAGCCGACCCAGCAGATCCGCGCCTTCGGCGTCAAGCTCAAGCACTCGGCCAACCGGGCCGAGATCGAGGGCAAGCGCGTGGTGCTGGTCGACGATTCGATCGTGCGCGGCACCACCTCGGTCAAGATCGTGCAGATGATCCGCGAGGCGGGCGCCAGCGAGGTGCACATCCGCGTCGCGAGCCCGATGATCTTCCACTCGGACTATTACGGCATCGACACGCCCGATCCGGAAAAGCTCCTCGCCAACCAGTATGGCAGCCTCGAGGACATGTGCCGGTTCATCGGGGCGGATTCGCTGCAGTTCCTCTCCATCGACGGTCTCTACGAGGCGGTCGGCGGCGAGAAGCGCAACCCGCTCGCCCCGCAGTTCACCGACCATTATTTCACCGGCGACTACCCGACGCAGTTGACGGATTTGAACGGGCGCTCCAAGAACGAGCCCAAGCAAATCTCGCTGCTCAAAGAGGCCGGTTAATGCCAGAACAACAGGATCTTCAGGGCAAGGTCGTCCTGGTCACAGGCGCTTCCCGGGGGATCGGATACGCGGCTTCGCTGGAAGCCGCCCGCCGCGGCGCGCACGTCATCGCGGTCGCCCGCACGGTCGGGGGTCTCGAGGAACTCGACGACGAAATCCAGGAACTGGGCTCTTCGGCCACCCTCGTTCCGCTCGACCTCAAGGATGGCGACGCCATCGACCGGCTGGGCGCGGCGATCTTCGAGCGCTGGGGCCTGCTCGACGGGCTGATCGCCAATGCGGCGATGCTCGGCGTGCTCTCGCCCCTGCCGCACGTCTCGCCCGAGGATTTCGAGAAGGTGATGACGATCAATGTCGTCGCCAACTATCGCCTCATCCGCTCGCTCGACCTGTTGCTGCGCCAGTCGGAGGCGGGCCGGGCGGTGTTCGTCTCCTCCTCGTCGGCGCGCTCGGCGCGGCCCTATTGGGGGCTCTATGCCGCGAGCAAGGCGGCGCTCGACGCCATGGTCAAATCCTGGTCGGCCGAGATGGCGCAGACCCGCGTCAAGGCCAACGTCTTCTACCCGGGCGCGGTGCGTACGGCGATGCGCGCCAAGGCCATGCCCGGCGAGAACCCGGAAACGCTGCCGCAACCGGCCGAGATCGCTCCGAAGCTCGTCGACCTGATCTCGCCCGCGCTCGCCGAGACCGGCAAGCTCTACGACGTGCGCGAGGGCGGGTTCTCGGAGCTCTGAGGACCGGCAACAGGGCCTAAAAAAGGGGCGCATCGCGCCCCTTTTTCTTATTCCGCCCCGATCCGGCGCATCATCACCTTGTCGATGCGGCGGCCGTCGAGGTCGACGACCTCGATGTGCCAGTCCTCGGTGTCCACCGTCTCGCCCACCTTGGGCAGGTGATTGACGAGGGAGAGGATGTAGCCGGCGACGGTCTCGTACTTGGCGTCGCGTGGGATCGAGATGCCGAGGCGATCGCTGAACTCGTCGACCGGCATCCAGCCGGCCACGAGGAACGATCCGTCCTCGCGCTTGACGAGCGCAGGCTCCTCCTCGTCCTCCTCGCGGAAGACGCCGGTGATGGCCTCGAGGATATCGCCGGACGTGACGATGCCCTCGAAGTGCCCGTATTCGTCGAAGACGAGCGCCGTGTGCACGGTCGAGGCGCGCAGCGCCTTGATGACGTCGAGCGCGTCGGTGTGATCCATGACGACGGGCGCAGCCTCGACATAGCGGCGGATATCGATCTTCTCGCCGGCGGCGAAGGCCTGCACGAGGTTCTTGATCGCGATGACGCCGATGATCGAATCGGCGTCGCCATCCTGCACCGGCAGGCGCGAGCGGCGGGTCTCGACGACGGTCTTGCGCAGCTCCTCGGGCGGATCGGCGAGGTCGATGATGTCGACGTCAAGCCGTGGCGTCATCAGGCCGCGGGCGGAACGATCGGCAAGGCGCATGACGCCGGCGATCATCGAGTGCTCGTCGCGTTCCAGAATGCCGGCGGTTGTCGCCTCGGCGATGACGGAGCGCACCTCCTCCTCGGTGACCGAGTCCTCGGATTTGCCGCCCTGGCCGAGCAGCGCCAGGACCGTCTTGCCCGACACATCGAGCAGCCAGACGAGGGGCGCGGCGACCGTGGCGATCAACGCCATCAGCGGCGCGACACGCGCGGCCATCTGCTCGGGATTGCGCAGCGCCAGCTGCTTGGGCACCAGTTCGCCCAGGATCAGCGAGAGATAGGTGATGAGGACGACCACGACGCCGACACCGGCCACATCGGCGATGCCGCTCGGAACGCCGACGGAGGCCAGCCACCCGGTGAGGCGCAAGCCCAGGGTCGCGCCGGAGAAGGCGCCGGAGAGGATGCCCACGAGGGTGATGCCGATCTGCACCGAGGAGAGGAATTTACCCGGATCGTCGGCAAGGCGCTGGGCGGTGGCTGCGCCCTTGTTGCCCTGATCGATCAGGACGCGCAGCCGCGCAGGGCGTGAAGAAACAACCGCCAGTTCCGACATGGCCAACAGACCGTTGACCAGCGTCAGAATGACGACAATAGCGATTTCGATGAACAAGAGAGTTCCATGATATGTGCGGCCCCGCACTCAGCATCGGGTCGCTCGGACTCCACGATTGTTAGGGCAAACCCGGGCACTACGCTATGGGGTAGCACTAAAACTTTTGGGGTGTGGGAAAAGACGGTGCTACGGCTTGGTGGTTGCGAGGAACGTCAAGCCCCCTCACCCGCCCTTCGGGCGACCTCTCCCCTAAGGGAGAGGTGGTGGGCTCCCTGGTTGCGATGCCTTCCTCACCTCTCCCCCAGGGGGAGAGGTCGGCGCAAGCGCCGGGTGCGGGGGCCTTCGCCCCAGTATCGGGTTAGTGCTTGCCCGGATCGTCGTAGGGGTTCTAGCTCGATGCGCGCACCCATAGCCGGATGGGGGTGCCCACGAGGTCGAACGCCTCACGCAGGCCGTTGACGAGGTAGCGTTGGTAGGAGGCCGGCAGCGCTTCGGGGCGGGAGGCGAAGAGGATGAAACTCGGCGGCCGGGTCTTGGCCTGCGTCATGTATCGCAGTTTCAGGCGCCGCCCGGAGACGGCCGGGGGCGGATGGCCTTCGACCATGCCGGCGAGCCACCGGTTGAGCCGCGCCGTCGAGACGTGCCCGTTCCAGGCCTTCTCGATCTCGAAGATGGCGTCCATCAGCCTGTCGAGATTGCGCCCGGTGAGGCCCGAGAGAGTGACGAGGGGAATGCCGCGCAGCTGCGGCAGCAGCCGCTCGCAGGCTTCCCTGAGGGCGGAAAGCGTCGCGGGCTTGTCCTCGATGAGGTCCCACTTGTTGACGGCGATGACCATCGCCCTGCCCTCGCGCTCGACGAGGTCGGCAAGCTGCAGGTCCTGCTTCTCGAAGGGAATGGTCGCATCGAGCATCAGCACGACCACCTCGGCGTACTGGATCGAGCGCAGTGCATCGCCGACGGCGAGTTTTTCGAGCTTCTCGGTCACCCGGGCGCGGCGGCGGATGCCGGCGGTATCGACGAGATTGATGACGCGGCCCTGCCACTCCCAGGGCACGAGGATCGAATCGCGGGTGATGCCGGCCTCGGGGCCGACCAGCACGCGGTCCTCGCCGACGAGCCGGTTGACGAGGGTCGACTTGCCGGCGTTGGGGCGCCCGACGATGGCGACGTTGAGGTAACGGCGCGGATTCCAGCGTAGCGTTGCTTCCTCGCCCTCGCCTTCGAGCTGGCTCTCATCGATGTCGACATCGACCTGCGGCATCGCCTCGGCGTCGGGCTCGTGGCCGGCCTTGGCCTCCTCGGCGCGATCGATCGCTTGCGAGACGATGGAATGGAGGTCGGCCATGCCGAGCCCGTGCTCGGCCGAGAGCGGGATGGGTTCGCCGAAGCCGAGCTTGAACGCCTCGACGAGGCCCGCTTGCGCCTCACGGCCCTCGGCCTTGTTGGCGACGAGGTGCACGTCCTTGCCGGAGCGGCGCAGCACCTGCGCGAAGCGCTCGTCGAGCGGCATGACGCCGGCGCGCGCGTCGATCATGAAGAGCAGGACGTCGGCCTCGCGGATCGCAATCTCGGTCTGCTGACGCATCCGGTCCCAGAGGCTGCCGTCGCGCACGTCCTCGTACCCGGCGGTGTCGAGGACGCGGAAGCGCAGCTCCGCGATCCGCCCCTCGGCCTCGCGCCGGTCGCGGGTGACGCCCGGCGTGTCGTCGACGAGCGCGATCTTGCGGCCGACCAGCCGGTTGAAGAGGGTCGATTTGCCCACATTGGGCCGGCCGACGATGGCAACGGTGACGGTCATGGCGTGTCCGGTCGGCTCTTCAACAATCGCGGCGGGCTATTCGGCCGCCGGGGCTTCTTCTTGAGCGGGCGTAGCTTCGCTCCCGTCCGCCGGCGCGGGTTCCGCCTCGGGATCGATGGCGCCCTCGGCCAGAAGCTGGGCGAGATAGAAGCTGACGCGCTGGCGCTGGCTGTTCTGCGTCAGGGGGTCGTTGACGATGGCCTCGAACGCGGCCTGCGCCGCCGCCATGTCGCCCGCCCGATACTGGGAGAGGCCGATGACCTCGCGCGCGGCGTTGCGCAGCGGATTGCCTTCGACGGCGATGCCGCCGACACGGCTTTCGACGTCGGCGGGCGTGGCGGTATCGACAAGCTGGTTCGCCGCGAGCAGCAGGGCGAGCTCGCGCAGGCGCGGATTGGATTCACTCGTCGCCAGCGCGTCGTAGGCCGCCGCCGCACCTTCGCGATCGCCGCTCTCGGCCAGGAGCCCGGCCGAGCGGAAGCGCGCCAGGGTCGGATAGCCGCCCGAGCCATTGGCGATCAGCTCGTCGAGCGCGGTGCGGGCCGCGGCGATGTCGCCGCCGTCCGCCAGGTCGAAGGCGGCATAGAGCCGATCGGAAGAACCGGCCGCGTTGGACGTGCGCCACCAATGCCAGCCCTCGTTGACCGCGACGACGAGGACGACGGCGATCGCGCCGCCGATCACGAACGGCCCGAACTGCCGCCAGAGCCTGCGCATGCGATCGGAGCGCAGTTCTTCGTCGACTTCGCGGAAGATGTTGTCGTTGGACATGGGGGCCTTTGCGATGGGTATGCCGAAATTTGCGGCACAATAGTTGCGGGCATCCATGTTTGCAAATTGCAAACACCGGGAAAGCGGCGAATTTCCCGCGCTTTGCGCCGCGGGCGGCAATCCCGCAGGATCGCCGCCCGGGTGCGTTCAGCTCTTGATCGCCCGCAGGGCGAGAAAGAGCGGTATCTCCTCGCGCGCCAGCCGCATGGCCTTCGGCTCGTTCCTCGGCGCCAGGTCTTCGCCCGAGACCTCGCGCAGCGCGTCGACGGCGAGGCCGTTGGCCGCGAGCGCCGAGACATAGGCCTCGAGCGGCCGGTGGTAGCTGCGGGTGGTGCCGCGCCCGGCCTCGCCGTAATCCTGCATGGGCACGGCGAGCGGAGTAAGGTAGCGGTCGACACGGCGGAACTGCAGACGCCGCCCCTCGTCCCAGCCCCAGCCGCTCTGGCGGGGGATGCGGAAGCAGGGATGCGTCATCAGCAGCACCAGCCGCCCTCCGGGCTTCAGCGCCCAGGCGGCGGAGGCGAGCGCGTCCTCGAGCGGATCGATGTCCTGGATGCTGAGGAGGAACGCGGCGGCATCGAAGGATGCCGGGCGCAGCTGCGGCATGGCGGGCAGGCGCGTGGCGTCGCCGACCAGGAACCGGGCCTTGCCCCCATAGTGGTGGCGGGCGTGGGCGATGAGCTTCTGGCCGAGATCAACGCCGGTATAGGCGGCGCCTGCCTCCAGAACGGCTGACGCGAACGCGCCTGCTCCGCAGCCGATGTCGATGACCGCCTCGCCGCGGCGTGGCTGCAGCAGCTCCATCAATGCCGGGATGGCGAGCCTCTTATGGTGCCGGCTGCCCTCTGCACCCGACCAGCCGATATACCAGTCGGCCACGCCGTCCCAGCTGCGGCTGGTCCGGTTGCGATTTTTCGTATGCACGGAAATGTCCTCATGCGTCTTCTCCGGCTCGCGGGGGTTAGGGAAGAAGAAGCGCGGACGTCCTGCGGTGGCCCGGATGGCCTTGCGAGCACGATGAAGGGCTCGGGCGCACACTCACGGTGCGAGCCTTGAGGCTCCGAAAGATCAGCTTGGAGGGAGCTCGGGCTCGGACCTTAGCGGCAGAACGCCGCGAAAGGACGGATGCGCACGAAGCATGTGGGCGAATTCATCGGCCTGGATCCTTGCATAAGGCGGCCAACATAGGCAGAGCGGCCGGCGCGCGCAAGGGTCAGGCGGCGAACTTCGCCAGCAGGTCGCGGGCGGCCATGACCTTGTAGCCATCGAGCACGCGGCGCGCCTCGTCGTCCGGGAGGGTGATCGCAAGACGCACCGTGGCGCAGAGCAGATACATGACGAGCAGCGCATAGCTCGTGAGCTCCGTGCCATCGCCTTCGACACCAACCTTGCGCAGCACCTTTTCGAGGAAGGCGGCGTGCGCCCTGGTGTCCTCGGCGTCGATGTCGCGCAGCGCCTTGTCGGCGAGGGTCGCCGACCAGATGTCGCGGGTGGCCGGATAGTCCTGGAACATGCCGTAATACTCGTCGACCACAACCTTGAGGGCTTCGGCGAGGCCATCGAGGCTCGCCACGTCGACCATGATGCGTTCGACGCACTCGCGCCCGATCTGGTTGTAGCGCTCGGCGAGCGTGCGGATCACTGCGCCCTTATCCGGAAAGTACTGGTAGAGCGAACCGATCGAAACCCCTGCCCCATCGGCGATATCGCTCATCTTGACCGCGTCGCTGCCGCGCTCGGCGATGAGGTCGCCCGCCACCGCGAGGATCCGCTCCACCCGCTCGCGGCTGCGCTGCTGGCTGGGCAGCTTGCGCGGCTGGGAGGGCATGGCCTGCGTCATAGTCGTCACGTTCGAACTCCTGTTGACAACCATAATATGAGGGTTTATCACATTTTGCAAATGTGAGGAACGCTCACGTTTCTAAGTAAGGAGACCGAAGATGACTGCGACGACAGAGACGACCGCCCCGATCCTCATCATCGGCGGCACTGGAAAGACGGGGAAACGCGTGGCCGAGCGGCTGACGGCGCTCGGCAGGCAGGTGCGCATCGGCTCGCGCAGTGCTCAGCCGGCGTTCGACTGGGAACGGCCGGAGACCTGGCCGGCTGCGCTCGAGGGCGCATCGGCCGCTTACATCACCTACTATCCGGACCTAACCATCCCCGGCGCGCCCGAGGCTATCGAGGCGTTCGTGCATCTGGCGCTCGACAGGGGCGTCAAGCGGCTCGTGCTGCTTTCGGGACGCGGCGAGCCTGAGGCGCAACGAAGCGAGGAGATGCTGAAGGCCAGCGGCGCGGACTGGACGATCCTCAGTTGCGCCTGGTTCGCACAGAACTTCAGCGAGGGCTTCCTCTTCGAAGCGCTGCTCGAAGACACTGTGCGGCTGCCGGCGGGACCGGTTCCGGAGCCGTTCGTCGATGCCGACGACATCGCCGACGTGGCCGTCGCGGCGCTGACGCAGGCGGGGCATGCCGGCAAGTATTACGAGCTCACCGGCCCCGAGGCGATCACGTTCGAGACAGCGATCGAGCAGATCGCCCAGGCCGCCGGTCGTGATATCCGCTTCGAGCAGATGGCGATCGAGGACTTCACCGCCGGGCTCCACGCCGCAGGCGTCCCGCAGGTGTTCATCGACCTCGAGATCGAACTCTTTACCGAAGTGCTGGACGGCCGCAATGTCGCCGTCGCGGACGGGGTGCGGCAGGCGCTGGGACGCGAGCCCAGGTCGTTTGCCCAATATGTCCGCGAAACCGCCGCCACCGGCGTTTGGAACAGGGAGGCCTGAAATGGACTGGATCTCGACGCTCGCCTTTGTCGGCGCGCTGGGCAGCGGCCTGATGGCCGGCATGTTCTACGTGTTCTCCTTCTGCATCATGCCGGCGCTGGCCCGCGTCCCGCCGCAGAGCGGGATGCGGGTGATGCAGGAGATCAACGTCACCGTGCTGGTGCCGATCTTCCTCGGGGTCTTCCTCGGCATGGCGGTGCTGAGCCTTGCCGCCATCGTCCTCGGCGGCATCAATCCGGGCCGTGCGGAGGGATGGCCAATGGCGCTCGCAGGGCTCCTCTATCTCATCGGCACCTTCGGCGTGACGATGGTTCGCAACGTGCCGCGCAACGAAGTGCTCGCCAAGGCAAATCCGGAAAGTACCGAAGGCCAGGCGTACTGGAGCCGCTACCTCACCGAGTGGACCTTCTGGAATCACGTGCGGGCGATCGCCGCGTTCCTCGCCCTCGCCGCCTTCGCCTATGCAATCGCGGTATGAGCGAGACGGGGCTGGTTCGGGAGCGTTTCGGTGATAGAATGGCGCAATGCTTGATAAATCGTCCGACGCTCCCAACCGCCTCCCGCTCGACCCCCTGAGCGAAGTCCTGCAGGACTTCCGCATGACCGGGGTCAGTTACGGCCGTTACGAGATGGCCCAACCCTGGGGCGTCCACTTCCCCGAGCAGCCGCAGGCGCGGTTCCATTTCGTCGGCAGTGGCACGTGTTGGCTGCATACGCAGGCTGGAGGCTGGATGCGGCTGGCCGAGGGCGACATCGTCCTCCTGCCCAAGGGCATCCCCCACGAGCTGGCCGGCGCGCCAGAGTCGCCCTGCAAGCCGATCGATCCCAGCCGGCTCGATTCCTTCGGCGGCATCGTCTACTGCCTCACCGAGGCCGGCGAGGGTGAAAAGACGACGCTCTTTTGCGGTAGCATGTCGCTCGAGGCGCACGCCTTCCATCCCCTGCTCGACCTGATGCCGCAGGTCATACGGGGCTGCGAGGTGATGGCGCGGGACCGGGTCATCGCAACGCTCCTCGAAGCGATGAGCGAGGAGGTGACTCTCTCGCAACTCGGCGGGGCTACGGTTCTTGCCAGGCTTGCGGACCTGCTGGTGGCGCGTGTCATCCGCTGTTGGGTCAAGGGCGCCTGCGAGACGGCGCAGGGCTGGCTCGCCGCCATTCGCGATCCCCAGATCGGCCGGGCCCTGGCGGTAGTGCATCGGGACCCCGGAGAGGACTGGACGGTGGAGAGCCTTGCGCGCGTCGCCGGCCTCTCCCGGTCGGCCTTCGCCGAGAAGTTCGCGAGCGTCGTCGGGGAAGGACCGGGCCGCTATGTGGCGCGCTGGCGCATGCGGGTCGCTGGCGAATGGCTTTCGCGCGACCATCTCACCGTCGCCGAGGCGGCGCTGCGCCTCGGCTATGAATCGGAAGCCTCGTTCAGCCGTGCGTTCAAGCGGGTCGTCGGGACGCCACCGGGTCAGTGGCGGCGCGGCGGCGGCGCGGCAGACGCCACTTCCGGACGAATGATCACGTAATAGGGATTTTTTGTCATTAATCCTCCGGCAGGGACGGGCTAGCTTGCGCGCCCCCTCCCGGAGATTATCCATGCAGAGTCTCAACTCGTCCTCTTCCCCCCAAGCCGCCCAGGGCGGCTGGCCGCTTGGCATCTGGCTGGCGGTACTGTCCATGTCGTTTGCGACCTTCGCCATCGTCTCGGCAGAGTTCCTGCCCGCCGGACTCCTGACCCCCATGGCCGCCGATCTCGGCATCAGCGAGGGCCTTGCCGGTCAGGCGGTGACGGCCACCGCCGTCGTCGGTGCGATCGCGGCGCTCTTTGCCAACATTCTCATCGGCCGGCTCGACCGCAAGCTGGTGCTCATCGGCCTCAGCATGCTGACGGTCGCGGCCAACCTGCTCGCGGCCTACGCCACCGACTTCACCATGCTGCTCATCGCCCGCGCGGCGCTGGGCGTGGCGCTCAGCGGCTTCTGGTCGCTCTCTTCGGCGGTCGTTGCGCGGCTGGTCGGCATCGGCGCGATGGGACGCGGCATGTCGATCATTTTCGTCGGCGTGTCGCTCGCCACCATCGCCGCTCCGTCGGTCGGCGCGCTGGTCAGCGATTTTTACGGCTGGCGGACGGCCATGTTCCTTGCCGCCGGCGCGGCCGCCATCGCCACGGTACTGCAGGTCTTCGCGCTGCCGCGCCTGCCCACGGCTGCGGGCAACAATCTGATGGGCATTCTCCGCCTCACCACCCGGCGCGGCGTGCAGCTCGGCCTCCTCGCCGTGCTGCTGGTCGCCGGCGGACACTTCGCCGGCTTCGTCTATGTGCGCGCCTTCCTCGAGCAGGTGACTCAGATGTCGGCTGCCGGGGTCGCGATGACGCTCCTCGCCTTCGGCGTCGCCAACTTCTTCGGCAATCTCGTGGGCGGCGCCATTGCCGACCGCAACCAGCGCATGGGACTGGCGACCGTCGGCATCCTCATGGGGCTTTCGGCTCTCGGCCTCGCCTTCTTCGGCGCCGAACTCATCCCGGCGGCGGGCCTTGCCACCATCTGGGGCTTTGCGTTCGGGGCGGGGCCGATCGTCCTGCAGACGGGCGTGGCGAGGGCAGCGCCCGACGACCTCGAAGGCGCCGGCAGCCTCATCGTCGTCCTCTTCCAGGTGTCGATCGCGACCGGCGCGGTCGTCGGCGGGCTGCTGGTCGACAATATGGGTGTCGCCTACGCGATCGGTTTCACCGGCATCATGGCGCTCGGCGCGGTCGCCCTTTCGACCGCTCCGCGCCCTCAGGTGGTGCCGGCCGAATAGCCTCACCGGGCTCGACGAGCCATCTGGCGGCCGCGGTCATCACCGCGGCCGTCATCTTTTTCAGCACCGGCTCGACCGAGCGGCTCCACTGCCAATGAAGCGGCACGTCGAGCGATCGGCCGGGCAGGAGTTCGACCAGCCGCCCCTCCTCGATATGCCGTCGCACCAGCGCTTCCGGGTTCATGCCCCAGCCGAGCCCGGCGAGCGAGGCATCGACGAAGGCCTGCGTCGCCGGCAGCCAATGGCCGGGCATGGCGATCTGCCGGCCGGTCACTCCGGCCACCCAGCGCGCCTGCAGCTCGTCCTTGGCGTTGAAGACGAGACAGGGCGCTCGGCGCAGCGCGTCCTCCGCGATGCCGTCAGGGAACCAGCGCTCCACATAGCCGGGGCTTGCCACCGCCAGGTAGCGCAGCGCCCCGAGCGCACGCACGCTGCACCCTTGCACCGGCCCGGCATTGGCGGTGACTGCCGCGCCGACCTCTCCGCGCCGCAGCCATTCGGCGCTGTGACCCTCGTCGTCGACGACGAGATCGAAGAGCAGCCCCTCCCCTGCGCCGGCCATGGCGTCGATGAACCAGGTGGCGAGGCTGTCGGCGTTGACGGCGATGCGCAGGCGCGCCGGCTCGCCGGCCGGTACGGAACCGCCGAGGTCCTCGGCGAGCGTCGTTTCGAGCAGGCCCACCTCCTCGAAATGGCGGCAGAGGCGCTGTCCTGCGCTGGTCGCGGTGCAGGGCTGGCCGCGCACCACCAGCACCATACCCAACCGTTCCTCCAAGAGCTTGATGCGCTGGGAGACGGCGGAGGGCGTGACGTTCAGGCGCTCGGCCGCTTTCTCGAAGCTGCCGGTGCGCACGACTGCCGAAAGCGCGGCCAGATGTGCATAATCCATCATTAGTGTAGCTAAACTTGCTTCATTATATTTAATTTTACTAATCACAAGCGACCGACTAGTCAAACGCCTCCACTTTCGGAGGCGGCATGACGACGGCATTCATTCCGGGATTCCTGCTGGGGCTCGGCCTCATCGTCGCGATCGGCGCGCAGAACGCGTTCGTGCTGCGACAGGGGCTGCGCGGCGAGCACGTGTTCGCCGTCTGCCTGACCTGCGCACTTTCGGACGCCGTGCTGATCGCGGCGGGAGTCTCAGGCTTCGGCAGGTTGACCACCGCCCTGCCATGGATCGAGACGGTGCTGCGCTATGGCGGCGCCGCGTTCCTCATTGCCTACGGCCTTCGCGCGTTCGTATCGGCGCTGGGCAAGGGCGGCTCACTGGTTCCCTCGAACGAGGCGCCGGGGAGCCTCACGAGCGCGCTTCTCGCCTGCCTCGCCTTCACCTGGCTCAACCCGCACGTCTATCTCGACACGGTCCTGTTGCTCGGATCGATCTCGACGCAGTATCCGGGCGAGGAGGCGATCTTCGCGGCGGGCGCGGTGGCGGCCTCCTTCTGCTTCTTCTTTTCGCTCGGCTACGGAGCGCGGCTGCTGCGGCCTCTGTTCGCTCGCCCCGCGGCATGGCGGGTGCTGGACCTCATCATCGGGGTCGTCATGTGCGCGATCGCGCTGCAGCTGGTGACGCGGCACTGACGTGCTCGTCACCCCTCGCGCCGCCAGATGTCCATCACCTCGGCGCTCGTGCAGTCGACGAGCTGGGAGCTGAACCGGTTGCGGTAGATGCGCAGCATGGCATCGTGCGTCTCGTCGGCGGAGCTGCAGAGCGCATCGACGGGCAGGACGACGCTGTAGCCATGGTCGATGGCGCCGAGCACGGTCGCCGAGACGCATACTTCCGTCTCTCCCCCCGTTATCACGAGAGTCTCGACATTCCTTGCCCGCAGAGCCCGATGCAGGTTCGTTTCCAGCCAGGGCGAATAGACGCTCTTGTCGACCACGTGGGCCGGCGGGACGTGACGGGCAAGCGGTGTGCAAAGATCGATGAGGCCGGGTGTCAGGCGTTCGCGCGTCATCGCTTCCCAATCGCGGTAGTAGGCCTGCCATGCCCCGTGCGCGGCCTCGGCGGCCACCGGCGGGATGAAGCGGGTAAAGACGGTGCGCTCCGGGTACACCGCCACGATCGCCTCGATGGCAGGCAGCGTGCGGGTGACCCACGGCGTATGCCAGGGCGTCTCCTCCTCGAACATGCGCTGCATGTCGACGCAGACATGCGCAACCTGTCGCCAGGCGACGCGATCGAGGCTAAGAGGCATGGCGCACCCTGGATAAAGCGAGCGGGAAGACAGCGTGGACGTGACAGCCGAATTCTTCGACCGCCCGGTGGCGGAGGTCGCCGCCAGCCTCATCGGCGCGACCTTTCTCGTCGACGGCGTCGGCGGTGTGCTCGTCGAGACGGAAGCCTATGACGCGACGGACGCCGCCTCGCACAGCTTCAACGGCGAGACCGCGCGCAATGCCGCCATGTTCGGCCCGCCCGGCACCGTCTATGTCTACCGCTCCTATGGCATCCACTGGTGCATCAACTTCGTCTGCCGTCGCGGGGCAGCGGTGCTGATCCGGGCGCTCGAGCCCACCGCCGGTTTCGATGTCATGGCGGAGCGTCGAGGGATCGAAAACCGGCGGCTCCTCTGCTCCGGGCCGGGGCGGCTGACGCAGGCCCTTGGTGTCGATCTCGGCCAAAACGGGCGCCCGATCTTCGGACCGCCCTTCGAGCTGCGGCAATCGACCAGCGTGCCGCCGCTCGTCGTCGGTCCGCGCATCGGCATCTCGCGCAACCAGGATGCGCCATGGCGCTTCGGTCTTTCGGGATCGCAATTCCTCAGCAAACCTTTCGCGCGAGAGCAACGCCTGAGGCAGGCCGCCGGCTAGCTGCTGGGAAAGTCGCCGCCGTCGACGTGGATCGTCTGGCCGGTCATGTAGCGGCTGTCCTCGCAGGCGAGGAACAGGAATGCCGGGGCAACCTCGCTGGGTTGGCCAGGCCGCTTCATCGGCACCGAAGTGCCGAACGTCTTCACCTCCTCGGCCGGAAAGCTGGCGGGGATCAGCGGCGTCCAGATCGGCCCCGGCGCCACGGAGTTGACGAGGATGCCCTTGTCGACGAGACGCGCCGAAAGCGAGCGGGTGAGCGCGACGATCGCGCCCTTGGTCATGGAATAGTCCATCAGCTGCGGCTGGCCGCGATAGGCGACGATCGAGGACGTATTGATGATCCGCGCGCCCTTCTTCAGGTGCTTCAGGGCCGCCTGGATCATGAAGAAATAGCCGAAGATGTTGGTCTGGAAGACCTGCTTCAGGCTCTCTTCACTGAGCTTGTCGAGCTCCTCGCGCACGTATTGCTCGGCGGCGTTGTTGACGAGGATGTCGAGCCCGCCGAACTCCTTGACGGTCTGCTCGACGAACGACTTGCAGAACTCGCGGTCGCCGACGTCGCCCTTGACCAGCAGCGCCTTGGAACCCTCAGCTTCGATCAGGCGCTTGGTTTCCTCGGCGTCCCTGTCCTCCTCGAGATAGCCGACGGCGACCTTGGCGCCCTCGCGGGCAAAGAGGATGGCCACGGCGCGGCCGATGCCGGAATCGCCGCCGGTGATGATGGCGACCTTGCCCTTGAGCCGCCCGCTGCCCGGGAAGAGAGGCATGAACTCGGGCTCGGGGTGCATCTCGTGCTGCCGGCCGGGCTGGGTGTCCTGATGCTGGGCGGGCATTGCGTTGGCCATTCTCGGTCTCCGATGAGTTCGTGTTTCAGCCGCCCGGCGATTCGACTGCCGGGGTGTCGGTGGAGGTCGGTGCCGGTTCGACTTCGGCCGGCCCGCCCTCCCAGAAGGTGAAGATGATCGCCGCCAGGGCGACGAGGATGACGAGGCCAAGGGCGATCCCCACGGGCGTCGTCATCACGTGGCGCCGCTGCTCGCCGCCTTCGGTCTTGTAGAGGCGGCGCGCGCCGGCCTCGGATTCGGCCTGCTGGCGGCGTGTCGCCTTGGAACTGCGGTACATCGCATAGGCGAGCACCAAACCCAGCACCACGGTTCCCGCGATGACGATCCAGGTCCAGGAAACGGCGGCCAGGTCCTGTTGCATGGGTGCACTCCATTCTGGAGGTCAATGCGGTGGGCCGGTTCGGGGTTGCCAGTGCGAAGGAGGAACCTCCGGCCGTGCGCAGGCATTTCCCGAGCCTTGGAGGAACCGACATGCTCGATTCGCCCGTCAGGCTGCTCGCTTCCCGTGCCGCATGTTTCGATCGCGCGCGTGCCGACGAGCTCGGACCGGGCATGGAAACCCTGGTGCATGTGTCGGACGAGGACCCCGGCATCCGTCGGCGCAAGCATGGACGGTATTTCGCGTATTTCTCGCCGGACGGCGCGCGGATCACCGACCGAAGCGAGGTCGACCGGATCGCGTCACTCGCCATTCCCCCGGCCTGGACGGATGTATGGATCTCGCCCGAATCCGGCGGCCATATCCAGGCGACGGGGCGCGATCAGAAGGGACGCAAGCAGTATCGCTATCATGCGCTGTGGATCGCATGCCGCGACGAGGCCAAGTACGGCAACCTTCGGCGCTTCGCGGCCGCACTGCCCAAGCTGCGCAGCCGGATCGACGAGGACCTGTCGCGGCGGGGGCTCGACTTCGAGAAGGTCTGCGCCTCGGTCGTCTGGCTGCTCGACCGCACGCTGATCCGCGTCGGCAACAGCGCCTATGCGCGCGACAACAAGAGTTTCGGGCTCACGACCCTGCGCGACAAGCACGTCGATATCGAAGGCTCGCAACTGCGCTTCGATTTCCGCGGCAAATCCGGCAAGCACTGGCGGCTGCGGCTCGCCGACAGGCGCATCGCGCGGATCGTGCGCGGTGCCCAGGAACTGCCCGGCCAAAAGCTCTTCCAGTACCTCGACGAGGAGGGCGCACGGCACCCGCTCACCTCACAGGACGTCAACGACTACATCCGGCAGGCGGCAGGCGAGGACTTCACCTCCAAGGACTTCCGCACCTGGGCCGGCACGGTGCGTGCCCTCGACCGGTTTGTCGCAACGGAGCTTCCGGCGACGAAGACCGAACAGGCGCGGGTCGCCAACGTCATCATCGATGAGGTGGCAGCCCGCCTCGGCAACACCCGCGCGGTCTGCCGGCGCTGCTACATCCACCCGCAGGTCTTCGCTTCGTGGACAGAGGGCTCCCTTGCCGAAGAGCTGGCGCAGGTGCGCTCGCGCAGGTCGCAGTACCTCGATGGTTCGGAAGCACGGGCCAAGGCGTGGCTCGCCCTGCACGAGGCCTAGACCAACTTGGCGGGAACCTCGTAGCAGCCTGATGCGTCTTGCATTTGTCCCGCCACCAGACGCGAGAACCGGAAACGGCGCACGATGCTTGAAACCCTCGGCATGGATACCGCTTTCGGTCCCCTGAGCCTTCATATGCTCCAGCACGTCGTGGTGATGAACCTCATCGTGCCGGCCGCGGTGTTCGGCCTGTCGTTGCGCGGCGGGCCATGGCTTTGGAAATCCTGGCCGGTGGCGACCGCCTGCCAGCTCGCGCTGCTTTGGATCTGGCACGCCCCGCCGGCCCTCGCTTTCGCCATGTCGCAACCGTTGGCGATGATCGCGATGCACCTCAGCCTCGCGCTCGCGGCGCTCTGGTTCTGGATGTCCATCGCCTCGGCCCCGCCGACCGGGCGCTGGCGCGCCATCTTCGCCCTCATCGTCACGGGCAAGCTCTTCTGCCTGCTCGGCGCGCTGCTGGTCTTCGCGCCGCGCCAGCTCTTCGACATGGGAGGGCATGCCCATCACATGGCTGCCGACGGGCTTGCGGATCAACAGCTCGCCGGCCTGATCATGCTCACCGCCTGCCCGCTGAGCTATGTGCTGATCGGCATCGTCATCTCCACGCGCTGGTTCCTGTCGCTCGAACGCGAGGCCGCGCGGAATGGCTGAGCGCGAGCGGGATTCGAGCGACCGGAGCGGCTATCTGCGACGCCTGGGCGAGGCGGTGCTGGTGGTGCTCGGCGTGCTGCTGCTGGGCGGCACGCTCTTCATCTGGTCGGGCGTGTACAATATCGGAGCCAGCCGCGATCATTTCGGGATCGTCACCTGGCTGATCGCGCAGTTGCGCGACCAGTCCGTCAACGCCTCGGCGCAAGGCGTCGACGTGCCGGACCTTTCCGATCCGGGTCTCGCCATGCTCGGCGCGGAACACTACCGCAGCGGATGCGCCGCCTGCCACGGCGTGCCCGGGGAACCGCTCAATCCGGTGTTCACGAGCATGCTGCCGGCGCCTCCGGATCTCTATCACGCGGCCAGCGACTACGAGGCGGCCGAGCTCTTCACCATCATTCACCACGGCCTCAAATACACCGGCATGCCCGCCTGGCCGGCGATAGAACGGGCCGACGAGGTGTGGCCGGTCGTGGCGTTCCTGCTGAAGGTGCATCGCGAAGGCCCGCAGGTCTACGACGCCACGCTTGCCGAGGGGCAGGTGGATGAACCCGGCACCGGCCGCATCGCCTTCGAGAACTGCGTACGCTGCCACGGCGACGACGAGACCGATCTCATCGACGACCTCGTGCCGCGGCTCGAAGGCCAGTCGGCGGCCTATCTGGCGCGGGCGCTCACCGAATATCGCGACGGCACACGGCCGAGCGGCATGATGCAGCCCATCGCCCATGAGATGAGCGACGATGAGATCGCCGAACTTGCCGAGTACTACGCGGGGCTGACCGCGCTCGCGCCTGCGAGCGATCTTCAGGGCGAAGACGTGGAAGCCGGCCGGCAGATCTTCATGAATGGCGTTCCGGAAACGGGCGTGCCGGCCTGCGCGTCCTGCCACATGGGCGCCAACCCGCAGTTTCCCCTGCTGGCCGGGCAACCGGCGGCGTACCTGATGGGCCAACTGCAGCTGTGGCGAAACGGCATCCGCGCCGAGACCGGATACGGCGCCATCATGGCGACCGTCGCCCAGCGCCTCACTCCCGAGCAGGCGCAGGCGGTGAGCCTTTATCTCTCCTGGCTGCCCCTGCCCCGTGACGGAGGGGACGGACCATGATGCGCCGACTGATCCTCCTGCTCCTCATCCTCCCCGCCCTCGGCGGCTGCGCCGGCAGCCAGTCCGCCTTCATGCCGCGGGGGGCCGAGGCGGAGCGGATCGATACGCTCTTCTGGGTGATGACCATCGGCGGCGGGATCATCTTTGTTGGAGTGATCGCCATCACGGCCGTTGCCATGCTCGGCGGCGCGCGGGTGCGACGGGCGCTCTCCAGCGAGCCTTTCATCAACGGGGCAGGCATCGCCTTCCCGTCGGTCGTGCTGACGGTGCTGCTCGTCTATGGCCTGCTCATCCTCGGCGCCGGAGCGAGGACTCCGCCGGCAGGCGACGGGCTGCGCATCGCCGTCAGCGGCGAGCTCTGGTGGTGGCGGGTGACCTATACCGATGCCGAAGGCAACACGTTCGACACCGCCAACGAGCTGCATCTGCCGGTCGGCGAGCCGGTCGCCGTCGAACTGACCTCCGCCGACGTCATCCACAGCTTCTGGGCGCCGAACCTTGCCGGCAAGCTCGACATGATCCCGGGCCGCACCAATACGCTGACCCTGACAGCGACGCAGCCCGGCGTCACCCGTGGGCAATGCGCCGAATATTGCGGCGGCGCGCACGCCTTCATGTCCTTCCACGTGGTCGCCCAGCCGCGCGAGGAATTCGATGCCTGGATGCGGCAGGAGGCGGGTCCGGCCGTTCCGCCGGCAAGCGAGGCGGCCGAGCGCGGCGCGGCGCTCTTCCTTTCGGCCGGGTGCGGCGCATGCCATGCGGTGCGGGGCACCGAGGCGACCGGCACCATCGGTCCGGACCTCACCCATATCGGCGCGCGCCGCTCGATCGGAGCCGGCATGCTGCCCAACGATGCCGCGGCCATGCGCCAGTGGATCGTCGACAACCAGCACATCAAGCCCGAGAACAAGATGCCCGCCTACGAGATCTTCACCGAGGCAGAGCTCGACGATCTTTCCGCCTATCTCGAGGGGCTGAAATGAGCGACGCGCCGCACGGAACGCCCCGCAACGACGAGTTCCCCAACAGCCTGCCGCGTCCCGAAGGCGAGCTCGAGGCACTGGAGCGCGCCTGGGAGATGCCCAAGGGCATCCGCATCCTAACCGAGATCAACAACAACTTCGTGGGCCCGCTCTATATCGCGGCCGCCTTCCTCTTCTTCGTGCTGGCAGGAATCCTCGCGCTCCTCATGCGCACCCAGCTCGCCTTCGGCGACAACGACTTCATCGGCCAGGATCTCTACAACCAGCTCTTCACCGTCCATGGCACGACGATGATGTTCCTCTTCGCCGTGCCGGTGGTGGAGGCGCTGGGAGTGATGATGCTGCCGCAGATCATGGCCTCGCGCGACCTGCCCTATCCGCGCCTCAGCGCATTCGCCATCTGGGCCTATATCGTGGGCGGGCTCGTCTTCTTCTCGACGATCTTCTACGACCTCGCCCCCAAGGGCGACTGGTTCATGTATCCGCCGCTGACGCTGACCGAGTATTCGCCGGGCGACAACGCCGATTTCTGGCTCCTGGGGATCGGCTTCATCGAGATCTCGGCGATCGCGGGCGCCATCGAGATCATCGTCGGCGTGCTGCGCACCCGGCCGCCCGGCATGACGCTGGCGCGGATGCCGATCTTTGCCTGGGGCATGCTGATCTTCGCCTCGATGATCGTCTTCGCCTTCCCGGCGGTGATCCTCGCCACGATGCTCCTCGAGATCGAACGCGCCTTCGGCTGGCCGTTCTTTACCGCAGAGCTCGGCGGCGACGCCCTCCTCTGGCAGCACCTCTTCTGGTTCTTCGGGCATCCGGAGGTCTACATCATCTTCCTGCCGGCGGCCGGGCTCGTCTCGATGATGGTGCCGACAATGGCGCAGACGCCGCTGGTCGGCTACCGGCTGATCGTCGTCGCGCTGATCGCCACGGGCTTCTTCAGCTTCGGGCTCTGGGTCCACCACATGTTCACGACGGGCATTCCGGCCCTGAGCCTGGCGTTCTTCTCGGCGGCGAGCATGGCGGTCGCCATCCCCTCGGGCATCCAGGTGTTCTCCTGGATCGCGACCATCGCCGCCGGCCGCGAAAGACTGCGGATGAGCGTGCCCTCGCACTTCATCCTCGGCTTCCTCTTCATCTTCACCCTCGGGGGTCTCACCGGGGTGATGGTGGCCGTGGTGCCGTTCGATTTCCAGGCGCACGACAGCTACTTCGTCGTGGCGCATTTTCACTACGTGCTGGTCGGCGGCATGGTCTTCCCGCTCTTTGCCACCTTCTATTACTGGGCGCCGGTCATCAGCAGCAGGATGCTCTCCGAACGGTTGGGCAAATGGGCGTTCTGGCTGATGTTCATCGGCTTCAACGTCACGTTCTTCCCCATGCACATCACCGGCCTTGCCGGCATGCCGCGCCGGGTGTGGACCTATCCCGGCAACATGGGCTGGGACCTGCTCAACACCATCTCGACCATCGGCGCCTTCACCTTCGCGACCGGCGTCCTGGTCTTCATCGTCGACGTCGCGCTCAACTTCCGCTTCGGGCTGCAAGGACCGCGCAACCCGTGGAACGCGGGTACGCTCGAATTCATGCCCAACGGCAACTACTCGATGCGCAGCATCCCGCGCGTCACCAGCCGCGATCCGGTCTGGGACAACCCTTCGCTGCCCGAGGAGATCGAGCAGGGCCGCCACTACCTGCCCGGCACCGTCACCGGCGGGCGCGAGACGCTCGTCACCTCGCCGATCGAGGCGGAGCCGCAATACATCATGCAAATGCCCCAGCCGAGCTGGACGCATGTCTCGGCCGCCGTGTTCACCGCCGGCTTCTTCCTGCTGCTGACCATCAAGCAGGTGGAGCTGTCGCTCACCTGCGGTGTCATCGCGGTCATCTCGTTCATCGCCTGGGGCTGGCAGCTCGACAAGCCGGACAAGGGCATGGTCGATATCGGCGGCGGCATCCGGGTGCCGACCTATGCATCCGGTCCGCAATCGCACAGCTGGTGGGCGATGGTGGTGCTGATGCTGGTCGCAGCAGCACTCTATGCCTCCTACTTCTTTTCCTATCTCTATCTCTGGACCGTCTCGCCCGAGGTCTGGCCGCCGGGCGGTTCGCCGGAGCCGCCGCCCCTGCTCTATCCCCTGGGCTCGGCCGTGCTGATGGTCGGGGGCGGCATCGCGATCCGTTGGGCCGGTCGCCGACTGCCGGCGGAGGGCGCGCGGTCATTCGCAGCGCCTGCGGTGCTGGCGCTGGCGGCCCTGCTCCTTGCCGGCGCGCTGGCGCTCGAGATCTATGGACATCTCGGGACGGGCCTCTCGCCGACGGCGTCATCCTATGGGGCGCTCGTCTACATGAATGCGTTTCTCGTTGCCGAGACCGTCGCGGCGACGGTGGTGCTCTGCCTCTTTGCCGCGGCGCGGCAGATACGCGGACATGTCGACGCAGTCCGGCGCGCCAACTTCGACAACGCGGCCCTGCTCTACTATTACACCAGCGCCCAGGCGCTGTTCGGCCTGGTGCTGATCCATGGTTTTCCAAGATTGATCGGGTGAGGCGATGGCAAAAGGTTCACCGAGCCGGCAGGCGATGGGCACCCTCGTCTTCCTCTGCCTCGGGCCCCTGCTGTGGGCAGTGCAGCTCACGCTGATCTACGGCCCGCAATCCTCGCTCTGCGCCTATGGCATCGGCACAGGGCAAGGCGGAAGCAACCTGCTGGTGGCAGGGCTCATCCTCATCGTCTCGGCACTCTGCATGGGACTGGCGGCGGCGGCGCTCTTGAGGCCCGGAGCCGCCTACGAGCTGGCGACAGGCACGCGCCCAAGCGGAGAAACGTGGCCATTCCTCACCTGGGTTATGCGGGCGCTCGCCGCGCTTTCTCTGCTGGCAATGCTCTATGCCGGTCTCGGCGCGTTGCTGCTGCCGGCTTGCGCACAACTGCGCTGAGCCACTGAAGGGGCCTCGGCAGCGGTCGCGAGGTCCCCTCAGCTGCCGGCCGGTACCAGAGGAGGAGATGGCCGGCCGAATCCGGTTCAGTGGGCGCGCGCGTTGGGCTGCGAGATGCCCGAAAGTGCCGTCTCGGCCGCATCCGCCGAGAGCGCGTCTATCGCCATGTCGCCGAGCGAGACGACGCCGACGAGGCGCTTGTCGCGGTTGACGACCGGCAGGCGGCGTACCTGGATCTCGCCCATGTTGCGCGCCACGTGCTCGACGTCTTCGTCCTCGAAGCAGTATTTGACCTCCCGGCTCATCACCTCGGAGACGGGCGTTTCCGGTCCCAGCCCTTCGGCGAGGGCCCGCAGCGCCATGTCCCGATCGGTAATGGTGCCGACGAGCCGGTCGTTGTCCTCGACCGGCAGGAAGCCTGCGTCGATAATGCCCATCAGGCGTGCCGCATCCTGAAGGCTGTGTTCGAGGGTCACCGTGCGCACCTCGCGCGTCATGATCTCGTTTATGCGCATTTGTCTGTCCTCCGCTTGCTGTTGGCCTCAACACAACCCGCGACCCTCACCGGGCGTTCCTCGCAGGAGCGTTTGCCTGCCGGCTGCGTTCTTTCCGAAACAGCAGGAGGAAACCATGCAAACACCGGCAACCGACGAGCAGATCAGACTGCGGGCCTATCAAATCTGGGAAACGGAGGGCCGGCCCGAGGGCCGCGCCGAAGAGCATTGGCAGCAGGCCAGCGACGAAGTCACGCTCTCACGCGGGGACGCGCGCGCCGATGCTGCCGACCGCGATCTCGACAGCAATCCGGGCATCGGCCAATCGCCGGGCCTGGATAGAGACGCCAATCCGATGGCGGGGGAGAACACCGTCGAAGGCGACGTGATGAACGACACCACCCGCGCCGGCGGCATCGATCCGAACCAGCGGGGCCGCACCAACAAATAACGGCTAAGTCCTTCCAACATAAAGGCGCCGGAGACCCGAAGGCCTCCGGCGCTTTATGTCTCCTGGTGGTCGCCGGGCTCAGGCCGCCTTGAGGTTGACCGAGGCTTCGGCGATCTGCGTGAGCTTCTGGTCGGTCTGGATCTCTTCGCTCAGCGTTGCGTCGAGCAGGCGAACGGCCTCCGCCATTCCGAGCTCCTGTGCCCAGGTCTTGAGGGTGCCGTAGCGCGCGATCTCGTAGTGTTCCACCGCCTGGGCGGCCGAGATCAGGCCCGCATCGAGGGCGGCCGAGCCCTTGAACTCGTCCATGATGGTCTTGCCCTCGTCGATGATGCCCAGAATGGCGTCACAGGTCTTGCCGCGGGCCCGCTTGCCGAGAAGCTCGAAAACCTGCTCGAGCCGCTCGATATGGCCCTCGGTCTGCTCGAGGTGCTGCTCGAAGCCTTTGCGCAGCTCCTCGGATTGCGCGGCCTTCGCCATTTTCGGCAGCGCCTTGGTGATCTGGCGCTCGGCATAATAGATGTCGCGAAGCGTATCCTCGAAAAGATCTTCGAGCTTCTTGTTTTCGGCCATTGCTAGTCCTCACAGCTTCTGATGGTTGGTGCACTAGCAAACGGGCATCGCCGGCGGCGCGTTCCAGAACGAGGTCCGGAAAGCCGCAACTTGATGCGGGTAAAGATATGCGGCTCGGCAAGAAAAGCGGGAACCGATCACCCCCTCACGCTCGCCTAACCTGGGTTAAGTCGCCTCGCGCGCGCTTTTGCGCGCGAGCCACAACCTTTGTCGCGATGCGACGTTCAAGCTGCAGCCCACCACTCACCGGACCGCCTCGTGACCGACCGCAATCTCGTCAGCATCAGGCCTTTTCTCGCCAATCTCGCGGGTCTCGTCCGTATGAGGGAGGAGGAGCTCACCCACCTGATGCACCTCGTCAAGGCTCTCAACCGGCACACGGCTCACCAGCACATCCTCGAGGAGGAAGCGCCTTCGGACAGGATCGTCGTGCTGATCCAGGGCTCGGCCTGCCGCTTCCGGCGCCTGCCCAACGGACGCCGCCAGATCACCGCATTCCTCGTGCCAGGCGACATCTGCGACTACCGCTTCCTTTCGTCAGGGACTGTCGGACAGAGCGTTGCCGCGCTCTCCCCGGTGGCGGTCGCGCGCATTCCCGTCGAAGCCTTCGTGGCCGCCAGCGAGACCTATCCGGTCTTCATGCGGGCCATGCTCTCGGCCAGCGCGGTCAACGACGCCATCATGCGCGAATGGATGATCAGCCTCGGCCAGCGCAATGCGCTGGAGCGCGTGGCGTACCTGTTGTGCGAACTGGAACTGCGCATGCGCCGCGTGGGACTGGTCGAGGACGGAAGCTTTTCCTTCGCCGCTACCCAGGCCGATCTCGGCGACGCGCTGGGGCTTTCTTCGGTGCACGTCAATCGGACCCTGCAGGAGTTGCGGCGCAGGCACCTCGTCGGCATGAGCAAGGGGGTCGTCACGCTATACGACGTCGACAGCCTCGGGCGCCTCGCGCTCTTCGAGCCGCACAGCCTCGGCTACGACCGGGCCGGCCGCGCCGCCGTGCCTATGCATTGATCCTGTCGCGCAGCGCCCTTGCCACCAACCGGCCCATGCGCAGATCGAGCGAGAGAGGGTTGACGCGGAGCGGAGACGCGGCCGGCGCCCGCGCGGTGCCGGCATCCTGCCGCCGCACGAGCCGGCGAACCTGCTCGATCACCTCCCCAGTCGAAAGCGGTTTGAGGATGCGAGGCGCACTGCCGAACTCGGGGGGAATATCGGGATCCGACCCGGTGGTGAAAAGCATCGGGACGTTGAGCTCGCGCAGACGCCGCGCCAGCTCGAATATGGCGCTTGCGTGCGATCTGACGTCAAGGATCGCCCCGTCGACGCCGCGCCGGCCGAGCAAGAGGCTATAGGCATAATATGCCGTCGGGGCCGGCCCGAGGACGGTGGCCCCGTTCTCGCGCAGGTAGCGGCAAAGGTCCTCTCCCAGCGCCCGGTCGTCTTCCACGACCAGCACCCTGCTGCCGCTGAGAGCGGCACTGCGTATCTCTGTCATTGTTCGACTCCAGTTGGCAGCGGAGCTGCCAATCCCGGCTCAGTCACGCACCGGAAAACGAGTGGACGCGGGGCGGCGTTCCGTCCTTGCGCACGAATTCGTCCCGGCGCCGTCAATCGGCTTGGGCTCGGGCGGAACGCTTGCCGGATGCGTTCGTTTGCGAATTAGAACAAGGGAGCTCCACGCATGACCGATACACGCCACCAAGACCGCCGCAGACATGGATTCGGATACTGGGCGGTCATGCTGCTCGCCGTGATTGTCGCGATCTTCGGCGCGCTGATCGCAGGCGGCGGCGCCTGGCTCGCGGCTCTTGGCGGGTCCTGGTACTACGTCCTGGCGGGCATCGGCCTGCTCGCGACGGCCTTCTTCCTCTTCCAGCGCTCGATGCTGGCGATCTGGGTCTATCTGGTGACGTTCGTGGGCACCGTGCTCTGGGCGCTCTGGGAAGCCGGCCTCGACGGCTGGGCGCAGGTGCCCCGGCTCGTTGCGCCGACCGTGATGCTGGTGCTGGTGCTGCTCACGCTGCCGGTGCTGCGCAGGCACCGCACGTGGCGGCGCGAGGCCGTGGCCGCGGGCGCCGTCGTCGCCTTCGGCCTCGTTGCGTCAGCCGCCATGTTGCTGGGCCAAACCGAACATCGCCTGAGCGCACAGGAAACCACGCCTGCCCCGGAGGCTCCGGCGACCGAAGCTCCGGCTCCGGAAGCCGAAACTGCGCCCCCGGCGGAAACCGAGCCTCCTGCCGCGCCGGAAGAGCCCGCCCCTGCCGAAGCGCAGCCCGCCGCGACGACCGCGACCGGCATAGCGGCGCGGGGCGCGCTGCCGGTCTTGCCGGTGGGAGCCGACTGGCCGGCCTATGGCGGCGACTACCATGCCAACCGCTTCTCCTCCCTCGACCAAATCACGCCGGAGAACGTCGGCCAGCTCGAACGCATCTGGGAATACCGGACCGGCGACATGCCGAGCGAAGCGGCGCGTGGCGAGTATTCGCCCGAGAACACGCCGCTCAAGGTCGGCAACGACCTCTTCCTGTGCTCGGCCATGGGCATCGCCATTGCCGTCGATGCGGCGACCGGGCTCGAGGAATGGCGCTATGATCCGGAGGTGTCGGAGGACGCCATTCCCTATGGCGCGACCTGCCGCGGCGTCGCCTATTTCGAGGTGCCCGACGCCGGCCCCGACGAACTCTGCGCCCGGCGCGTGCTCTGGGGCACGCTCGACGCACGCCTCATCGCGGTGGACGCCACGACCGGCCAGCTCTGCACGGAGTTCGGGACCAATGGCGAGGTGAACCTTGAAGAAGGCATCGGCGACACGGTGCCGGGCTGGTATTCCATCACCTCCCCGCCCACCATCGTCCACGGCGTCGCCGTGATGGGCGCACAGGTGCGGGACGGCCAGGCGGAGGATGCGCCCTCGGGCGTCGTGCGCGGCTATGACGCCGTCACCGGCGAGCTTGCCTGGGCCTGGGACCTCGGCAACCCCGACAACCGCGGCGCTCCCGCCGAAGGCGAGGTCTATACCCGCGGCACGCCCAACATGTGGACGATTGCTGCGGCCGACGAAGAACTGGGCCTCGTCTATCTGCCGCTCGGCAACTCGTCCGTCGACTATTACGGCAGCAACCGCAGCGAGCTCGAGAACGAGTACGCGACGTCCCTGGTCGCAGTCGACGCGGCGACGGGCGACGACGTCTGGCACTTCCAGACGGTCTACAACGACGTGTGGGACTATGATCTCGGCTCCCAGCCGAGCCTCGTGGACTTCCCCGCCGATGGCGGCACCGTGCCGGCCATCATCCTCTCCTCCAAGCAGGGCGACATCTTTATCCTCGACCGGCGCACCGGCGAGTCGCTGTTCCCCGTCGAGGAGCGGGAGGTGCCGACGAACATGGGCGTCGAGCAGGATTATCTCTCGCCCGTCCAGCCGTTCTCGACCTACCACAGCCTGCTTTTCCCCGATCTCGACGAGAAGCACATGTGGGGCATGACGCCGATCGACCAGCTCTGGTGCCGTATCCAGTTCCACCTGGCCAACTACGAGGGCGTCTATACCCCACCGACGTCGGACGCCTACTGGATCCAGTATCCGGGCTACAATGGCGGGCAGGACTGGGGCTCGATGGCGGTCGACGTGGAGCGCGGCATCCTCATCGCCAACTACAACGACATGCCCAACCACAATCGCCTCGTCCCGCGCGAGGAAGCGCCGAACGCACGGGCGATCTTCGAGCCGGAATACGATGCCGAGGCGGACGAACCCGGCCCGCAGCTCGGCTCGCCCTACGCCATCGAGGTCAACGCCGGCTGGCGGGAAGATTGGACCGGCCTCCTCTGCAAGCAGCCGCCCTATGGCGGCATCCGCGCCATCGACCTCGCCACCGGCGAGACCCTGTGGGACAAGCCCCTCGGGACGGCGCGGGCCAACGGTCCGTTCGGCCTGCCGACCTTCCTGCCGTTCGATATCGGCACCCCCAACAATGGCGGGCCGCTGGTCACCGCCGGCGGGCTGATCTTCATCGCGGCGGCGACCGACAACCTCATCCGGGCCATCGACATGGAGACGGGAGATGTCGTCTGGAGCGAGGTCCTGCCGGCGGGCGGGCAGACGACGCCCATCAGCTACGAAGTCGACGGGCGGCAGTTCATCGCCATCGCCCCGGGCGGGCACCACTTCATGGAAACGCCCATCGGCGACCAGGTGATCGCCTGGGCCCTGCCCGGAACCGAATAAAGCAGCGGGCACTCCCTTGCCAAGGGAGTGCCTTCCCACAGCACTCCCAGCCCGGAGGATATCATGAAGACGACCATCCTGACGCTCGCGTCTCTGGCGCTTCTCACCGGCGCCGCCACCGCGCAGGACACCAATCCCGGTGCCACGGCGAACTTCGTCGACGTCGAAGGCAACGAGATCGGCGCGGTAACGCTTCTGCAGACTCCGGAAGGCGTCAACATCACCGGTGCCCTGGAGATGGGCGTTCCCGAAGGCGAACACGGCTTCCATATCCATGAGACCGGGGATTGCGACCCGGCCGATGCGTTCGAATCCGCCGGAGACCATTTCGACGTCGCCGACCATCAGCACGGCTTCGACAATCCCGAGGGCCCGCATGCCGGCGATATCCACAACATCATAGCCGACGCGGACGGGCGGGCGGTCGTCGAGGTGACGAACGACATGGTCTCGCTCGTCGAGGGCGAAGACGGCTATCTCTTCGACGACAATGGTTCGGCCCTCGTCGTCCATGCCGATCCAGACGACTACGTCACCGATCCCAGCGGCAATTCCGGCGACAGGATCGCCTGCGCAGTGATCGAGGCGGCGCCGAACTAGCGTCGACCGGGCGCCGTCGGGCCAGCCGTCATGCGCGACCTCGATCGCCAGCGCCGGGTGAACAGCAGCGCGTTGCGCGTGATCCTGGCGGCGGCTGCGGTCATCGCCATCGCGCTCCTCGCCTGGAACACCGTGCAGGTGCTGCTGCTCGCCTTCGGATCGGTCGTGGTGGCGGCGGTGCTGGTCAGCGGCGCAAACCTGCTTGCCTTCCTGCCCCTCGATCATCGTTGGCGGGTGGCGCTCGCCGCCGCTGCCGCGGTCGCCGTCTTCGCCGGTGCCGGCGTGCTCCTCGGCAATCAAGTCAAGGACCAGCTGGCCGGCCTCGCCGTCCAGCTCCCCGACATGATCGACACCCTCGGGCGCTATGTGGGCATCCTCGACCTCTGGGACCGGCTGACCGAATATGCCGAGCGCCTGATCCTGCGCACCGACGCGCCGCGCAACATTGCCGGCTACACGTCCGGACTGGTCGGCGCCGTGGGCGGGCTGGCGCTCGTGCTGGTCGGCGGCGTCTACCTCGCCTGGGCTCCCGGGCTCTACAAGCGCGGCCTCGTCGCGCTCTTTCCGCCGGAGCTTCGCGCGCGGTTCGCCGATGCCCTCGACAGGTGCGGCGAGGCGCTGCAGCACTGGATGCTCGGCCAGCTGCTGACCATGGTCGTGGTGGGCGTGGCAACGACCATCGGCCTGACGATCATCGGCGTTCCCTCGGCTGTCGCGCTCGGCATCGTGGCCGGCCTCTTCGAGTTCATCCCCTTCGTCGGGCCGATCCTCGCCGTCGTTCCCGCCGTCGTCGTCGCCGCCTCCGAAGGCGGTACGATGGTCTTCTGGGTGGCGGGGCTCTATCTTCTCGTCCAGCAGCTCGAGAACAACCTGATCGTGCCGGTCGTGCAGCAGCGCACAGTCCACCTGCCGCCGGCGCTGGGGCTCTTTTCGCTCCTGGCGATGGGCATCGTCTTCGGTCCGCTGGGCGTGCTGCTCGGCACGCCGTTGACCGTGGTGCTGATGGTTGCGGTGCGCGAACTCTGGATCGAGCCGAACGGCGGCATGGAACCGCGACCACCCGATACCTCGTTGGAGCGACATGAAACCCGATAGGACTGCGAGAGACCTGCCCGGCGATGCGGCAATGGAAACCGCGCGCATCGAAAGGGCCTTTCTCGACCGTTTCGGCGGCTCGCACGCCGTGAATGCGGCCTATACCTTCGCGCGCGATGCGCACGCCCGGCAGGGCCAGAAGCGTAAATATTCGGACATGCCTTACATCGTCCATCCGATCGCGGTCGCCGAGCTGGTGGCGGGCGTGCCGCACACGCCGGAAATGGTCTGCGCCGCGCTCCTGCACGACGTCGTGGAGGACACCGATATCGACCTTTCAGTAATCCGCGAAACGTTCGGACCGAAGGTGGCCGAACTCGTCGATTGGCTGACGGACGTTTCCCGCCCGCAGCACGGCAACCGCAAGGCCCGCAAAGCGCTGGACCTTGTCCACACCGCCAAGGCGCCGCCCGAAGCCAAGACGATCAAGCTTGCCGACATCATCGACAACAGTCGCACCATCTCCCGGCACGACCCGGCTTTCTGGCGGGTCTACCGTGCCGAGAACCTAGCGTTGCTCGATGTGTTGGCCGAGGGCGACCCGCAGCTCCGGCAGAAGGCCAGAGTTGCGCTGGCGCGGCCGGAGACCTAGTCCGCCCGCTTCTTGGTGTGCTCGGTTTCCTGGCTGGTGCCGCGCTTGATGGAGCGGTCGCCCCGGCTCATGTCCGGCCCGAGGCCCGAGGCGGGCTTGGCATCCTGCAACTCGTCGTCGCGCCCCTCGGCGCGCTTCAGGTCCCGGCGGGTATCGAAGTCCGCCGGTGCGTTCTTCGTGTTGATGCGCTTCTCGACGATCTTGCGGTGCTGCTCGTGCGTCTTGGGGGATTGCATCGTACCCTCCTTCAGTTTCGCTTGCCGAGGTCGCGCCGGGCGCGCTCGTCCTTGTCGAGCTTCTCGAAGCTCTCGATGAGGCCATCGGTCTCGCCCTTCTCGCCGGCCTGTGCCTGGCGCTGGCTGTTCGCCCGCTCCTGGTCGAGCCCCTGCAGGCTGTTCCGGCCCTTGATGTCGGAGGCGAGATCGAATTCGTCGAGGCGCTCGACGCCGTCGTCGGGACCGACCGACTTTGCCCCGTGCTGGCCCTGGGCGCGTGCACCGATCTTCTTTCCGGACATGGTCATACTCCCTTGCTTTACCTTCTGGGCCAACGAATGCCGGCCCGACCGGTTGCGCCCGGGCGGCGAACCTTCTGGCTGTTGAACAGTTGATTGCCCAGAGCCGGAATATCGGCCTGGCGAACACCACTCATCGTGCAGGAGAGGCGCATTTTGTATCAGCTCAACCTCTATATCCCGCCGGGCGAACCGCCCACGCCCGAGCCGGAGCCTCAGCCCAATCCGGATCCGAAGCCCGAGCCCGATCCTACGCCCCAGCGCGAACCGGACCCGGACGTTCCTCCGCCCGAGGAGCCCTTTCCCAATCCGGACGAAAACGAGCCCCCCAAATATGTGTGAGCCCCGTGCGGGCGTTTGACCCAGGTTAGCGCCCGCACCCCTCCTTCCGCCTCGGAGACCCACCCCATGCCCCTGATGCTCACCAGCACGGCCTTTGCCGACGGCAAGCCGATTCCCGCCCGCCATGCGCGCGATGCGGACAACCTCTCGCCGCACCTCATCTGGTCGGATGTGCCGGACGGCACGCGCTGTTTCGTGCTGATCGTCGAGGACCCGGACGCGCCGAGCGGAATTTTCCGCCACTGGGGCGTCTTCGACATTCCGGGCGGACAAACCGAGCTGCAGGAAGGATTCGGCAGCAAGCCGAGCGGTAGCGTGCGTTTCGCGCGGAACGATTTCGGCGCGCATCGATATGATGGACCGCAGCCGCCGCGCGGTCACGGCGTTCACCATTACATCTTCCGGATCGCAGCTCTCGACGTGCCGAACCTCGGCGTCCCTGAAGATGCCGGGGTTGAAGAAATCTGGCATGCGGCGCGCCGCCACATGCTCGAGGAAGCGGAGCTGATCGGCACCTACGAGCGGTAGGCCCCGATTTCGTCAGGACTTCGATGCGTGCTCGGGCTTGCCCTTGCGCTTGGTCGAAGCCATCTCCTCGAGCTCCTTCTCGCTCATCGACTCGTACATCGACTTGGAAGCGCCCTGGAGCTCGCTCTTCTTGGTGTCGCCGCGCTTGGCCGAAAGAGCCGCGCCAGCGGCCTTCTGCTGGGATTTCGATTTCGCCGGCATGAGCCTTCTCCTCTTGCAGTGCCGTTGGAAAAGAAACGAACAAGCCCCCCTCCCGGTTCGGCTCGACCTGCCCCGATCAGTGCCGGAACCTTTGCCGCGCGCCTCTGTTCCCCTTCAGACAGGAGATGCCCATGGGCGATGTGATCAATCTGGCCGAAATCCGCGAGCGCAACATGATGCCGGACCCGGACTGCGTCACCGAGGACGCGCAGGGCATTCCGCTCTATTGCTTCGCCATCGACTACTGGCATGGCGAGAGCTGCTTCACGCTCACCCTTTGGGCCTACTCCTGGGAAGATGCCGAGGCGCGCCTCAAGGCCATCCGTTCGACCGGCGCCGTCGTCGGCAAGATCGTCTCGGTCACGCCCCTCTGAGCGCCGGCAGCACCTGCCGGCCGAACATCTCGATGAACGCAGGCTGGTTGCGCCCCACATTGTGGATGTAGATCGCGTCGACCCCCATTCCGGCATCGCCGCGCAACCACTCGACATGCCTGGCGGGATCGGCGGATATGCGAACGTACTTGTCCATATCGGCGGCAGACACATCGGCTGTTTCGGCTTCGAAGGCTTCGGGCGTGTCGAGGTTTTCAGCGGCATAGGCATCGACGGCATTGCTGCGCCACTGGTCGAAGGCGTTGGCGCGCGCAGCCTCCTCGCTTTCCGCCCACGACACGTGGACCTGCAGATAAACCGGCTTGGCCTCCCCGCCGCCACGGCGGAAAGCGGCGATGATCTCCTCGAGCGCTCGGGGCGACTGGCAGGCCGTCAATAATCCATCGGCCCAGCTTGCCGCCCACTCGGCGGTTTCGGGCGAGAGCGCCGCGGCAACGAGGCGGACGGGGTTGGCGGGGCGCGTATAGAGTTCGGCCTTCTCGACACGCAGCGGGCCATTCCGGGTAACGCGCTCGCCGTCGAACATCCCGCGCAGGATTTCGGCCCCGGCGCGCAGACGCTCGTTGCGCTCGGCCTTGCTCGGCCAGCCCTGACCCACCACCGCCTCGTTGAGCTTCTCGCCGCTGCCGAGCGCCAGCCAGGCGAAGCGGTCGGGGAACAGGTCGGTCAGCGTCGCCGTCGCCTGCGCGACGATTGCCGGATGGTAGCGCCAGCCGCCGGGGACGGTGATCAACCCGAAGGGCAGAGACGTCGTCGCCTGCATCGCCGCGCCAAGCCACGACCAGGCAAAACCCGAATGGCCCTGGGCGCGGCTCCACGGCGCGAAGTGGTCCGAGCACATCACGCAGTCGAAACCCGCCTTTTCGGCCGCGACGGCATGATCGACGAGATCGCGGGGAGAGAACTGCTCGTGGGAGGCGTGGTAGCCGAAGAGCACCGTCATTCCCGCCTCGCGACGATCCACTGATAGGCATAGGGCCCGAGCTCGAACCGTTCGGTGTCTTGCGGGGCGATCGGCGCTCCGGTCAGGAGATCGCGGAAGGACGCTTCGGCGGGAAACGTCGTATCGACCTCGACCCTCACCTTGCGGTTGGCGAGGTTGTGCAGCAGCAGCGCCGTCTGGGTGCCGTCCTGATACGAGTAGGCGAACACCGACTTGTCGCTGACGGTCGGACAGGCGATGCGCCCTTGCGAGAAGATCTTGTTCTCGCGGCGCGTGTAGATCAGCCCGCGCACGCGGTTGAGGAGCGAATCCGGGTCGTCCTGCTGGGCGGCGACGTTGACCTTCTTGTAGGAGAACGGTCCGTCGGAAAGGGGCCTGTTCGGCAACCGGGAGGCCGGCGCCTTGGAGAACCCGCCATTGCGTGACGCGTCCCATTGCATGGGCAGGCGCACCGCCTCGCGACCGTTGGCGGAAAGGTCCTCACCGAGGCCGATCTCGTCGCCATAGACGAAGAGCGGCGCGCCGCGCACAGCCATGATGATGGCGAAGGCCAGCTCGATACGCCGCTGGTCGCCGCCGAGCATCGGGGCCAGCCGCCGGCGCACGCCCCGATCGTAGACCTGCATCTCGGGCTTGGGAGCGAAGGTCGCGAAAACGTCGTTGCGCAGGTCCTGCGGCACGCGGGAGAAATCGAGTTCGTCGAGATTGCGCAGGAAATTCGCCCAGCCGCATCCGGGCGGCGGTTGCGGCAGCAGCGCCTCGGCATTGGAAATGGGGCTCGCGTCCTCGCGGGCGAGCGCGGCGAACACATAGCAGGCGAGCGAGAAGTTGAAGAGCAGGCCCATCTGGTCGCCGTCGCCGAAATAGTTCCGCAGGTTCTCGGCGGGCATGTTCACCTCGCCCAGCAGCACCCCCTGGTCCCGGCGCTCGCGCACATAGAGCGCCATCTCGCGCAGCACCCCGTGCGGGTCGCTCGGGTTGGCGCGGTGGAGGCCGTTGTCGCCGATGATCAGCGGCGCGGCATCGATGCGGAAGCCGCTGATGCCGAAGGCAAGCCAGTAATCGATGACCCGCAGGATCTCCTCGCGCACTTCCCGGTTGGCGATGTTGAGGTCCGGCTGGAAGCTGTAGAACTTGTGGAAGTAGTAGGCCCTGGCGATCTCGTCATAGGTCCACACGCTCGTCTCTTCGCCCGGGAAAATCGAATGCGTGTTCGGCTCCACCGGGGGTGGGTCCGTATGCCAGACATAGTAGTCGCGGTAGCGGGACTTCTCGTCACGCCGCGCGGCCTGGAACCAGGGATGCTGGTCGGAGGTGTGGTTGGCGACGAGGTCGATGATGACCCTTATGCCGTGCTCGCCGGCGCGATGCAGGAAGAAGAGGAAATCGTCGCGCGTGCCCATTCGCGGATCGACGGCGTAATAGTCCGACACGTCATAGCCGTTGTCCCGTCCCGGCGAACCGAAGAACGGCAGCAGCCAGACGCAGGTGACGCCGAGCTCGGCGATATACGGCAGGCGCTCGGCAAGCCCGATGAAATCCCCGATGCCGTCCCCGTTGCCGTCCGCGAACTTCTCGACGTCGATGCCGTAGATCACGGCATCGGTATACCAGGGCTCATGGAACATTCGGGACCGCCGCTGAACTGGTGACAGGAAATAGCTTTGCGGTGGAACGGCTTAGCCGCGAGGTTTGTTCCTCGCTAATAGTCTTCCTGCGCCTGCGGACCGGTCGGCACCGCATGGAAGCTGGCCTTGAGCACCTCACGCGGGCCCTCTGCCGGATACTGGGTGTCGGTCACGAAACGGACCGCATAGAGATGGGAATCGCGGAAGGCGCTGGCGAGGAGCTGGGTGGTTTCCACCGCCGGATCCTTGCCTGCGGCGCGTGCTTCCCCTTCGGACGCGACCACCCGGGCATCACCCGAGGAGCGGGCACGCACGAGAACCTCGCCCTGGTCGGTCGTGCGGTCCCAATTACTGTCGTCGGGCCGGGCTATGGGAACGAGCCGGTAAATGCCCATTGGAGCGGGATCGCGGACCTCCGCCTCGCGGATGGCCTCATTTTCCGCTTCGTTCGCATCGCGTCCGAGATCGTCCTTGTTGTCGTCGAGCTGGCGGCCGGGGCGGGATTCGGGCGGGCCCTCTTCGGCGCGATAGGGGCGCTCATGCTGCCGATCGTCGATATTGGCGGCCATAGCATTTCCCTTTCCGTCAGTTGCTGCCGACGATGAAGAACCAGACGTAGATGAGGGCGAACGCCAGCACGACGGCGATCGTCGAGATGACCAGCACGCGCGTGTTCATCCAGCGGGTGCTACCCTGGCGGACTTCCTTGGTGTTCTTGTGGGGATCGTAGGTTTGCATGTTGCTCTCTCCAGTTCGTTCAATCCCGACACGCATGGGGAGGTTCCCCGGAACCCGTGTGGCGGGCGTCCGTTTGATGGGTATCACCCGAACTTTCATGGGAGGCGGCCATGAGCGCGACAGGGCTCGACGCATTCGACAAGACCCTTCAGGTCACCAACACCTGGCTCAAGGAAATCATGGAGGACCACGGCCCCGACCGGCAGGTTGCCTGGCACGTGCTCAGCGCCGTGCTGCGGTCGCTGCGCGACCGGTTGCCGCCGGACCTCTCGGCGCATCTGGGCGCACAATTGCCGCTCCTCGTGCGTGGTACCTATTACGACCAGTACCAGCCTTCCAAGCAGCCGGTTCGCTCGCGCACGCTCGAGGAGTTCCTGTCCCAGGTGGAACAGGAGCTGAAATTCATCAGGCCGGTGGATTCCACCGACGCGGTGAAGACGGTGTTCAAGGTGCTCTCGCACTATGTGGACCCGGGCGAGGTGCGCAAAGTGCGCGAAGCGCTGCCCTCGGAGGTACGCAACCTCTGGCCCGATCCCGATACGCTTCACTGACCAGCCAGCCATATCATAGGAGCGCGGCCCAGCGTGTACTTCCATGCGCTTGCCACGGACTACGACGGTACGATCGCCGAGCACGGCGGCGTGCCGGAGACGACTATCGCGGCCCTCACGCAACTGCGCGAGACCGGTCGCAGGTTGATCCTTGTGACCGGCCGCGAATTGCCGGACCTGAAACGGGTATTCAAACGGCTCGATCTTTTCGACAAGGCCGTCCTTGAGAACGGCGCACTGCTCTATACCCCGCAAACCGAGGAGGAACGGCCGCTCGGTCCTCCTCCTCCACCCGAGTTCGTTGAGCGCCTTCGGCATAGGGGTGTCGAGCGCCTCTCGGTCGGCCGCACCATCGTCGCCACCTGGGAGCCTTACCAGTCGAGCGTCCTCGAAACGATCCGCGAGTTCGGCCTCGAGCTGGAGATCATCTTCAACAAGGGCGCCGTGATGGTGCTGCCCACCGGGATCAACAAGGCCAGCGGGCTCGATGCCGCGCTTGCCGAGCTGGGCCTTTCGCCGCTCAACGTCCTCGGCACGGGCGATGCGGAAAACGACCATGCGTTCCTTCGTGTCTGCGGGCTGAGCGCCGCCATGGCCAACGCCGTCCCCTCGCTCAAGGAGACGGCGGACCTGGTGACGAAATCTCCGCGCGGGGCCGGCATGGAGGAGTTGATCGGGCGCCTGATCTCCGATGAATCCTCCCTCGGCATCAGCAAGCGCCACGCCATCGTGGTCGGCACCGGCGATGACGGCGAGGACGTCGAGATCGACCCGCGCGACGTGGTCCTCATCGCCGGCAGCTCGGGCATCGGCAAATCGACGCTGGTGACGGCGCTGACCGAGAAGCTGGTGGGTCTCGGCTTCCAGTTCTGCGTCTTCGATCCCGAAGGCGACTACGACGAGCTCGAGGACGCCGTCACGGTGGGGGGCGCCGACAACCCGCCGAGCAAAACCGAGATCGTCGAACTGGTGAAGAACCCGCGCACCAATGTCGTGGTCAACACGCTTTCGCTCGAGATGCGCGAGCGGCCGGATTTCTTTGCCAGCCTCAATCCGGAGCTTCTGAGCCTGCGCTCGCGCACGGGCCGCCCGCACTGGGTCATCATGGACGAGGCCCATCATCTGCTGCCCGCCGCCCATGACGGCGCGCCGCTCGCCCTGCCGCAGAAGCCGAGCGGCATGATATTGGTGACCGTTCATCCCGAAGCGATCTCGCGCGAGGCGCTCGCCCATGTCTCGGTGGTGCTGGGGCTCGGGCCCAAGGCCGGAAAGGTGCTGGAGGCCCTCTCGCAGAGCCTTGGCGAGGACTCCCCGCACATTAAGGATCCGCCGGACGACGAGCACGTGCTCTATTGGCGGCGTTTCACCGACCGCGCGCCCAAGAGGGTGAAACCGGTGCATCCGCGCCAGGTTCACAAGCGGCACACGCGCAAATATGCCGAGGGGGTGCTGGACGAGGAGCGCAGCTTCTATTTCCGCGGCCCAGACTACGCGCTCAACATCCGGGCGCACAACCTCATCATCTTCCTGCAGATCGCCGAAGGGCTGGACGATGCGACCTGGGAGCATCACCTGCGGCTCAACGACTATTCCAAATGGTTTCGCGGCCGCATCCAGGACGACGCGCTCGCCGACTAGGCGGAGGCGATCGAGAACGACACGTCGCTCTCCGCGCACGAGAGCCGCAAGCGCATCGCCCGGATCGTGCGGCAACGCTATACGGGGCCGGTGTCGGAGCGGGTGAGGTGAGCCTCAGGCATCGCGCTCGTGCTCGATCCCTTCTGCGACCTGCAGCGCCTCGTCTTCCGAGAGGTCCGTTTGGCTGATATCGCCGATGGGCTCGGTTTCACCGGGCTGCCGGCTCCCCTCGCCTTCCGCGCCCGCTCCCTCGCCTTCCGCAAACGTCCCGTCCTCCTCGAGCTGGCGCCGCCAGATGCCGTAGGCGCGCTCGCGCACATGGATGGCGAGAGCCTGGTACCAGAACTCGTCGGAGCGGCCGTCGGGACGGCCGGCCTGTTCCCAGAGGAAATAGGCCGTATCGCGGACCGCTTCCTCGAAGCCTTCGATATGCTGCGGATCGTCGTAGTGGGGTGCCATCGGGTCGTTCGTCCTTTCCAGATGACCAATTCGCCAGCAGGGACACGGGTTGCAGAGATCGGCCATCCATGTGGATCGCCGCACTTCCGGGACGGACGAGCCCTGCTTAACCCATGTTAAATCCCGAACTGTGACGAGCCGACGTGGTTTCAGTGCAAACCCGGAGATTTGCCATGACTGTCCGATACGAGATCGTCGAGCACGATGACGGCTTTGCCTACAAGGTCGGCGACGTTTTTTCCGAAACCTACCCGACCCATGCTGCGGCGCTGGAGGCTGCCGAACAGGCGGCGGAGCGGCAGAGAGCCGCCGGCCAGAGCGAAGCCATCCAGTACCAGGACAAGGAGGGCGATTGGCACGAGGAGGTCGCGCGCGGCGACGACCGTCCCGAGACGGAAGTCGAGGACGATGCTCCGCCGCGCAAGGCCTAGCAAGCGCCCCCTGACCTAACCCTTGCGGTTGTGCAGGACGGGCTTCAGCGCGTCCTCATCGCTGTCGGCGATGTGGTCCGATCTGGCCTCCTCGGGCACTGGCGCATCCGCCAGATCGTCGACCCGGTGCTCGCGGGCGTTCTTCTCGCTCGAGAGCGTGTCGGCCTCGCTCTCGTCGTCCGCAACAAGGCCGGCGGCCTTGGGACTGGCGATGCCGAACCGGTCGACGAGGAAATCGACGTTCTCGCTCTTTGCCCGCCCGCCGGTGGGCTTCTTCTGGGAGTGCGGCATGTGTCGTCTCCGCGTTTGGGATGTCTGACCAGAACGCATGCGCCTTCCAAAGGATCGATCGCGCAGGACCGTCGGATGCCGGAACCCGGACAGCCGGCAGTCGGTTCATTCCGCATCAGCGAGGAACCCCGATGACAGCGACCACCGGCCTTTCCACCAACCTGCTCACCCGCGACATCCGCGGCAGCACCGATTTCTACCAGCGCCTGACCGGCTTCGAGCTCGTGCGCTCGGAACCCTGGTACGCCCTCCTGGCGCCGGGACCGGACAGCGACGCGCAGCTCGGGCTCATCGACTGGGTCAGCGAGTTCGTACCCAAGGCGGCACGCGGCGAGGCGCAGGGCTCCTACATCGAGATCGTCGTGCCGGACGTGATCGCCGCGCTCGACGCGGTGCGTTCGTTCGACATCGAGATCATCGAGCAGCCGGGTGACGTGCACGGAGAGCGGGCAGTGTTGCGCGACCTGGATGGGCATGTGGTGACCCTCATCACCCCGCAAGGCCGCTTCGCCGTCCCGCCCGAGCAGCATGTCGGATGACACAGACCGATGCCCGACACGGAAAAACCGAATACCGACATCGACAGGCCAGAGGAGAAACCGTCCCTCGAGGATCTGGGCAGCGGCCCGGCCGAACGCGCGGTCTTCGGGCTCGATCCGCGCACCGGGGCTCTCCGTATCGCGGTCTTCGTCGCCGCCTTCATCGTCCTCTTCGGATGGCTTTTCTACGCCCTGCTGAATGACTAGCCAGCGGAAGCAACCAAACAAGAGTTAACGGGTTTTTACCATCGGGAGCCCCACTTCGCCTGTCCCCAACGGCTTGTCCCCGAGCCGGGGCTCCCGACCCTAAATCTAGCCGTCCACAACTGCCGCCCGTTCAACGCTCCACGGGCGGCTTTCTTGTTGGCGCATGCGATCCGCTTTTAGGGCGCGGTTCACCGGGCGAATCCCCTCGCGTTCGAGTCGATGTCAGGGGGTGAACAGCCGCCAGTTCCCTTCGGAGACGACCTCAGTCTTGCCGCCGACCACCTTGATGGCCGTCTCGTCATCGATCGCATATGTCGGGACCGGGATCCCGGACGCCCATTTTTCGATGTTGGCCAATGTCGTGTCCGGCATCTCCGGATGATTGAGGTGCGGATACAACGTGAAATCCACCAAACCAAGCGCCCTGTCGGCTCCCTGCCCCATATCGCTGCCGTCGGGTACAAACTGCAAGTCGAACTCCGCGTCGCAATTGTAGGGGGTCATCGCGATGCTCCCGGCGCTTACCCCCACGTAGACCGTTTCGGTCAGCGACGGCAGGATGTCTGCCAGACCCGACTGACGCATCCAATAGGTCAGATACAGCACGTCACCTCCCCAAACGAGGAGCGCGTCAGCTTCCCGGACCGCCGGAACCCAGTTTTCTTCCCGGATGCTCGGCAGCGCGGTGAGTTCCAGCACGCCCAGGGACTTCCAACCCAGCTGGCACAACGGGTTCGGCCCCTTGCCGCAGATCGCCTTCCAGGCCATGCCCGCGCCGCCGGGAAAGGGATAGATGGCTGTCGGGATGAAAAGGGCGTTGGACTGGGCAATCGGCTTGCCCAGCAAATCGACGAGCGCATCGGAGATGCTCGGGTTGCTGATGCCTGCGGAAGTTAGAAGAAACTTCATGAAGACCTCCGGGAGCCGCACAGCGAACCGGCAGTCGCGGCACGACCTGCTGACGCGCTCTTCCTCGCTCGGGAATGCCAGGCGATCGATGCCGCCCTCGAGAGTACCGTTGAAGACGGTACGCAAACCAATTGCATTTTGCAAGTGGTATGACAGATCGGCGGATGCGTACGGCATCGATATTGCCGCCCTCCCTACCCCATTCGTCAGCTCAGTGTGGGGCGGCATCCGCCCGGGGAGACGCCGAAGCCTCCTCATAGAGTTCCTATAATCGGAATTTCCGAAGAATTTATAAATCGATAGTTGGAATATCTGTTGACAGGAGCCAATTGCCGGTCTTCCATGCCCATGAAATGGACACCCGCGGTGGGTGCCTAAAAAACGACTCAGGAAGTAGGCAATGGTTGCGGTGGAGCGCGTCAAAAGCGGCAGCAAATACGAGGAGATGTTCAAGTTTTCCCGCCTGGTGAAGGTAGGGAACTGGATCTATTCGTCCAACACGGCGGGCCGGAACTACGAGACCCGCGAGATGTCGCCCGACGTCACCCGCCAGGCGCATCAGGCGCTGGACAATCTCTCCGGAGCGCTGGCCGCTGTCGGCGCCAGGCTGTCCGATACCGTGCGCTTCCATGTGAGCGTTGGCAGCCCGGAAGATCTCGAGCCGGTGCTGGCCGTAATCGCAGAACGCGTCGAGGCCAACGACCCGGCCCACACCATCGCCATCGGTCCGCTGCCGCATGCCGAAATGAAACTCGAGCTGGCCCTCATCGCCTACATCCGCGATCCCGAAACGCCCGACGTCGTCACCCGGGTGACGGTCTAGGCAGGAGGATCGGGAGCGACAAATGGCTGATGTTGTCATTATCGGCGCCGGCATTTCCGGCTCGTCGAGCGCCTATGAGCTGGCCAGGGAAGGACTGGACGTGGTCCTGGTGGACCGCTTCGGCCCGGCGGCCATGGCCTCCGGCTGGACGCTGGCGGGGGTGCGCCAATCGGGCCGCCATCCGGCCGAATTGCCGCTGGCCAAGGCGGCGGTGGATATCTGGGCGACCCTCGCCGACGAGCTCGACAGCCCCACCCACTACCGGCGCGGGGGCAACCTTCGGCTTGCCCGCACGCCCGAGGAAGCCGCCGTCATCGAGGACATCGTGCGCGACCAGACGGCAGCCGGGCTCGAGCTGAAACTGCTCAAGACCAACAAGGACATCCGCGAGATTGCCCCGGCCATCGCCGAGCACGTGCTCACGGCCTCGCTCTGCCCCACCGACGGCAGCGCCGATCCCTCCAGCACCGTGCTCGGGTTCGTGCGCGCCGCCGAGCGTCTCGGCGTCAAGACCCGCTTCGGCGAGCGCGTGCTCTCGATCGAGGTCGAGGACGGCAGGGTGACTGGCGTCGTTACCGATCAGGGACGCATTCCCACCAGGAAGGTGGTCGTGGCCGCCGGCATCTTCGGCAACGAGATCCTGAGGCCCCTCGGCATAGACGTGCCGCTGCAGATTCCCATGGTCACCGTGCTGCGCTCGGCCCCCGTTGACGCCGTCCTCACCCAGGTCATCGGCGTCGCAAATGCCGATTGCGCGGGCCGGCAGGAATACAACGGGCGCTTTCGCGTCACCAGCGGACTGCAGGACTGGCACGGGGGTCTTTCCGAGACCCGCACCGAGGTCGGCACGCGCCCGCGCGTGCTGCCGACGGGTCAGAGCATGGCCGAAGTCGTCGATCTCTTCGGCGATATCGTGCCGGCATTCGCGGCCGCGCAGATCGAGGACTACTGGGCAGGTCTCATCGACCTCACCCCGGACGCCATTCCGGTCATCGACGCTGATGTCGGCATCGAGGGCCTGGTCGTGACGATGGGCTTTTCCGGTCACGGGTTCTGCCTCGGTCCCATCACCGGAAAGCTGGTGAGCGATCTGGTCCGGGAACGCCCGGCGCGCCTCGCCATAGAGCCGTTCAAATACAGCCGTTTCCACAACAGCCGTGAGTTCACCGAGGGGGCGACACTGCACGGATAGACTTCGAACCGATTGAGTTATGGAGCAAGGGAGCACACTCATGAACTACAAGACACTCGCCCTGGGCGCGGCAACCGCCGCCGTGCTGGCCGGACTGGGAACACCGGCCGCACTCGCCCAGACCCTGACGATCGCCGTGCCGGGCAACGACATGGCGACCCTCGACCCGCACCGCGCCAGCGCCACGCTGGACAAGAACGTCATCAACTGGATGTTCAACGGACTGGTGCGCACCGCGCCGGGCCAGTTCTCGCTCGAGACCATCGAGCCCGACATCGCCGAAAGCTGGACCACGTCCGCAGACGGGCTGACCTGGACCTTCAACCTGCGCCAGGACGTCACCTGCCAGCGGGATTACGGCCCGCTCACCGCCAGTGACGTCGTCTATTCGCTGAAGCGCGCCGCTTCACCCGAGACGTCGAGCTATGCCGGCGACTATGCCGCCTTCGAGCGCATCGAGGCGATAGACGACCATACCGTCGAAATCGGCCTCGCTCACCCCGTTCCCAGCATGCTCGGGCTGCTGGTGCCGTTCAACGGCGGCTCGATCGTCTGCGAGGCCGCCGGAACCGAACTGGGCGAGGACTTCGGCCGTAATCCGGTAGGTACTGGTCCGTTCGCGTTCGCCGAATACCAGTCGCAGCAGTTCGTGCGCCTCGTCGCCAACGACGGGTATTTCCGCGGCACCCCCGAGATCAAGGAGATCCTCTTCCGCTATCTCGGCTCCGACTCAAGCCGCGACCTGGCCTTCCAGTCCGGGGAAGTCGACCTCGTCAACGGCCGCTTCGAGCAGTCGTGGCTGGACCGCACCGCCCAGTTGCCCGACACGACCGTCTCGGTGCTCGGCCCCTACGAGTTGCATCAGCTGCACCTCAACATGAACCAGCCGCCGCTCGACGATATCCGCGTCCGCCAGGCGATCGCCCATGCGGTCGACCGCGCCGGCCTCGTCGCCTTCCGCGGCGAGATGCTGACCCGCGAGGCCACCTCCGTCATTCCGTCGGGCTATCTCGGCTACGAGGCGCAGGACCTGCCCGAATACGATCCGGAAAAGGCCCGGGCCCTATTGGCCGAAGCCGGCTATCCGGACGGCATCGACCTGAAGACCGTGCAGACCACCCTGCCCGCCATGCTGACGACCATGGAAGTGGTCCAGGCCCAGTTGGCCGAGGTCGGCATCCGGCTCAACTTCGAGCTGGTGGATCACCCGACCTTCCACGAGCAGATCCGCCAGGACCTCTCCCAGGTTGTCTACTACGGCGCCGCCCGCCTGCCGGTGGCCGATATCTTCCTGACGCAGTTCTTCGACTCCAACTCCATCGTTCAGACGCCCGGCGCGGTCACCAATTTCTCGCACTGCGATGTGGCGGATGCCGAGATCGAGGCGGCCCGCACCGAGATCGATCCTGAACGCCAGAAGGAGCTGTGGGCTGAGGCGCAACGCAAGATTGTCGAGGCGTTGTGCGCCGTACCGCTCTATGAGATGGGCCAGCCCTATGCATGGAATAACAAGGTGCAATTCGCCTACCCGCTCGCCGGGTCGCTCAATCTCTCCCCGATGATCGACGAAACCACGCGACTGGTCGACTGATGCTGGGCTTTGTTCTGCGCCGCCTCGGCTTTGCCGTCGTTACCCTGCTTGCGGTCCTGACCCTGGTGTTCTTCGTCATCAGGATCCTGCCGGGTGATCCCACCGTCGTCATCCTCGGCGACCAGGCCAGCGCGCAGAGCATTGCCCTGCTCAGGGAGAGAATGGGCCTCGACCAGCCCATAGCGCTGCAATATCTGCAGTTCCTCGGAGGTGCCCTGCGGGGTGATTGGGGCACCTCCCTCGTTTCCGGCCGCCCGGTCATCCAGGAAGTCCTGAACGTCTTACCCCATACGCTGGAGCTGACGGCCGTCGCGCTGGTCCTGGGGGTGGTCCTCGGCCTGCCTGCCGGGGTCTGGGCGGCGGTCAACCGCAACCGCATCCCCGACTACGTCACCCGCGTGGTGTCGTTGCTGGGCCTGTCGGCTCCGGCCTTCGTCTCCGGCATCGTGCTGCTGCTGGTCTTCGCCATCGTGCTGCGCTGGTTCCCCGTCATCAGCGGCGGCCAGGGCACCACGCCTCTCGAGCGCCTGCGCGACCTCGCCCTGCCGGCGCTGAACCTGGCGCTGATCATGGCGGCCTATGTCACCCGCGTGACCCGCTCCTCCATGCTCGAGGTGCTCAGCCAGGACTATGTGCGCACGGCCATGGCCAAGGGCGCGTCCGGTTTCGCCATCGTCTGGCGGCACGCGCTGCGCAACTGCCTCATCCCGGTCGTGACCGTTGTCGGCCTCTACCTCGGGATCCTGATCGGCAATTCCGTGCTGACCGAAATCGTCTTCAACCGCCCCGGCCTCGGCAAGCTGATCGTGGGTGCGCTCAACCAGCGCGATTACACCATGCTGCAGGGCATGATGGTCATCTACACGCTGATCGTCGTTCTCGTGAACCTTGCCACCGACCTCGTCTATGGCCTCATCGACCCGAGGGTTCAGTACAAATGAGCAAAACCGACACGGCAGCCGCCCCGCGGCCGCGCAACGAGTTTCTGCTGCTTGCCGGCAACGCCCTGCGGTTCACCGGCAAGGCCCTGACCAGCAATCCGACGACGCTCGTCGGCGCGATCATCTTCGTCGCCATCGTGGTCCTGGCCATCCTCGCTCCCTACATCTCGCCCTACGATCCGGTTGCCCAGCGGATCACCATCCGCCTGCAGGGACCAAGCTGGGAGCATTGGCTGGGCACGGACTACTACGGCCGCGACATCCTTTCGCGCCTGCTGCATGGCGCCCGCTATTCGCTGGTCATCGGCATTCTCTCGATCACGCTCGCCGTCATCCTCGGCTCGCTGATCGGGCTGATCGCCGGCTATTTCGGCGGCCGCATCGATATCGTGATCATGCAGGTCATGGACGTGGTCCTCGCCTTCCCTGCGCTGATCCTCGGCATCATCCTGGTGGCGGTGCTCGGAGCGAGCGTCACCAACATCATCATCGCCATCGCCTTCACCGCCGTACCCGCCTTCGCGCGCATCGCGCGGGCGCCGGTGATGACGCTGCGCGAGCGCGAGTTCGTCCAGGCCGGATATGCATTGGGCTTTTCCGATCTGCGCATCATGTTCCGGCACATCCTGCCAAACATCGTCCCCGAGATCATCGTCATGGCCTCGCTGTGGATGGCGACCGCTGTTCGCACCGAAGCGTCGCTCGCCTTCATAGGCCTCGGCATCGCGCCACCGACTCCCACCTGGGGTGGCATGGTGCGCGAAGGTTTCGAGAACATCCTCGACAGCTATTCGGTCGCCCTCTTTCCCAGCCTCGCCGTGCTCGTACTGGTGCTGGCACTCAATCTCATCGGCGATGGCCTGCGTGACGCCATCGATCCCAAGGTGGGCACGAACTCATGAGCGAACCGGTTCTCTCAGTCGACAACCTGCGCATCGCCTTCGGCAAGTCCGAGGTGGTCAAGGGCGTCTCCTTCACCCTCGCGGCCGGCAAGACCCTCGCCCTTGTGGGTGAATCCGGTTCGGGCAAGAGTGTCACGGCGCTCTCCATCATGCGGCTACTGCCCGCGAAGTCGCGCGTGTCCGGATCGGTCCGCCTGGCGGGAACGGATATGCTTGCCCTCGACGGACGCCAATTGCGAAAGGCGCGCGGCAGCCTCGCCGGCATGATCTTCCAGGAGCCTATGACCAGCCTCAACCCGGTGCTGCGGGTGGGCGACCAGGTCGCCGAGGCGCTGCGCTACCACACGCAGCTTTCGCCGGCCGAGGCGAAGCAGGAGGTCCTTCGCCTTTTCGACAGGGTGCGCATCCCCGACGCGGCCCGCCGCTACACGGAATTCCCTCACACCTTTTCGGGCGGCATGCGCCAGCGCGTGATGATCGCCATGGCCCTCGCCTGCAAGCCGCGCCTGCTCATCGCCGACGAACCGACAACGGCGCTCGACGTCACCATCCAGGCCGAGATCCTGGGGCTTCTGGCGGAGTTGCAGCGTGAAACCGGCACCAGCGTGCTCTTCATCACCCATGACATGGGCGTGGTGGCCGAGATCGCCGACGACGTCCTGGTGATGCGGCGCGGCGAGCTGCTCGAGCAAGGCGCCGTCCGGCAGATTTTCGCTGCACCGCAGCACGCCTATACCCGCGATCTTCTCGCCGCCGTGCCGCGGCTCGGCGACATGACCGCTCATGAGGGCCCCATGCGGTTTCGCCCTCGCGCCTCGGCTCCCGCCGCGCCGGCAAAACCGCAACGGCCCGAGCAGGATGCACCGATTCTCGAGGTCAAGGATCTGGTGACCCGCTTCCGGGTGCGGAGCGGCATGTTCGGCCGCCACACCGGCAATGTTCATGCCGTGGATGGAGTATCCTTCGCTATAAAGCGCGGGGAAACCCTGGCGCTGGTCGGCGAATCCGGCTGCGGCAAATCGACGACCGGACGCTCGATCCTGCGGCTCAATGCACCGACGTCGGGCGAGGTCCGGTTCGAGGGCGAGAACGTCCTGGCCAGTTCCGGCGAGGACCTGCGGCGCATCCGCCGGCAAATGCAGATGATCTTCCAGGATCCCTATGGCTCGCTCGACCCGCGCCAGACCATCGGCTCGGCCATCGCCGAGCCCATTCGCGTGCATGGCATCGCCAGTGGCAGCGAAGTGGAAGACCGCGTTGCGCATCTGCTCGGGCGCGTCGAGCTCGATCCGTCATCGGCCAACCGCTTCCCGCACGAGTTCTCGGGCGGCCAGCGCCAGCGCATCTGCATTGCCCGGTCCCTGGCGCTCGATCCGCGCCTGGTGATCGCCGACGAGGCCGTGTCGGCGCTGGACGTGTCGATCAAGGCGCAGGTCACCGACCTCATGCTCGACCTGCAGGAGGACCTGGGCCTCGCCTATCTCTTCATCAGCCACGACATGGCGGTGGTCGAACGGATCAGCCACCGCATCGCCGTGATGTATCTGGGCAGGATCGTCGAGATCGGCCCGCGCGCCGCCGTCATCGGCTCTCCGACCCATCCCTATACGCGCCGCCTGCTCGCCGCCGTCCCCGTCGCCGATCCGTCGGCACGGCGCGAGCGGCGCACGGACAGGGTCGCAGAAGAGCTGCGCAGCCCCATCCGGCCGCTCGACTACAGCTCGCCTCCCGCGAGCTACAGGCAAGTGACGCCCGGCCATTTCGTGCTGGAAGACGCCTGAGACTGCCCGTCCGGCCGGCTCCCCTCCCCCTTGAGGGGAGGGGTCGGGGGT
>NZ_JZEX01000058.1 GCF_000969415.1 Devosia geojensis | reverse complement strand
ATCTGGTGTGGAATTAAAAACTTATCCCCGCAGCTTCCACAAGCCCCATACTCACACCCATCCCTTCGCCGGGCGCGGCAAGTACGAGTTGCCGGCGGCCGGTGGCAGGTCGGACGGTTCGCTCGTGCACGCGGACCGTCTTGCCTGCCACCGGGTTCTGGGAGCGGGTGTCTGCCGGGGGTCGCCCCGGTGGAGGCTGGACAGGCGGGGACGGGCGGTCATCCCAAACAGCGCAAAGTCATCGCTGGGCCGTCTCTTGTCGCCCCGGTCGAGAAATCCCCGTGCAACGGGCGGGTGAAAGCCCACCTTTCCTTTTTGAAGCTTCGGTCCCCGGGTATAAGCCCGCCCGTTGCCGCCCACCTCATCAACCGCAGGCCACATGGCCGGGCGGCGCTTGCGCGCGCCACCGTCATCGGATCGGCGGCGCGTAAAGAAGCCCGCCGTTGAGCCACAGCGAATTCTGTCCGCGCAGCAGCACCGCACCGGTCTGCGGCCCGAAATTGCGCTCGTAGATCTCGCCGTAGTTGCCGACGGCGCGAATGACGTTCGCCATGAAGTCCGTCTCCAGCCCCAGCGGCGCGCCGTAGTTGCCCTCCAGCCCCAGGAGCCTGCGCACGGCCGCTGTGCGGGTGGCCGAAAGCGACTCGATGTTGAGGGAGGTCACGCCGAGTTCCTCGGCATTGATCAGGGCGTAGATCGTCCAGCGGATGATATTGAACCATCGGTCGTCGTCGGCGCGCACAACCGGGCCGACGGCTTCCTTGGAAATACGTTCGGGCAGGATGCGGTGGATGAGCGGGTCCGGCAGCTCGCGCCGCATGGCGTTGAGCTCGCGGCCGGGCGCCGAGAGCACGTTGCACAGGCCCCCGCGATAGGCGAGCAGCAGGTCGGCCGTATCTTCGTAGACGACCTCGCTGTAGTTGGCCTGGTTCTCGAAGAAGAACTCGCGCAGCCGCGTCAGCTCCTCGCCGTTGTCGGCAACGCAGATGGTCAGATCATCGAGCTCGAACGCCGAGACGACCCCCTCCGATTGCGGCACCATGAACGCCTGCCCGTCAAAGAACGTCGGCGCCACGTAGCGCGCGTCATAGACGGTGTCGCGCCGCTCGGTCCACGGCGCATTGCGCACGATGACGTCGAGGTCGCCGGTCTGGAGCGTGGCGAAACGGCTCGCCCCGCGCAGCGGCCGGAATTCGAGAAGATTGGGATCTCCCAGCACAGCGGCCGCGATCGCCCGGCAGATGTCGATATCGAACCCGCTCCAGCGCCCTTCGGCATCGACCTGCGAGAAGCCGGCAAGAGGCCCGACCGCCCCGCAGATGAGAAACCCGCGTTCGCGGACCGCCTCCAGCGTCTGTGCGTGCGCACGACCGGCGGCAAACGTCGTCGCCAGGACGAGAACGACCAGGCACATCGCCCGCAATGGCGAATTTGCAAAGAGTTTCGACACTGCCAGACGACCGGAACGCTCCCTACTCGCCAGCACTATCGACAGCCCGCTCCGCAGGGTCAAGGCGCGGCGGCGGTTTTGGACAGCTCGCCGCGCCCCGACATTTGGCTCAGTGCAGGATTTGGCTGAGGAAAAGCTTGGTGCGTTCGTGATGCGGATTGGAGAAGAAGTTCTCCGGGTCGTTCTGCTCGATGATCTGGCCCTGGTCCATGAAGATCACCCGATTGGCCACCTGCCGGGCGAAACCCATTTCGTGGGTGACGCAGAGCATGGTCATGCCGTCCTCGGCCAGTGAGATCATCACTTCCAGCACCTCCTTGACCATCTCCGGATCGAGCGCCGAAGTCGGCTCGTCGAAGAGCATGATCCTGGGTTGCATGCAGAGCGAACGCGCGATGGCGACGCGCTGCTGCTGCCCGCCCGAAAGCTGGCCCGGATACTTGGCGGCCTGCTCCGGGATCTTGACGCGCTCCAGATAATGCATGGCGGCCTCCTCGGCCTCGGCCTTGGGAATGCCGCGTACCCAGATCGGAGCGAGCGTCAGGTTCTGCAGGATCGTCAGGTGCGGGAAAAGATTGAAGTGCTGGAACACCATGCCGACTTCCCGCCGCACCTCGTCGATGCGCTTGAGATCGTTGGTCAGCTCCACGCCGTTGACGACGACGTCGCCCTGCTGATGCTCCTCGAGGCGGTTGATGCAACGGATGAGCGTCGACTTGCCCGACCCGGAAGGTCCGGCGATGACGATGCGTTCGCCCTTCATCACGCGCAGGTTGATGTCACGCAGCACATGGAAGTCGCCAAACCACTTGTGCATCCCGACGATGTCGATCGCGACCTCGGTGGACGAGATCTTCATCTGCGAGGTGTCGATTTCCCGGTCGACCGTGGTTTCGGAAATTTCGCTCATGGCGTTACCTCTTGTGGCCCGTGTCCAGGCGTCGCTCCATCCAGATGGAGTAGCGGGACATGGCGAAACAGAAAATCCAGAACACGAACGCTGCGAACAGATATCCCGTCACCGCCTGCGTCGGCGATGACCAGTTGATGTCCGAGCTCGCCGCCTGGACGGTGTTGAGCAGGTCGAAGATGCCGACGATCGACACCAGCGACGTATCCTTGAAGAGTGCGATGAAGCTGTTCACGATGCCGGGAATGACGTGCTTCAAGGCCTGCGGCAGGATGATGAGCCCCATCGATTTCCAGTAGCTGAGGCCGAGCGAGCTCGCCGCTTCGTACTGGCCGCGCGGCAGCGCCTGCAGCCCGCCGCGGATCACCTCGGCAAGATAGGCCGACGAGAACAGCGTCACCCCGACGAGCGCGCGCAGCAGCTTGTCGACCGTCGTGCCCTGGGGCATGAACAGCGGCAGCATGATCGAGGCCATGAAGAGGATGGTGATCAGCGGCACCGCCCGCCACAGCTCGATGAACATCACACAGAGCGTCTTGATGATCGGCAGCTTCGATTGCCGCCCGAGCGCCAGCAGGATGCCGATCGGCATCGAGCAGATGATGCCGACGAGCGAGATGATGAGGGTGACCAGCAGGCCGCCCCACTGTTCCGTCGGCACCCGCCGCAACCCGAAGACGCCGCCGTTGAGCAGGTAATAGCAGATGATCGGGTAAACGACGAAGAACAGCAGCGCGTTGATGCGCTTGAACGGCGCCCGCGGCCAGAGCAGCGGCACGATCAGCAGCGCCCCGAGCAGGAACACCAGGTTCGGCCGCCAGTATTCTGCGGGCGGGTAGAACCCGTAGATGAAGAACGACATGCGCGCCGAGATATAGGCCCAGCAGGCCCCTGCCCCCGCCGCGCGGCAGTCCTCGACCGTGCCGCCGGGCGGCACCGCGTCTCCCCCGAGGAAAGTGGGGAAGATGAAGTTGTAGATCGGCGGGATCGCCCAGATGAGGAACGCGACGCCGATGACGGTCATGACCGCATCGAAGGGCGTGGCGAAGAGATTCTGCCGCGCCCAGGCGATGACACCGGTGGTACGCACCGGTGCCGGTTGCGGCGGCACCATTTCCTCGCGAACGTAAGAGAGAGACATGCCGTGCTCCTACCGTTCGACCAGCGCCACGCGCGCGTTGTACCAGTTCATGAACGCCGACGTCGCCAGCGAGAGCGTGAGGTAGACCGCCATGGTGATGGCGATGACCTCGATGGCCTTGCCGGTCTGGTTGAGCGTTGTGCCCATGAACACGTTGACGAGTTCGGGATAGCCGATGGCCGCCCCGAGCGAGGAATTCTTGGTCAGGTTGAGGTATTGGCTGGTCAGCGGCGGGATGATCACCCGCATCGCCTGCGGGATGATGACGAGCCGCAGCCGATCGCCTTCGCGCAGTCCCAGCGACTGCGCCGCTTCGGTCTGGCCCTTGTTCACCGCCTGGATGCCGCTCCTGACGTTCTCGGCGATGAACGCGGCCGTATAGATGGTCAGCCCGAAGGCGAGCGCGACGAACTCCGGCGGCAGCTCCAGTCCGCCCCGGAAGTTGAAACGCTGCAGCTCCGGCATCTCGAAGGCGACGCTCGCTCCGCTGACGATGAAGCCGAGGACCATGACCACGATGAGGATGGCGATGTTGACAGCCACCACCGGGAACCGCTCGCCCGTCGCCTCCAGCCGCCGGCGCGCCCAGATGGTGACGCCGATGGTTGCGGCGATGGCGAGGGCGATGGCGACATAGACCCACCCGAACTGCTCGTCCGGGATCGGCCGCGGCACGTAGAGCCCGCGCTGGTTGATGAAGACGCCGAGCGGCAGCGCCAGGCTGTCGCGCACCGCCGGCATGGCCTTCAACACCGCGAAGTACCAGAAGAAGAGCTGCAGCAGCAGCGGCACGTTGCGGATCACTTCGATATAGACGGTGGCGAAACGCGCGATCAGCCAGTTGGACGACAGGCGCGCGATACCAAGGATGAAGCCGATGACGGTGGCGAAGACGATGCCGATGGCCGCCACCAGCAGCGTATTGAGCAGGCCCACCAGGAACGCTTCCCAGTAGTACGAGGCGCGGTCGAACGGAATGAGCGTGAAACTGATGCCGAAGCCCGACGTCTGGAACAGGAAGTCGAAGCCCGTCGTCTTGTTCTGCGCGGCCAGGTTCTGGGCGGTGTTGGCGATGATCCAGACGAAGAAGGCGATGACGAGGCCCGCCACGATGATCTGGTAGATGATCCCGCGGATGACGGGATCGTTGTAGAAAGCGACTCTGGGCGGAGCGCTTCGGGTATTGCTTTGGACGGCCATAGAGCGAAGGGTCCTCTCAGCGGACGATGCGGCGCGTGCTCGTGGATGACGGGAAAAGCCCGACGCAACCGGCTCCGGCGCTGGCCGGCAGCGCACAAATGCCAGTGGACTTGGCTCGTCCTCGATGTGTCACGAAAGGTGCCAGCAAAAACGATCCGGCGCCCTCGGGGATCGAGGGCGCCGGATCTCGTTTCCTTAGCGGATCGGCATCGCGTATTGCAGGCCGCCGTCGGTCCAGAGCGCGTTCAGGCCGCGCTCGAGACCGATTTCGGTGTTCGGACCGACATGGCGGTCATAGGACTCGCCGTAGTTGCCGATGTGCTTGACGATCCGATAGGCCCAGTCGTTGGTGAGCCCGAGCGGCGTGCCGAATTCGCCCTCGACGCCCAGCAGACGCCGCACGGCCGGATTGTCCGAGCCCAGCATCTCGTCGACATTGGCCTGCGTCACGCCCAGCTCTTCGGCTTCAACGAGCGCGTAATAGGCCCAGCGGTTGATCTTGAACCACTGGTCGTCGCCCTGGCGCACCACGGGGCCGAGCGGCTCCTTGGAGATGATCTCGGGCAGGATGACGTAGTCGTCGGGGGTGCCGAACTTCGAGCGTTCGGCAGCAAGCGCGGAAGCGTCCGTCGTATAGACGTCGCAACGTCCGTCCTCGAAGGCCTTCACCACTTCGTCCTGGTCGGTGAAGACGACCGGGGTGAAGTCCATGCCGTTGGCGGCGAAATAGTCGGCCGCGTTGAGCTCGGTGGTCGTGCCCGATTCGATGCAGACAGCGGCGCCCGAGAGATCCAGCGCCGATTCGATGCCGTCCTCGACGCGAACCATGAAGCCCTGGCCGTCATAGTACATGGTGCCGACGAACGAGATGCCGAGGTCGGTGTCGCGGCTCATCGTCCAGGTGGTCGTGCGCGAAAGGATGTCGATCTCGCCGGCCGAAAGGGCCGCGAAGCGCTCCTGGGAGGTGAGCGGCGTATAACGCACGGCATCCGGATCATCGAAGATCGCGGCTGCGACCGCGCGGCAGAAATCGACCTCGAGCCCCGCCCAGACGTTGTTCGCATCCGGCGCCGAGAACCCGGGGACGCCGCCGGTCACACCACACTGGATGTAGCCTTTTGCCTTTACCGCATCGAGCGTCTGCGCGTGCGCAGCCGTGGCTGTGAGGCCGAGTCCGGCCGCCAGCGCGATCGTAAGGACCTTGTTTTGCATCTTATTGCCTTTTTTGTTTCCTGACCCTGAAGGGGCCGGTCGCGCCTTTGGCGCTGCCGGCGCAACCCGTCGCCTTTGTGTGGCGATCGTGATGCTGCTAAGCATCGAAGCGGCTATTGGAACAGCCGTCAAGGGCGGAAAGCCGCTTTGGCCAGCAATACTGTCGCTTTTTTGGGCGCAGTATGGAAGTGAATTGAATTTGTGCAGGACGTTGGTATGAGCGAAAATGCGCCGGAAAGCGGCCTCGAATTTTCTGTGGAAACGGTGCTGACCCATCACGGCCGGGTGCCCGACGAGCAGTTCGGCTTCGTCAATACCCCCGTTTATCGCGGCTCCACTGTTCTTTTCAAAACCCTGGACGACCTCGAAGGCCAGCAGCAGCGATTCCTCTACGGGCGCGCCGGCAACCCCACGACCGAGCAGGTGACGCAGGTGGTCACCCTGCTCGAAGGCGCTCACGATACGATCCTCGCCCCCTCCGGACTCGCGGCGGTCACGATTGCGATACTGAGCTGCGTTTCGGCCGGTGACGACATCCTCATCACCGACAGCGCCTATGAGCCGACCCGCAGCTTCGCCGACGGGTTCCTGAAGCGCATGGGCGCCGGCGCCCGCTACTACGATCCGCGCATCGGCGCGGGCATCGCCGACCTCATCGGCGAGAACACCAGGGCCGTTTTCGTCGAAAGTCCCGGCTCCGGCACCTTCGAGGTGCAGGACCTGCCGGCCATTGCCGCCGCCACACATGCCCGCGGCGCCAAGGTCATCGTCGACAACAGTTGGGCGACCCCCCTCTTCTACAAGCCGCTGGCGCTCGGTGCCGACATCGTCGTCCATGCCGGCACTAAGATGTTCGTGGGCCACTCCGATGCCTTCGCCGGCACCGTCTCGAGCGTCGATGAGGAAACGTCGGCCGCGATCGAGAAGACCCGCCGGCTGCTCGGTTTTTTCACCGCTGGCGACGAGGCGTTCCTCGTCGCGCGCGGATTGCGCACCCTTTCCATCCGCATGGCCGAGCACCGCAAGCGCGCCCTCGAGGTCGCCCAGTGGCTGGAGAGCCAGCCGGAGGTTTCGCGCGTGCTGCATCCCGCCCTGCCGAGCCATCCCGACCATGCCGTCTGGAAACGCGATTTCACCGGCTCGGGCAGTCTCTTCAGCGTCTTGCTGAGGCCTGCTCCGCGAGAGAGCGCAGCTGCGTTCCTCGATCACCTGCGGCTGTTTTCGCTCGGCTATTCCTGGGGCGGCTACGAAAGCCTCTGCATACCGGTCAAGCCGGAGCGCATGCGCACCGCCGTGCCGTGGACCGAGGAGGGCAACCTCCTGCGCCTCCATATCGGCTTCGAGGGTATCGAGGACCTCAAGGCGGACCTCGCCGACGCCCTCGAGCGGTACGCCAGGGCACGATGACGGGGTAAACCTATGAGCGATACCGGAGGGCGCCGACGACGACGGCCATTGCCGGCGATATCTGCCTGCGGCTCGGATAGTAGAGGTGATACCCGGCGAACGTCGGGGTCCAGTCATCGAGAACTTGCTTGAGTCGGCCCTCGGCGATGAGTCCGCCCACCAGATCCTCGGGAACGTAGGCGACTCCATAGCCGTCAAGGACGGCGTCAACCATCGCGAAGGTCGTGTTGAAGGTCAGTTGTCCTTCGACCCGCACTCGAAGTTCGCGGCCATCCTTGGCGAACTCCCAGGCATAAAGTCCGCCGCCCCTCAGTTGACGGTGGTTGATGCAGCTATGGTGGACCAGGTCCTGTGGTGCCTCGGGCATCGGGTGACGGGCGAAGTAATCGGGCGACGCCACGACGACCAGCCGCCAATCGGGGCCGATGCGCACCGCGATCATGTCCTTGTCCAGGCTTTCGCCCAATCGCACGCCGGCATCGAAGCGCTCCTCGACGATATTGCGCAAGCCGTTGTCGATGCTGAATTCGAGCCGGATATCGGGATAGTCGTCCAGGACGCGCTTCAGCCTCGGCCAGACCAGGGTTTGGAAAGCGTGGTCGGAAACGGTGATCCGCACCGTGCCCGAGGGCTTGTCGCGCAGCGCCATGAGCTGGGAAATGTCGGCCTCGATTTCCTCGATGCGAGGAGCGAACGAGCGAAGCACACGTTCTCCCGCTTCGGTCGGCGCGACGCTGCGTGTGGTGCGCGTCAGCAATCGCAGCCCCATGCGTGCCTCGAGCCGCTTGATCGTGTGGCTGAGAGTCGACTGAGACGTGCCCAGTTTCGCTGCCGCCCTGGTGAAACTGCGTTCGTTGGCCACCGCCACGAACCAGAGCAGGTCGTTCAGATCTTCACGCTGCATGGGCTTACCTCCCAGCGATTAATATCACAGATCAATAAGTACATGCCAATTGCGTCGGCTAATGCACGCCGTCGCCCCATGCTAGAGAAAAGCTTGGGAGGCGGAGCCCCTTTGTGCTGGCCGCTGTCCTGCTCCTCGGCTCCGCACTCCTTGCGGCCATGGCGGCCCCATCCGGCGGCAGAGCCTGAGGCGCGAACGCAGAGCGGTGCGGACCGAAGTCCTGCTTTAGCCCGAAGCGCTCGTAGCGCTTGCCTTCCGCCTCCAGCCCCGCACGAGGCGCCGCAGCCCCGGCAGGCCGCGGAAATGCACGGTTCCGTCCGGATGGCGCAGGAAAAGCCAGCGGCGGCGCGCGAATTCGTTGCGCACGAAGTAGGCCCCAAGCGTACCGACGATGAAGCCGCCGACGACATCGGTGGGGTAGTGCATGCCGACCGGCACGCGCGAGAACGAGGCCGCGACGGCGATGAGCAGCAGGATCGAGAAGAACCGCGGAGCGAGGAACCCGACCGCGAACGCGATGGCGAGCGACGTCGTCGTATGGCCGGAGGGAAAACTCTGGAATGTCCAGTTGTTGAAGAGATGCCGGAACTCGAATGCTCCGGCGTCCTCGTAGATAACAGGCCGCGCGCGTCCGATGATGCGCTTGAGGATGTTGGATGCCAGCCCCGGCAGCCCGACCGCGATGAAGAGATAGCCCGAGACCAGCACCGCTTCGTAGAACGCGCGCCGGTAGCGCCCCCGCCGCAACGGCAGCATGATGACCATCACCGCGATGAACATGATGAGCGTCGGGATCAGCACCCAGTCGGCGAGCCCGAAGTCGGTGATGAAGAAGAACGGCTCTCGCCACATGTCCGGCCAGGCCATGGCGCTCTGCGAGGCCCAGACGTCGAACCAGACGACGATGAAGAGCATCAGCACCGCGACCTTGACGTGCGGTATCCAAGAGGTGCGGCTGAGACCCAGCGGCCACGGTTGCGTCAGGTCCATGAAGGCCGGCGGTGGCGTCTCGCGCGGGACGCGCGTCACCTCGCCGGCGACCCCGCCCCGGTTCTTGTCCCCCTGCCTCGCGGACGGTCTAAAATGCGTCATCGACACCCCGGTTTGCGTGCGGTTTCGCGCCAAGCGCTACATTTGCGGCCCAGAGGATTGAATTTCAACAATCTGGCCGCAGCGGGGCGTTGCGCATATCGTCGCCCAGGGGCAAACTTTGCGCCTCCGGCGTTACCCTTCGGTTAGCGTATCGCACCTCGTTCCTAGCATATGCTAACCGGGCAAATCCCGCACTGCACTTGCCCTTTCCGGGCGAACCCTGTAACGGGATGAAGCGATTTCGGGGTATAGCTCAGCCTGGTAGAGCACCGGTTTTGGGAACCGGGGGTCGAGTGTTCGAATCACTCTGCCCCGACCATCGCCCAGGCTGCCCGCCGCAGCCTGATGAGGATCGTTTTGAGCGCAAGGTGTTGAGGATCAACGCGTAAAATGACCGCCCGCATCTATCGCCCCGCCCCCAATGCCATGCAGTCGGGCAAGGGCAAATCCAAGCAATGGGTACTGGTTTACGAGCCCGAGGTAGCGCGCACCATCGATCCCCTCATGGGCTACACCTCCTCCACCGACATGCGCCAGCAGGTGCGCCTCTCCTTCGAGTCGCTCGAAGCCGCCGAGGCCTATGCCCAGCGCAATGGTATCCCCTATGCCGTCCAGCCGTCGCACGTGCCGACGCCCAAGCGCGTCAGCTATCCGGACAACTTCCGTGCCGACCGCAAAACGCCCTGGACGCACTGATCCGGAACTCCGACGAGATCTGAGAAAGGCGCCGCAACAGCTTGCGGCGCCTCTTGTTTTATTTCTTGTCCGATAGATTGAGCCGGATGTGCAACTCGCGCAGTTGCTTGGCGCTCGCCGTCGACGGGGCGCCCATCAGCAGGTCTTCGGCCTGCTGGTTCATCGGGAAGAGCGTGATCTCGCGCAGGTTCTGCACCCCGCAGAGCAGCATCACGATGCGGTCGAGCCCGAACGCGGCCCCGCCATGCGGCGGCGCGCCATACTGGAAAGCCCGGTAAAGTCCGCCGAACCGCTCCTCGACCTCCTCGCGCCCGGTACCCGTCAGCTCGAAGGCCGCGACCATGGTGTCGGGCTCCTGGTTGCGCACCGAGCCGGAAGCGATCTCGAAGCCGTTGCAGACGGCATCGTACTGGTAGGCCTTGATGGTCAGCGGATCGTTGGTCGTGCGCAGCGTTTCGAGCCCGCCCTGCGGCATCGAGAACGGATTGTGAGCGAAATCGATGCGCTTCTCGTCCTCGTTCCACTCGTAGAACGGGAAGTCGACGATCCAGCAGAGCTCGAACCGCTCGGTGTCGACCAGTTCCAGATCGGTGCCCGCCTTGGTGCGGGCTTCACCCGCGAACTTGTAGAACTTGGTCGGGTCGCCGGCGACGAAGAACGCCGCATCACCATCGTCCAGCCCGAGTTGGGTGCGGATCGCCTCGGTGCGCTCCGGCCCGATGTTCTTGGCGATGGGGCCCGCCCCTTCGAGCACGTCGCCTTCCTTGCGCCAGAAGATGTAGCCGAGGCCCGGCTGCCCTTGCTGCTGGGCCCAGGCGTTCATGCGGTCGCAGAACGCGCGCGAGCCGCCCGTCTTGGCCGGAATCGCCCAGACCTCGGTCTTGGGATCGGCGGCAATGAGGTTGGCGAAGACCTTGAAACCCGAGCCGGCGAAATGCTCGGTCACGGCCTGCATCTCGATTGGGTTGCGTAGGTCCGGCTTGTCCGAGCCGTACTTGCGGATCGCCACGTCATAGGGAATGCGCGGCCATTGCTTGGTCACGGCCTTGCCGTCGGCGAAGGCCTCGAAGACGCCGGTGATGATCGGCTCCATCGTGTCCCAGACGTCCTCCTGGGTCACGAAACTCATTTCCAGGTCGAGCTGGTAGAACTCGCCGGGCAGCCGGTCGGCGCGCGGGTCCTCGTCGCGGAAGCACGGCGCGATCTGGAAGTAGCGGTCGAACCCGGCGACCATCAGCAGTTGCTTATACTGCTGCGGCGCCTGCGGAAGGGCGAAGAACTTGCCGGGATGAATGCGGCTCGGCACCAGGAAGTCGCGCGCGCCTTCCGGCGAGGAGGCCGTGAGAATCGGCGTCGAGTACTCGGCGAAACCGGAGTCCGTCATGCGGCGGCGCATCTCGGCGATGATCTGGCTACGCTTGACGATGTTGGCGTGCAGCGTCTCGCGGCGCAGGTCCAGGAACCGGTAGCGCAGGCGCACGTCTTCCGGATAGTCCGGCTCGCCGAACACCGGCAGCGGCAGCTCCTTGGCGCTCGAGAGCACCTCGATCTCGCGGATGAACACCTCGATCTCGCCCGTCGGCAGGTTAGGATTGACCGCATCCGCGCCACGCAGTTTCACCTCGCCATCCACACGGATGACCCATTCGGCGCGCACCTTCTCGGCGTCCGAAAAGGCGGGCGAATCGGGATCGACCACGCATTGGGTGATGCCGTAGTGGTCGCGCAGGTCGATGAAGAGCAGGCCGCCATGGTCGCGGATACGATGGACCCAGCCGCTGAGGCGGACGGAGCCCCCCGCATCGGCAGCGGTCAAAGCGGCACAGGTGTGCGAGCGGTAGCGATGCAATGTCATGACAGAACCAGAAAAGGCCGGAAATCTTGGCGCGGAAAAGCGCATGCGCGCGCCCGGTTGTCAAGTTGAGCCGTCCCTGCCCCTTCGGCTTTCGCGACGCGGGCGACTTTGCCATACTCTTGCCAGAATCCGTTCTGGAGTGCATGCGCCTGACCTGTTAGGAAAGGCACCCTGACTTTCTGGATTGGTAGGTATGGATCTGATCACTACGAGCGAGGCCTTGGCAGCCTTCTGCCAGCGTGCCGCCAAATTCGACTTCGTGACCGTCGACACCGAGTTCCTGCGCGAGACGACTTACTGGCCCAAGCTCTGTCTGATCCAGGCTGCGACCGACGAGGAGGCGGTGCTGATCGATCCCCTCGCCGCCAAGCTCGATCTCAAGTCGTTCATTGCCCTGCTCGACAACCCGGACGTCGTCAAGGTTTTCCACGCCGCGCGCCAGGATATCGAGATCTTCGTCAAGATGACCGGGCGTGTGCCGGCCAATATCTACGACACCCAGATCGCCGCCAGCGTCTGCGGCTTCGGCGACAGCGCCTCCTATGACAGCCTCGTGCGCGCCATCACCAATGTCTCGCTCGACAAGTCCTCCCGCTTCACCGATTGGTCCGCGCGCCCGCTGAGCGAGAAGCAGCGCACCTACGCCCTCGCCGACGTCACGCATCTGCGTGAGATCTATCGTTCGCTGACGGCTCAGGTGGAGGCAACCCATCGCGGCGAGTGGGTCGACGACGAACTGGAGCTCCTGCGCCGCGTCGACACCTATGTCATCGAGCCGACGAAAGCCTGGGAGCGGCTGAAGCTGCGCATCAACCGCCCGCGCGATCTCGCTGCGCTGCAGCGCCTCGCCGAGTGGCGCGAGCGTCGCGCGCAGGAGCTCGACCAACCCCGCAGCCGCATCTTCAAGGACGATGTGCTCTACGAGCTTGCCGTTCAGCGCCCGCTGACCCCAGAGGCGTTCGAGAACCTGCGCGCCGTGCCGCGCGGCTTCGGGCGCAGCGCAGCAGCCGCCGAGATCATGGCGACCCTCAAGGCGGTCGAAGCGCTGGACAAGAAGGAACTGCCGGCCCTTCCCGAACGCTATCGCGGCCCTTCGCCAAAGGGCGCCGTCGGCGACCTGATTCGCGTGCTGCTGAAATCGGTGGCCGAGGAGCATGGCGTCGCCGCGCGCATCATCGCCACATCCGAGGAGATCGATGCGCTCGTTCTTGACGACGAGGCGGACGTTCCCGCCCTGCGAGGCTGGCGGCGCAAGCTCTTCGGCGAAAAGGCGCTCGCCATCAAGCATGGCCGCATCGGACTGGTGGCGACACGAAAGGGGATTGTCGAGTTCCCGGTGGAATCCGCTGGCGCGAACTGATTGGCAAGCGCCACGTCAGGCGACGTTCACCACCGAGGCCTTGAACCCTGCAACGCCTGCAAACTGCTCGAGGCGCCCGCGCAGATGCTCGCCATCGAGGAAAGCCAGATCGCGCGGCAGATCGAGCACGATCGTTTCATCGTCAACGCGGAAGCCGACCCGCGGCAGCACGCCGGGCATGGCCGCCGACATCGGGTAAGCGACGCGGAACAGCGCTCCGATCAGCCGCGCCCGGTTTCCATCTTCGCTGCTCGAAAGGCTGAAGAGCGGCCGGTCGACGCCCTTGCGCTTGATCCCGGCGTAGCGGACGGCAAGCACTTCCGAAAGAAAGGCCCGGCCCGGATGATCGATGCCGCTCAGTGAGCTGTAGGCAACAGTATCGATGCTCTGCTCGGCCCGGTAGTCGGGATGCGCCCGCCAGCCGATATCGGCAAGGAGGCAGGCAACGTGCCGCAACCGAGCTTCCTCGGCCGTCTCGGCAAGCCCGGCTACGGCGACGTACTTGCCGGTGAACTCGATGAGGTCGCGCGCGTGGGCGGGCGATCGCGAGCGCAGGACCGACATCTCCTCCGCGCCCTGCAGCAACGGATCGATCTTCTGCTCGCTGCGATCGAGAAGGCTGTAGAGGTAGCCTTCGCGCACGCCAAGCGCCGAGAACGCCACCTGCCGGAACTTGCCGGCTTTCAGCACCTCGCCCATCACCGCCGCACCGAACGGCACCAGTTCGCGACGTGAGGAACTGGCGTGATCGGAACCGGGATAGGATTTGTTGCTTCCGCCGGCAGAAACGATCTCGTTGCACAGCTTGATCATCGACTCGGCGGGCACGGTATAGTGCTGCACCATGTGCAATGGATAGTCGGCAAGGCTCTGGTGGATCTTGGCCAGCGTCCGCCAGGTCCCGCCGATGGCGCAGAAGGTGCCGTCGCGCAGATTGGCATCGAGCGAGGCGCTCTTCAGACGGCTTCTGACGATCGAGGCCGCCTTGACCGGTGAGCCGCCGCTGTCGTCCTGAAGGCGGATGACACCGAGTTCGTAGGTCTCTCCATTGGTGTCGACGCCGTCGGCAATGGTGGAAAGCTCGAGGCTTCCTCCGCCGAGGTCGCCGACCATCCCCGAGAACTCGGGGTAGCCGGCTACGACGCCAAGCGCCGCATAGTGCGCTTCCTGCTCGCCGCTGAGGACATTGACCGGCGCGTCCATGATCGCCTCCACCGCCGCGACGAACTCATCGCGGTTGGAGGCATCCCGCACGGCGGAGGTCGCAAGAATATGCACCTGGCCGGCGCGCATCAGCCGTGCGACGAGGGCGAACCGCTTGATGGCAGTCAGCGCCCGCTCGACGTTCTCGTCAGCCAGCCGACCGTTGGCCGCCATACCGCGACCGAGCGCGCATGCGGACTTCTCGTTGTAAAGCGGTGTCAGCGAGCGCGCATGGCGTTCGTAGACGACGAGACGAACCGAGTTCGACCCGATATCGAGCACGGCAACGGGGCGGGCGCCCTTGATGCGGCCTTGAGCGGTCGGATCGGCGTCTACGCCCCAGTATTGGTTCACTCGATGACCTCGTCGCCCTCACGTACACCGGCACTCCCGCGCCCGGATAGCGAGGGATTGGTCATGAAATAGTCGTGCGCATTGAAAGGCTCATCGCCTTCCTTCGCGCGTATGCGGTGCGAGCTGCCGTCCGGCAACACTTCCCAGCTTTGCTGGTTGTCGCGCAGATATGCAATGATGATCCTGTCGAGGATTTGTTTATGCACCGTCTTGTTGAAAATGGGCACCATGACCTCGACGCGCCCGTCGAGGTTGCGCTGCATGATGTCTGCCGAGGACATGTAGACGCGCGCCTGCGGTGAGGGCATCGCCGCACCGTTGCCGAAACAGTAGATGCGGGAATGCTCGAGGAAGCGCCCGACCACCGACTTGACCCGGATATTGTCCGAGAAGCCAGGGATGCCGGGCCGCAGGCAGCAGATGCCGCGCACGATGAGATCGATGGAGACGCCCGCCCGACTGGCATCATAGAGGGCATCGATGATCTGCGGATCGACGAGCGAGTTCATCTTGAAGATGATGCTCGCGGGCTCGCCGCGCTGTGCATACTCCACCTCGCGCGAGATGTTGTCGAGCAGCGTTTGCCGCAGGGTGACCGGCGAGACCGCGATGCTCTCGAGCTCCGTCGGACGCGCATAACCGGTAATGAAGTTGAACACCCGCGCCACATCCCGCGTGATCGCCGGGTCGATGGTGAAGTAACTGAGGTCCGTGTAGATCTTGGCGGTGATCGGGTGGTAGTTGCCCGTGCCGATATGGCAGTAGCTGACGAGCTTGCCCTTCTCGCGCCGCACCACCTGGCTGAGCTTGGCGTGGGTCTTCAATTCGATGAAGCCGAAGACCACCTGTGCCCCTGCCCGCTCCAGGTCCCGCGCCCAGCGGATGTTGGCCTCCTCGTCGAACCGCGCCTTTAGTTCGACCAGGCACGTGACCGACTTGCCCGCCTCCGCCGCCAGGATGAGGGCCTTGACGATGGGGCTGTCGGCCGAGGTGCGATAGAGCGTCTGCTTGATCGCAACCACATCCGGATCGCGCGCCGCTTGCATCAGGAACTGCGCCACCACATCGAAGCTCTCGAACGGATGATGGACCAGAATGTCCTTGGCCCGGATGGCGGCGAAGCTGTCTCCGTTGTAGTCGCGGATGCGCTCGGGAAAGCGCGCATGGTAAGGCGGAAACTTGAGGTCTGGCCGCTCAAGGTCGCAGATCTTGCGCGCGTCGGCGAGCCCGAGGAAACCCTGGACCTCGAAGATGTCGGATTCTGCGACTCCCAACTGTTCGCTTATCTGGCGCTTGAGGGCGCGGGGCATCGATTTCTCGATCTCGAGCCGGATGACCTGCCCACGCCGCCGCTGCCGGAGCGCCGATTCGAACTCCACGACCAGGTCCGCCGCCTCGTCGTCGATTTCGATCTCGCTGTCGCGGATCAGCCGGAAGGCGCCGGAGCCGACCACTTCATGGCCCGGGAACATCTTGTGGAAGAAGAGCTTGACCAGCGTGTCGATGGTCACGACCTCGCTGCGGCCGTCGGACGCAAGGCTCCCCGGCAGGTTGATGAACCGGTCGAGATTGGACGGGATGCGCACCAGCGCCGTCAGCGGCAGGTCGTCGTTCGGGCGCTTCAGTTCGAAGGCGAGCGCTATGCCGAGATTGGGAATGAACGGAAACGGGTGCGCCGGGTCGACAGCGATTGGGGTGAGAACAGGAAAAATCTCTTCTCGGAAGAGCTTTTCGAGATATGCCACCTGCTCGGACGAGAGATCGTCGGATTCATGAATGACGACGTTCTGGGCGAAAAGCTCCTCGCGCAGGGTCTGCCAGTGCTCCTGCTGCTCGAGCTGCAGGTGCTTGGCGAGCATGGTGATCTCCTCGATCTGCTCGCCCGGCGTCAGCCCGTCGGCACTCTGCTTGGTCAGCCCCGCCCGGATCTGGCCTTTGAGGCCCGCGACGCGAACCATGTAGAATTCGTCGAGGTTGTTGGCCGAGATCGAGACGAACCGCAGGCGCTCGAGCAGAGGATGGTTCTCGTTGCCAGCCTCCTCCAGCACGCGCATGTTGAACTGCAGCCAGCTCACTTCGCGGTTGACGAAGCGCGCGGGACTTTCCCGCAGCGCCTGTGCATCCGGCATGCCGGCTTCCGCCTCGCTGATTTCGCTCATCTCATTCATCGGTATCGCTTTCCGGGTGGTCCTCGTTCGCTTCGCCGCGCGCGGCGCGGCGCAGTTCGAGGGCTTCTGCAGCAATTTTGCGGGTTATCGCGGTTCCTCTGGTCAACGCCAGGCGATCCATCAGGTCGCAGAGCGCGACCGCCTCCTCGGTGGACCGTTCCATGCGCGCCACCAGATAGGCGATGATCCTGGGATCGACGGTTACCTGGCGATCCCCGAACAATTTCACGAACATCTGTGACAATTGAATGTCGTCGGTCATCTCGACGGCGAATGCGGCGGCGCGCCGCGCGCGCGATCGCACGTCGTTGGTGCGGTAGGGCCAGGCCTCGATCGGCTCACGCGCCGTCATCAGCAAGGGACGATGATCGCGCATGCTCTGGTTGAGCAGATGAAAGAGCGCGTCTTCCTCATACCCTGCCTGATCGATGTCCTCGATGACCAGCGGCTCGACGCCCCCCGCCGCCGCCAGCGCGGCGATCTCGGACGGTCGCGCCAGCAGCGCGCCGCTCCGGTCGGCGAAGATGCGCGCCAGATGCGACTTCCCGGCTTTCGCTGGCCCAACGAGCAGCGTCATCGGATCCGGCCAGTTCGGAAAGGCTGCGATGCGGCCGTGGGCGAGACGATTGCCCTCGCCCACGATGAAGTCGTCCTCGGCGTGAGAGGGCGTATGGCCGAAGTCGAGAACGAGCTGCTCGACAGATCCGAGCTGCTCTTGGGTCGGCTCCGTCCGATCAGACTGCGGTCTGGTCACCACCCTTGTCACCGTTCTCCCCGAGATAAAGCGCACTCGCCTTGTACTTGCGCACGCCGTAGCGCACCAGCACCCCGCCGATCGCCGCCAATGGCACCGCCAACAGCAGCCCGACAAACCCGAACAAGAGGCTGAACGCCAGGAGCGCGAACATCAACCACACCGGGTTGATGTTGATGCTCGATCCGACGAGCTTGGGATAGAGGATATTGCCCTCCAGGAACTGTCCGACCATGTAAATCGCGAAGATCACAGCCACCATCCACCAATTCGGCCAGAACTGAACGATGGCAACCCCCATCGAGAGCAGGAAGCCGATAGCGAAACCCACATAGGGCACGAAGCTGAAGAGCCCGCCGATGAGCCCGATTGCCAGCCCGAAATTCAGGCCCGCCAGGCTGAGCGCTGTTGCATAGAAGACGGCGAGGATCAGGATGACGCTCCCCTGCCCGCGAATGACGCCCGCCATGGAGCTGTCGATTTCGGCGAGAATCCCGCGGATCTCATCCTTGTACTGGACGGGCAACAGGTTGTTGACGCCCCGCACCATGCCCTCCCAGTCGAGCAGGATGTAGAAGGCGACGACGGGTGTGAAGACGACGATGCCGATGGTGGTGATCACGCCCCAGCCGCTCGCGAGGATTTCTCCCGTTATCCCGCCGGCAAACCCGACGATGCGCCCCAGCAGATCGCTGATCGTCGCTTCGAGCCGCGCGGCCTGCTCGGGTCCGAGCCAGGCGTTGAGTTCCGGCGCCCAGCGCCGCGCCAGCTCCTGCAGGTCGCTGGCGTAGCCCGGCAGCCGCTGGATCAGGCCACCCACCTGCTGGCCCGCAAGCGGCACCAGCATGAAGAAGAGGCCAAGAATGATGGCAACGACGCTGAGGAGCACGACGGCCGTCGCCCAGCCCCGGCTGAACCGCCACTTCTGCAATTGGTTGACCAGCGGATTGAGGAGGTAGGCGAGTGTTGCGCCGACGACGAAGGGCAACAGGATGCCCCGGAATATCCAGAGCGCCAGCATCAACACGATGAAGAACGCGATCCAGATCAGCACTTGATTTCGCAGTGTCATCGGCCGGCCGACCCTTGCGTCGCTGTGGTGGAGAAGCTATCAGCGCTGTTAGCGGTCGGCCTTGGAAAGTGCAACGGTCTTTGACGCACGCCACCGCGTTCGACCGCCCTTTTTCCAACTGGCTCATGCACACATGTCCGACCCGCAAAACCTGCCATCAAACGGTCTTTCGTACAAGCAGGCGGGCGTGGACATCGATGCTGGCAACGCGCTGGTCGAGGCGATCAAGCCGGCGGTGCGCTCCACTCGACGGCCGGGCGCGGACGGCGAAATCGGCGGGTTCGGCGGCATCTTCGACCTGAAAGCCGCAGGCTTCACCGATCCGGTGCTGGTCGCCGCCAATGATGGGGTGGGCACCAAGCTCAAGATTGCCATCGACACCGGCAATCACACGACCATCGGCATCGATCTCGTCGCCATGTGCGTCAACGATATCGTCGTGCAGGGCGCCGAGCCCCTCTTCTTCCTCGACTACCTGGCGACTGGCCGGCTCGACGTCGCCCAGGGCACGGCCATCGTCGAAGGCATCGCCGAAGGCTGCCGCATCGCTGGCTGCGCGCTCATCGGCGGCGAGACGGCCGAGATGCCCGGCATGTATCATGGCAAGGACTACGATCTTGCCGGCTTCGCCGTGGGTGCAGCCGAGCGCGGCACGCTTCTGCCGCGCGCCGACATCGCCGCCGGCGACGTGCTCGTCGCCATTGCCTCTTCGGGCGTTCATTCCAACGGCTATTCGCTGGTGCGCAGGATCGTCGAGGTCGCCGATACCGACTGGTACATGGACGCGCCTTTCGCGCCTGGCCAGTCGCTCGCCGAAGCGCTGCTGACGCCAACGCGCATCTATGTGAAGCCGATCCTCTCGGCCCTGAAGGCCGGCATCGGCATCAAGGCCCTCGCCCACATCACCGGCGGCGGCTTCATCGACAATATCCCGCGCGTCCTGCCCGAGACGCTCGCCGCCGATATCGACCTCGGCAAGGTGACCGTTCCGAGGGTCTTCGGCTGGCTCGCCCATGTCGGCGGTATGGACGAGCGCGAGATGCTGCGCACCTTCAACTGCGGCGTCGGCATGCTCGCAGCTGTCGCCGCCGACGATGCCAACCGGCTGGTCGAACATCTGGCCGCCGCCGGCGAGACCGCGGCCGTCGTCGGCTCGCTCGTCGAGCGCGTGGGCGAGCCGGTCACCTTCCGCGGCAAGCTCGCCCTATGAGGCGTAAGCGCGTCGCCATCCTGATCTCCGGGCGCGGCTCCAACATGTCCGCCCTGATCGCGGCCGCCAGGGCGCCGCACTATCCGGCCGAGATCGTCGGCGTCTTCTCCAATCGCGCCGCTGCCCAAGGGCTCGAGATCGCCGCCGCCGAAGGCATCGCCACCAGGTCGCTGGCGCAATCGGCCTATGAAAGCCGTGAGGCGTTCGATATGGCGATCAACGAGGTACTGGAGAGCTGGGGCGCCGAGATCGTCTGCCTTGCCGGCTTCATGCGCATCCTCTCGCCTGCCTTCATCGCGCGCTGGCAGGGCCGGATGATCAACGTCCACCCCTCGCTGCTGCCGCTTTATCGCGGGCTCGATACGCACGCGCGGGCGCTGGCTGACAAGGTCGCCGAGCACGGCTGCAGCGTGCACTTCGTCACCACAGGGCTCGATGAAGGGCCGGTGATCCTCCAGGCCAAAGTGCCGGTTTTGCCGGATGACACGCCTGAAACCCTCGCTGCCCGCGTGCTCGTCGAGGAGCACCGTCTCTACCCCGAGGCCCTTCGATTGCTTGCCGCTGGCGAAGTGAGCCTCTGATGCTGCTCATTCTCGGTGGATTGCCGGGCAGCGGAAAGACCACCATCGCCAAGGCATTGGCTCGTCGCCTCGCCGCAGCCCACATCCGCATCGACAGCATCGAGCAGGCCCTCTTGCACTCTGGCGAGACCGAGAAAGTCGAAACCGCGGGCTACGCCATCGCCTGGGCGGTCGCCGCCGATTGCCTCAGGGCCGGCGCGACCGTCATCGCCGACTCCGTCAATCCCATTGCCTTGACACGCGACGCGTGGCGGGCAGTTGCCGCCGACACCGGAAGACGTGCCTTGGAAATCGAGGTCGTCTGCTCCGACCCGGCCGAACACCGCCGCCGCGTGGAAACGCGAACCGCAGATATTCCGGGCCATGTCCAGCCGGTGTGGGCCGAGGTCGTCGGGCGCGAATACGAGCCTTGGACCAGCGCCGACCTCGTCATCGATACGGCGTCGACCACAATCGACGCCGCGGTGAATGAGATCGTGGCGCGGCTTCAGGACTAAGGCAACGCGGCGAGGAACGCCTTCACCACAGCCGCCGAGTTATCCGAGGCCAACCCCATGAAGGTGCCCATCTCGTTCGCGCCCTCCCCACCGCCTGCAAGGTCTGAAAGCGAGCGGAAGGCGATGAACGGCACCTCGTTGGCATAGGCCACATGCGCGACCGCGGCGCTCTCCATATCGAGCACCGCCGCCTCGAATGTCTCGAAGGCGTATTCACGAAAAGCCGCGTTATCGACGAATGCAGCGCCGGAAACGCCGTTGCCGCCCACATAGACACCGGGCGCATGGGTGAGACACTGATTGTCGGGAACGCAGTCCAGCAGATCGATCTCAGCGGCCACAGCCTCGGCAACCGCCAGCAGCTCTGCATCGACCGGGAACCAGAAACGATCCTCAGGCTCGGCCCCGTCCCGGGCGACCGTTACGTTCTGTGGAAAGATCATGCCATGGTTCGGAAACGGCGCCTCGAGGAAGGGCGGCGGAACGAATGCATCGTCGACCTCGCGCGCCAGGATCACGTCAAGGTACTGCCCCCACTGGGCCGGCACGATGACATCGCCGATGTGCCGCGAGGGATCCACCCCGCCGGCGATACCTGAAAAGACGATGCTTTCGAGGTTGAAGTGGTCGATGGCGAGCTGCGAGGTCATGGCGGCGTTGACCATGCTGACGCCGGTGAGGAACAGGACCACCGGCTTGCCCTCGATGGTGCCGGTCGCGAAGGTGATGCCGTTGAGCGAATGATCGACGCGATCGACGAGTGCCTCCTGCAACGCTATCCATTCCGGTCCGAACGCCGACATCACCGCAATGCGTGGTGCATCATCGAGCGTTTCGGCCCCTTGCACCGGTACAACCAGCGACATCGCGGCAGCCACGAGAGCGAATTTTTTGTGCACCTTGAGATTCCCTCCAAAAGTTGAGCACTGCAAGCTAGCTGCGCTTCGTCGCGGGCGGTATCGAAAAGTGTGCATGGCAGCTTTCCGGCGCTTCCATCACGCGAATTCATGACCCTCATCGTCAAAATCGGTTCGACCCGAGGACGTCGGAGGCGTAGTTTCCTGCGTTCACGTTAGGAGACTGAACATGTCGCTGCGCGACTGGCTCTGGGTCATACTTCTGGGCGCCATCTGGGGAACCTCGTTCCTCTTCAACGGCATCCTGATTCGAGAGATCGGCCCGCTTTGGGTTTCGGCCGGCCGGGTCGCCATCGGCGCACTCGGCTGCTGGGCGTTCTTCATCGCCCTTGGCAAGCACCTGCCAATCAACAAGTGGCTCTACCTCCACTTCCTGCTGCTCGGCATCCTCAGCTACACCATTCCCTTCGCGCTCTTCCCCCTCAGCCAGGAGCATCTGGCAGCAGGCGTCGCCGCCATCGTCAACGCCATGACGCCGATCATGACCGTGATCGTCTCCCACTTCTGGCCGGGTGGGGAAAAAGCGACCTGGAACAAGTCCATGGGCGTGCTCGCCGGCTTCACCGGCGTCGCGCTCCTCGCCTCGCCGGCGCTCGCCGCGGGCGGCTCCTCGCAGCTCTGGGCGATCGCGGCGTGCCTGACGGCCACCTTCTGTTACGCTGTCAGCCTCAACTACACGCGCATGCTCGGCACCATCGACGCTTCGGTCTTCGCTGCCTGTGCAATGACCGGCGCCACCATCGCCGCCGTGCCCCTCGCCTTCTTCGCTCACGGCGTGCCGCACCTGACCACGATCGAAGGCTGGACCTCGATGCTCGGCATCGGGCTTCTCGCCACCGCGTTCGCCTTCCAGATCATGTACCGTATCCTGCCGCGGATCGGCGCAACCAATTTCTCGGTCGTCACCTTCATCGCGCCGGTCTCGGCCATCATCCTCGGCTTCTTCTTCCTGGGTGAGGCGGTCGAGCCGGTGCACGTCTTCGGCATGCTCGGCATATTCATAGGCCTGCTGCTGATCGACGGGCGGATCGTCAGGCGCCTGCGCGGCAAGGCTTATGTCTGACGTGCAAGCTTCTCGGTTGGCGTCGAGACGTCGACCACATTGCCGTCGGGATCGCGAATGAGCGCCTGCGTCTGCCCATAGCCGAGCGCCACTGGTTCCTGAATAACCGCGGCGTCCATTGCGCGCGCCCGCTCGACCGCTGCATGGACATCGTCGACAACGAGCGTGAGATAGCCGCCCGCCGGCGTCCCTCGCACCTCCTTGGGCGTATACTCGCTGTTCGCCGCGATGATGCCGAGCTGGAACCCGACATGCTCTGGCACCGCCAGGACGATGTACCAATCGCTGGTGTAGATTTTATCGAAATTGCCGAGATGCCGGTAAAAGCTCGCGCTTTTGCCGATATCGCTGGAGAGAATGTTGTAAAGAACGCGCTCGATAACGGGCATGTGGATCCTCCGTCCTGCTGGCTGCGGAACGAAGGACTCTTCTGCCAGTTCCCGTCGGGAACTATTCGATGCCGAGCTTCTGCTTCATCAGCGCGTTGAGCGCCTGCGGGTTGGCCTTGCCGCCGGACGCCTTCATCGCCTGGCCGACAAACCAGCCGACCATTGTGGGCTTGGCCTTGACCTTCTCGACCTGATCAGGATTGGCGGCGATGATCTCGTCGACGATCTTCTCGATCGCCCCCATGTCGGTCACCTGCTTCATGCCGCGCGCCTCGACGATCTGCGCCGGGTCGCCTCCTTCGGCCCAGACGATCTCGAAGAGGTCCTTGCCGATCTTGCCGGAGATGTCGCCCTTGGCGATGAGCTCGACGATACCGCCGAGCTGAGCGGCCGTGATCGGGCTCGTGGTGACGTCCATGCCTTCCTTGTTGAGGCGGGCGAAGAACTCGTTGATCATCCAGTTGGCGGCGAGCTTGCCGTCGCGGCCCTTGGCGACCTCTTCGTAGAAATCGGCAGCCTCGCGGTCGAGCGTCAGCACCATCGCGTCATAGTGGGTGACGCCATATTCCCTGACGAACCGGTCGGCCTTCTCGTCCGGCAACTCCGGCAGGTGCTGGGCGAGATCGGCGATGAACGCATCGTCGAACTCGAGCGGCAGCAGGTCCGGATCGGGGAAATAGCGGTAGTCGTGCGCCTCTTCCTTGGAGCGCATGGAGCGTGTCTCACCGAGCTTGGGGTCGAAGAGGCGTGTTTCCTGGTCGATCACGCCGCCATCCTCGAGAATGTCGATCTGCCGGCGCGCCTCGTATTCGATTGCCTGGCCGGCAAAGCGGATGGAGTTGACGTTCTTGATCTCGCAGCGCGTACCGAAGGCGCCGCCCGGCTTGCGCACCGAGACGTTGATGTCGGCGCGCATGGAACCCTGCTCCATGTTGCCGTCGCATGTGCCGAGATAACGCAGGATCGTGCGCAGCTTCGAAAGATAGGTCTTGGCTTCCTCGGACGAACGCAGATCGGGCTTGGAGACGATCTCCATCAGCGCCACGCCCGAGCGGTTGAGATCGACGAAGCTCATGTTGGGGTGCTGGTCGTGGATCGACTTGCCCGCGTCCTGTTCGAGATGCAGCCGCTCGATGCCGATCTCGATGGTCTCGCCCTCGAGGTCGAGCAGCACCTTGCCCTCGCCGACGATCGGATCCTTGAACTGGCTGATCTGGTAGCCCTGCGGCAGGTCCGGATAGAAATAGTTCTTGCGGTCGAAGATCGAGCGCTTGTTGATCTGCGCCTTGAGACCGAGCCCCGTGCGCACGGCCTGGCGCACGCACTCCTCATTGATGACGGGCAACATGCCGGGCATGGCTGCGTCGACGAACGAGACGTTGGCGTTCGGCGGATTGCCGAACTCCGTCGAGGATCCGGAAAAGAGCTTGCTCTCGGAGGTGACCTGCGCGTGCACCTCCATGCCGATGATCACCTCCCAGTCCCCCGTCGAACCCGAAATGAAGGTCTTGGGGTTAGGCGTGCGGGTATCGATAAGGGTCACGGCAAGCGTCCTGAGGCGGGCGGAAGATAAGTCAGTCCTTACTTATCTTGCCCCCGCGATGCAACGGGTGAGAACTCAACGGTGTAAAGGTGCGCCTTAGTCTTCCTCGTCCTCGATATCCCCGTCGAACGGTTCGAGACGCTTTTCGAGGTGGACGCTCATGAAGGGCTCGTGCGCCGCCCGTCCGTCGGGGCGAAGGGCGAGGATGCGATAGCCCTGACGCTCATAGAACCGCACGGCGCGCACATTGTCGGCCGGGGTTTCCAACTGCACCCGCTCGGCGCCTTCGAGCTCGAGCATCGACTCCATGCGCCGCAGCAGGATCGAGCCGATCCCCTGGCTCTGCAACTCCGGCATGACGAAGAGGAACGGAACATAGGCCCTGCCCCGCGCCCGCGAACACCAGCCGACCGGCACGCCGTCGATCTCGGCGACGATGATCCGCTCCAGCGTCTCGTTGACCGCCTGCGCCAGCCGGCGCTGCTCGGTCTGCCGCATACCCGGCCGCTCCTTGAGGAGCGGCAGGATGCCCGTCTCCCACGCATCGTATCCGATCCGCGCCAGGATCGGCGCGTCGGACCGTTCGGCTTTGCGGATGACGATGGCGGACATGATAGGCCTCGCTATTGGCTGCGGCGGCGTGCGACGATGATGCCCTTTTCGTAATTGATATTCCAGTCGATCAGCGTGCGCCAGATAAGTTCGGCCTGATCCTCGTCGAGATCAAGGCCCAATGCGCGCTCGCGTTGCTTTTCGATGATCGATTCGATCCGCGCTTTGTCGTAGGCCTCGTGCGGGTCCGTCTTGATCTGGGCCATGCGCGTGACGTACTGATGCCGCTCGGCAAAGAGCGCGAGCAATGCCTGGTCGATCCTGTCGATCTCGGCGCGCACGTCATCCTTGGTCTGGCACTCTTCCGGCAATTTGGCGGCTGTCACGGTCTTTCGTTCCTGTCGGCTTGAACTGTCTGTTGCTGGTTTGCACCGTCGCGCATGGCTTGGCAACTGCGACTAACGATCGGGACTTTTCCGTCCGCCCGCATTGCGCTATCCAGCTCGGGCTCTTGGAGTGTTTATGTCCAAACTGTTTGAAACCGTCTGACGCCCCGTTTGTCGAGCGCATGCTCGAGCTGCATGCCGATGGGCGGGGCGAATACGAACCAGGCTGCTGCCAAGCGTGAGGCTGGCGGCGGTCCGTTTGTGTTTGCGGGTGCGCAGATTTGCCGCCCGCCTGACGGAATCTACAGATGGACGTTTCCCGGAAGGAACAGCGGGTGCTGCACGCGCTCGCCCAGGGCGGCATGATCGTGGTCTTGAAGGACGACAACGGCAAGGCCGCCGGCTACGAGTTCTACAATCGCGAAGGATGGCTTGTCGCGGGCTTTACCGAGCAGATGTTCCGCAAGCTCAAGGCCAAGAAAGCCATCGCCTCGTCCAGCGGACAACCGTACCGCATCACCCGGCGTGGACTCGAGCTGGTGCGGAGCGAATACGACAACCGCTAGGCCCTGGAATGCGAGCCGCCGGCCCCGGCGGCTCGCATTGGCCCTTAGGAAAGGCTTAACCGTTCCGCCAAGCCCTTTGTTAAGGCTGATGGATCAAATTGCAGGGAGTTCTGCCGCTGGGGAACCGTGCCATGTCCGCTTTCGCCAAAACCTTGCTGCGCCTTTGCGCCAGTGCCGTGCTCGCCTCGAGCCTCGGTGCTTGCAGTCTCTTCGGCATGCAGTTCGGCATGGCGCGCCTGTCGGAGAAGGAATGCATGATGCGGGCGATGTACTTCGAGTCCAATCGCTCGAGCCCCGACGGCATGCTGGCGGTCGGCACTGTGGTGATGAACCGCCTCTACGATTCCGAATATCCCAAGACCATCTGCGGCGTGGTGGGACAGAAAAATCAGTTCGCCCAGGGTGTGCTTACCAAGCGCATGACGGACTCCGGCGTCGTCCTGGCCGCGCAGATGGCCGACCGCGTCCTGGCGGGCGAACGTCATCCGGGCGTCGGCCCGGCCCAGCACTTCCACACCGCCGGGCTCCGTTTCCCCTACAACAACATGCTCTACGTGCTCGAAGCGGGCGGTAACGAGTTCTACATCAAGACGCGCAGACGTTGACGGTCAGAAGTCGCCGCCCATATCGAACCCGCCCCAGTCCCCGCCTTCGTCGCCACCGAAATCCTGCTCCGGTTCAGGCTCCGGCTGCGGTTCAGGCTCGGGCGCCGGCTCTTCGGCCTGCGCGCCACCGGTGAAGATGCTGGCAATGGCGCTGCCGAGCAGGACGCCGCCGGTTACGCCGAGCGCCGTCTGCGCTGCCCCCGCAAGGAATCCGCCACCGGCACGCTCGGATCGATCCTGCCGGTCCCAGGGCCCACGCGTGCGGCCCCCCTGCTCTTCCGCGCGTTCCTCCAGCATGGCGATCCGCTCGCGCGCTTCGCGCAATGCCGTTTCCTGCACCAGAATGGTCTGGGCCATGTAGTAGGGCGCGGCGGGCTGTTCGCCGACCCTTTCATGAATGAGCGCCTCGGCCTCCGCATCGCGCGGGCCAGTGCGCCCGGCAACGTCGCGCAGCCGCTCGAAGAGGCCTTCGATGGCGCGGCGGTCTTCAGGATTGAGCATAGGTCCACTCCCTTGTGCGATTTCGACACGGGAGATGGGTACGCACGCGCCCGGGCACAATGGCGCCGGCTACGATTTCGCCTGCCGCAGGACGAACGCGATGACCACTGCCACCGCCTTGTAAAGTTCGATGGGTATGGTCTCATCCAGTTCCACGCGGGAGAGCGCCTCGGCCAGCACCGGATCGCTTTCGATCACCACTCCGTTCTGCTCGGCAAGCGCGACGATCCGACCGCCACCGCGCCGCGTTCCGTCGCCACCACTCGGGGCGCCTGGTGCAAACCAGCCTCGTAGTCGAGCGCGACGGCAACCGGGATCTTGGGGCGCTCCGAACCGGTTAGGTGCGGGAGAAACCGCCAATCAGTGGCGGCGGACGTCGTTGTATTCGGTGGTTGCAGGCTTGCCGCGGAAGGTGACCCAAAAGAAATTGAGCGTGTAGGTGCCGGCCGTCTTGAAGACGCCTTCCTTCTCCAGCCGCCGCCCCGAGGTCTTCATCTTGAGCGCGAACGTCCATTTGACGCCGCCGACCTTGGAAAGCCGCACGGCCACGTCCGTGTCCTCGCCGAAGAACTGGATCGAGCGGTCGTAGCCGCCGACCTTCTCCCACGCGGACCGCTTGAAGACGAAATTGCCGCCCTGCACCACCGAACCCACCCGCAGGACGAACCGGTTGAGCAGGTAGATGAGATAGGTGAGGCCGTAGAACATCCCGACGAGGAACCGGTTCCAGCCCGACATGTCGTAGTAGATGTAGGGCCCGCTGAGGGCGACGAGGTTCCGGTCCTTCTCGAACTCGCTCACCACGGTATCGAGCCAGCCGGCCGGAACGATCGTGTCGGAGTCGATATTGGCGACGAGCTCGCCGCTCGAAGCCTGGAAGCCTGCGTCGCGCGCGTTGACGAGCCCTTTCTTCGGCTCGTCCACCACCCTCACCCCGTCATAGCTGCGCGCGATGATCCCCGTGCGGTCGGTCGAGGCGTTGTTGACCACCACAATCTCGACGTCTTCGCGCATTCCGGCCCGTGCGACTTCGGCAATCACCGATTCCAGGCATTTACCGATCAGGGCTTCTTCGTTGTAGGCCGGTATGACGAACGCCAGCTTCATGCTTTCTCCGTTGCGCGGGATATATGACAGTTTTGTGCCCGAAATCGGAACAGCCATTAGCCCGCGCGCAGCCGAGGGGCAACAGACAGCTTCGCATTCCCCCTCACGAGACGGTGTCCAGCCTCGCTGCAGGACCTCGCCATCGCTCGTGCCAGATGCGATGCTGGGTGCCCCATCCTGCGGAGCATTTTACGATGGCCGACGACGATCCGATCGTACCTCCGGATTCCAAGTTCACCCGCACCAAGGCCGCATGGGCGGACCAGGGCCGGTTTCTTACCGGACGAACCGCCCGCCCGGAAACGGAACGCCTGCCGCCCGGCCAGCACCTCGTCAAGAATTGGCCGGTGCTCGACCTCGGCGTCGAACCCGCCATCGACAAGACCCAATGGCGGCTCGATGTCGATGGCGCCGTGGAGACGAGCGTTTCCTGGAACTGGCAGACCTTCAGCGAGCAGCCGCAAGTCGACAACGTCTCCGACATCCATTGCGTCACGAGCTGGTCGCGCTACGACAATGCGTGGACGGGCGTGCCCACCATGCATATCGCCGAGGCGGCGGGTATCCTGCCGCAGGCCCGCTTCGTGATCCTCCACAGCTACGACGGCTATACGACCAACCTGACCATCGAAGATTTCCTTAGCCCCGACGCCCTGCTCGCCCATAGCTGGCAGGGCGAGCCGCTGACGCGCGAGCATGGCGGCCCCGTGCGGCTCGTCGTACCGCATCTCTACTTCTGGAAGAGTGCAAAATGGCTGCGCCGCATCGAGTTCTCGACCCAGGACAAGCCGGGTTTCTGGGAGGTGCGTGGCTACCATAACCACGGTGACCCGTGGACCGAAGAGCGCTATTCTTAAGATTGCAAGTATCCGATTGCCGGATTCCGCGCCTCCGAATAAAGTGGCGCGCCGTTCGACTGTTCAAGCCCCGTTCATCTCACCCCCTGCAGGCTGGCGGACATGAACACAACTTGCGTCACCACAGCTATCGCAGCGCTCTTTGCCGGCATGCTCTCGCTCGGCCCCGCATGGGCCGCGAACGAGGGCAAGGCCCTGGGCGTCGACCCCGATGCGCTTGCCCGCGGCAGCTCGGGAGATCGCACGCTGATCGTCGGGGCTGACGTCTCGGTCGGCGAGAGGGTCGTCACCGGCGCGAGCGGCCAGGTCCAGCTCGTCTTTCTCGACGACACGCGGCTCGTCGTCGGCCCGGGCAGTTCGCTCCTCATCGAAACCTACCTGATGCGCGGTGGCGGTTCGGCCGAGCGCTTCGCGATCAATGCGCTGGGCGGCACGTTCCGCTTCATCAGCGGCAACAGCCCCAAGTCCGCCTACGAGATCCGCACGCCCTCAGCCACCATCGGCGTGCGCGGCACCAAGTTCGACGTCGTGGTCGGGCGCGCAGAAACGCGCGTGATGCTCTACGAGGGCGCCGTGCGTGTGTGCACCGGCAGCGGCTGCGTCGACCTCGACGAGCGCTGCGGCATCGCCAGCGCTGCAGGTTCCGCCAGGCTCTTCACCCCCGCCGATCCGCAGCGTCCCCAACTCGCACAGGCCTTTCGCTACGCAATCGTGCAATCGCCGCTGTTGCGGCCGTTCCGGGTGAGTGGCGCGAACCGGTGTACCGAAAGCTCGGCAGCTCCAGCCACCGAGTCGAGCGGAGAGCCGGGTGATTCCTATACGCCTCCCTCGCCCAACAGCGGCGGGAATCCAGCTCCCTCCAATCCGCCGCCTTCAACGCCTCCACCTACTGGCGGTAACGCCAATAATCCGAACCAACCCAGTCAGCCTGGCAGTACGCCGCCCACAGTTCCCTGACGGGGCTATCGGTCCTTAGGCAACCGCAATGGTTTGAAAGCCATTGCGGACCTATAGTTGCGCCGAACAAGGCTGCGGCAGTCCGAGATGACCGATAAGACCGAAGACCAATCGAGTAACGAAGGCTCCTCCTTCGACCGGTTCCGCGCCCGCCTGCGCCTGCTCTACCACGGACAGTCGGTTCAGGCGCTGCGCTTCCAGTTCGCCGTCCTTCTCGTGGACCTGGCGATCATCGCCTTCTTCATCGCCACGCCCCTGCTGCGCGGCGATCCGGCGTTCCTGTGGATCGATCTGTCGGTTGCCGCCCTGCTGCTAGCGGACTTGACGGCCCGGGGCCTCGCGACCTCGGACATCCCCAAATGGCTGCGCCAGCTGCCGGTCGTTGTCGACATCTTCATTCTGGCGACCCTGCTGTTCCCGACGATGCTGGCCAACCTCGGGTTCCTGCGCATCCTGCGCCTCTGGACCCTCACCCGACGTTCCGTTCTTTGGAAACCGCTAGAAAAGCGGGGGCTCGGCCTTTGGCGCGAGTCGGCGCAGGCGGTCATCAACCTCCTGGTCTTCCTCTTCATCGTCACCGGCTTCGTCTACACATTCTTCGCCGGCGAGGAGACCGGCATCGAGGGCTATGTCGATGCGCTCTACTTCACCGTCACGGCGGTCACCACCACCGGCTTCGGCGACATCATCCTTCCCGGCACCTTCGGCAAGCTGACCTCGATCATCGTCATGATCGTCGGCATTTCGCTGTTCGTGCGCCTCGCCCAGGCGATCTTCCGCCCGCACAAGGTCAACTTCCCCTGCCCGCAGTGCGGCCTGAGGAAGCACGATCCGGACGCCGTGCACTGCAAGGCATGCGGCCACGTGCTCAATATTCCGGACGAGGGCCGCTAGATTTCGGCCAGTTGAGCTTCCTGTTCGGGCTCCACCGGCGCGATCAGGATGCCCTCGGCCTCCAGCGCCTCGCGCAGCTCGCGCGCCAGGTCCACCGCTCCCGGTGTGTCGCCGTGCAGGCAGATCGAACGGGCAGCGGATTTGAACACCGTGCCATCCTGCGCCACGATCTCGCCGTCCCGTGCGAGCCGCAGGCAGCGCTCGATGACGAGATCGGTATCGTCGATGACCGATCCCTCCTCGCTTCGCGGCACCAGCAGACCTTCGCGCGTATAGGCGCGGTCGGCATAGGCTTCGCGGATCAGCGGCGTACCGACGGCCTTGGCCGCGCGCACCTGCTGGCTGTTGTCGAGGGCCAGCACCGCGACCTTGGGGTCCATGGCCTGAACGGTCGCGAAGATGCCGACTGCCAGCGGCAGCTCCTCGGCGGTCTGGTTGGCCAGCGCCCCATGCAGCTTGACGTAGGAGATCGGCACGCCGACCTCGTCGGCGATCCAGCGGATGAGGAAAAGCTGCGAGCGGATCTGGCCGAGGAGCTGGTCGAGCGGCATCACCACCCGGAAACGTCCGAAACGTTTGACATCGGCATACCCCGGATGAGCGCCCGCTCGTATCCCGTTGTTCTTGCAGATCTTGAGGATGTGCCGCATGGTCTGGGCATCGCCGGCATGCCCCCCGCAGGCGATGGAGGCGCTGGAGACGATAGCCAAAAGGTCCTCGTCGGTGCCCATGCCTTCTCCAAGGTCGGCATTGAGGTCGATCGAGGTCATGTCAAACGCTCCTTTCGGCTGTCAGACTGCGTGCGTGCGCAAGGCTAACAGATTCAAACCGCACATGCGTGCCGGGTCGCATCTGGGCAAAACGATCGAGGTCCGCCGCGATGATCGTGCCGATGCGCGGGTAACCCCCGGTCGGCTGGTGGTCGCGCATCAGCACGACCGGCGTGCCGTCACCGACGATCTGGATGTCGCCGGCCACCACCGCGTCGGAAACGAGTGAAAGCCCGCTCGCGCCTCGGAAAACCCCGCCCGGATCATCGAGCCAGACGCCCATGCGATCCATGCGGGCGGTGATACGGAAGTTCTCCGACAGGAACCGCTCGCGGACGGCCGGCGGGAAAACCTCAGCGTGTAAGCCCCAGATAAAACGGATCGCCCCCGCACCGGTCGAAACCCGGCTGCCGTCGGGGTCGGCGTCTTCGGATTCGATGAGTTCGAGGCTGTCCCCCGCCCGCAACGCCCGCCCTTCGAGCCCGCCGATCCCCGCGCGCAGATTGGTCGCGCGGCTCCCAAGTACCGGCGGAACATCTATGGTCTTGTCGAAGCGCAGATATCCGAAATTACCGGCCCGACCGGGGTTTATGGCCAGTACTTCACCCTCGTGCAGGGGTACCGCGCCCGGCCACTCGACCTGCCTGCCGCCAAGCCTCGCAGCGAAAGCGCCCCCGGCGAAACCGGTGCTGCATTGACCGGCGACCACCTCGACCTCGATGCCTGTCGACGTGAATTCGATGCCTGCAGGTCCCGCTCGGCCGAGCGTATGTGCTGCGCTCGCAAAGGCTCCTCTATCCATCGGCCCCGAAGCGCTGACGCCGTGGCGCAGCATGCCGAAGCGGCCCTCGTCCTGGATGGTGGTCAACGGCCCCGCTCGGCGGATGACGAGACGCGCGCTCATCGCTCGGCCTCGAAAACGATCCCGTCGCCTGCCTCGATGAGCGTCGGCGGCTCGCGCAAGGGATCGAAATTGCGCAGTTGCGTGCGTCCGATCACGTGCCAGCCGGTCGGAATATCCGTCGCCGCAATGGCCGTCTGGCCTGCCGCGAACAGCACGCTGCCGGCCGGAATGTGCGGGCGCACCTCCCGGCGTCGCGGCACATGCAACGCTTCCGGATGAAAGCCGCAGTAGACGAAACCCGGCGCGAATCCGGTCGCCAGTACCCGTAGACGCGAGGCGTTGTGCGCGGCAACGAAAGCTTCGACAGAGAGCGATAGCCGCTCGGCGACCTCGTCGAGATCGGGACCCGTCTCGCCGCCAAACGACACCTGGACCCTGTGCTCGCGGCCGGCAAGATCCGTCTCGTCCATGCGCGCCGTCAGCAGAAGCCCGACTTCGCCGGCAAGCCGCTGGAAACCGATCTGGTGCCGGTCGTAGCGCAGCAGCACCGACACGAGATTCGGCACCACCTCGACGACCCCGGTGATCGGGCGCGCATCGAGCCGGCGGGTAAAGCGCAGCGCGGCGAGATTGGCATCCTGCGAAAGCGTCGCGCCGAAGCGCACCAGCATCGCGTCCTCACCGAGCGGCAGGACCAGAGGCGTGTCCACCATGTCGCCGCCCTCGGCTGCGCGCATCTTGTGCCCCCACGGTTGCCCGCCAAGGTCTCGCTGATTTGCCGGTCCATGGCAAGCGAGCCGCCCCTTGCGGGCGAACGCGAACTTGGCCAAAACCCGCTTATGCACGCGCTCCCTCCCCTGCCGATCGATGAAGCCCTGCCCCGCCTTCTGGCGGCGCTCGAGGCCGGAACCCGCGCCGTACTCGTCGCCCCACCCGGTGCGGGAAAGACGACGCGAGTTCCCCTGGCGCTGCTCGACGCCGTCTGGCGTGCCGATGGCCGCATCATCGTGCTTGAACCACGTCGCCTTGCCGCCCGCGCCGCCGCACGGCAGATGGCCCGGTTGCTCGGCGAGGAGGTCGGCGAGACTGTGGGCTACCGCGTTCGTCTCGACTCCCGCATCTCCGCCAGAACCCGTATCGAGGTGGTTACCGAAGGTGTCTTCACTCGCCAGATCCTCGGCGATCCGGCCCTCGACGGCATAGCGGCCGTCATCTTCGACGAGTTCCACGAACGCAGCCTTGACGGTGATCTCGGTCTCGCGCTCGCCATCGACGGCTCGGTGCTGCGCGAGGACCTGCGCATCCTGGTCATGTCCGCCACTATGGACGGCTCCCGGGTGGCCAGCCTTCTGGGCAGCGCACCGGTCATCGAAAGCCGAGGCCGCGCGTTCCCGGTCGAAACACGCTATCTCGGCAACGACCCGCTGCAGCGCATGGAGGATCAGGTCACCGCCGCCGTCCTTGGCGCGTTGCGCTCCGAAGTCGGCTCGGCGCTCGTCTTCCTTCCCGGCCAGGCCGAGATCGCCCGCGTCGCCGAACGTCTCGGCGGCCGGGTTCCAACCGATGTGGATATCGCCCCCCTCTATGGTCAGCTGTCACCTGCCGATCAGGACCGCGCGGTGCAATCGGCCCTTCCAGGTCGCCGCAAGGTCGTGCTCGCAACATCCATCGCCGAAACCTCGCTGACCATCGAGGGCGTACGCGTCGTCGTCGACAGCGGGTTCTCGCGCGTACCGGCGTATGAACCGGCGACAGGGCTGACGACCCTCGAAACGCGCCGCGTCTCGCGCGCCAGCGCAGACCAGCGGCGGGGCCGCGCCGGTCGCATCGAGCCGGGCGTCTGCTATCGGCTATGGAGCGAGGGCCAGACGGCAGGCCTCGCACCGTTCGATACGCCCGAAATCCTCGCCGCCGACCTCAGTTCCCTCGTCCTGGATCTCGCCTCCTGGGGCATCCACGATCCGGGCACCCTTGCATTCCTCGATCCGCCGCCTACCCCCGCATGGGTGGAGGCAGTCGCGCTGCTCCAGGCGCTCGATGCGCTTGACGAGGCAGGACGCATCACCGCCCACGGCAGGGCGCTCGCCCGCCTGCCGTTACACCCGCGATTTGCCCACATGATCCATGCCGCCGCCGATGAAGGCACGGCCGCGACCGCCGCCGCGATCGCCGTGCTCCTCACCGAGCGCGGGCTCGGCGGAGATGCGACCGATCTCGAACGGCGCCTCGAGCGCTTCCGCGCCGATGCCGGTCCGCGGGCGCGCGAGGCCCGCTCGCTGGCGCAGCGCTGGACCCGTCTCGCCGGAGCGAAGGAAGCAAGGGAGCCGCCAGCGGAACTCGGCCGCCATCTGGCCCGCGCCTATCCCGACCGGGTCGCGCAGGCCGCCGGTGCGCCCGGCCGCTTCCGCCTCGCCAATGGCCGTGCCGCCATCCTCGAGGAAACCGATGCGTTGGCGCGCGAACGCTTCCTCGTTGTTACCGACATCACCGGCACCGCCGCCAACGGGCGCATCCGCGCCGCTGCGCGTATCGACCGCGAGACCATCCAAGACCTCTTCGCTTCCCATATCGAGGAGGAAACAACCCTCGCCTTCGACAGACCGAGCGGCAGCGTCCGCGCGCGGCGGGTGCGCCGTCTCGGCGCTTTGCGGCTCGAAGAGGTGGCGGCCGCCATCGACGATCCCGACGCGGCCTCAGAAGCGCTCGCTGCCGGCATTGCCGAGCGCGGTATCGGCAAATTGCCCTGGACCAGGGATCAACTCGCCCTGCGCTCGCGCGCCACATATCTGCGCGGCCAGATGGGGGACCAATGGCCGGACCTGTCGGACAATGCCCTGGCCCGGGACGGCGCAGCCTGGCTTGTGCCGCACATTCACGGCAAGACCCAGGCGTCCGCGATCACCACCGAGGACCTCTCCGGCGCCCTTTTCGACCTGCTGCCCTGGGAACGTCGCGCCGAGATCGAGCGCATGCTGCCAAGCCATTTCGACGCGCCCTCCGGGTCACGCCTTCCCATCGACTATGAAGCCGAGAACGGCCCGGCGCTCGAAATCCGCGTGCAGGAGCTCTTCGGCCTCGCCACCCATCCCGCAATCGCCGATGGCCGGATCCCGCTGCTTCTCATCCTCCTCTCGCCAGCCCACCGTCCCATCCAGACGACCCGTGACCTGCCCGGCTTCTGGCGCGGCTCATGGAAGGACGTCGCCCGCGACCTCAAGGGCCGCTATCCGCGCCACCATTGGCCCGATGACCCACTTGCAGCCACCGCCACCAACCGGGCCAAGCCGCGTGGCACGTGAAGCTGGACACCCCCATATCGAACAAGCTAAACGGCTGCACACCGGGTAGGTGGCAGAGCGGTTGATTGCTCCGGTCTTGAAAACCGGCGAACGTGCAAGCGTTCCGGGGGTTCGAATCCCTCCCTACCCGCCATTCGCCGCCGATTGCGCGCCATTCTGCGATATTGCCGCTGATCAACGCACCTTTCCGTGTTCGGCAAGGAAATCGAGAAGCGCCCTGATGCGCGACGGCAGCGGGCCGCCCTGGCCGATATGGATGGCGTGGAAGGTTTCCCGATCTCCCGGGTTGAGATGCTCGAGCACCGGAACGAGACGCCCAGCGGCAATATCGTCACGCACGGTGAAGGCGGCGAGGCGTGCAAGCCCGCTCCCGCCCAGCGCAAGTTGCCGCAGCCCCTCACCATCGCTAGCCTGAACGCGGCCGACTGCCGGAATGACGACAATGTCGTTATTCTTCTTCATCGGCCAGCCGTCGACCTTGCGGACATAACCGAATCCCAGGCGATTGTGCCGGTCGAGATCGTCAATGCTCTTCGGTTCGCCGAAGCGGCTGAGATATTCCGGTGCGCCGACGACGATCATGGCTGTATCCCCGAGCTTGCGCGCAACAAGGCTCGATGTCTTCAGCGGTCCGGCGCGCACGGCAACGTCCGCGCGTTCGGCAAGAAGGTCGACGACCATGTCGGTCTGGACGAGATCGAGCGTGATTCCAGGGTGACGGTCGAGGAATTCCGGCAGGATAGGAGCCAGGATGTGCGTCGCATAGGAGGCGCTGGTGTTGAGCCGGATGCGGCCGACCGGCTGTTCCCCAGCCCCGGCGCCGCGCTCGGCATCTTCGATATCTGCCAGAATGCGTGTCACGCGCTCATAGAAGGCACAGCCCTCCGGGGTGAGCTGCAAGGCACGCGTCGAGCGGTTGACGAGCCGTGCGCCAAGCCGCACCTCCAGTCGCGCAATCAGCTTGCTGACAGCGGAAGGCGTCATGCGGCAAACGCGTGCGGCAGCGGAAAAGCCACCCTGATCGACAACCTGAGCGAACACTTCCATTTCACGGGAGCGATTGGTCTCGGAATGGGCCATTGGTCCTTGAATTCATAGATGATATTCCAATCGGCATACTACATCACCTTGCTTGCAGGTTCTATCTCTCGCCCCGGATTTCAAAATTACGGGACAGGACATGCCGCTCGCTCTTTACGCCCTGACGGCCGGTGCCTTCGGCATCGGCGTTACCGAATTCGTCATCATGGGCCTTCTGCTGGAGGTCAGCCGCGAGTTGAACGTCACGATCGCCGCTGCCGGCCTGCTGATCTCCGGTTACGCGCTCGGCGTGACTGTTGGGGCGCCGGTCCTCACCGCGTTCACCGCCCGTTGGCCGCGTAAGCATGTCCTTGTCGGCCTTATGGTCATCTTCGTCATCGGTAACGCCGCCTGCGCGCTGGCTCCAGGTTATGGCTGGCTGATGGCCGCCCGTGTGCTGACGGCCCTGACGCATGGAACCTTCTTTGGCGTTGGAGCCGTGGTGGCCACCAGCCTCGTTGCCGAGGACAGGCGTGCCTCCGCTATTGCCATCATGTTTACCGGGGTAACATTGGCGACCGTACTAGGTGTGCCGTTCGGCACCTGGCTCGGACAGCATTACGGCTGGCGTTCGACCTTCTGGGCCGTGGCGCTTGTGGGGCTGGTTGCCCTGCTCGTCCTGGCTACCTTCGTGCCGCCGGACCGCACGCCGCCCGGTGCCTCCGACTGGCGGGCCGATCTGCGTGCCATCACCCGCCGGCCCGTACTGCTCGGCCTTTTGACGACGGTCCTCGGCTATGCCGGTGTCTTTGCCGTCTTCACCTATATCGCACCGCTGCTGACCGGGATGAGCGGCTTTTCCGACAGCGCCGTCTCGCCCATCCTCTTGGTTTTCGGCGGCGGTCTCGTGGCGGGCAACCTCTTGGGCGGAAGGCTTGCCGACCGTAACCTCATACACGCCATTTTCAGCACGTTGGCGGTGCTTGGCCTTGTGTTGGGGCTGATGACCTTCGCCTTCAACAACCAGATCGCCGCGGTGCTTTTCACGGCTTTGCTCGGCGCTGCGGGCTTTGCCACCGTCGCGCCCTTGCAGATGTGGGTGCTTTCGAAGGCCGAGGGCGCCGGCCAGAGCCTTGCATCGAGCTTCAACATCGGTGCGTTCAATCTCGGCAACGCCATCGGGGCGTGGACAGGCGGCATGGTGATCGACCACGGCCCCGGCCTTGCCCTAGTGCCCTTCATTGCCGCGATTTTCCCTGCCCTTGCCATTGCCACCGCGCTGATTGCGGTCCGTTCCGGCAGGCGCATGGCTCTTACGCCTCCACACGCAGTCTGATTTTGTAAGGAGCATTCCCCTGGACTATCGATCACTCGGAAAATCCGGCCTCAAGGTTCCGGTCCTCAGTTTTGGCGCAGGCACATTCGGCGGCCCGCTCTTCGGCAATTGGGGCACCTCCGATGCAAAGGAGGCCCGTCGCTTGGTGGACATATGCCTGGAGGCAGGCGTCAACCTGTTCGATACCGCCGATGTCTATTCCGATGGCGCTTCCGAGGAAGTGCTTGGCGAGGCAATCGAGGGCCACGCCGCTCGGGAAGGAAGTGTCGACGCCCATGCGGGCGATTTCGGATTGGATAGGCGATCGAATGACGGATATCAGGGCCGCCCAAGAGCGGTTTGATGCTGGAAGGATGTAGTCCTCGGTTTCGTCCGCCATTGCTGACCTGCCGTTGCAAATCGAAGCGCAACCATGTCGACTGAGGCCTCGTTGGACCTGCAATCCAACGAGGAGACACCCTATGAAGCCTCGGATAACCGTGATCACGCTCGGCGTCGACGACCTCGAAGCATCGCTCAAGTTCTATCGCGAGGGACTGGGATTTCCGGCCGAAGGTATTGTCGGCACCGAGTTCGAGCATGGCGCGGTGGTCTTCTTCGATCTGCAGAGCGGCCTGCGGCTTGCCCTGTTCTCGCGCGACAACATCGCCCACGACGCCGGCATCGAGAAATCGCAGCGCAGCCCGACCGAGTTCACGCTCGGCCACAACGTCACCAGCGTCGATGACGTGGACGCCGTCATGCGCCAGGCTGCTTCCGCCGGCGCCACGGTGATCAGACCCGCCCGGAAGACGTTCTATGGCGGCTACGCCGGACAGTTCCAGGATCCGGACGGCCATCTCTGGGAAGTGGTCTACAACCCCGATTTCCTGCCCGTGGATTGAGCGCAGCCCGACCGCGCAACCCGTGCCGCCCCGCCCTCGTTGAGAATCACGAGATGGCAGCACCGGCTGGACCATGAGCAAATCTGGAACCATACGCATCGGCATTTCGGGCTGGACCTACAAGCCATGGCGCGGAGAGTTCTATCCCGAAGGCCTGCCGCAGAAGCGGGAGCTCGCCTATGCCGCCGAGCACTTCCGCGCGATCGAGATCAACGGGACCTTTTACGGCCTGCAGCGGCCCGAGGCATTCGGGCGCTGGCGCGAGGAAACGCCGGACGATTTCGTGTTCGCCATCAAGGGCTCGCGTTACATCACGCACATGCTCAAGCTGCGCGGTATCGAGGCGCCGCTGGCCAACTTGATGGCCTCGGGCCCTCTGCGGCTGGGACCGAAGCTCGGCCCCTTCCTCTGGCAGTTTCCGCCGCGCATGAAGTTCGACCGCGATCTCTTCGATCGGTTCCTCGGCCTGCTGCCGCACGATACGGATGAGGCCTCCGCCCTCGCCCGCCGGCACGACGAACGGCTCGACGGCCGCAACTGGCTGAAGAGCGATGTCCATCAGCCGGTGCGCCACGCCGTCGAGATCCGGCACGAGAGTTTCCGCTCACCCGAATTCATCCGGCTCTTGCGCAGGCATCGCGTGGCGCTCGTCTGCGCCGATACCGTCGAGTGGCCGCTGCTGATGGATCTGACCAGCGACTTCGTCTACTGCCGCCTGCACGGATCCGAAGTGCTCTATACCAGCGGCTATGACGGCAAGGCGCTCGATCGCTGGGCGGCCCGCGTCCGCACCTGGGTTCGAGGCGCCGAACCGGAAGATGCGGAGCGCGTCGCGGCGCCGACCCCGCGCCGCAAGAGCGGACGCGATGTGTTCGTCTTCTTCGACAACGACGCCAAGGTACGTGCCCCGGCGGATGCCGAGGCGTTGGCCGATCGGCTCGGCGCAGGACCGCGCGCTGCCGACCGGCCCAAGGCCTCAGGGGAGTAGGACGATCGACCCCGTCGTCTCGCGCGCCTCGAGCGCTCTATGCGCTTCGGCGGCGTCCTCCAGCCGGTAGGTGTGGTTGACGGATATCCTGACTTCGCCCGATTTGACCGCCTCGAAAAGCGCATTCGCGCCTTCGAGTAGTTCCTTGCGCCCCGGAAAATACGCCGCGCCCGTCGGACGGGTAAGGTAGAGCGAACCCTTACGCGCCAGGATGCCGAGGTCGGGAATGGAAACGACGCCCGAGGCATTGCCGAAGCTCACCATCAGCCCTCGCGGGCGCAGGCAGTCGAGCGACGTCTCGAAGGTATCCTTGCCGACGCCGTCATAGACGACGTCCACGCCTTTGCCGTCAGTCAGCTCACGCACCCGCGCGACGACATCCTCTTCCCGGTAGTTGATGACCTCGCCGCACCCGTTGGCGAGCGCAAGTTCAATCTTGTCTCTCGATCCAACGGTGCCGATCACCCGCGCGCCCAGCGCCTTGGCCCACTGGCAGGCGATGAGCCCGACCCCGCCGGCGGCGGCGTGGTAGAGGATCGTCTCGCCCGCTGCCAGCGGCCAGGTCTTGAAAAGGAGATAGTAGGCCGTGAGCCCCTTGAGCATCATCGCGGCGACTTGCCGGTCGTCGAGGCCATCGGGCACCGGAATGGCCTTTTCGGCCGGCAACAGGCGCTCGCGGGCATAGGCGCCGAGCACGCTCTGATAGGCAACGCGGTCCCCGACCGAGATGCCGTCCACGCCTTCGCCCACCGCAACGACCGTGCCCACCCCTTCGCCACCGGCGACGAAGGGCGTCTCGACCTTGTAGAGGCCCGATCGCTGGTAGGTATCGATGAAGTTGACGCCGATGGCCGTCTGCCGGATGCGCACCTGCCCCGGTCCGGGCTCTCCGGTGGACCACTCCTCGAACTCGAGGGCTTCTGGCCCGCCCGTCCTGTGGACGACGATCGCCTGCGTCATGACTTGGGTTTCCTCGGAGCCGATTTCGGCCGCGATTGCGCACGGGACGCCGGCGTCGACTTGCCGCGCGGCTTCGGTCTCGGCCCGCCGCCGGTTGCCGCCGTAGCGGCGTCAGCCGCCACGGAACCGGTGGCCCCGGTAAAGGGCGTCACCTCCACATGGCCCCCCGAGGCACCACCACGCGCCAGCTTGCGGTGCTTGGCGAAGATGTTGACCGCTTCGACCAGCACCGAGAAAGCCATGGCCGAATAGACGTAGCCCTTGGGGATGTGGAAGCCGAGACCGTCGGCCACCAGCGTCACGCCGATGAGCAGCAGGAAGGCGAGGGCCAGCATCTTGGTGGTCGGATGGTCGGCGACGAACCTGGCGATCGGACCGGAAGCAACGAACATCACGCCGACCGCGACGAGGACAGCGGCCACCATGACCGCCACCTGATCCGCCGGCACCATGCCGACGGCGGTGATGATCGAATCGATGGAAAACACCATGTCGATGACGACGATCTGCACCAGAATGGCCTGGAGGCTGGCCTTAGCCGCCTCGGCCAGGCCCACCTCGTGCGGCTCCTCGATGGCTGCGTGCATCTCGTGCGTGGCCTTGTAGATGAGGAAGCCGCCGCCGGCGAGAAGGATGATGTCCTTCCACGAGAAGTCATGACCGAAGGCCGAGAACACCGGATCCTGCAGCTGAACGATCAGGCTGATGAGGAACAGCAGGATGATGCGGAACACCAGCGCCAGGCCGATGCCGAGCTTGCGTGCGAATTCGGCCTGCTCGCGCGGCAGCCGCGACACCAGGACCGAAATGAAGACGATATTGTCGATGCCGAGGACGATCTCCATCACGGTCAACGTGACGAAGGCGACCCAGACATTCGGGTCGAGCAACAGTTCCATCATTTCTCCAGCCCTTTGGCGAAAAACCGCTCCAGCATTTAATCATTGAAACACTGCAAGAAAAGCCGGCTGGTGCGGAATTGCTCCAACCTCGCTGCCTCTTGCGACAAATGGTCGACGTCGGGTCTCGCCGCTGGTTCCGGATGTCCCCCGATGCTAACACTCGTCGTTGCCCACTCTTCCAGCGAGCAAGCAGATGACCCGGTTCGATTCGCAGGCAATCGTCGTCGGTGGAGGGCTGGCGGGGCTCGCGGCCGCGATCGCCGTGGCGCAGGCGGGGCTCTCCGTCATCCATGTCGCCCCGGCTGCCCCGCCCGACAGGCGCACCTCGGCCTTGATGATGCCGAGCGTCGATTATCTGCGCACGGCAGGCCTCGTCGACGACCCGGCCCGGATCGGCCACGCGCTGACGCATATCCGCATCATCGATGCCACCTCCCGGCTGATGCGCGCACCCGAGACGTTGTTCGATGCAGGCGAGGCGGGGCTAGCCGCCTTCGGCTGGAACTTTCCCAACACCCGGCTGGCCGAGGCGTTTGCGGCCGGGCGCGAAAAGCTTTCGAACCTAACGACGAGGCAAGCCGCGCTCACCGCCCTCGAGATCGATGACACCGGCGCTATCCTGACCCTCGATGACGGAGGAACGCTGCGTACGCCCTTACTGATCGGCGCCGATGGCAAGAAATCGCTGGTGCGTGCCGCAGCAGGTTTCCGCGCTCGCGAAAGCGGTTTCACCCAGGCTGCGCTGGTTTGCGATCTCGACCTCGCCCGCCCGCTCGGCGGCACATCGGTCGAATTCCACTATCCCCAAGGACCGTTCACGCTGGTGCCCGCGGGGGAAAGTCGCGCCAACCTGGTCTGGATCGACGAGCGCGCCGTGCTCAAGGCGGCACAGGCGATGGACCGCGAAGCCCTCGCGCGCCTCTTTGCCGAAAAATCGCAGCACCTCTTCGGCAGCGTTTCGCTCGCGACGCCCACTCACATGTTTCCCCTGAGCAGCATCACCGTCGATCAGGCAGGCAAGGACGGCGTGGTGCTCGTCGGAGAAGCCGCACACGCCTTCCCGCCTATCGGGGCCCAGGGCCTCAACCTCGGCCTGCGCGATGTGGCCGATCTGGCCTTGGTGCTGGGGGATGTCGGGCGGACGTCCCCCGACTGGGCCCGCATCGTCAGTCGCCGCTATGCCGAGCGTCGAGAAGCCGACCTCAAACGCACCGGCGGCATGGTCGATGCGCTCTTCCGCTCCCTGATTTCCGATCTCTTGCCCGCACAGCTTCTGCGAGCCGGCGGCCTCTGGGGCATGAAGATGTTGCCCGGCATCCGCAAACGCGCCTTCGCCGTCGGAATGGGCCGGGGCTGAACACCTGACAAAAAGGGGCGCCGAAGGGCGCCCCTTGGATCAAAATCGTTCGTCGGCAGGCTTATTGGGTCGGTGCTTCGGGCGCCGGAGCTTCCGGAGCCGGCGCGGCGCCCTCGGCAGGAGCGCCCTCGGCAGGGGCTTCCCCGCCCTGGCCTTCCTGCCCGTTGAGCTGGCGGCGCAGCTCCTCGGCACGGTCCTGCAGAACCTGCTCGAGAGCGGATTCGCCGGTGGTCTCCTGGCGGAACTCGTCGAACGTCAGGGCAGCCTCGCCATCATAGGTGGCGGTGAAGCCGGAAAGGCTGATCTCGACGGTCAGGTCCTGATTCTGGCGATTCTTGGCGGTGAGCTTCAGCGTGTTCCCGCGCTTCAGCGAATTGACGTAGGCCTCGTTGATGACGAGCTGAGTCGCGCACGAGGTCGGGTCGCAGAGCATGTAGGGCACGCGGATGGGCTTGGCCCCGTCGATCTGCCAGGTCAGTCCGAACGGCAGCAACACGCCGAGCGGAACCGCGGCAACGGCGAGCAGCCGGCTTTCCTGGCCCGGATCGTCGCGGAGCAGGAAGGAACCGAGGAACTGGCCGTTCGCGAGCACGACCTGGCGCATGATGCAGGCGCGCTGGCCGTCGGGCAGCGGGTCGCAGACCTTGAGCCAGTTCTGGGACGGCAAGCCGGCCTGCGCCCCCGCAGCCGCCTCGCCAGCAGCCGGCGGGGCCTCGGCGGGAGCTTCGGCAGGGGTTTCAGCAGGCGTTTGGGTCTCCTGGGCAAACGCCGACATCGGAGACAGCAGCAGCGCGACGGCCGTGAATCCGGCGATGAAGGGGTTCCTGAGGCTCATTGATTTTCCTTGTTTCCTGGGCAGCGGCCGGTGCGCGACACCGGCGACCCTTTCTGGGTGTTCATCAAGTGCTCAATTCGGGCAATAACATGACCGATACGACTTACAAATCCCTTATAGGCGGACGATCACGTAATCCTTAACGAAGCCATTGCCCCGAAAGCATGTCATGCCGGAACGGCGGCCATTTCCGCGAGCTTGGCGAGGCGCGAGAGGATCGCGGCGGCGCCCTTCAGACGTGATTCCGGCGTCGGCCAGTTGCGCGCGAACACGAGTTTCTGATCGGGCTTGATCCGCACCTGGTTGGCCGGATCGGCAACCAGTTGCACGAGGCCCGCCGGATTCGCGAACTCGTTGTTGCGCAGCGTGATGACCGCGCCCTTGGGTCCTGCATCCACCTTCTCGACGTTCGCCGCCCGGCAGAGCGCTTTGACCAGGATGACCTTGAGCAGTGCCTCGACCTCGTCCGGCAGCGGCCCGAAGCGGTCGATGAGTTCCGCACCTGCTGCATCGATCTCGCGCGCGTCCTTCAAATCGCCGAGCTGCCGGTAGAGCTGCATGCGCAGCGTCAGATCCGGCACGTAGTGCTCGGGAATCATCACCGGCATGCCGAGCGAGATCTGCGGGCTCCACTCGTTCTCGTCGACATATTCCTCCTCGCCCGTCTTGAGCGCCGCGACCGCCTCTTCGAGCATCGCCTGGTAGAGCTCGTAGCCGACTTCGCGGATGTGCCCCGACTGTTCTTCGCCCAGCAGGTTGCCGGCCCCGCGGATATCGAGGTCGTGGCTGGCGAGTTGGAAGCCCGCCCCGAGACTTTCGAGCGATTGCAGGACACCCAGCCGTCGCTCGGCGGTATCGGTGAGCTTCCTGTCGGGCGGCACCGTGAAGAGCGCATAGGCGCGCTGCTTGGCCCGTCCGATGCGTCCGCGGATCTGGTAGAGCTGCGCCAGCCCGAAATTGTCGGCGCGGTGGACGATCAGCGTGTTGGCATTGGGGATGTCGAGCCCCGATTCGACGATGGTGGTGGCCACGAGCACGTCGAACCTGCCGTCGTAGAACGCGTTCATGATGTCGTCGAGCTCACTTGGCGCCATCTGTCCGTTGGCGACGACGAACGACACCTCCGGCACCTGGCTGCGCAGGAACTCGGCGATATCCGGCTGGTCCTTGATGCGCGGCACGACATAGAAGGCCTGCCCGCCGCGATACTTCTCGCGCAGCAACGCTTCGCGCACGGAGAGCGGATCGAATGGCGAAATGAAGGTGCGGATCGCTAGGCGATCGACCGGAGGGGTCGCCAGCAGCGACAGGTCCCGCACGCCGGTGAGCGCCAGCTGGAGCGTGCGCGGGATCGGCGTTGCCGTCAGCGTCAGCACGTGGACGTTGGCCTTCATCTCCTTGAGGCGCTCCTTGTGCGCCACGCCGAAATGCTGCTCCTCGTCGATGATGAGCAGGCCCAGATCCTGGAATTTGACCGACTTGGAAAGCAGCGCGTGGGTGCCGACGACGATATCGACCTGCCCGTTCGCCAGGCCATCCTTGGTCGCCTTGAGCTCGTTGCTCGGCACCAGCCGCGAGGCATGGCGCACGCGCACCGGCAGACCTGCGAAACGCTCCGAGAATGTCTTGAAGTGCTGGCGCGCCAGCAGCGTCGTCGGCACGACGACTGCCACCTGCCGGCCCGAGAGCGACATGGCGAAGGCCGCGCGCAACGCGACCTCCGTCTTGCCGAAGCCGACGTCGCCGCACACCAGCCTGTCCATGACCTTGCCGGCGGTCAGGTCGTCGAACACCGCCTCGATGGCCGTGAGCTGGTCCTCGGTCTCCTCGAACGGGAAGCGCGCCGCGAACTCTTCATAGGCGCCCGGCTGGATATCGATCGGCTCGGCCCGGGTGAGCTGGCGCGCCGCCGCGATCTTGATGAGCTGCTCGGCCATCTCGCGGATGCGCTTCTTCAGGCGGCCTTTCTTGGCCTGCCAGGCGACGCCGCCGAGCTTGTCGAGCTGCGCGCCTGTATCCTCAGAGCCGTAGCGTGAGAGAAGCTCGATGTTCTCGACCGGCAGGTAGAGCTTGGTGTCTCCCGCGTATTCGATCTCGACGCATTCGTGTGGCGCTCCGCCAGCCTCGATGACCTTGAGGCCGATGAACCGGCCGATGCCGTGGTCGACGTGGACGACGAGGTCGCCGGCCGCGAGGCTCGCCGCCTCGGTAAGCGCATCGCTCGCCTTCTTCTTGCGCTGGGGCCGCAGAATGCGTTCGCCCAGAATATCCTGCTCGGAAAGGACCAGCAGGTCGTCGGTCTCGAACCCGGTCTCGAGCCCCAGCACGATGAGCGACGTGGTATTGGGGCTCGTCGTCTCGGCATCCCGCCAGTTCTCGGCGAGACGCGGATTGGTCAATCCATGGTCCTTGAGGACCTGTGTCATGCGGTCGCGCGTGCCCTCGCTCCAGCACGCGATGATGGCGCGCCGGCCACGGCGGCGCTCGGCCATCAGCCGCTCGACCACCGCCGCGAAGAGGTTGACGTCCGTCGCCTGCCGCTCGGCGGCAAAGCTCGGCGCGATGCGTCCGCCGGCGTCGTCCTGCTCCCTTGCACCCGGCGCCATGAATGGCGAGAGCTGGATGGTGCCCGCCCCGGCGAGCGCATAGGGATGCTCGCTCACCGCATAGAGCAGGCCCGGCTCGATGGGTTTGTAGGGTGCTCCGCCCCCGGCTACGGGCGGTTGCTGGCGCACCTGTTCGCGCGCTTCATAGTAGTCGACGATCTGCTGGCGCCGCTCGCCATAGGCCTCCGCCGCCTGGTCGTCATAGACGAAGGGCGCATCGCCCACATAGTCGGCGAGCCGATCCATCCTCTCGTAGAAGAATGGCAGCCAGTGCTCCGTGCCCGAATACCGTGAGCCGGCACTGACGGCGCCATAGAGTGGATCATCGGCGGTGTTGCCGCCGAAGGTGCGCGTATAGTTCTGCCGGAAACGCCGGATGGTCTCCTCGTTGAGCAGCACCTCGCTCATCGGCGCCAGGTCGATGCGCCTGAGATTGCCGGTGGTGCGCTGGCTGTCGGGGTCGAAGGTGCGGATGGTCTCGAGCTGCGAGCCGAAGAAGTCGAAGCGCAGCGGCGCGTCGGCGCTGGCCGGAAAGAGATCGACGAGCCCGCCGCGCACCGCGTATTCGCCGGCTTCGCGTACTGTCGGCACGCGCAGGTACCCGTTGTTGGCGGCCCAGGCGACGAGCTTGTCGCTCTCGACCACGCGTCCCGCCGCTGCCGAAAAGCTCATGCCCGCAACGACGTCCCGCGGCGGCAGGCGCTGGATCAGCGCGTTGACCGCCGTCAGCACCACCGCGCCCTTGGTCGAGGCGTTGGTCAGGGCCGCGAGCGTGCTCATCCGCGCCGCGATCGTAACGTTGTTGGGTGAGACGCGATCGTAGGGAAGGCAGTCCCACGCCGGCAGCGTGAGGATCGTGTGCCCCGGCAGCATCTGCGTCAGCACCTCGGCGAGCCGCTGCATGCGCCGCCCATCCCGCGCGACGAAGACGAGGCTTGCCGCATCGTCAGGCGCGGCCTTAATCCGCTCCTCGATGAGACGTGCCAGCACCATCGGCTGCATGCCGTCCGGCACGTTGGAGATCGTGCGATCCGGCGTTTTGACAACGTGTTCGTTCATACCCCCGCCCGCCTCTTGTGATCGGCAACCACCAACGCCAGGAATTCGCCATCGACGTGGGCCGGCACGGGCTCCTGACCCAGCACCCATTTGAGGAGATCCGTGTCCGGCTCCTCCATCAGCGCTTCGAGCCGGTCGAGTTTCGCCGCGTCGAAAGCGTCCACATGCGCGTCGGCGAAGGGCCCGAGAACCAGGTCCATCTCGCGTGTGCCGCGGTGCCAGGCGCGATAGCGCAAGCGCTTGCGGCGCATGGCAATGTGTTCACCGGCCGTTTCTGGAACTGCCATGATCGGGGGAGCCTTTCGATATCGACGCTCTCTTTACGCGCATTGCTCCGGCTTGTCAGCGCCCTTGTTGCCATTTGGTTCCGCAGGTTCGCCTGTGGCGATCCCGATGCGAAATGTGGTCGCTTTTCGAAAATGATGTCTTAGGTTCGCTCGAGAGGAGGTTTGCCGAATCGTGCCCCGCCCTGCGACCCTCGACCCGCTGTTCCGTTCCCTCCGCTCCATCAAGGGCGTGGGACCGCAGCTTGCCGCACTCCTCGCCCGCTTCTTCGGAGCGCCCGAGGGCCAAGACGCTATCGCGCTCGATGTCCTGATGCACATGCCCTCGGGCGCCGTCGACCGCCGCCGCATGGTCGGTATCGCCGAGGCCTATCTCGGCCAGGTGGTGACGCTGAAGCTGCATATCGATCGGCATCAGGCACCGCCCCGCGGCCGTGCCGGCGTACCCCACCGCGTCTTCGCCCATGACGAGACCGGCGACATCCAGCTCGTCTACTTCCGCGCGCAGGGCGGCTGGGTCGAGAAGACCCTGCCCGTCGGCGAGGAGCGGTACGTCTCCGGCCAGATCGGCTTCTTCAACGGCGAAAAGCAGATCACCCACCCCGACTATGTGGTGGAGCCCAGCGAGTTCGCCACCCTGCCTCTCGTCGAGCCGACATATCCCCTCACCCATGGCCTGCATTCGAAGGCGCTAACCAAGCTCGTCCGTCAGATCGTTCCGACGGTGCCCGAGCTGCCCGAATGGATCCCCCCCGCGACCAAGACACGGTTCCACTGGCCGGACTTCTACGCCGCCATGCATGCCGTCCACCTGCCCGAGACCCCCGCCGACGTCGAGCTCTGGGGCCCCAACCGCATGCGGCTCGCCTATGACGAGTACCTTGCCGGCCAGTTGGCGCTGCTGCTGGTGCGCTCGACCCTCACCGCCGCCCGCGGCGTCGCCCGCAGCTTCACCGGCGAGCTGACGGCCAAGGTCGAAGCGAACCTCCCCTTTTCCCTGACCGACGGCCAACGCCAGGCGGTCGAGGAGATCAAGGCGGACCTCGCCGCCCCGGAACGCATGTCCCGCCTGCTGCAGGGCGATGTCGGTTCGGGCAAGACCGTCGTCGCCCTGATGGCGATGGCTGCCGTCGCCGAGGGCGGCGCACAATCGAGCCTGATGGCACCAACCGAACTCCTCGCCGCCCAGCATTTCCGCACCCTGAAGCCCATCTGCGACGCCGCCGGCCTCGGCATCGTGCTCCTCACCGGCAAAATGCCCGCCGCCGAGCGCCGCGCGGCCCTCGCCGGTCTCGCCGACGGCAGCACCGCCATCGCCGTCGGCACCCACGCCCTCTTCCAGTCCGATGTCGTCTTCCACAACCTCGGCCTCACCGTCGTCGACGAGCAGCACCGCTTCGGCGTGCACCAGCGCCTCGCGCTTTCCGAGAAGGGCCGCGATGCTGACCTCCTGGTCATGACCGCGACCCCCATTCCGCGCACGCTCGTGCTCACCCACTTCGGCGACATGGCCGTCTCCGTCCTCAAGGACAAGCCGCGCGGCCGCCAGCCGATCGACACCGCCGTCATGTCGATTGCCGACTACGACCGGATCGTTTCCCGCCTCCAGGCCCGGCTCGATGAAGGGGCGCAGGCTTTCTGGGTCTGCCCGCTGGTCGAGGAGAGCGAAAACCTGGAGGTCGTCTCCGCCGAGGACCGCTTCGCCGAATTGAAGAAAGTCTTTGGCGATCAGGTCGCGCTCGTCCACGGCCGCATGAGCGCGGCCGCCAAGCAGGACGTGATGTCCCGCTTCCAGGCCAATGAGCTCAAGCTCCTCGTCGCCACCACCGTCATCGAGGTCGGCGTCGATGTGCCCAACGCCTCCATCATGATCGTCGAGCATGCCGAGCGCTTCGGCCTCGCCCAGCTCCACCAGCTGCGCGGCCGCGTCGGGCGCGGCTTCAACCGCTCCGCCTGCCTGCTGCTCTACAAGGAACCGTTGAGCGAAACCGCCAAGGCCCGGCTCGATACCATCAAATCGACCGAAGACGGCTTCGTCATCGCCGAGCGCGACCTGGAGCTGCGCGGCCAAGGCGACCTGCTCGGCACTCGCCAGTCCGGCATGCCCGGCTACCGCCTCGCCGTGCCGGACGTCCACCGGCACCTTCTCGAATGGGCCCACGACGACGCCATCGCCACCCTCCAGCGCAATCCGGGCCTCACCGGGCCCGACGGCGAAGCAGTGCGGACCCTGCTCTATCTCTTCAGGAAGGACCTCGCCATCCCGCTGATCCGGGCGGGGTGACGCTTGGAAATACAAGCGGCGCTTGTTATATGACTAGTTAGTTGGTCAGGAGGCCACGATGAAGCATGTAAACCTAGCGGATGCCAAGGCAAGGCTGAGTGAGTTGGTAACGAATGCTAGCCAGGGCGAAACGGTGGAGATAACACGCCGCGGTAGGGTCGTGGCACGCTTGGTGCCGCCAGAGGCTCCGGGTAAGAGACCAGTAAATGTCGAAGCTTTGCGACGGCATCTCGAATCCCTCTCGGGCCGAGGCAAAGGTGCCGGCGAGTTCGTGCGCCAGATGCGCGACGAAGACCGCTACTGATGATCTATCTTGATACGTCCGTCCTGATTGCAGCCCACACTATCGAACCGGAAAGCGACCGTGCACTGACGTGGCTGGCGGCGAACTCGCACGAAGTCTTAGCTATCAGCCCATGGAACCTGACCGAGTTCGCTTCAGGGCTTTCTCGCAAGGTCCGCACCGGCAAGCTCCTGTCGGAGGAGAGGGATAGAACCGCCACGGCGTTCGCAGCTTTCAGGCACAGAACGCTCGAAATGCTGCCCCTCCATCCGGAACACTTCGAGTCGGCTGCGCAGATGGCCAGCATCGCCGATACGGGACTACGTGCATCCGACGCACTCCACTTGGCAATCGCTGCCGAGGCCGGATGCACTTTGGCTACCTTCGACAAAGTTTTCGAGAGGGCTGCCCACCGATTCGGCGTGCCGATAGCAAAGATTTGACCTACTCCACATCCGCCGCGAATTTCTTCAGCGTCTCGAGCTCCACATGCCGCAGCGCGCCCCGGTGCGTTGCGCGCAGGAACACCCGTGGTGCCATGCCGGCCGCCAGCGCCTCGACCCAGCGGTCGGCAACCATGCACCAGCGGTCGCCGGCCTTGAGGCCTGGAAAGGAGAATTCCGGGTGTGGCGTCGAAAGGTCGTTGCCGACGGTCTTGGAGAAGGCGAGGAAAGCCTCTGACATCTCGGCGCAGATGAGGTGCCGGCCAACATCCTCGGGGCCGGCCGAGCAATAGCCGGAACGGAAGAACCCCGTCAGCGGCAGCAGCGAGCATGGCTCCAGCGGTTCGCCGAAGACGTTGAGCTCCGGCTCGCGCTTGAAGAACGGCTTATTCAACGGTCACGCTCTTGGCCAGGTTGCGCGGCTGGTCGACGTCCGTGCCCATGGCGACGGCCGTGTGGTAGGCGAGGAGCTGCACCGGAACCGTCGCGACGATCGGCGAAACGAAGCTGTCGACCTTCGGCATCAGGATGGTCTCGGCCACGCCGTGCCCAACGGTCCTCGCCCCCTCCTCGTCGGTGATGAGGATGATCCGCCCGCCGCGCGCAGCGACCTCCTGCATGTTGGAAAGCGTCTTTTCCGCCAGCTCGTCGGACGGCGCGACGACGATCACCGGCATGTCCTCGTCGATGAGCGCAATCGGCCCGTGCTTCAATTCGCCCGCCGCATAGCCTTCCGCGTGGATGTAGGAGATTTCCTTGAGCTTCAGCGCCCCTTCCATGGCGATGGGGAACATGGGCCCGCGCCCGAGATAGAGCACGTCCTTGGCGCGCGAGAGGTGGCGGGCGATCTCGACGATCTGCTCTTCGGCCGCGAGCGCCTGCGAGACGGCGCTCGGCAGCCCGATCAGCGCCTCCACCAATCCCCGCTCGACTTGCGGCGTCAGCGCGCCGCGTGCGCGCCCGGCGGCGATGGCGATGCTGGCGAGCGAAACGAGTTGGGCGGTGAACGCCTTGGTCGAGGCGACCCCGATCTCCGGCCCGCACAGGATGGGGAACACCACCTGGCTTTCGCGCGCGATGGTCGATTCCAGCGTGTTGATGAGCGAGGCGATGTGCTGGCCCTGCCCCGCGCAATAGCGCAGCGCCGCCAGCGTGTCCGCCGTCTCGCCCGATTGCGAGATGAAGAGCGAGAGCCCGTTCTTCTCCAGCGGCGGCTCGCGGTAGCGGAATTCGGACGCCACATCGATGTCGACCGGCAGCCGCGCGTGCCGCTCGAACCAGTATTTGCCGACGCACCCGGCATAGTACGCCGTGCCGCAGGCGCTGATGGTCATGCGTGACAGATCATCGAAATCGAACGGCAGGTCCTCGCGCAGCGAAACGGTTCCGCTCGCCATATCGAGATAGTGGCTGAGCGTGTGCGAGATGGTCTCGGGCTGTTCGTAGATCTCCTTGGCCATGAAGTGGCGGTGGTTGCCCTTGTCGACCAGGAGCGCGGAAGCCTGCGAGACCTGCATGTCGCGCGCCACCACCGCATCGTGTGCATCGCGGATGGTGACGCCCTCTGCGGTCACCACCGCCCAGTCGCCGTCCTGGAGGTAGGTGAGGCGCGAGGTGAACGGCGCAAGCGCCATAGCGTCGGAGCCGAGATACATCTCGTCCTTTCCATGCCCGATGGCGAGCGGCGCCCCGCGCCGCGCCCCGATCAGCAGCGCCTCTTCACCCTTGAAGAGGAAGGCGAGCGCGAAGGCGCCGCGCAGCTGCTTCAGGGTGCGCGAAACGGCGAGCTCCGGATCGGCCCCGTTGTCGAGCTCGCGCGTTGCCCAGAGCGCCACGGATTCCGTGTCCGTCTGCGTCTGCGGCTGATAGCCGTCCCTGGCGAGGTCCGCGAGCAGGTCCCGGAAATTCTCGATGATGCCGTTGTGCACCACGGCGACACGCGCCGTCGCGTGCGGATGGGCGTTCTGCTCGGTCGGCGCGCCATGCGTTGCCCAGCGGGTGTGGCCGATGCCGATCCGGCCGGAAAGCGGCTCGTCGGCAAGCCTGCCGGCAAGGTTGGCCAGTTTGCCCGGCGCGCGCCGGCGAGCAATCTCCCCTTCTTCCAGCGTTGCGACGCCTGCGCTGTCATAACCGCGGTATTCGAGCCGCTTCAGCGCATCGACCAGACGCCCCGCAACGGGCTCGACGCCGATGATGCCGACGATGCCGCACATGGGCTATTTCCCTTCCGACTTGGCCTTCTTGGCCGCCGCTGCCCGTGCGAAGACGTCCCTGGCACGCCCCGGCTTGTTTGTCTGGCGGCTGCGCCCGAGCGCCAGGGCGTCCGCCTCCACATCTTCCGTGATGACGCTGCCGCTTGCGACCAACGCGCCCGCACCCACGGACACCGGCGCGACGAGCGAGGCGTTCGATCCGATGAACGCGCCGTCTCCGATGATCGTGTCGTGCTTGTTGAACCCGTCATAGTTGACGGTGATCACCCCGGCCCCGATGTTGACCTCGGCGCCGACCGTCGCATCACCGACATAACTGAGGTGGCTGATCTTGGTCCCTTTGCCGACCCTGGCCTTCTTGATCTCGACGAAGTTGCCGATCTTTGCCTTCTCCTCGAGCGTCGCCCCCGGCCGCAACCGCGCGAAGGGGCCGACCGAGACACCGGGGCCGATGCTCGCGCCCTCGATGTGGGAGAAGGCATGGATCACCGCGCCGCTCGCCACGGTCACATTCGGCCCGAACCAGACGCTCGGCTCGATGAGGACGTCCTCGGCGATCTGCGTATCGTGGGAGAAGTAGACTGTGGCCGGATCGATGAGGGTCACTCCCGCCCGCATCATCTCGGCCCTCCGCCGCTGCTGGAACAGCATCTCGGCCCGGGCGAGCTGCGCCCGGTCGTTGACACCCATCACATCTGCTTCGGGCGCGATGCCATAGCCGACCTTGTAGCCGGCGGCATTCGCCAGTTCGACGAGGTCGGTGGCATAATACTCGCCCTGCGCATTATTGTTGCCCAGTTTGCCAATGAGCTCGCGGAACACCTCGGCGCGGAAGGCCAGGATGCAGGCGTTGCAGAGGCCGATCTTGCGCTCTTCTTCGCTCGCGTCCTTGTGTTCGCGGATGGCGAGCAGGCGCTCCCCATCCGTGATGAAGCGGCCGTAGCCTGTCGGGTCCGCCGGCTGAAAACCGAGAATCGCCGCGTCCATGCCGGCATCGAGCCGATCGGTCACCACCGTGAAATTCTCGGCGCGCAGCAGCGGATGATCGCCATAGACCACGGCGATGTAACCCTGTGCAGTGCTCCAGAGGTCCCGCGCTATAGAGGCGGCATGGCCGGTTCCCTTGCGCTCGACCTGCTCGAAGAAACGGATGCCCGGGTCGATCGCGGCAAGCGTCTCACGCACGGCCTCGTGCCCGGGGCCGGTGACTACCGCCACCTCCTGCGAGCCGCCGGCCCGCGCCGCCCGCGCCACATGCGCGACGATCGGCAATCCGCCGACCTGGTGCAGCACCTTCGGCAGGCGCGAGCGCATGCGCGTGCCCTCGCCCGCCGCCAGGATGATCGACACCAGTTCCGTCATGAAGAGCGCTCCGAAATGGACTTAGTTCATCGCGGTGTATTTTCACCGCTTTATGGCACGCAAGCGTTGGCGAAGCGATAACGCCCGGCAAGTCAGTGTAAACTGAGGCGAGCCGATTCGGCGGGTGCTTTCGGGGGGGCGGGGGTGGCCAGGACAGCGGAACAGTTTCGAGCGTCTGACGTGACGCGCTGGGGCGTAGTGGCCCTGGCCTCGATGGGGCTTGCCGTGATCGCGGCCAACATTTCGGCGCTGGTGCCGGCGACGGCCCTCTCGGGCCTGCACGCGACCCGCTTCGGTGGCGTGTCGGTGGAGGAGTTGCGCGCGGATCTTGCCAGCCTGCGACAGGAAACAGCCGAGCTGCGCCGCGAGAATGGCGAGCTGGTTGCGCGTTTCTCGCTCAGCGAACGGGCCGGCACGGCGGCGACGCGGCGCATTGGAGCGCTGGAAGCGAGCCTGCCGCATCTGCTCGAGGCCCTCTCCGCCGGCCCGGCGGTAGACCGCACCACGACGGCCTCGATCGGAACGCCGGCGGATGAACTGATCGATGCCGAGGGCGGCGCGATGCGGGTCGTCCGAACGCCGCTCTTCGCGTCGACGGCTGACGACCAGCCCATGCCCGCTCCCGTCGAGACGGCTGCTTTCACTCCAAACGGGGAAGGCCGCTTCGGCATAGCCGTAGGGCCGAGCATCACCCCCGCGCAGGTCGGTGCGACCTGGGACGATCTCGCGCGCACGCTTGGGCCGACGATCCTGGGACTGGCGCCGCTCGTCGCCGACGAAATGGGCGGCGGCAAGCGCATCGTTCTTGGTCCGGCGGCTGACCTTGCCGAGGCGACGACGCTCTGCGGCCGGCTGGAGCGCGCCTCCGTTTCCTGCCAGCCCATGCCCTATACGGGCACCCCGCTTGTGCCCTAGGTGCGGAATGCGGTTGACAGGGGTGTCGCGTTGGCTATGTTCCGCCGCGATCCGAATGCGGCCCACGCCGCCCTTGGCGCCGGTAGCTCAGTGGTAGAGCATTCGACTTTTAATCGAATGGTCGTGGGTTCGACCCCCACCCGGCGTACCACTTCAGTCCCTCCCCTGCCCCGGTAGCCGCGATGAGCCAGGACACCATCGATCTCGTCAAGGTGATGGTGGTGGCGTTCCTGCTGTTCGCGGCCGGCGCCCTGGCGCTGTTCTTCGTCTCGGCGGCGCTGCGCGAGTATGGCGGAAGCCTGCCGGTCGTAGGAAACCTGCGGGCGTACGATCCGCCGGCGGCGATTCCCGTCATCGTCGACATGCGCTGGCTGGTCGTGGTCGGCGCGACCTTCCTCACGGCCAGCGGACTGGCGCTCGCCGCCTGGAGCGCGGCGCTCGACATGGCGCTCCTGGTGTTCGCCAAGGCCGTGACCGTACTGATCGCGGCCGCCTTCGGCATCTTTGCCGGCACCTGGGGCTATATGCGGTTTACCCAGGGCGCGGAGCTTTCGCTCGCGAGCCTCAACCGGCTCGCCATCGCGCTGGTCCTGTTCTTCGTGTTCTCGACGGTGCTGCGCAATGCGAACCTGCGCGGTATGGGGGCGCTGCGTTTCGTGGCCGCAGCGGCGCTGGTGGTGCTGGGACCCATCCTGCTCGCATCGACCTGATTAAACCGAAGCGCGACAGTTCGACGACATTTCAATCGAATGTGGGTTGAATTCGGCCGGATTTTACGCGAAATCAAGCCTTGAATACAGCTAACATTTTGATTAATAAAGTGAATTTTTGAGGGTCCGCCATTTCGGGCGGCAAATCGGCTTCCTGTCGAGCATTGTAGCGGACTCGGCCCCGTCGGGGACAGTTTTGCGGACATGCCGGCTGCGTGGCCGGGCTTTTGGCGGAATCGGCAGTTCTTTCGCCTCCCTCCCCCCTTGAGGGGAGGGATTGA
>NZ_JZEX01000057.1 GCF_000969415.1 Devosia geojensis | reverse complement strand
TTTAGGTTGTGTGGACAGTTAGGTCAGGGTGAGCCGAAAAGGGTGGTTTTTGAGAACCGGCGCGCAGCGTACGTTCGGGTACGTGAGCACGGCAAGCGCAGAAAACCGCCCTTTGCAGGCCGCCATCACCTAAATGTCCACACAACCTAGCGCAGGTCGAACCGGTCGGCGTTCATCACCTTGACCCAGGCGGCCACGAAATCCTTGACGAACTTGCCGGCGGAATCGGACTGGGCGTAGACCTCGGCCAGGGCCCGCAGCTGCGAGTGCGAGCCGAAGATCAGGTCGACACGGGTGCCGGTCCACTTCACCTCACCGCTCTTGCGGTCGCGGCCCTCGTAGACACCCTCCTCATCGGCCTTGGGCGCCCAGGCGGTGTCCATGGTCAAGAGATTGAGGAAGAAGTCGTTGGTGAGGGTCTCCGGCCGCTGGGTGAAGACCCCATGCTTGTTGACGCCGACCTTGAGCACCCGCAGCCCGCCCACCAGCGCCGTCATTTCCGGGCCGGTGAGGCGCAGCAGCTGCGCGCGGTCGATCAGCGCTTCCTCCGGCTGCATGAAGCGGCGCGGGCTGAGATAGTTGCGGAAGCCGTCGGTGCGCGGCTCCAGCGCCTGGAACGAGACGACGTCCGTCTGCTCCTGCGAGGCATCCATGCGGCCCGGAGTGAACGGCACGACGATCTCGTGGCCTGCGTCACGCGCCGCCTTCTCGATCCCGGCACTGCCGGCCAGCACGATGAGGTCGGCCAGCGACACCTTCTTGCCTCCGGCCTCAGCGCCGTTGAAGTCACGCTGGATGCCTTCGAGCACGCCGAGCACACGGGCAAGCTGCTCGGGCTCGTTGACTTCCCAGTCCTTCTGCGGCGCGAGGCGGATGCGCGCGCCATTGGCGCCGCCGCGCTTGTCCGAGCCGCGGAAGGTCGAGGCCGACGCCCAGGCGGTGCCGACGAGCTCCGACACCGAAAGCCCCGAGGCGAGGATCTTCGCCTTGAGGGCGGCAACTTCCGCCTCGTTGACCAGCTCATGGTCCACGGGCGGGATGACGTCCTGCCAGATCAGGTCCTCGGACGGAACTTCCGGACCCAGGTACCGGACCTTGGGGCCCATGTCGCGGTGCGTGAGCTTGAACCAGGCGCGCGCGAACGCGTCGGCGAACTCATCCGGATGTTCGAGGAAGCGGCGGGAAATCTTCCCGTATTCCGGATCGAAGCGCAGCGAGAGGTCGGTGGTCAGCATGGTCGGCCGATGCTTGCGGTTCGCATCGAACGCATCGGGGATCACCGCATCGTCGGTCTTGGCGACCCACTGCTTGGCGCCGGCCGGGCTCGTGGTCAGCTCCCACTCGTACTTGAAGAGGTTCTCGAAGAAGTGGTTGCTCCAGCGCGTCGGCGTCTGCGTCCAGGTGACCTCGAGACCCGACGTGATGGCGTCGGCGCCATGGCCGGTCGCATGCTTGCTCTTCCAGCCGAGGCCCTGGTCCTCGAGATCGGCCCCTTCCGGCTCGGCGGCGATCAGCGACGGGTCGCCCGCACCATGGGTCTTGCCGAAGGTGTGGCCGCCGGCGATCAGCGCCACGGTCTCTTCGTCGTTCATCGCCATGCGGCGGAAGGTTTCGCGGATGTCGCGGGCGGCGGCAACCGGATCGGGATTGCCGTTCGGACCCTCCGGGTTGACGTAGATGAGGCCCATCTGCACGGCGCCCAGCGGCTCGCTGAGCTGCCGCTCGCCCGAATAACGCTCGTCGCCCAGCCACGTGCCTTCCGGCCCCCAGAACAGCTCTTCCGGCTCCCAGACGTCCGCCCGCCCGCCGGCGAAGCCGAAGGTCTTGAAGCCCATCGATTCGAGCGCGACGTTGCCGGTGAGGATCAGCAGGTCCGCCCACGAGATCGCGTTGCCGTACTTCTGCTTGATCGGCCAGATGAGGCGGCGGGCCTTGTCGAGGTTGGCGTTGTCCGGCCAGGAGTTGAGCGGGGCGAACCGCTGCTGGCCTTGGCCCCCACCACCGCGGCCGTCGGTGATGCGGTAGGTGCCCGCGCTGTGCCAGGCCATGCGGATGAAGAGGCCGCCATAGTGGCCGAAATCGGCCGGCCACCAATCCTGCGAATCGGTCATGACCTTGAGGAGGTCCGCCTTCACGGCAGCGAGGTCGAGCTTCTTGAACTCCTCGGCATAGTCGAAATCCGGCCCCATCGGGTCCGACAGCGCCGAATTGCGGTGCAGCATGGAAAGGTCAAGCTGCTTGGGCCACCAGTCGCGGTTGCTGCGGCCGCTGCGGCCATGGTCCACCGGGCACTTGCCGGCCGGCGTTTCGCCGTTGGGGCTGGAAGGAGACAGTTCGTTCATCTGAGGGCTCCGTTTGCTGCTGGAGGCCTTATAGGAAGGTGACAACCATTAGGCCAATCGATTATTCTTCCTAAATCGATAGGAAGAACTTATTGTGTCGATCACCCTCAAGCAGATGCGCTATGCGGTGGCTGTCGCCGAGACCCGCCATTTCGGACGCGCCGCCGAGCAGTGCCACGTCAGCCAGCCGGCGCTCTCCCAGCAGATCCAGCTCATCGAGGAGGCCTGCGGCACGCCGCTCTTCGACCGGCTGAAGCGCTCCGTGCGCGTAACGCCGTTCGGGCGCGAATTCGTCGAGCGCGCGCGGCGCGTGGTCGAGGCCGCCGAAGCGCTCGAAAGCTTTGCCGAAGGCCACGCCGGTGCGCCCGACCGGCCCATCCGCTTCGGCCTCATCCCGACCGTCGCGCCGTACCTCCTGCCGGAGATCTTCCCGACGCTGCGCGAGAAGCTGCCGGCACTCGACTTCACCGTCAGCGAGAACAAGACCGACGCCCTGCTGGAAGGCGTTGCGGACGGCGGCATCGACATCGCCCTCATCGGCACGCAGCCGCCGCGGAACGGGATCAAGCTCGCCGTTGCGCCCCTCTTCAAGGACGATTTCGTGCTGGCGACCAGCCGGCACGAGACCGCGAGCGAACCCGTCTCCCTCGCCTCCCTCGCGCCCGAGCGCATCCTGCTGCTCGACGAAGGCCACTGCCTGCGCGACCAGGCCATCGCCGCCTGCCGGCTGGAGAGCGACACGGGGGCGCGCACCTTCGCGGCCACCTCGCTCTCGACCATCGTCGAGTTCGTCGCCAACGGCCAGGGCGTGACCCTCCTGCCGCAGATCGCGCTCCGCAAGGAAGCCGACGACCGCCGCATCGCCATCCACCCCCTCGCCTCCCCGGGCGCCGGCCGCGAGCTCTCGCTCGTCTGGCGTGAGGGCACGCCCTTTGCCCCGACGTTCGAAAGAATAGCCGAGGTGATCAGGCAGACGCGGCGAGCGGAGTGAGCGGATCACCCCAAGCGGAGGCCCCCCTCCCAGCCTCCCCCCGCAAGGGGGGAGGTGCTGGTCCTGTGAATTGGGCGAAATGGTGCCACAAGCACGATGTGGCACCTCCCCCCTTGCGGGGGGAGGTTGGGAGGGGGGTCTCGCATCGCGCGTGGAGACTGACTAAGCCGCAGCCCGGGCATTCCGCCGCTGGCGCACCCCGTCGGCGGTGAAGATGGCGATGGAAATCCAGATCAGCGCGAAGCTGACGAGTCGGACGGGATTGAGCGGCTCATTAAAGAGCAGGATCGCGACGAGGAACTGCAGGGTCGGCGCCAGGTATTGCAGCATGCCGATGGTCGTCAGCCGCAGCCGCTGCACGCCATAGGCAAAGAGCATCAGCGGCACCGCCGTCACCGGCCCCGTCATCACCAGGAGGAACAGCATCCACGGGTCCGCATGCGGACCCGGCCCGGTCGTCGCCGTGACATAGGCGATATAGCCGAGGCCTATCGGCGCGAGCAGCAGCGTCTCGACGAAGAGCCCCGAGGTCGAGCCGACCTTGGCGGTCTTCCTGAAGAACCCGTAGAACCCGAAGGTCAGCGCCAGCCCCACCGCGATGACGGGGAAGCTGCCGAGCCCGATGGCCTGCACGGCAATCGCGACGCACGCGATGGCGATGGCGACCACCTGCCAGGAGTTCTGCCGCTCGCCCTGGAACACCATGCCGATGGCCACGCTCACCAGCGGATTGATGAAATAGCCAAAGCTTGCTTCCAGCACCTGCTCGGTCTCGACCGCCCATACATAGAGCAGCCAGTTGACCCCGAGGATCACGGCGCAGAGCGCCAGCCGCCGTACCCTGACGCCATCGGCAAAGATCGCGCGCACCTCGTCCATGCGGCGCGAGATGAACAGGATGATCGCCAGCAGCACCAGCGACCAGACCGTGCGTTCGGCAACGATCAACGCCGCCGGCACGCCGGCCAGCAGCCGGAAGTGGATGGGCAGGAACCCCCACATCGCATAGGAGCCGAGCGCCGCCCAGACGCCCGGGCCGAAGTCCGTTCCAGCTGGTTTCGGCGGCTTGGCGGGCGCGGCGCCGATCTCGGGCGCCGTTTCGGGCAAGGACATGAACCGTCTCCGCGTCCGGTGGCGGAACGCCCGCCCTCCCTACCAGTCCGGTCTCGCCATTGCCAATCAGAGTTTGTGATTGCGCCCGCGCGTGCGGGTGATGGGTCCCGCCTTCCCCTCTTCACATGCACGGCGAGGAGCGCGACAATGGCGCGTTGCGATTGCGGGGGCTGCCATACATCTTATCCATTTGTCGTCCAACCTTTTCCGGACCCGGCACGTTGACCACCGGGGCAAGGCCCCGCCTGCTTTGGACGCTGATCGAGGAGTATGACAATGAAGAAGACCATCACCTGGATTCTGATCGCCGACGGCAGCCAGGCGCGCGTCCTCGAGAACACCGGCCCGGGCAAGGGGCTGAAGCAGGTGCGCGGGCTCGACTTCTCCATTCCCGCCATGCAGGCCAAGGACATCATGGCCGACAGGCCCGGCCGCGCCTTCTCCTCCGTCGGCACCGGCCGCAGCGCCATGGAGCCCAAGACCGATCCGGTCGAGCACCGCGAGGCCGAGTTCTGCAAGTCGATGGCCGAGATGCTCGACAAGAGCCTGCAGAAAGGCGCCTTCGACCGCCTCGTCATCGCCGCCGCCCCGATCACCCTGGGCAACATCCGCAAGGCCCTGTCGCCGCAGCTCAAGAAATCGGTGATGGCCGAGCTCGACAAGGACCTGACCAACATCCCGACCGCTGCCCTCGACAAGCACCTCGACGGGATCATCGCGGTTTAGGGTGGGTTGAACTTACTGCATCCTGTCGGGCACCATTTCCCGTCAAACAGGGTCATCCCCGCGAAAGCGGGGACCTCTGTTCTCGCTTGAATTGGAAAACGGAGGTTCCCGCTTTCGCGGGAATGACCCTGTGGATAGGGATCATTTGTGCGTCCCACCATACTAGCAGCTTGCAAGCAACGGACCTATGCCGCGCCGGCGATGGCTTCCAGGATCCGGCAGTCGCAGATGCGTCCATGACTGCATTCGGAAATCATCCGTTCGAGCTCCGAGCGCAAAGCCTCGAGGCGCGTGATGCGGCGTTCGATCTCGCCGAGGTGCCTGTTGGCGATGCTGTCCACTTCGTGGCACGAAGCCTGCGGCTCGGCGCTCATCGCCAGCAACTCGCGGATGTCCTCGATCGAAAAGCCGAGCTCGCGCGCGTTGTGGATGAAGTCGAGGCGGCGCAGCTCGCCCTCGCCGTAGAGCCGCCGGTTGCCGGCGCTACGCGGCGGCTCCGGCAGCAATCCGATCTGTTCGTAATAGCGGATGGTCGGCACCTTGACGCCGCTGCGCACCGCCATCTCGCCGATAGTCAGCCGTTCGCTCATTCCCGCTTGCTCCTCTAGTGACTAGAGATCGTAGCATGCAGGCATCGATTGATTCAAAGGCAAGGCCATGAGTGCGTCCTGCTGCAACCACTGCCACGAAACTCCGCAGAAGTCGCCGCGGGACCAGGCCTATCGGCGCATGCTCTGGGCGGTGCTGGCGATCAATGGCGGCATGTTCGTCCTCGAGGTCGGCGCGGGCATCGCCTCCGGTTCGGTTTCGCTCCTTGCCGATGCGGTCGACTTTCTCGGCGACGCAGGCAATTACGCCATCACCCTCTTCGTCCTCGGCATGGGACTGGCGGCGCGTGCCCGCGCCTCGCTCGTCAAGGCGCTGACCATGGGCGCCTTCGGCGTCTGGGTCATCGGCATGGCGGCCTGGAACGTCCATGCCGGCGCCACGCCGCACGCCTACACCATGGGTGCCGTCGGCGCCGCCGGGCTCCTTGCCAACTTCGCCGCCTTCGGCCTCCTCTGGCGCTTCCGCTACGGCGACAGCAACATGCGCTCGGCTTGGATCTGCACGCGCAACGACGTGCTCGGCAACTGCGCCGTGCTGCTCGCCGCCCTCGGCGTCTTCGGCACCGGCACCGCCTGGCCTGACATCGTCGTCGCCGGCGTGATGGGGAGCCTCGCCGTGCATGGCGCGGTCACGGTCGCCCGCCACGCCTTGGCCGAACTGCGGCAAGCCCCGCACCCGGCTTCGCTCGCCGCCGATTAGGTCGCGCCCCGGATCGGCCTTATGACTCTGATTTCAACGGCTTGCACTCATTTGCGGACTCGATGTCCCAACGACCTGAATCGTCGTCCGAAGTCGTTGAATCGTCCTGTGAAAGCCGTGACCCGCCGCGTGAACGGGCCGGCCGAAGTCCTAGTCCTCTCCGCCGGTGATCGCCGCCAGGAACTCCAGCAGCAGTGGATTGAAGAGGTCCGGCCGCTCCAGCGGCGACAGGTGCGCCGTGTTCTCGATCATGATCGCGAAGGCATTGTCGAACTCCTCGGAAAGCTCGTCGTGCCGCGCGATGATATGCGGGAAATCGAGGCTGCCGACCGCCAAGAGCACCGGCGCCTCGATGCCCGCCAGGTAATCGAGCGCCGCAACCGGCGGCTCCTCCTGCGTCAGCCGGGGCTTGGCGAGCGCCGCCCCGTTCATTGCAAGGAAGAGCTCGCGCACCGGCCCCGAAACCCGTCCGTTCTGGCTCATCGGCCCATCGAGCCAGGCGTGCGCCTCGGCGCGGTTGAGCATCTCGATGTCACCCCGCTCCTCGGCGATCTCCATCGCCTCGATCAGCGGCATCACCTCGTCCGGCAGCTCCGGCTCCGCCGCCCCGCTGAGCGCCGTCCCCACCAGCACCAGCCCCACGACGCGCTCCGGATACTCCAGCGCAAAATCGATCGCCAACGCCCCACCCATCGACGCCCCGACGAACACCGCCGCATGGATGCCAAGCTGCTCCAGCACCGCCTCAAGATCGCCAAGATGGCTGAACGCCTCATCCGCGCTCTCGCTCTCGCCGAACCCCCGGCGATCATAGGCGACCGCACGGAACCCCGCCTCGGCAACGGCCTCGATCTGCGAAGCCCACATGCGGCTGTCGGCAACCCCGGCGTGGAGAAAGACGACGGGCAGGCCCGTGCCGGACTCTTGGCCGGCAAGGCGGGCGGAGGCAAGATCGATGATGAAGGCGTTGATGGGCATGCAAATCTCCAGCATGGAGCTAGCTACCATTTTTTCTTGCGCGAGCTAACCCTCCCCTGCCGAACCCAAGGTTCCAGAAGTCTCGTTCCTGATTCACTCACAGTATTCGCGAACAGCTAGAGCAGCGGATGCCTGGCTGCTATCGTGCGTGCCAGGGAGTGCGCCATGAGCGAGTTTACGGGGTTTCCCGCCGAGACCTTTGCGTTCCTGTCCGGCATCGCGGCCAATAATGACAAGGGTTGGTTCGAGGACAATCGGAGCCTTTACGAGGCCGGTTATGTCGAGCCCGGCAGAGCGTTCGTTTCGGCGATGGGGCCGAGGCTGGCGGGGCTTTCGCCGACGGTGCGGTTCGAGCCGAAGGTCAATGGCTCCATCTCGCGCATCAATCGCGACATCCGTTTCTCCAAGGACAAGCGGCCGTACAAGGATCATCTCGATCTCTGGTTCTGGCACGGCGACCGGCGCGGATGGGATTGCCCGGGTTTCTGGTTCCGGCTGACGGCCGAGGCCGTTTATCTCGGCACCGGCATGCACGGGTTCGAAAAGGAGCGGCTGGAGTCCTTTCGTCATGCGGTGGTTTTGCCGCGCTCAGGTAAGGCACTGGTTTCGGCGGTCGAGGCGGTGAAGGCCGCCGGCCCCTACGAGATCGGCGAGAAGACCCGCAAGCTTCCGCCTCGCGGCTTCGAGGCCGATCCGGACAGGGCCGAATTCCTGCTCTACGAGGGACTGACCGCCGGGACGCAGATGCCGGCGTCGGCGGCGCGCGAGGCCGGCTTCCTCGATGTCTGCTTCAAGCATTTCGCGGCGACCTGGCCAGTCGGCAAGTGGTTGCTCGAAGAAATTGCCTAAGTTTTGGGCACGCCGAAATCTGCCGCTTAAGGCTTGAGTAAGCATGACTTACTATAACTGCGGAAGTTTTGCCGTCCTCCCGACGGCACCCGTTCGTTTTCTCGCCTTGGGGGCGGCGATATGAACTTGGATACCAAACTTCCGGCCGGCGTTTCAGCCTCGCCGCGCGCGATGCGGGTCGTCATGGACGGCATCAGCGGCGAGCTGGAGAGCTATTCGAGCTCGAACCTGCAGATCGTCAAGCAGACGAAGCTCCTGGCCATCAACGCCATCATCGAGGCGGCGCGGGCGGGAGAGGCGGGCAAGGGCTTCGCGGTCGTCGCCGACGAGGTGCAGCGGCTGGCCGACCGGGCGGCGGACATTGCCGGGCGCTTCCAGGAGGTGGTGCTGGGGCGCATCGCCATCAGCCGATCGATGTCGGAGACGCTGGTCGACGAACTGGAGGGCGTGCGGCTGACGGACCTCGCCCAGACGCTGGTGCAGCTCATCGTGCGCAACCTCTACGAGCGCACGGCGGACGTGCGCTGGTGGGCGACCGACACCGCGTTCTGGCGCGCGCTCGAGGAGCCGAGCGAGCAAGCGATCGCCTTCGCGGCCGATCGGCTCGCGACCATCAACCGGTTCTACAGCGTCTATCTCGACCTCGTCCTCACCGACGGCAAAGGCCGGGTGGTGGCGAGCGCCAGCCCGGCCCATGCCAGGGCGCTGCGCGGCATCGACCTTTCCGGCGAGAGCTGGGTGCGTGCGGCGCGGGGCCTCGCCTGCGGCGACGACTATGCGGTGGGCGAGGTGGAGCTCAGCGCCCATCACGGCAAGCGCGAGGCACTTGTCTATTCGACCGCGGTGCGGCAGGGCGGGCGCACCGACGGGCCGGCCATCGGCACGCTCGGCGTCTATTTCGACTGGCAGTCGCAGGGCCGTGCCATCGTCGAGACCGAGGCTTCATTGCCGCCGCAGGTCAAGGACCGCACCACCGTGCTGCTGCTGGACGGAGAGGAGCGGGTGATCGCCACCACCGATCCCGGCCTCCTCTGGCAGCGCTTTGCCCTCAGGCACGAAGGCCGGCAGCGCGGCAGCTACCAGGACGGGGCCGGGCACATCGTCGCTTTCGCCAGAACCCTTGGTTACCAGGAATATGACGGGCTCGGCTGGACCGGCGTCGTCATGCAGAAGACCGAGAAGGACGAGACGCTGCGGTCGGTGCTGGGGCTTTGACTGGTTTGCCGAGCGCCTTCGTTCTACCCTTCTCCCCTTGTGGGAGAAGGTGGCCCGAAGGGCCGGATGAGGGGTTTGCAATGTCGCGACAATCGCCGGCGTGTGTTGCTGCATCGCAGACCCCTCACCCTGATTTTCCGCTGGACGCGGAAAATCTGTCCCTCTCCCACAAGGGGAGAGGGGAAGGGGTGCCTGTCACCGCCGCTCCCCCTCGCAGCGCAGCCAGCAATAGCCGAAGGGCGGCAGTTCGGTGGGTTCGTTCGCCGCAAAGGGGGCGAGCGGCGCCGAGCTCATCAGCAGCGGCATGTAGCGGGTGACGCCCTCGACCTTGAGCGGCACGCGCACCTTGTCCTGCGTGAAGTTGTGAACGGTGATGACGCGGTTCTCGCGCCAGAGGTAGCTGACGACCAGGATATCGTCGTTGCCGACATCGATGAGCTGCGGCTCGCCCCAGCCGATCTCGGGCGTCGAGCGGCGCGTGCCGATCATGGCGGCAACGACATGCATGAGCGAGCCCGGACGGCGCACCTGCTCGGAGACGTTGACCTGCTTGTAGCCGAAGCGGCCGTTCGCCTGCATGGGATGGATAAGCTCATCGGCGGACGCCGAGGAGAAGCCGCCGTTGCGCTCGTCGCTCCACTGCATGGGGGTGCGCACGGCGTTGCGCTCGGGCAGCGACAGGTTCTCCCCCATGCCGATCTCGTCGCCGAACCAGAGGACGGGGGTGCCCGGCATGGCAAAGAGCAGGGAGAAGGCGAGCTTCAGGCGGGCCTCGTCGCCGTCGAGCATGCCGGCGAGCCGTCGCCGGAGCCCGCGGCCATAGAGCTGCATGTCGGGCTTGGGGCCGAAGGCGGCGTAGCATTCCTCGCGCTCCTGGCGCGAGAGGCGCGCCAGGTCGATCTCGTCGTGATTGCGCAGGAACGTTGCCCACTGGCCCATGCCGCCGGGCATCGGCCGGTCCTTGAGGGCGCGGCGGAGCGGGGCCGCCGAGCGGCGGGCGAGCGAGAGGAAGAGGTACTGGTTGAGCAGGAAATCGAAGATCATGCTCATGCGCTCGCCCGCGCCGAAATACGCGTTGGCGACATCGTAGGTGATGTTGGCCTCGGCGAGCATGGCGGCGCCCGCTTTTCGCCAGGACATGAAGTCGTGCATTTCGCTGAGGATGGCGTAAGGGTCCGGGTTGCCTTCGCTGGCCGGTCCCTTGGGCTCGACGAGGAAGGGCACGGCATCGATGCGGAAGCCTGAGACGCCCAGCGCCAGCCAAAACCCCATGATCCTGAGGATCTCCTCGCGCACTGCGGGGGTGCGCACATTGAGGTCGGCCTGGTGGCTGTAGAAGCGGTGGAGGTACCAGGCCTTCGCCTTGCGGTCGCGCGACCAGATGGACTTCTGCACGCCCGGGAACACCACGCCGTCGGTGATGTTGGCGGGCTTGGTCTTGCTCCACACGTACCAGTCGCGATAGGGCGAATCCGGGCTCGAACGGGCCGACTGGAACCAGGGGTGGTCGATCGATGTGTGGTTGACAACGAGGTCGATGATCACCCGCATGCCGCGATCGTCGGCGGCATGCATGAATTCGACGAAATCGCCGAGCGTGCCGTAGCGCGGATCGACATTGTAGTAGTCGGTGACGTCGTAGCCGTTGTCGCGGTTGGGCGAGGGGTAGAACGGGGTCAGCCAGATGCAGGTGACGCCGAGCCGTTCCAGGTGATCGAGCCGGTGGGCGAGGCCGGCGAAATCGCCGACGCCGTCGCCGTTGGAATCCATGAACGTCTCGACGTCGAGGCAGTAGATGACGGCGTTCTTGTACCAGAGATTGGGCATATCGGTCGCATGGGCTTCGGCACCCCTTGCAAGCAACGGCCAAGCCGTTGCTCCTGTTCCAAAACCGCGACAGGCCGTCCGCTAGCGCGCCAGGCCCTGCTCGATCAGCCAGTCGCCGGCCTCGCGCAGACGCGAATTGTCGGCGAGCTCAAGCACGAGGCGCGGGTTGGACGGGCTCTCGCGCAGCGCCCGGAAGACGCTCTTCCAGTTGATGGTGCCTTCGCCCGGCGGCCAGTGCCGGTCGGCATAGCCGTCGGCATCCTGGATATGCACATGGGCGAGCAAGTCGCCGGCAGCCCGCACAAAGTAGTCGACGGGCGGGGCGCCCGTGGTGCCGTGGGCGTAGTGGGCATGACCGGTATCGATGGAAACGGCGACCGCCTTCGAGTTGAACGAGCGGGCCAGCGCCACGCGGTCGAGCGGGTTCTTGTCCTCGATGTTCTCGATGGCGAGGACGACGCCGAGGCTTTCGGCGCGGCGCACGGCGGCATTGAGCGTCAGATGGATGTTGACCATCTGCCGCTCGCGCGCGGTCTCGTCCTTGTCGAGATTGTTGTAGTCCCAGGTGGAGAAGGGGCTGTGGACGACCATGTGGGTGGCGCCGAGCGCGGCGCAGATGTCGAGCCCCTGGTCGAGCCGGCGCTGGATGACGGCGCGGATCTCCGGGTCCGGGCAATCGATGGAAAAGCCCCAGAACGGCCCATGGATGCCGAGCCGCCCCTCGTGCCCGTCGAGAAGGTCGAGCGCGCGGCGCACCACCGGGTTCCAGTCGCCGTCGAGCATTTCGATGGCGATGAAATCCTGCAGCTCCACGTCCCTCTGCCCCTCGATGATCCAGGGCGCGAGCGTTTCGAGGTCCGGCACCGTGAGCGCCGCGCCGATTGTGGGCAGGTCGTTGAGCATGGCCGAATCCCCCGCAGGTTCCCGTCGATCCGGCCTCATACGATGACGCCGTGACAGACAAACGACAAGGTGCGCCGCGCCTCGACAGGAATGCTCCCTGCCTGTAACACGGCGCTCCCTGACCGCTGGAGGCGGATTTCATGACAACGCTCTATGCCGAAGGTGTGCCGCACGCGGAGGGGGATGCCGGGCACAGCTATGGTGAGGCGGCGATGGGCGCGGCGATCGTCGAGACCATGGACGGGTTTGCCCGGCGGTTCGCGAGCTGAGCCTCTGCCGATTGCCCCACGGCGCCAGTTCGCCTACATACGGGGCCGAGTCCACTCCCAGGTCAGCAGGAAGTTCGAGCCCCCATGGCCCGCCAGTTCATCTATCACATGCACGGAATGTCCAAGGCCTATTCGGGCGGCAAGAAGGTGTTGGACAACATCCATCTCTCCTTCTATCCCGACGCCAAGATCGGCGTGCTCGGCCCGAACGGCTCGGGCAAGTCGACGCTTTTGAAGATCATGGCGGGGATCGATACCGAATTCACCGGCGAGGCCTGGGTCGCCGACGGCGCCAAGGTCGGCTACCTCGCGCAGGAGCCGCAGCTCGATCCGGCGCTCAACGTCCTCGGCAACGTGATGACGGGCGTCAAGGAAAAGAAGGGCATCGTCGACCGCTACAACGAGTTGATGATGAACTATTCCGACGAGACCGCCGACGAGGCGACCAAGCTCCAGGACATCATCGACAGCCAGGACCTCTGGGACCTCGAATCGCAGGTCGAGGTGGCCATGGAAGCGCTCGGCTGCCCGCCGGGCGATGCGGACGTGACCACGCTCTCGGGCGGCGAGAAGCGCCGCGTGGCCCTCTGCGCGCTGCTGCTTTCCAAGCCCGACCTGCTGCTGCTCGACGAGCCGACCAACCATCTCGACGCCGAGACGACGGCCTGGCTCGAACGGCACCTGCGCGAGTTCGAGGGCGCGGTGCTGATCATCACCCACGACCGCTACTTCCTCGACAACGTCACCGGCTGGATCCTCGAGCTCGACCGCGGCCGCGGCATCCCCTACGAGGGCAACTACACCGCCTATCTCGACGCCAAGTCCAAGCGCTACGCGCAGGAGCAGCGCGAGGACGCGGCGCGCCTCAAGGTGCTGCAGCGCGAGAAGGAGTGGATGGGCCAGTCCCCGCAGGCGCGCCAGTCCAAGTCCAAGGCGCGCATCAAATCCTACGACGAGCTGGTCAAGATCAACGAGGCGCGCACGCAGTCCTCGACGGCGCAGATTGTCATTCCGCCGGGCGAGCGGCTGGGCCAGAACGTCATCAACGTCGAGGGTCTCTCCAAGGGCTTCGGCGACCGCCTCCTCATCGACGATCTCAGCTTCAAGCTGCCGCCGGGCGGTATCGTCGGCATCATCGGCCCGAACGGGGCCGGCAAGTCGACGCTCTTCCGCATGCTCACCGGCCAGGAAAAGCCCGACAGCGGCGAGATCGTGGTCGGGGAAAGCGTCAAGCTCGGCTATGTCGACCAGAGCCGCGACACGCTCGACCCCAACAAGACCGTGTGGGAGGAAATCTCGGGCGGCAACGAGATCATCACGCTCGGCAAACGCGAGGTGAACAGCCGCGCCTATACCTCGGCCTTCAACTTCAAGGGCGGCGACCAGCAGCAGAAGGTCGGCAACCTTTCGGGCGGCCAACGCAACCGCGTGCACCTCGCCAAGATGCTGAAGTCCGGCGCCAACGTCCTCCTCCTCGACGAGCCGACCAACGACCTCGACACCGAAACCCTCGCCGCGCTCGAAGAGGCGCTGGAGGAATTCGCCGGCTGCGCCGTGATCATCAGCCACGACCGCATGTTCCTCGACCGTCTCGCCACGCACATGCTGGCGTTCGAGGGCGACAGCCACGTCGAATGGTTCGAAGGGAACTTCGCCGACTACGAGGCGGACAAGGTGCGCCGGCTGGGGCCGGATGCGGTAAACCCGAAGCGGGCGACGTACAAGCCGCTGACGCGGTAGCCCGCCACTGACTTCACGACACTCTGAAATAATAAGGCCCGGGCGCTTGGCGCCCGGGCCTGCACGCTGGCGTTCCCTCAATCAGCATGCGGCTCCTTGCAGGAGTGACGGGCACTCAAGCGTGGTTTGCGTCGCAATGCAAGCGTAAACGGCGAAAATTCGCGCAAAAACTTCAACTGCACATGAAACAGGCAACTGGCACTATAGCGGTAGTCCCGTTCGCGCCTTGACCGTGCGGATGCTCATGTTGGAGTGGATGCGCGCCACGCCCGGCAGGCGCGCCGAGAGCCGCCGGTGCAGGCGCTCGAAATCCTCGTGGTCGCGGCAGATGACCCGCAGGATATAGTCGGATTGCCCGGCCATCAGGTGGCACTCCAGCACCTCGGGAATGTCCCTGACCGCCGCCTCGAACGCATCGAGCGCCGCCTCGCTCTGGCTGGTTAGGCCCACCTCGATGAAGAACTGCATGGAAAAACCGAGCCGCTCCGCGTTGAGCGCGGCCCGGTAGCCGTCGATCAGCCCCCGCTCCTCGAGCGCGCGCACGCGCCGGTGGCAGGCCGACGGCGAGAGCCCCACCGCCTCGCCCAGCTCCTGCACGCTCCTGCGGCTATCGGCCTGCAATGCGCGCAGAATCTTTCGGTCTAGATCGTCGACCTGCAATTGTTTCCCGCCATATGCCAGATCATTCGGAGAATTTCCGAAACACTCGCCGCCCTCGCATGAGTTTGCAAGGACTTTCCGGGCGTTTCCTGCTTGATTGAACCATTCCGCAAGGGAGGGAGACGCCATGCGCATCGGTGTTCCGCGAGAAATCAAAAACCATGAGTACCGGGTCGGCCTCACGCCCGAAAGCGTTGCAGAGCTGACCCATCAGGGCCATGAGGTGCTGGTCGAAAAGGATGCCGGCGCCGGCATCGGCGACGACGACCCCGACTACCGCGCCGCCGGCGCCACCATCCTGCCCAATGCCGCCGCCGTCTTCGAGGCGGCGGACATGATCGTCAAGGTCAAGGAGCCGCAGGCGGCCGAGCGTGCCATGCTCCGCCCGGGCCAGATCCTCTTCACCTATCTCCACCTCGCCCCCGATCCGGACCAGACCCGCGACCTCGTCAACTCCGGCGCCATCGCCATCGCCTACGAGACGGTGACCGACGCCGCCGGCGGACTGCCGCTGTTGAAGCCGATGAGCCAGGTCGCCGGGCGCATGTCCATCCAGGCCGGCGCCACGGCGCTCGAAAAGGCCCATGGCGGGCGCGGCGTGCTGCTGGGCGGGGTGCCCGGCGTGCAGCCGGCCAGGGTCGCGGTGCTGGGGGGCGGCGTCGTCGGCTTCCATGCCGCCGAGAACGCCGTCGGGCTGTCGGCGGACGTGACCATCCTCGACAAGAGCCCCGCCGCGCTCGAGCGGCTCTCCAACCACTTCGGCGCGCGCGCCCGTGTCATCTATTCCAACAAGGCCTCGATCGCCGAAGCCGTCGCCACAGCCGATCTCGTCATCGGCGCCGTGCTGATCCCCGGCGCCTCGGCGCCAAAGCTCGTCACCCGCGAGATGCTGGGCACCATGAAGCAGGGCGCGGTGCTGGTGGACGTGGCCATCGACCAGGGCGGGTGCTTCGAGACCTCGCGCCCCACCACCCATGCCGAGCCGACCTATGTGGTCGACGGCATCGTGCATTACTGCGTCGCCAACATGCCGGGCGCGGTGGCGCGCACCTCGACCTACGCGCTCAACAACGCCACGCTCCCGCATGTGGTCAAGCTTGCTAACCTCGGCTGGCGGGACGCGCTGCTGGCCGACCAGCACCTGCGGGCCGGCCTCAACGTCTGGCGCGGGCACGTCACCTGCGCGCCGGTGGCGCAGGTGCAGAACTACGAATTCATGTCGCCGGACGCGGCGCTGGCCGCATGAAGGCAAGGACGCGGGACCGAAGTCCCGCGCCCCCTCGGGGATGTCGCAAGGGAGCGTCAGCCCTTGCGGCGGCTCACCCGAAACCGTGCGCGTGCCGGAAATGCCGCTCGCAGGAGAAACGGGTGGGCCCGGCAAGGGTTCCCCGCCGGCGCGCCGCCCCATGCGTGGTTATGCGGATGGGGAATGGTATGGATTCATGGTGAATGCAGGTTCTGCGGGCGATTAACTGTCATCGCCTCTCCCGAAGGCCATGATCGGACCGAAAAACGTCATCGAGGTCCGAAAATGCCGATGCCGCAGGACATCTGCGCAGCGCTGCGCGCCTATCGGGTGCGGGCGCGCCTGCGCCAGCGCACGGTCGCCATCGCCCTCGGCGTGGCGCAGAGCCAGGTCAGCCGTTGGGAGAACGGCCGCGACACACCGCGTCCGCATCATGCCGCCGCCCTCGAGCGGTTGCTGTGGGGGCCGGACGATGAGCCGCTGGCGGCGCTGCGCCGCCGCGTCTCGGGCTCCACGCGCAACCTCCTGCTGCTCGATCGGGGCTTCCATGTGCTCGCCCGCGCCCGCCCGTTCATGGAACGGCCCGACCCGCTGCAACGCTTCGGCTGGGTGCTCGATCCGCAGGCCAACCCCTCGGCGGTCCCCTTCCATGCGCGCTACCGCGACCTGATGGAAAACCCGCGGGGTGCGACGGGCGTTGTCCTCGCCCTGCCCTTCGTCGACGGCAACGCACGCTGGGCCGCCCACATGCAGGCCCTCGTCTGCACCGTTTCCGAAGCCGCCATATGCCTTGCCGAGCTCACCTTCACGCCGGCCGGGAGCGCGGATCCGACGCCGCTGCTGAACGAAACCCGGCTCGAACCGGCGCAAGCGTCCGCCGCGCTCCAGCTGTTGCTGGCGCCCGGGACGCCTTCAGCGCCGCAGCCAAGCAAATTGGTGGATATCCGGCAATCTTCGGCCTGATTTACATGCGTTTGATGCAAGTTGTGCGCACGGTGCTATGCCGTTTTACGCAAAGTCGCGTCTAGATCGCACCACACCGACAATGATGACGAAGGGATTTTCCATGAAGACCGCTTTCGCCCGTTTCGCCCCTCCGGCCGCTCTCTTCGTTGCCGCCCTCCTCGCCGGCACTGCCTTCGCCGACGGCGCATCGATCTCCGGTACCGCCAGCTACCGCGAGCGCATCGCTTTGCCGCCCGATGCGGTCCTTGAGGTTCAGCTTGCCGACGTCTCCCTCGCCGACGCACCGGCCAGGATCATCGCCTCGACCCGTGTCGATCCGGCCGGGCAGGTACCGATCCCCTTCACCCTCACCTTCGATCCGGCAAGCATCGAGGACCGTGCGACCTACGCCGTCTCCGCCCGCATCGAAGTGGGCGACGATCTCTGGTTCATCACCGATACGCGCAACGCGCTCGATCCGCTCTCGGTCGAGCTGCCGGTCGACCTGATGCTGGTCCGCGCCTCGTCGGGCGATCCGGCGGCGGGAGAACCCGCGGACGAGGCCCCCGCCGAGGGTGAGCCGGAAGGCGACGAGCCCGCCGACGCCGCTCTCGACGGCAACTGGCGACTGGTCGAGCTCGACGGCGAACCGGCAGCCGAAGGATTCGAGACCACCCTCATCGTCTCGCCCGGCCAGATCGGCGGCAATGGCGGCTGCAACACCTATGGCGGCAGCCTCGAAGTCACCGGCTCGAAGATCGATATCACCAACGTCTTCTCGACGATGATGGCGTGCGAGGAGTCCCTGGCCCAGGAGCAGGCGTTCTTCGCCGCTCTCGAGAACGCGCAAAGCTACGAGATCGTCGACGGCGCCCTGCAGTTGAAGGGAGCCGACGGAACGGTGCTGGCGCGGCTGGAACAGTAAGCCCTTATATGAAGCCCCGCGCCATTGGTGCGATGGCACGGGGCCGAGGGTGTCGGTGCAAACAACCTCTGCCGAAGGATGAACCTACGGTGACGGAAATATAACGTATCCGTGACGTGTGGTCATCCGTTTTGCATCGCCGCATTGTAATTTTTACGCATACCGATGAACCTTTAGGCAGGCGTCTGCGAGGGCTCGACCCGCGGGCGGAAGGGCCGGCGCGCTGTTTCCCCGCCGCCTCAGTATCTTGGCTTTCGGCGCCGCGGCTGGCACATGCCTTGCAACGCGCCGATCGGTGCAAACACCTCTGCCGGGGACCGGCCGTTCGGCGGTCTCCGGCGACCGGTTTCAGCCCTCGAAGGGCGACTGCAGCACGTGCGTCGCCTTGATCGCCGCCGAGGCGCGGTTCTCCACCCCGAGCTTGGCGTAGACCTGTTCCAGGTGCTTGTTGACCGTCCTCGGGCTCAAGCCGAGGATTTCCCCTATGTCGCGATTGGACTTGCCCCGCGCGATCCACGCCAGCACCTCGCTCTCGCGCTGGGTGAGCCCGAAATTCTGCCTGAGGATTTCGTCCGGATTGTCGCCCGTCGGAGCCAGCAGCCGGAAAAGGTGCTCGTCGGCCCCGATGCTGCCGAGGCAGACCAGTTGCAGGCTGCCGGCGTTGGCAGGATCGAAGGCGAAGGTCTCGCCGGCCTTCGCCGCGACATCTCCCCGGCTCGCCAGCCAATCCCGCACCCGCGCGCCGACCTTCGCCGCGCCGTCGATCCCCGCCGAGGCGAGCAGCCGGTTCGCCTGCGGTGTCGCCCACTGCACCTCGCCGCCGGCGGAAACCGCCATCAGGTGCCGCCCGGCCGCGTCGAGCGCGACCCGCGCGCTCTGGGCGGTGCGCGCATTGGCCAGGTGCACGCGGATGCGGGCCCTCAGCTCGTCGATGTTGATCGGCTTGGTGAGGTAGTCGACGCCGCCGCTCTCGAGCGCGTGCACCACATGCTCGGTGTCGGTGAGGCCCGTCATGAAGATCACCGGCACATGCGCCACCGCCGGATCGGCCTTCAGGCGCCGGCAGGTCTCGAACCCGTCGAGGCCGGGCATCACCGCATCCATCAGGATGATGTCGGGCGTCACCCGCCCGGCGATGCCGAGCGCCGCCTCGCCGCTTTTGGCGACCAGCACCGTCACGCCGGATTCCTCCATGGCGCTGGTGAGGAACCCCAGCGCCTCCGGTGAATCGTCGACGACGAGGACCACGTCCTGACCGCGCATGAGCTCACTCATTCTCGCTCACACCCTCCAGGATCTGCGTATAGCCGGTGAAGTCATAGGCCTCCATGCGCTCGCGCAGGGTATCGACGAGCGGACCGTTCTCTGGTTCGCGCGCCAGTTCCGTCAGCTTGGCATCGATCCCGCGCACATGCCCGATCTGCCCGAGGCTGATGAGCTCGCGCAAGTGCTCGGGGCCGGGCGAACGCAGTTTTGAACCCGCCTTTTGGGTCGGCCCCGTCTTCTGCGCCGGCTCCTCCTCCACCCATTCGAGATCGAGGTGGCTCTCGATCTTCTCGATGAGCTGGCGCAGGCTGAAGGGCTTGGCGATGGCGTCGTTATGCCCCGGATCGCCCTCGGGCTTGTTGGCTCCGTCCCCGATATTGGCCGAGAGCATGACGATCGGCGCCGTCTGCCCGCCCTCGCGCAGGCGCCTGACCAGCTCCCAGCCCGTCATGCCGGGCATCAGGATGTCGATGAAGAAGAGGTCCGGCTTCACTCCTTCCGTGAGAGTCAGGCAGTTCGGCCCGTCGATGGCGGTGAGCACGGTGAAGTCGAGAGGCTGCAGCATCTCGCGCATCATCTCGCGGTGGTCGGCATTGTCGTCGACCACCATGATCGTGCGGCGCGGTCCCCTGTAGGTGCGGATGCGCCGGTCCTCCAACGTCCGCGCCGCCGGCCGGTCGACCTTGAACAGCATCAGGCGCACCTGGAACGTCGCCCCCTGCCCCGGCTCGCTCTCGACCATGATGGAACCGCCCAGCGTTTCCGTCAGCAGCTTGGTGATGGTGAGCCCGAGCCCGATGCCCGGCTTCAGCCGGTTGTGCTCGGCCTCCCCGCGCACGAACGGCTCGAAGATGCGCCCGATGTCGCTGGGCGCGATGCCGTGCCCGCTGTCGGTGATCCTGAACGTCGCGACCTGCGAACGATACGTGATGTCGAACCCGACGAACCCGCTGTCGGTGAACTTGATGGCGTTGGAGAGCAGGTTGACGAGGATCTGGCGCAGCCGCTTCTCGTCGGTGCGCACATGTTGCGGCAGGTTCGCCGCCCGCGTGTGGCGGAACTCCAGCCCCTTGGCCTCTGCCTGCAGACGGAACATGTCGACGATCTGGTCGAGGAAGTCGTGGATGTTGATCTCGTTGGAATAGACCTGCAGCCGCCCCGCCTCGATCCGCGAGATGTCGAGCAGCCCATCGATCAAGCCCGAAAGATGCTCGGCGCTCCGCCTGATGACCTGGATCGTCGAGCGCCGGCCGGCCGGCACGCTCTCGTCGCGCTCGAGGATCTGCGCGTAGCCGAGCACCGCATTGAGGGGCGTGCGCAGCTCGTGGCTCAGCCCCACCACATACCGGCTCTTGGCCTGGTTGGCGGCCTCCGCTGTTTCCTTGGCCTTCTGCAAGGCCGCATCGGTGCGGCCATGGGCGGCGATTTCCTTCAGCAGCAGCGTGTTCTGCCGCGTGCTCTCCTCCTCGGCGACCAGCCGGCTGTCCCGCGCCAGCACGAGGAACCAGGTGACGATCCCCGCCACCACCGCAAAGACGAAGAAGACGACGGCGATGGTGCCGCCCACCACCTCCGCCGTCTCCGGCGCCGCCCGGCTGGCGAAATAGTAGATGAGCCCGAGGATGGCCCCGATCATCGCCACCGCCAGCCCCGAGGCGATGCCGTAGCGCCCGAGCCGGGTCTGGAGTTTTGCCAGCGCCCAATCCGGCAGGATGCTCGCCGCCACAGCCCGCGTCTGCGCGCGGAAATGCGCATTGGGCTTGCACATGTCGTGGCAGCGCGCGTCGAGCGAGCAGCAGAGCGAGCAGATCGGCGCCGCATAGGCGGGGCACCAGGCCATGTCCTCGGGCTCGAACGGATGCTCGCAGATCGAGCAGGTCACCGTCTGCCTGTTCTGCCATTCCTTGCGCGGTTTTCTCGCCAGGTAATACTTGCCCTTGGTCGCCCAGGCGATCGTCGGCGAGGCAATGAACGCGACGACCAGCGCGATATAGGGCGCCAGCGCCGCCGCCATCCCCCCGAACGCCCCGAAATGCGCCGCCAGCGCCACCGTCGCCGAAATGAGCATCGACCCGAGCCCGACCGGATTGATGTCATAGAGGTGCGCCCGCTTGAACTCGATGCCGGGCGGGGCCAGCCCCAGCGGCTTGTTGACGAAGAGATCCGCCGAGATCGAGCAGAGCCACGCCATGGCGACGATCGAGAAGATGCCGAGCGTCTCCTCCAGCAGTTGATAGATGCCGAGCTCCATCAGCAGGAGCGCGATGGAAACGTTGAAGACCAGCCACACGACCCGCCCCGGATGGCTGTGCGTCAGCCGCGAGAAGAAGTTCGACCAGGCGAGCGAGCCCGCATAGGCGTTCATCACGTTGATCTTCAACTGGCTGACGACGACGAACACCGCCATGAGGATCAGCGCCAGCGTCTCGTTGGGGATCATGTAGCCGAAAGCGACCGCGTACATCTGCGCCGGCTCCGACGCATGCTCGGGCGAAACGCCCGCCGACAGCGCCAGCACCGCGAGGAACGATCCGGCGAGAAGCTTCGGCGCCCCCATCACCACCCAGCCGGCCCCAGCGAGAAACACGCCAAGCTTGTGCCTCTTCCGCTTGGCCTGCTCCTCGGCCGGCAGGAAGCGCAGAAAGTCCACCTGCTCGCCGATCTGCGTCATCAGCGCCAGGATCACCGCCGAGGCCGCCCCGAAGCTCGCCACGTCGAACGGCGACATGCCCCCGAGCGGCGCTGAAGGCTGTCCGAGTCCGGCGAACGCCCGCCACACGTCGAACTGCCCCCAATCCATGAAGGCGATGAAGAAGAACGGCGCGATGTTGAGGACGATCCACACCGGCTGCGTCATCAGCTGGAAGCGGCTGATCAGCCGCACCCCGTGCGTCACCAGCGGAATGACCGCCACCGCCGAGATGATGTAGCCCATCCAGAGCGGTATTCCGAAGGCGAGCTGCAACGCGCTCGACATGATCGAGGCTTCGATCGCAAAGAGGATGAAGGTGAAGCTCGCATAGATGAGCGAGGTGATGGTCGAGCCGATATAGCCGAAGCTCGCCCCGCGGGTGAGGAGGTCGATGTCGACCCCGTGCCGCGTCGCATAGCGCGAGATCGGCAGCCCGACCGCAAGGATCGCGATCGAGGCGATGACGATGGCGATGATGGCGTTGGTCGTGCCGTAGGAGAGCGTGATCGCCCCGCCGATCGCCTCCAGCGCCAGGAACGAGATCGCCCCGATCGCCGTCTGCGAGATGCGGTTGCTGGAAAAGCGCCGCGCCGACTTGGCCGTGAAGCGCAGCGCGTAGTCCTCCAGGGTCTGGTTGGCGACCCACCGGTTGTATTCACGCCTGATGGGTATGATCCGTTGCCGCGCCATCGCCCTCGTTGAGATGTCCGCCTAATTCTTCGCCACGCTGCCCAGCTGCCCAAAAAAGGTGCCGACAAGTTTGTAGCACACTCTATCGGAGGTTCACGAGGATTCTTGCTGTGTGGTCAGGCCTCGCGCTCGAGCGGAAAATCATCCGGTAGCAGACCGCCGTAGCGCTCGTGCAGGTAGGTGCCGAACCCCTTCGTGTGCACATGCTTTGCGATAGCCTCGCGGACTTCAGCAGCGATACTGCGCTTGTTTTCCGACGCAAGCCGCCGAAGCGCCTTCATATCTGCATCGGGTATATTGCGAATGCTCATCCTGCCCATGGTGCACGCTTATGCCTGCCAGCAACGCCCGCCGGCCAAATAGCATATTGCTGCCTGCTTAGTAACCAGCGGCAGCGCCGCTGCAACGATTACCCACCGGGTCATTCCCGCGTAAGCGGGAACCTCTGTTTATGGCCGGCAGCACAGCGAACAGGGGTCCCCCGCTTGCGCGGGGATGACCCGGGAGTGTGGGTGCCATCTTCGCCCGGCACGGCCCCTTCCCGCCCAGTTACGTCAATCGACGTATAGGGGTTTGTTAACAACCGTCACAAAGTCCCGCCCATGGCCGGCTCCTCCCCTTTGCCGGCGCAGGGAACCAAGTTGAGGGACAAAGTGATGAACATGAAATTCGCGCTCGGCGCGGCGTTGGCGGGCACGCTCGCCCTGTCGATGACGCCGGCCTACGCACAGGACGAGCCGATCAAGGTCGGCATCCTGCACTCGCTCTCGGGTACGATGGCCATTTCCGAAACGACGCTGAAGGACACCATGCTGTTCCTCATCGAGCAGCAGAACGCCAAGGGCGGGCTGCTCGGGCGCCAGCTCGAGCCCGTCGTCGTCGACATCGCCTCCGACTGGCCGCTTGCCGCCGAGAAGGCCCGTGAGCTTTTGACCGTCAATGAGGTCGACGCGGTCTTCGGCTGCTGGACGTCGGTCTGCCGCAAGTCCGTGCTGCCCGTATTCGAAGAACTCAACGGCCTCCTCTTCTATCCCGTCCAGTACGAGGGCGAGGAGAGCCAGCGCAACGTCTTCTATACCGGCGCCTCGCCGAACCAGCAGGCGATCCCCGCCGTCGATTACCTGCGTGACGAGGAAGGCGTGGAGCGCTGGGTGCTCGCCGGCACCGACTACGTCTATCCGCAGACGACCAATAAGATCCTCGAGCAATACCTGCTCGATGCCGGCGTCGCACCCGAAGACATCATGATCAACTACACGCCCTTCGGGCACTCCGACTGGCAGACCATCGTCTCCGAGATCAAGGCCTTCGGCTCGGAAGGCAAGAAGACCGCCGTCGTCTCGACCATCAACGGCGACGCCAACGTGCCCTTCTACCGCGAGCTCGCCAACCAGGGGATCGCGGCCGAGGACATCCCGGTCGTCGCCTTCTCGGTCGGCGAGGAGGAGCTCTCCGGCTTCGATACCACCCCGCTCGTCGGGCACCTGGCCGCCTGGAACTACTTCATGTCGGTCGAAACCCCCGAGAACGAGGAGTTCATCACCGCCTGGCACGAGTTCATCGGCAGCGAGGACCGCGTGACCAACGACCCGATGGAAGCCCACTACATCGGCTTCAACCTCTGGGTGAAGGCCGTGGAAGCGGCCGGCTCCACCGATCCGGACGCCGTGATCGACTCGATCGTCGGCCTCGAGACGCCGAACCTGACCGGCGGCATCGCCACCATGCTCCCCAACCACCACGTCACCAAGCCCGTCCTCATCGGCGAGATCCAGGACGATGGCCAGTTCTTCGTGGTCTGGGAGACCGAGGACCTCGTGCCGGGCGACGCCTGGTCCGATTTCCTGCCGGAATCCGCCATGCTCGAAGCCGATTGGACCGCCCCGATCAACTGCGGCAACTACAACACGCAGACCCAGACCTGCGGCGGCTCCGAAGTGGCCTCGGCCAACTAAAACCGCCCGACAGCAGCGCCGGGGCGGTTCGCCGCCCCGGCCCTTCTCCTCCCACAAGTAGAACCGATGCGCCCGACCCGTTCGCTTCGCCTCATATTCGCCTGCCTCGGCCTCGCGCTGGCGCTGCTCGCCGGACCGGCCCGCGCGCAGGATATCCCGGGCCTCATCCAGTCCATGGGCGAGGCGAGCCTGCGCGAGCTCGGCGGCATCGTCGAGGAGCTTGCCGCGACGGGCGACAGCGCCGTCGCCCCGGCCCTCGAGGCGCTCGCCGAGGGCGACCTCTACGTGAACGAGGCGGACGGCCGCGTCGTCATCGTCACCCGCAACCGCATGTACGATCCGGTGACGCAGGAAGAGATCGGCCCCGCCGCCGATGCCGACCTCTCGCGCATCCGCATCAACAACAGCCTGCGCCGTGACGTCGCCGCCGCGATCGGCGGGCTGACGCTGATGAGCGACAACCCGTCCGTGCGTCTTTCCGCCGCCCGCTCCATGCGCGCCAACCCTTCCGAGGAGAACCTGGCGCTCCTCGATGAGGCGCTGGCTGCCGAGACGGACGCGACCGTGCGCGGCGCCATGGAGACCGCCCATGCCGTCACCGTCCTCTCGCTCGCTGATACCAGCATCGAGGACAAGCGCGCGGCCGTCCCTGTCGTGGCCCAGAATGCCGGGCGCGAGGCGATCACCATCCTCAACTCCGCCCTCGGCTCCGCCCCTGATGCGCTCGCCGCCGACATCCGCTCGGCCATCGCCGGCCTCGAGCAGGAGCGCGCCATATGGGCGGCGCTGCAGAACGTCTGGTTCGGCGTCTCGCTCGGCTCCGTGCTCCTGCTCGCCGCCATCGGCCTTGCCATCACCTTCGGCGTCATGGGCGTCATCAACATGGCCCATGGCGAGATGGTGATGCTGGGCGCCTACACCACCTTCGTGGTGCAGGACGTCATCCGCCGCAACGCGCCGGAGCTCTTCGATTATTCGCTGGCCATCGCCCTGCCGCTCGCCTTCCTCATCACCGCCCTCATCGGCATCGCCATCGAGCGCGGCGTCATCCGCTGGCTTTACGGGCGCGCCCTCGAAACGCTGCTCGCCACCTGGGGCCTGTCGCTGATCCTGCAGCAGACCGTGCGCTCGATCTTCGGCCCCACCAACCGCCAGGTCGGCAACCCGAGCTGGATGTCGGGTTCCTTCGAGTTCTACGGCCTCGCCATCACCTGGAACCGGTTCTGGATCGTCATCTTCGCCATCGCGGTCTTCGCCGCTTTGCTGGTGGTGCTCAACCGCACATCGCTGGGCCTGCAGATGCGCGCCGTGACGCAGAACCGTCGCATGGCCTCGGCCATGGGCATCCGCACGCCCTTCGTCGACGCCATGACCTTCGGCCTCGGCTCCGGCATCGCCGGGCTGGCGGGCGTCGCCCTCAGCCAGATCGACAACGTCTCGCCCAATCTCGGCCAGGGCTACATCATCGACTCGTTCATGGTCGTGGTCTTCGGCGGCGTCGGCAATCTCTGGGGTACCCTCGTCGGCGCCCTGACGCTGGGCGTCGCCAACAAGTTCCTCGAACCCTATGCCGGCGCCGTCCTCGGCAAGATCCTCATCCTCGTCCTCATCATCCTCTTCATCCAGCGCCGCCCGCGCGGCCTCTTCGCGCTGAAGGGCCGGGCGGTGGAATCATGAGTCCAGCGGAAAGACCCCTCACCCGGCGCTTCGCGCCGACCTCTCCCCAGAGGGGCGAGGTGAGCATTGTGCTCGTCCACGCTCGGAACCAATCCCCTCGCCCCTCCGGGGAGAGGGTTAGGGTGAGGGGTTCTTTCCTTGACGCAGCCAGAGCCGGAGGCGCGCAAGCATGATCACCCAAGCCCTCCTCCGCGCCCTCGACAAGAAGGCCATCTGGCTCGTCGCCATCCTCCTTGCGCTCGCCGTCGCCGTGCCGGCCGCCAATCTCCTCATCCCGGCCGGCCAGCCCGGCCACGTGCCGACCTATATCGTCACGCTCTTCGGCAAGTACCTGACCTATGCGATGCTCGCGCTCGCCCTCGATCTTGTCTGGGGCTATTGCGGCATCCTCTCGCTCGGCCACGGCGCGTTCTTTGCGCTGGGCGGCTATGCCATGGGCATGTATCTCATGCGCCAGATCGGCACGCGCGGCGTCTATGCGCACCCGACGCTCCCCGACTTCATGGTCTTCCTCAACTGGCGCGAGCTGCCCTGGTACTGGCAGGGCTTCGACCAGTTCTGGTTCGCCTGCCTGATGATCGTGCTCGTGCCCGGCCTCCTCGCCTTCGTCTTCGGCTTCTTCGCCTTCCGGAGCCGCGTGACCGGCGTCTATCTCTCGATCATCACCCAGGCCATGACCTTTGCCCTCTTGCTCGCCTTCTTCCGCAACGACATGGGCTTTGGCGGCAACAACGGCCTCACCGACTTCAAGGACATCCTCGGCCAGCCGGTGCAGGCAGCGACCACCCGCGGCGCGCTCTTTGCCGCCTCGGCCATCGCCCTCGCCCTCTCCGTCCTCGTCTGCTCGATGATCGTCAACAGCAAGCTCGGCAAGGTGATGGTCGCCGTGCGCGATGCCGAGAGCCGCACACGCTTCCTCGGCTACCGCGTCGAATACGTGAAGCTCTTCGCCTTCACTGTCTCGGCGATCATGGCCGGCATCGCCGGCGCCCTCTACGTGCCGCAGGTCGGCATCATCAATCCGGGCGAGTTCGAGCCGGCCAACTCGATCGAAGTCGTCATCTGGACCGCCGTCGGCGGTCGCGGCACCATCGTCGGGCCGATCATCGGGGCGGTGCTCGTCAACATGGGCAAGTCGTACTTCACCGGCGCCCTGCCCGAGCTCTGGCTCTTCGCGCTGGGCGCTCTCTTCATCTTCGTGACGCTCTTCCTTCCCAAGGGCATCGTCGGCCTCCTCGGCCAGTGGCGCGACATGACCGCCCGGCGCGAGCAGGCTCCCGCCGCCCCTCCGCCGCCCGCGCAAGCCGCCGTCGCCGCCGAGCGCGGCGAGGATCCGGCGACCCTCGGCGACGTCCAGCCCAAGCCGGCGGAGTAGGTGATGAACAAGGCCCAGGACACCATGCTCTACCTCGACGGCGTCTCGGTCGCCTTCGACGGGTTCAAGGCGTTGAACAACCTTTCGATCATCGTGCGCCCCGCCGAGATGCTAGCCATCATCGGTCCGAACGGGGCCGGCAAGACGACGATGATGGACATCATCACCGGCAAGACCCGGCCCGACGCCGGCGACGTCTATTTCGACGGCCGCACCGACCTCACCCGCCTCGACGAGGCGGCAATCGCCAATCTCGGCATCGGCCGCAAGTTCCAGAAGCCCACCGTCTTCGAGAGCCAAACCGTGTGGGACAACCTCGAGATGGCGCTGAAGAAGCCGCGCGGCATCTTCAGAACCCTGTTCTACTCCGCCAGCGGCGAGGACATCGCCCGCATCGAGGACATCCTCGATACCGTCCGCCTCGCCGACCGCAGGGACGATCTCGCCGCCGACCTCTCCCACGGCCAGAAGCAGTGGCTCGAGATCGGCATGCTGCTGGCACAGGACCCCAAGCTCCTCCTCGTCGACGAGCCCGTCGCCGGCATGACCGACGCCGAAACCGTCGAGACCGCCCGGCTCCTGAAGGAAATCGCCGAGACCCGCTCCGTCGTCGTGGTCGAGCACGACATGAGCTTCGTGCGCGACCTCGCCACCCGCGTCGTCTGCCTCGCCGAAGGCTCGGTGCTGGCCGAAGGCACCCTCGATCAGGTGAGCGCCAACCCCATCGTCATCGAGCGATACCTGGGACGCTGATCATGACCACAGCCCTTTCCATCGACGCCATCGACCTCCACTACGGCGCCGCCCAGGCGCTGAAGGGCGTCACCATCGAGTGCCCTCCCGGCCGCATCACCGCGGTCCTCGGCCGTAATGGCGTCGGCAAGTCCTCGACGCTGCGCGCCATCACCGGCATCAACCAGATCTCGGCCGGCGCCATCGTCTTCGGCGAGGCGACGCTCAAGAAGCTCCCGCCCTACAGGCGGGCCCGTATGGGCCTCGGCTACGTGCCGCAGGGCCGTGAGATCTTCCCGCTGCTGACGGTCAGGGAGAACCTCGAGACCGGCTATGCCGGCCTGCCCCGCGCCGAGCGGAACATCCCCGATTACATCTTCGAACTCTTCCCCGTGCTGAAAACCATGCTGTCGCGCCGCGGCGGCGACCTCTCGGGCGGCCAGCAGCAGCAGCTTGCCATCGGGCGCGCGCTGGTCACCCGACCCAAGGTGCTGGTGCTCGACGAGCCCACCGAAGGCATCCAACCCTCGATCATCAAGGATATCGGGCGCGCCCTGCAGTTCCTGCGCGACGAGAAGGGGATGACCATCCTCCTCGTCGAGCAATATCTCGATTTCTGCCGGCAGATCGCCGACGACATCTACGTCATGGACCGCGGCGAGATCCGCCACTCGGGGCCTGCAAGCGATCTCGACCAGCCCGACGTGCGCCGGCATCTGATGGTCTGAAAAAAACGCCCGGCCTCGGGGAGGTCGGGCGTCAGCATCCAGGGGAGGACGCTATTCTTATTCGGTCACCAGACCCGCATCGACGCAGGCCTGCAGGTCGATCGTGGTGAGATCGATCGTGGGCGTTTCAGCCTGGGCCATGCCGTCGGCCGGGGCGGCGTCGTCGCTGGCCTCATTGTCGCCGGGGTTCTCCACGACGCCATCGCCGGGCGATTCGTTAGCGGACTCAGACACCGACTCTCCGGCAGCCTGCAGGTCGTTGCAGTGCTCCTGGACAAGCGGAAGCTCGGCTTCCGGTATGACCGTGCCGTTGATCGAAGTCTGTGCAGCGGCGGGCCCTGCAAACATCATTGCGGCGGCTAGAGCGGCTGTGGACGCCAATACCTTGAATTGCATCTTTACTTCCTCTCCATTTATAGTTCTTCGCGGGTGCCTGCCCACCCGTTCAACGCCCGTCCCCGGCAATTGTTGCGTGCCGCGGGCGGCGGACGATCACGATTATTTTGACCTTTTCCTGGAACACGATGCACGCCGCCCTCAGCCAGCCGCCTGAGCCGTCTCCGCGCCTGCAACGCGCAAGCGGGGCCGGCCGCATCGCCGTCGGCACCCGTGACGGCCGCACCGTGCTCTCGACCCTCTACCAGGAGGGATGCGCCAAGATCCGTCTGCCCAACACCCATTCACCCGCGCTCGAGGCCGTGCTCATCAACACCGCCGGCGGCCTCACCGGCGGCGACGATCTTTCCTGGACCGTCGAGGCCGCCCCCGGCGCGCGCCTGGCGCTGACGACGCAGGCCTGCGAGCGCGTCTATCGCACCACCGGTCCCACCGCCCGCGTCGAGACGCGCCTGTCCGTCGGCGCCGGCGCCCATGTCGACTGGCTGCCGCAGGAGACCATCCTCTTCGAGAACTCCGCGCTCGACCGCCGCATCGAGATCGACCTCGACGAACGGGCGAGCCTCACCGCCATCGAGGCGATCCTGCTCGGGCGCGACGCTATGGGCGAGGAGGCGTGCCATGCGCGGCTCTCCGACAGCTGGCGCATCCGTCGCAAAGGCCGCCTCGTTCACGCCGAAGCGACCCGCCTTGCTGGGCATCCCGCATTCGAGCGCGACGCGCCATCGCTCCTTGCCGGCATGCGGGCCTTCGCCAGCCTCGTCCACATCGCCCCGGATGCCGAGCGCCGCCTGCCGGCCATCCGCGCCCGCCTTGCCGGCGATCCGCGCATCGCCGCCAGCGCCGAGGGCGAACGTCTCGTCATACGTGCCATGGCGCAAAGCGGGCTTGCCTTGCGCCGGATGATCGTTCCAATTGTTGCCGACCTTTCCGGCGCCGGGAGCCTCCCGCGCCTCTGGCACAGCTGACCCTAGAGAAAGCACCCATGAACCTCACGCCTCGGGAAAAAGACAAGCTTCTCATCGCCATGGCCGCCAACGTGGCGCGCCGGCGCCTCGAGCGCGGCGTCCGGCTCAACCACCCGGAAGCCATCGCCCTCATCACCGATTTCGTCGTCGAAGGCGCCCGCGACGGCCGCCCCGTCGCCGAGTTGATGGAGGCGGGCGCCCATGTCATCACCCGCGACCAGGTGATGGAAGGCATCCCCGAGATGATCCACGACGTGCAGGTGGAAGCCACCTTTCCCGACGGCACCAAGCTCGTCACCGTCCACCAGCCGATCCGCTAGAGGAAACCGCCATGCTCAAACGCAGCCTTCTCGCCACCGCCATCACCCTGGCCGCCACCCTGCCGGCCTTCGCCCATCTCGATCCAGGCGAGCACGGCTCGTTCGCGGCCGGCTTCACCCATCCGATCTTCGGGCTCGACCATGTGCTGGCCATGGTCGCGGTGGGTCTCTGGGCGGCGACCGTGGGTGGGCGCGCCATGATCGGCGTGCCGGCCGCATTCGTCGCCAGCATGGTCTTGGGCTTCGTGCTCGCGCTCAACGGCGCCGAGCTGCCCTTCGTCGAACCGGCGATCCTCGCCTCCGTCGTCGCCCTCGGTTTCCTCGTCGCCCTGGCGGTCCGGCTGCCCCTGCCCGCCGGCATGGCGATCGTCGCGGCTTTCGGCCTCTTCCACGGCTATGCCCATGGCGGCGAGATGGGTGCGGCAACGGCCTTCGAATACGGCGCCGGCTTTGCCGCGGCGACCGCGCTGCTCCACGTCGCCGGCATCGGCCTCGGGCTGCTGATCGGCCGCCTGCGCGGACGTCTCTCGGGCGGCATCGTGCGCGCGCTCGGCGCGGCGACCGGCCTTGCCGGCGTCTGGCTCGCGTTCGGAGGCTGAGATGATCCCCGGAGAAGTCCTGCCCAGGGCCGGCGACATCGAGCTCAACGCCGGCGCGCCGACGGTGACGCTCGAGGTCGCCAACACCGGCGACCGGCCGATCCAGGTCGGCTCGCACTACCATTTCTACGAGACCAATGCGGGCCTCGCCTTCGACCGGGAGAAGGCGCGCGGCATGCGCCTCGACATCGCCGCCGGCACCGCGGTGCGCTTCGAACCCGGACAGACGCGCGAAGTGACGCTCGTTCCCCTCTCGGGCGCGCGCATCGTCTACGGTTTCCAGCAGAAGATCATGGGACGGCTTTGATGACGACCAGGCAAGAAGAAGACTTCAAGGTGGTTCTGGCCACCTTGATCGACGACCTCCACAAGGCCGGCACCAAGGATGCCGAGGCCATGCTCCACGTTGGAGGCATCGCCTCCAACCTTTGCGGGCAGATCAAGGCGCGCAGCTGGAGCGAGGCCAAGCGGCGCATGACCCCCGCCGACCATGACCTCCTGCGGCGCGAATTCGCCGAGGCCGGCACCAGGCACCACCGCGAGGGCCGTCTCGTGCAGGCCTATGCCGTGCAGGCGCTGGGGACGTCGCTGGTCGCCGCCACGCGGTCGTCGCCGGAGGTGAGGCAGGGCGAGCAGCTGCTCGACGAGGTCATCGACAGAGCCCTCGCGCTCTACCGGCGTACCCGGAAAAAGAGCGCCTGAACCCGAACGGAGCCGGTGCCGCGCGAATGATGAGGCTCTCGACGATCGGTGCGGATTGTTGGACCGTCGGGCCGCAGGAAAAGGGACGGAGCGCCGCAGCGCCCCGCCCCACGTTTTCGTTCGCGTCCGGATCAGGCGCGATCGTCGACGTAGAGGGTCGCCGAGCCGTCCGTCTCGATCTGGATCGCCACTACGTCGACCGCCGAGAACCCCTCGGCCTCGAGCTTGGCGGTAAGGGTCGTGTTGGCCTCGACCTGCGACTGCAGGTCGGGGGCTCCCGCCTCGTTGGCCGCGAGCAGCGCATCGATCTCGGCGTCGGCGTCGACATCCACCGCGGCGGCCGAGCCGCTTTCCATCGTCGCGCCGGCCGCACCGCTCGCCTGCGCATCGGTCTCGGTGGTCGTATCGGTGCTGGTTTCGGTCTCGGTCGTGGTCGTCGTATCCGTCGTGGCGGCACCGCCAACGCCGCCGCTGGCCATGAGCTCGGACAGCTTCACGATCGTCACCTTGGATTCATCGGTCACCGGGCTCAGGTCCGTCTCGCCGGAAACGGTGGCGTTGAGCGCGGCGGAAAGATCGTCGATCGTCTTGTGCTCGCCCATTCCCGCATGGGCATCGGCGCCGGATTCCCCGGCGCCTGCCTCGACGCCGACACCGGCATCGACACCGACACCCGCGTCTTGCGCCATCGGCGCGATCGCGGTCGATGCCAGCAGAATGGAGGCAAGGGAGAGGGCAATCGTCTTGCTACGCATGGTCTGTCCTTTCGTAGTCCGGGTGCCCCCCGCCTGCCCCATCCAATGCACGCGCCGCCGCATGGTTGCCTCGCATTAAGCCCCTCGACCCGCGACCGTCTGTCGCCCACCCGCCTCACCTGAACCGGAGCCCGCCATGCCCGCCCGCATCTCCCGCGCGACCTACGCCGACATGTACGGCCCCACCACCGGCGACCGGCTGCGGCTGGCCGATACCGACCTCATCATCGAGGTCGAGAAGGATTTCACCACCTATGGCGAGGAGGTGAAGTTCGGCGGCGGCAAGGTGATCCGCGACGGCATGGGCCAGTCCCAGCGCACCCGAGCCGAGGGCGCGGTCGATACCGTCATCACCAACGCCCTCGTGGTCGACCATACCGGCATCTACAAGGCCGATATCGGCCTGAAGGAAGGCCGCATCGCCGGCATCGGCAAGGCCGGCAACCCGGACACCCAGCCCGGCGTCGACATCATCATCGGCCCCTCGACCGAAGCCATTGCCGGCGAGGGCAGGATCCTGACAGCGGGCGGCATGGACGCCCACATCCACTACATCTGCCCGCAGCAGATCGAGGAAGCGCTGATGAGCGGGGTCACCACCATGCTCGGCGGCGGCTCAGGCCCGGCCCATGGCACCCTCGCCACCACCTGCACCGGCGCCTGGCACATCGAGCGCATGATCGAGAGCTTCGATGCCTTCCCGATGAACCTGGCGCTCGCCGGCAAGGGCAATGCCTCCGTGCCCGCCCCGATCGAGGAAATGATCCTTGCCGGCGCCTGCGCCCTGAAGCTTCACGAGGACTGGGGCACGACCCCCGCCGCCATCGACAACTGCCTTTCCGTCGCCGACGCCTTCGACGTGCAGGTGATGATCCACACCGACACCTTGAACGAGAGCGGGTTCGTCGAGGACACCGTCGCCGCCTTCAAGGGCCGCACTATCCACGCCTTCCACACGGAAGGGGCCGGCGGCGGCCATGCGCCAGACATCATCAAGGTCGCGGGCCTGCCCAACGTCATCCCGTCCTCGACCAACCCGACGCGCCCCTATACCGGCAACACCATCGCCGAGCACCTCGATATGCTCATGGTCTGCCACCACCTCTCGCCCTCGATCCCCGAGGACGTCGCCTTCGCCGAAAGCCGCATCAGGAAGGAAACCATCGCCGCCGAGGACATCCTCCACGACATCGGCGCCTTCTCCATCATCTCGTCCGACAGCCAGGCCATGGGCCGGGTCGGCGAGGTGCTGATCCGCACCTGGCAGACGGCCGACAAGATGAAGAAGCAGCGCGGGAGCCTGCCCGAGGAGACCGGCGACAACGACAACTTCCGCGTCAAGCGCTACATCGCCAAGTACACGATCAACCCGGCCATCGCCCACGGCGTCAGCCAGCACATCGGCTCCATCGAAGTCGGCAAGCGCGCCGACCTCGTCCTCTGGAACCCCGCCTTCTTCGGCGTGAAGCCGGAAATGGTGCTGCTGGGCGGCTCCATCGCCGCAGCGCCCATGGGCGACCCCAACGCATCGATCCCGACGCCCCAGCCCATGCATTACCGCCCGATGTTCGCCGCCCACGGAAAGCTGCGCACCAGCTCCTCGGTCACCTTCGTCTCCAGGGCCGCCCACGAAGCGGGCCTGCGTAACCGCCTCGGCGTCGAAAAGCAGCTGCTGCCTGTGGAAAACACCCGCGGCGGCATCGGCAAAGCGGCCATGATCCACAATTCGGCGACCCCCCACATCGAGGTCGACCCCGAAACCTACGAAGTGCGCGCCGACGGCGTGCTCCTCACCTGCGAACCCGCCACGGTCCTCCCCATGGCGCAGCGCTATTTCCTGTTCTAACCCACACCGATGTCCATCCTGAGATGCAGCGCCAGCCGCAAGGCGTGTGAACGGAGGGTGAGAATGGGGTCAGGCGCCGCCGCCACTCACACAAACTGTCATCCCGGCGCAAGCCGGGACCCAGTAAACGACGCCGCTGATGCTCTTGCCGTGAAGCAGCATGAGCGCACCTCTCGCGCACAAAATCCTGACGCCAACAGGTACTGGATCCCGGCTTGCGCCGGAATGACAGCCGGTGGGTGGGGCACCATGCTGCCACAAGCACCAATACCCATCCCCGCAGGCACAAGCCGGCCCGCACACTAACCCGATACGTCACAGCCACCTCACGAAAGCAGTCGTCATGCAGGACCGGCGGATCGTCCTGGCCGTTGTGGCCCTCGGGCTCACCCAGATCATCGGCTGGGGCACGACCTTCAACCTGCCTGCGGTGCTGGGTCCGGCGATGGCGACCGATCTTGCCGTGTCGCTGCCCGCGATCATGGCCGGGCCGACCGTCATGCTCGTCACCATGGCCGCGACGTCCTGGGCGCTCGCCCCGCTCAACGAGCGCCACGGTCCGCACGCGGTGATGGCGGCCGGCTCCGCCATCGGCGCCGCCGGTCTTGCTCTCCTCGCCGTTTCGCCCAACGTCTTCGTCTACTATGCGGCCTGGCTGATCCTCGGCTTTGCCGGCACCGCCATGCTGACGACGGCCGCGCAGATCGCGCTCGCCCAGCTTGCCGGCGACAAGGCGCGCCAGGCGATCGGCGGCCTGATGCTGTTCGGCGGCCTCGCCACCACCGTTTCCTGGCCCGTCGCCAACGCGCTTTCCGGCGCCATCGGCTGGCGCGGCGTATGCCTCGTCTTCGCGCTCGCCCTTCTCCTCGTGTGCGTCCCCCTCCACTGGCGCGTGCTGCGCCGTCCGGCACCGGCCGCGGCCGGAACCGCGGGCGACGGCAAGCCGGTCCCCGCCGTCGACAGGACCGACTTCGCGCTGATGGCCGTCGCCATCGCCGCCAACGGCTTCGTCACCTGGGGCTTCTCGCTGACCATCATCATCCTCCTGACCGGCCGCGGCCTTGCAATCGACGTTGCCGTATCGACCGCCGCGATCATCGGCCTCATGCAGATCATCGCCCGGTTCATCGATTTCGCCGGCGGCCGGCGCTGGAGCAGCCTGCAGATCGGCCTTGCCGCCTCGGCCGCCCTGCCGCTGAGCTTCTGCATCCTCATCTTCGGCCAAGGCCTGCCGGCGGCGCTCGCTTTCGTCGTGGTCTACGGGCTCGCCGGCGGCATGCTGGCCGTCGCCCGCGCGACCATTCCGCTGCACTTCTTTCCGCCGGGCGCCTATGCCCGCGCCTCCGCCCAGCTGGCCGGCCCCCTGAACCTCGCCTTCGCCGCCGCGCCTCCGGCCTTCGCCGCCATCCTCGCGAGCCTCGGCGCCGAGGCCGCTCTCACGATCGCCTTCGCCATGTCGCTCGTCGGTTTCGGCGCCCTCGCCTGCCTGTCCCTGCGCCGCCGGCCGGCGTGAGGAGCCCATGGCGCGGCGTGATTTCCTGATCTAAGCTGCTGTTATTGCGGCGATCCCGCCGTCTTGGGGCAATCGGAAATGATCTACCTGTTCGCGCTTCTCATCGGCGTCGTTGCCGGTCTTCGCGCCTTCACGGCGCCTGCGGCGGTAAGCTGGGCCGCCGCCATCGGCTGGATCGACCTTTCGGGCACGTGGGCCGCCTTCATGGGCGCCACCATTACGCCCTGGATCCTGACCCTCGCCGCCCTCGCCGAACTCGTCGGCGACAAGCTGCCCAATACTCCGAGCCGCAAGGTGCCGATGCAGTTCGGCGCCCGCATCCTCATGGGCGCCTTCAGCGGCGCGGTGCTCGGGCTTGTCGGCGGTGAATGGATCGGCGGGCTCGTAGCCGGCGCCGTGGGCGCGGTGATCGGCACGCTGGGCGGCGCTGCGGTGCGCTCCCGCCTCGCGGCCGCCTTCGGGCGCGACCTGCCGGCCGCCCTCATCGAGGATGTCGTCGCCATCGTCGCGGCCATCCTCATCGTCATGTGGGTCGTCTGAGCATCGATCCCGCTGGTCTGGGCGGCAACCCTGCGCTAGGTTCGGCGCAAGGAGAACAAAAGCTTGATCTACGTCATAGCCACCGTCCGCATCCGCCCGGACGCGCTTGAAGCCTATGCCGGCATCGCCCACCCGGCGGTCGCCGCCGCGCGCGGCGAACCCGGCTGCATCCGCTTCGACCTCGGCGCCAGCCTCACCGACCCGCAGGTGCTGATCTTCATCCAGCAGTGGGAGACCCGCGAGGCGTTCTACGCCCATTTCGATGCTCCGCACACCGCCGCATTCCGCGAGGCGATCAAGCCGCTGGTCACCGACGCCACGGTCGAAATCGTCCATCCGGATCGTGTCGAGGTCCTCTAGGCTGTGTGGGCAACACACGCGCGTCACAGTTCTTGACGAGCCTTCGAATCGCGCCCGCCATTGATTGCAAAGGATACGCCATGCCGACGATCCCCCGTTCCGCCAAGTCCGCCCTGCCCGCCCTCGCCGCCGTCGTGCTGCTCGGCGCTTCGGCCCACGCCCAGCCGGCCATCGCCGTGCAGTCGACGGTCGTCCTCACCCTCGGCACCGACGGCGACGCCGAAAAGCGCGTCATCCGCTACGAGTGCGAGGGGCTGGAGCCGTTCGCGGTCGAATACATCAACGCCCGGCCCAATTTCCTGGCGCTGGTTCCGGTCGAGGGCGAGACGCTGATCTTCTCCGCAGTGCTCTCCGCCTCGGGCGCCCGCTATGCCTCGGGCAGCTGGGAGTGGTGGACCTCGGGCCCCGAAGCGAGCCTGCGCGACCTGACCCAGGGTCCCGACGCCGAGCCCGTCGCCACCTGCCTCGAGTTCACCGAGACGCCTTGAATTGGTGTGTCGGGATTCAGGTCAGGCTGAGGCGAAAATGACTGTTTTCGAGAACCGGAGCGCGGCGTACGTTGAGTATGTGAGCACCGGAACCGCAGCGAACGGTCATTTGCAGCCCGGCATCACCTGAAGGTCGACGCACCTATGGAGTCCCTGCCGCTCACCGACCAGCTCTTTCCTCATATCCGCATCGTCATGGGGATGGTGATCGGCCTCGGCATCACGCGCATTCTGATGGGCATCGCCGGCCTCGTTCAGCACCCCAACCGGGCGAAGGTATCGCTCATCCATATCCTCTGGGCGGTCTCGATCCTCATCGAGCTCGTCTTCTACTGGTGGTGGCAATTCGCGCTCTTTGCCGTTCACGAGTGGAATTTCGCCCTTTTTCTCTTCGTCGTCGGCTATGCCGTCGTGCTCTTCCTCATGGCCGCGCTCCTCTTTCCGGATAGCCTTGCCGAATACAAGGGTTACGAGGATTTCTTCCTGAAGCGCCGCAAATGGTTCTTCGCCCTTTTCGGTCTCACCTTCGTCTTCGATCTCATCGATTCCATGGTCAAGGGCGAGGCGCACTTCGCCCGCTTCGGCTACGAATACTACGTGCAGACGCCCATCTGCGTCGCGCTCAGCCTCTTTGCCATGTGGAACGGCAGCCCGCGCTTCCACCTCGCGCTCGTCATCGTCCACCTCGTCTACCAGGCGTCGTGGATCCTGAGGCTCTTCTACACCTTCAACTGAACCGCTATGGTCTTGCATGAGTTAGCAGAAACCATCCCGCTCACCCGCTGTCATCCCGGCGAAAGCCGGGACCCAGTAAACGGCGCGGGAGCGGTTCTTGCCGCGTGTCGTCGGTAGCATCATCGATGCACGAGCCGAAGGGACCGGTGAGTACTGGATCCCGGCTTTCGCCGGGATGACAGTAGTGCCGGTAGAACCCCACCCAATCGGAATAAGGAAAGCTATGCTCCGTGCCACCGCCCACCTGCCCGCCGGCCACGGCCGCGGCACCCCCTTCGATCTCGTCGTCCTCGCCCATGACGAGCGGCGCCTGCGCCGCAAGCTCCTCACGCTCGCCCAAGGCGACGAGGTGCTGGTCGATTTCCGCGAGACCGTCACTCTCGACCATCGCGGCGCGCTCGTGCTCGAAGACGGCCGCCTCGTCGAGGTCGTCGCCGCCGAGGAACGACTGCACGAGGTGCGCGGGCGCGACCACGAGCACCTGATGCGCCTCGCCTGGCACATCGGCAACCGCCACACACCGGCCCAGCTCGAGAGCGGCCGTATCCTCATCCAGCGCGACCATGTGCTGAAGAACATGCTCGAAGGCCTCGGCGCAGCCGTAAGCGACGTGACCGAGCCGTTCTCTCCCGAGCACGGCGCCTATCATTCGCACAGCCACGGCCACGCCGACGCCGGCCACGCCCTCCTCTACCGCAAATGACCGACCCCGCCGCGCTGCAGCGGCTGCTGACCTGGCTCTCCCCCGCCTTTCCGGTCGGAGGATTCGCCTGGTCGGCCGGGTTGGAGACAGCCATCGTCGAAGGCCCGGTCAGGGACGCCGCGGCAACCCGCGCATGGATCGAGGGGAACCTGCGTCACGGCTCCATCCACACCGACGCCATCCTTCTCGCCCACGCCCATCGCGGCCTCGTCGAGCCGCAAACCCTGCGCGACCTCGCCGATCTCTGCCTCGCCCTGACACCTGCTCGGGAGCGGCGCCAGGAAGTGCTCGCCATGGGCGAGGCGTTCGTCGCGGCCGCCCGCGCCTGGCCCTCGCCGCATTACGCGGCCCTGCCCTCGCCCTGCCCCTACCCCGTCGCCGTCGCCGCCGTCGCCGCCGCCCACGGCATCGAAGCGCAGGACACCCTCCTCGCCTTCCTCACCGCTGCCGTCCAGGCGCAGGTCTCCGTCGCCGTGCGGCTCGTGCCCATCGGCCAGAGCGAGGGCCTCGCCATCCAGGCTGCCCTCGAGCCGGTGATCGCGGCGGAAGCCGAGGCCGCGCAACATGCCGCACTTGCGGATATCGGGGGGATCGCCTACGCCAGTGATGTCGCGCAGATGCGCCACGAAACGCTGCCTACGAGGATCTTCCGGTCATGAGCATGCTCGTTTCCTCGCTCCTGTTCATCGCGCTCCTGGCGGTCAGCGTCGCGCACTTCCTCTGGTCGCTCGGCCGCACATGGCCCATCCGCGACGAGAAGCTGCTGGCCCAAACCGTGGTCGGCTTCAAGGACGTCGAGCGCATGCCTCCGCGCCTCGCCTCGTTCGCGCTCGCCGTCGCGATCCTCGCCGCCGGCATCCTCGCGCTGGCCCTCGCCGACCATGACGCCGGCGGCCTCGGCCTGACGCTGCTCGGTCTCGTCCCCGCGGCCGTCTTCCTCGCACGCGGCATCGTCGGCTACACGCCCTGGTGGGCTGCCCTGACACCCGAGCCCAACTTCCGCCTCAACGACGCGCGCGTCTATTCCCCGCTCTGCATCGCCCTGGGCCTCGGTTTTCTGACACTCGTCGGCCTGCGGCTAGTATGAATATCGGGGGATCCTGCTCAGATGCTCAGTTTGGCACGAGATCGATCCCATTCACCGGGGTCATCCCCGCGAAAGCAGGGACCTCCGTTTCCTTCCATCAACTGGTAAACTGAGGTTCCCGCTTTCGCGGGAATGACCCGGTGGAGGCGGATACTTTCGGACCCGCCTCAATTCCAACGGACTAGGTGCAAACACCTCGAAGGAAAGAACAGATGAAATCCCTCAACGGCCCCCTGCGCATCGGCATCGGCGGCCCCGTCGGCTCCGGCAAGACGACGCTCTGCGAGATGCTCCTGAAAGCGCTGCGCGAGCGCTATTCCATGGCCGTCGTCACCAACGACATCTATACGCAGGAAGACGCCCTGATCCTCGCCCGCGCCCAGGCGATCTCCGAGGACCGGATCGTCGGCGTCGAAACGGGCGGCTGCCCGCACACGGCAATCCGCGAGGACGCCTCCCTCAACCTCGCCGCCATCGACGAGTTGAACCGCAAGTTTCCGGACCTCGATATCGTTCTCATCGAATCCGGCGGCGACAACCTCGCCGCGACCTTCTCGCCCGATCTCGCCGACATGACCCTCTACGTCATCTCCGTCGCGCAGGGCGAAAAGGTGCCGCGCAAGGGCGGCCCTGCCATCTCCCGCTCGGACCTGCTGATCGTCACCCACACCGACCTCGCCCCCTATGTCGGCGCCAGCCTCGAAGTAATGGAATCCGACACGCAAAAGGTCCGCGAAGGCCGCCCCTATGTCTTCACCGACCTGCTGCGGCGCGAGGGCCTCGACGAGATCATCGCCTATATCGAGAAGGCCGGCGGCCTGCGCACGGCTAACGCGGCGGAGTAGCCACAAGTCCGGCAGCGGCTCACGCATCGCCACATCCTTACCCGCGGCGCTACTGTGGGTGAGCACCACTTCATCCCCATCCCCGATGTCACCCCGACGAAAGTCGGGGCCCATCCTGAGATGCCTCACCAGCCGCAAGGTGTGTGGAAACGACAGAAGGTGACGAGCGCTCCCACCGTGCCAGTGGATAACGTCAGGGCTGGGTCCCGGCTTTCGCCGGGATGACAGCCGGTGGGTGGGCGCGATGGTGCTGGCCAGCTATGCTGAATCGAAAGGAACGCCGCTCGACCGCCGCAGCTGCCCTTACCCCAGGCTCACCACATGGCTGACGAGGATGCCATCCTTCACGTGATGAACGAGTAACCCCGGCGGGTCCCCCGAGGACGCCTTCTTGCCGTCGACCACCAGCGTGCCCGGCTTGCCGACCGCTGGTGCAAGGGACGCCGGCACGCCCGCAAAGCGCGTGAACATCGGCCGGTGGAGGTGTCCGCAGGAGATGCCGAGCACCGTGTCGCGCGCTTTTCCGACGACCAGCGACAGCGCTTCCTGATTGCGGCAATCGATGGTCTCGTATTCGTCCATGCCGCAGTTGAACGGATGCTGGTGGAGGAAGATCAGCGCCGGCGGCCCGCCCGTACCGAGCTCGGCCTCGAGCCAATCGAGCACCGGGGCCGCATCGCCGTGCACCGCTCCATCGACCGTCACGTCGAGCCCGATGAGCCGCAGCGTATCGCCGACCGGCACCACATTGTTGAGCGGCCCCTCCGCCGGTCCACCGAACACCGCCCGCATCGCATTGCGGTTGTCGACATTGCCCGGCACCACCAGCAGCGGTACGCCGAAGGCGGAGAGCCGCTCCTTCAGCGCCTCGTACGCGGTCCGGTGCGAATGGTTGGCAAGGTCCCCGCTGACGGCGATCGCATCCGGGCTGATGGTGCCGAGCCACGCCAGCACCCGCTCCAGACGCGCCCACGAGGCGTCCTCGTCGATATGGATGTCGCTCAGCTGGGCGATGATCATTAGTCTTGTCCCCCCGCAACCAGCACCACCACCGAGCGCGGCGGCAGTGTCGCCGCGCCGCCGGCGAACGTCACCTCGGCCGCGTCCGACTGGAACCCGACCGACCAGTTGCCCTCCGGCAGCCGCGCCACGACCGCCTCCGAGCGTCGGTTGAACCAGACCAGCACCACGTCCTTCTTGACGCTGAGATGCATGCCGAGCACCGAAGCGCCGTGCTCGGACCAGTCGCCCTCGGTCATCTCGCGTCCGTCCGGATGCAGCCATACGACGTCGCGAACGCCCTGTCGGGCCTGGCCCGTGAGGAACTGGTCGTTGGTCAGCGCCGGATGCGCCTTGCGGAAGGCGTGGAGCGCCGCAACGTAGTCGACCAGGGTGCCGTCCGCCGCTTCCCAATCGACCCAGGTGATGTCGTTGTCCTGCGCGTAGGCGTTGTTGTTGCCGCGCTGGGTGCGCCACATCTCGTCGCCCTGCTGGATCAGCGGCGTGCCGCGCGAGAAGAAGAGCGTCGCAAGCAGCGCACGCACGTCGCGCTTGCGGGCCGCTATGATCGCCTCGTCGTCCGTTTCCCCCTCGAACCCGCAGTTCCACGAGGAATTGTGGTTGTGCCCGTCGCGGTTGTCCTCGCCGTTCGCCTCGTTGTGCTTGTCGTGGTAGCTGACGAGATCGCGCAGCGTAAACCCGTCGTGGACGGCCAGCAGGTTGACGCCGTGGCTGGGCTTGCGCCCGTTGAAGTCGAAGATCTCCGAGGAGCCGGCGACCTTGCCCGCGAGCGCCCCGATCTTGCCGTCGTCCCCGCGCCAGAAGCTTCTGACCTCGTCGCGGTAGGTGTCGTTCCACTCGCGGAACTCCGGTCCGAACTGCCCGAGCTGGTACCCGCCCGGGCCCGGGTCCCACGGCTCGGCGACGAGGATGGACTTGGAGAGAACCGGATCGGCCTTGATCTTTTCGAGCATCGCCGCATGCGGGTTGAACCCCGGCTCGCGCGCGAGGATGGTGGCGAGGTCGAAGCGGAAGCCCGAGACGCCCATCTCCTCGACCCAGTACCGCAGACTCTCGATGACGAGCCGCTGCACCGCCGGATGGTCGCCCCGCAACGTGTTGCCCGTGCCGGAATCGTTGACGAGTCGCTGCTCCCCGTCGACCTCGACGTGCCGGTAATAGGTGCGCGCATCCAGCCCCTTGAGGCTGAGGATCGGCCCTTCGGCATCCCCCTCGCCGGTGTGGTTGTAGACCACGTCGAGGATCACCGAGATGCCGTTCTTGCGATAAAGGTCCGTCATCACCCGCAATTCCTGCGGTCCACGCGGCGCCAGGCGCGGGTCGATGGCGAAATAGCTGACCGGGTTGTAGCCCCAGGCGTTGGTCAGCCCGAGCGAGGGCAGGTGCCCGTCGTCGATCCAGGCTGCCGTCGGCATCAGCTCGACGACGTCGACGCCCAGGTACTTGAAGTGCTCGATCACCCGCCGTGTCGTCAGCCCCGCGATCGTGCCGCGCAACGGTCCCTGCACGCTCGGGTGCTGCATGGTGAAGCCGCGCACGTTGAGCTCATAGAAAAGGTTCGGTGCCTTGCGGCGCGCACTCGCTGGCGGATTGCGCTCGCCCACCACGATGGCCTTGGGGATCAGCGGCGCGGTATCGACCCCGTCCTCGCGCGGCAGCCGCAGGCGCGGCGAGCGCACGAACACCCGGTCCAGCCGGCGCGCGTAAGGGTCGACTAAGAGCTTGTTGGGATCGAAGAAATAGCCCTGCGCCGGATTGTACTCGCCGTCCGCGCGAAAGCCGTAGCGCGTGCCGGGCCCGAGCCCGGCGATGCGCACGGCATGGATGTTGTCCTCGTGCACGTCCATCTCGAACCGGTCGGTTTCCCGGTCGAGCTCGTCGTAGATCGACACCCAGAGCGCCGAGGCGGTCTCCGAATAGACAGCGAAGTTGATCCCGTCTTCCACCACGCTGGCGCCGAGCACGGCGGTATCGCCGCCGCCCGGCACGATCTGGGGTTTCGAGGTGGCGGGGGTATCAGGTGATAACGCTTGGCTCACTGCGTCCGGTTCTCTTCTTGATGTGCGTCAGCGTCTCGGCGGTCTCGATGAGAGAGCCGAGCGCCGTTTGGGTTTCGAGGTCATGGCGGCCCCCAACCGCCTCGTAGCTTTCGAGATAGAGCCGCAGCGTCGCGCCCACCGTGCCCGTGCCCGAAAGCCGCACGACTATGCGCGAGCCATCCTCGAAGCCGATGCGCACGCCCTGCTTGCCGCTGACCGACCCGTCGACCGGATCGGTGTAGGTGAAATCGTCGGCGTAGACGATCCTGACCTCGTCGAAGCTTTTTCCCGGCAGGGAGGGCAGGCTCGCGCGGAGGTCCTCCATGAGCTGGCCGGCGATTCCCGCGTCGACCTCCTCATAGTCATGGCGCGTATAGTAGTTGCGCCCATAGGTCGCCCAGTGCTCAGTGACGATATCGTTGATGCTCTGCTTCCTCACCGCAAGGATGTTGAGCCAGAGCAGCACCGCCCAGAGCCCATCCTTCTCGCGCACGTGGTTGGATCCCGTTCCCGCGCTCTCTTCGCCGCAGATGGTAACGCGGCCGGCGTCGAGCAGGTTGCCGAAGAACTTCCAGCCCGTCGGCGTCTCGTGCATCTCGATGCCGAGCTTCTCGGCGACGCGATCCGCCGCCGCGCTCGTCGGCATCGAGCGGGCGATGCCCATTATTCCCGCCTTGTAGCCCGGCGCCAGGTGCGCGTTGGCGGCCAGCAGCGCCAGCGAGTCCGAGGGCGTCACGAACCGGCCCTTCCCGATGATCAGGTTGCGGTCCCCGTCCCCGTCGGACGCCGCGCCGAAATCCGGCCCGTCGGCGCTCATCAGTTCGTCGTAGAGGTCCTTGCAGTAGACGAGATTGGGGTCCGGATGGCCTCCGCCGAAATCGGGCGAGGGCACGCCGTTGACCACCGTCCCCTTCGGTGCCCCGAGCCTGCCCTCAAGGATCTCCGTGGCGTACGGCCCGGTGATCGCATGCAGCGCATCGAACTTCATGCGGAAGCCCGAAGCAAAGAGCGCGCGGATCGCCTCGAAATCGAAGAGCGTCTCCATCAGCCCCGCGTAGTCGGCCACCGGATCGATGACCTCGACCGTCATCCCCCCGACCTGCTGGGTGCCGAGCCTCGACAGGTCGACATCGCCCGCCTCGACGATCTTGTAGCTGGTGATGACTTTCGTGCGCTCATAAACCGCGTCGGTGATCTTCTCCGGCGCCGGCCCGCCGTTCGAGACGTTGTACTTGATGCCGAAGTCGCCGTCCGGCCCGCCGGGGTTGTGGCTGGCAGAGAGCACCAGCCCGCCGAAGGCCTTGTGATGCCGGATCACATGGCTCGCCGCCGGCGTCGAGAGCAGCCCTCCCTGCCCCACCAGCACCCGCCCGAACCCGTTGGCTGCCGCGATTTTTATGGCCTTCTGGATGGCGACGTCGTTGTAGTACCGCCCGTCCCCGCCGATCACCAGAGTCTGCCCTTCAAAGCCCTCGAGGCTGTCGAAGATCGCCTGGATGTAGTTCTCGACGTAGTTGGGCTGCTGGTAGACCGTCACGCGCTTCCTCAGCCCCGACGTGCCGGGCTTCTGGTCGGCGTATGGCGTCGTCTCAATCGTCTTGATCATGCTTCAGTCCCAACAGGTTGGCATAGATTTCGGCGTACCGGCCGGCGCTCGCCTCCCACGAGACCTCCGATTTCATGCCCCGGCGCTGCATCTTCTTCCACGTCTCGGGCTGCCGGTAGAGGTCGAGCGTGCGCCGTATGGCGTCGGCCAGCGCATGCGCATCGGGCGGGGCGAACTGCACGCCCGTCGCCACCCCCGCGTTGAGCGCGGCGACGTTCGCGTCGATCACCGTGTCGTTCAAGCCCCCGACGCGAGCAACGAGCGGGATGCACCCGTAGCGTAGCGCGTAGAGTTGCGTCAGCCCGCACGGCTCGAACCGCGAGGGCACCATCATCACGTCGGCCCCGCCCTGCACCAGGTGGCTGAGCTTTTCGTCATAGCCGGCGATGAACCCGACCTTGCCGGGATGGCGCAGCACCGCCGCGCGCAGCGCCGTCTCCAGCTCTGCATCGCCCGAGCCCAGCACCGCCAGCTGTCCGCCCTCGGCCACCAGCATGTCGAGGCAGGAAATGATGAGGTCGATGCCTTTCTGCCAGGCGAGGCGTCTGACGATGCCGAAGAGCGGGCCATCGCCCTTCTCCAGCCCGAACGCCTCCTGCAGCACGGCCTTGTTGACCGCGCGCTTGTGGATGGTGCTCGCCGTATAGGTCGCCGCCAGCGCCGGATCGGTAGCCGGATCCCAGGCTGCGGTGTCGATGCCGTTGAGGATGCCCGAGACGGTCGCCGAGCGCGCATCGAGCAGTCCCTCGAACCCCATACCGAAGGCCGCCGTGCGGATTTCGGCCGCATAGGTCGGGCTGACCGTCGTCACCACGTCGGCGCATTCGAGCCCTGCCTTGAGATAGCCGACGCCCGCGAAGTACTCGACGCCGGTGATCGAGTAGGCATGCGGCGGCAGGCCCAGGTAGCCGAAGATCTCCGGCCCGAACCGACCCTGGAACGCGATGTTGTGCACGGTCATCACCGTCCTAATGCGATCCGACGGCCCGTATTTGACGTAGGCCGGCACCAGGCCCGCCTGCCAGTCATGGGCATGCAGCACCTGCGGCCGGTAGCCCTCGACCAGTCCCTGCGCCAGCTCGTGGGCGACCCATGAGAGCGCCGCGAACCGGCGCCAGTTGTCCGGCCAGTCGCGCCCGTCCGGCCCGAGATAAGGGTTTCCCGGCCGGTCGTAGAGTTGGGGGGCGTCGATGACGATGAGGTCCAGCCCCTCGGCACGCGCGGCGATGAGCCTGGCGCTGCCCCCGAAGAGGTCGGCGAACTCGGCGACGACCCGCCCCCCGGCAATCTTCGCCCTGACCGCCGGATAGCCCGGCACGAGCGTGCGCATGGAGATGCCGCGCTCGGCGAGGGCCGCCGGCAATGCGCCGGTGACGTCCGCGAGCCCCCCGGTCTTGACCAGCGGGTAGACCTCGGAGGTGACCGAGAGGACTTCGATCATCGATTGGCCAGGTACTTGTCGATCATGGGCTGGGTGACGAGGGTGATGCCGGTTTCGGTGCGCCGGAACCACTTGGCGTCGAACTCTGGATCCTCGCCGACGACCAGCCCCTCGGGGATGCCGACGCCGCGGTCGACGACGACGCGCGTCAGCCGCGCCCCGCGCCCGATGTCGCAATAGGGCAGCACCACCGCCTCGTTGAGCTCGGAATAGGAGTGGACGCGCGAGCCCGTCGAGAGAAGCGTCTTCTGCAGCGCGCCGCCCGAGACGATGCAGTCGCCCGAGACCAGCGAGTTGACCGCCGAGCCGCGCCGCCCGTCATAGTCGTGGACGAACTTGGCCGGCGGCGTGATCTCGGCATAGGTCCAGATCGGCCAGTCGCGGTCGTAGAGGTCGAGCTGCGGAGTGATGTCGGTCAGGTCGATATTGGCCTTCCAGTAGGCGTCGACCGTGCCGACGTCGCGCCAGTAGGAGACCTCCTCGTTGGACGAGCGCACGCACGAGCGCGGGAAGCGGTGCGCCCAGGCCGTGCCGTTCTTGACGATATAGGGGATGATGTCCTTGCCGAAATCGCGGCTCGAGCCCTCGAGCGCCGCGTCGCGCCGCAGCTGCTCCATCAGGAACCGCGTCTCGAAGACGTAGATGCCCATGGAGGCGAGCGCGAAGTCCGGCTTGTCGGGAATGCCCGGCGGGTCCTTGGGTTTCTCGACGAAATCGACCACCCGGTCGCGCCCGTCGACATGCATCACACCGAAGCCCGTCGCTTCCATGCGCGGCACCTCCAGGCACCCGATGGTCACGTCGGCGCCCGTGTCGACGTGCTGGCGCAGCATGATTTCGTAGTCCATCTTGTAGATATGGTCGCCCGCCAGGATCACGATGTAGCGCGCGCCATAGTCCTCGATGATGTCCATATTCTGGTAGACGGCGTCGGCCGTGCCCGCATACCACATGTCTTCCTTGACCCGCTGGCTCGCCGGCAGGATGTCGAAGCTCTCGTTACGCTCGGGCCGCAGGAAGTTCCAGCCGCGCTGCAGGTGGCGGATGAGGCTGTGCGCCTGGTACTGGGTCGCGACCGATATGCGCCTGATGCCCGAATTGATGGCATTGGAGAGCGCGAAATCGATGATGCGCGACTTGCCCCCGAAATAGACCGCGGGCTTGGCGCGCCGGTCGGTCAACTCCATCAGCCGCGTGCCCCGGCCTCCCGCCAGGACATAGGCCATCGCCTCACGGGCCAGTGGCGACGGTGTTCTGTAGTCTGCCATTTAGTACCCTCCTCAGGAGCCCGGATTGGTCCGGGTCGTATGCGTTGATTGGAAGACGCTGCCCTCGGCGCGGGGCTGCAACACCCCCCTCCCATCCTCCCCCGCAAGGGGGGAGGTGTGGTTCTGTGTGTGGGGCGAAATAGTGCCACAAGCACGATGCGGCACCTCCCCCCTTGCGGGGGAGGATGGGAGGGGGGTGAACCCCGCTCTCGCTCGAAAATCGCGACGCCCCCCGCCCCTTGCCGCCATCAACCGCCCTCAAACTTCAGCACCAGCGTCGAAAGCGGCGGCAGGTAGAGTTTCGCTTCCGCCGGCATGTGCCGCCCCGTCACCGCAGCCGCCGTCACCGCGCCCTGGTTGCCGCCGTTGGAGCCGCCATACCAGCCCGCGTCCGTGTTGATCCGCTCGATCCACCGGCCGGCGATCGGCATCGGCACGACGTAGTTGTCGCGCGGCACCGGCGTGAAGTTGGAGACGACCACCACCGGATCGGCGTCCGGCGCGCGCCGCACCCAGGCGAAGACCGAGTTGTGCTGGTCGTTGCCGATGATCCACTCGAAGCCGTCCGGCTCGCAGTCGCGCGCGTGGAGCGCCGGCAACTCGCGATAGGCCGCGTTGAGGTCGGCGATCAGCCGGCGCACCCCCTCGTGCATGCCCGCATCCAGCAGGAACCAGTCGAGCGCCTTGCCGTCGTTCCATTCTTCGCGCTGGGCGAACTCCTGGCCCATGAACAAGAGCTTCTTGCCCGGATGCCCCCACATATAGCCGTAGTAGGCGCGCAGGTTGGCGAACTGCTGCCAGTCGTCGCCGGGCATCTTGGAGAGCATCGAGCCCTTGCCATGCACCACCTCGTCGTGGCTGATCGGCAGCACGAAGTTCTCCGAGAAGGCATAGATCATGCCGAAGGTCATGTCGTTGTGGTGGAACTTGCGATGGACGGGCTCGCGGCTCATGTAGCGCAGCGTGTCGTTCATGAAGCCCATGTTCCACTTGAAACCGAAGCCGAGCCCGCCGCTGTGGACGGGCGCGGAAACGCCGGACCAGGCGGTCGACTCTTCGGCGATCATGAACGTGCCGGGATGCAGCCGGTAGGTTTCCGAGTTGACGCGCTTCAAGAACTCCACCGCCTCGATGTTCTCGTTGCCGCCGAACTTGTTGGGCACCCACTGCCCGTGCTGGCGCGAATAGTCGAGGTAGAGCATCGAAGCCACCGCATCGACGCGCAGCCCGTCGATATGGAAGGTCTCGAGCCAGTAGAGGGCGTTGTTGACGAGGTAGGAAACGACCTCCTTTCGCCCGAAATTGTAGACCGCCGTGTTCCAGTCCGGATGGTAGCCCTGGCGCGGGTCGGCGTGCTCGTAGAGCGCCGTGCCGTCGAAGTGGGAAAGACCCCATTCGTCCGTCGGGAAATGCGCCGGCACCCAGTCGAGGATGACGCCGAGCCCGGCGTTATGCGCGGCATCGACGAAGCGGGCGAACCCGGCGGGATCGCCGAACCGCGCGGTCGGCGAATAGAGGCCGGTCGGCTGGTAGCCCCAGCTCGGATCGAACGGATGTTCGGAGATCGGCAGCAACTCGATATGGGTGTAGCCCATGTCGGCGACATAGGGCACGAGCTGATCGGCGAACTGGTCATAGTCGAGGAAATGCCCGTCCGGCCGCCTTCGCCACGAGCCGAGGTGCACCTCGTAGATCGACATGGGGCTGCGCCGCCAGTCTTTGCGGGCGCGCGCTTCGAGATAAGCGCCGTCCGTCCAGGTGAAGGGGGTGGGATCGGGCACGATCGAGGCGTTGCGCGGGCGCAGCTCCGACTGGCGCGCGAAGGGGTCGGCCTTCAGCGGCAGGAGCTTACCGTCCGCTCCAACGATCTCGTACTTGTAGACCGTGCCGGTGCCGAGGATCGGGATGAACACCTCCCAGATGCCGGTGTCCATGCGCTTGCGCATGGGGTGGCGCCGGCCGTCCCATTCGTTGAAGAGCCCGACGACCGACACGCGCTGCGCATTGGGGGCCCAGACGGCGAAATGCGTGCCGTGGATGCCCTCGAACTCCATCTCGTGGGCGCCGAGCTTGTCGAAAAGCCTGAGGTGGCTGCCCTCGCCGATATAGTAGTCGTCCATGGGCCCGAGCACCGGCCCGAAGCTATAGGGATCGTAGACGTCCCACTCGCCGCCCTCATTGGCCGCGCGATAGCGGATCGGCTGAGGCCGGTCGATCGTCACCTTGCCCTCGAAGAATCCGGCCGGGTGGCGCTGGATCATCGGGCCGAGCTCGGTTCCCTCGAGCGTATGGGCATGGAGCGTCTGCGCATGCGGCACGAACGCCCGCAGCACCGAGGTGCCGCCCACCTGGTGCAGGCCCAGGAATGCAAAGGCGTTGCCATGCCGGCCGTTGACGATCGCTTCGATCTCGCGCGGATCGGCCTGCCAGTTCTCATTGCTCACGTACACATCCCCCCGGTCGTCTTTCTTCTCGTCCGCTTCATTGGGCAGCGGGCGGTGCCCTCGTTCCGCGCATGGCGGAACCCGAACGTCGAAATCGGCTAGTGCGTTGCGAGGGGCACCTCCCATATGTCCTCGGCGTACTGCCGGATGGTCCGGTCGGACGAGAAGAAGCCGACCCGGGCGGTATTGAGGATGGCCATCCGGTTCCACCTGGGCTTGTCGAGCCAGAGCTTGTCGACCTTGGCCTGCGCGGCGGCATAGGCGTCGAAGTCGCGCGCCACCATGAACCAGTCATGGTCGTAGAGGCCGCCGATGAGGTCGCGGTAGCGGTTGCGGTCGTCGGGCGAGAACACGCCCGACGAGATGGAATCGAGCGCTTCCTTGAGGCGCGGCGATTTGTCGATCGCGCCCGACGGCACCTCGCTCTTGGCGCGCTTTTCGGCCACCTGCTCGGTCGTCAGCCCGAAGATGACGATGTTCTCGCCCCCGACTTCCTTGTGCATCTCGACATTGGCGCCGTCCATCGTGCCGATGGTGACGGCGCCGTTGGCCATGAACTTCATGTTGCCGGTGCCCGAGGCTTCCATGCCCGCCGTCGAGATCTGCTCGGAAAGGTCGGCGGCCGGCACGATGATCTCGGCAGCCGAGACGTTGTAGTTGGGCAGGAACACCACCTTCAGGAGCCCGCGCACCGCCGGATCGTTGTTGATGACCCGCGCCACGTCGTTGATGAGCTTGATGATGAGCTTGGCGTTCCAGTAGCTGGGCGCCGCCTTGCCGGCGAAGACCTTGACGCGCGGCACCCAGTCCCGCTCCGGATGGGCGCGGATCTCATCGTAGGCGGCGACGGCCTGGATGATGTTGAGGAGCTGCCGCTTGTACTCGTGGATGCGCTTGATCTGCACGTCGAAGAGCGCGTCCTGCGAGACCGTCACACCCAGCCGGTCCTTGATGAGCCGCGCCAGCCGCGCCTTGTTGGCGGTCTTCACGTTGGCGAACTGCTCCTGGAACACCGGATCGTCCGCATGCGCCTCGAGCCCCCTGAGCTTGTCGATGTCGTCGAGGAAGCCCGGCCCGATCCGCTCGGTTATCAGGCGCGTGAGGCCTGGATTGCACTGCATCAGCCAGCGGCGCGGCGTGATGCCGTTGGTCTTGTTCTGGATGCGGTCGGGATAGAGCTTGTGCAGGTCCGAAAAGACCGTCTGCTTCATCAGCTCCGTATGCAGCGCCGAGACGCCGTTGATCGCGTGGGAGCCGACGAACGCGAGCTGCCCCATGCGCACCCGCCGCCCGCCGTGCTCGTCGATGAGCGAGACCCGCGCGATCTGGTCGTCGCCGAACTTGGCGCGCTGGCGCGCTTCCGTCAGCACGTCCGCGTTGATGGCGTAGATGATCTGCATATGCCGCGGCAGCAGCCGTTCCAGCAGCGCCACCGGCCAGCTCTCCAGCGCCTCCGGCAGCAGCGTGTGGTTGGTGTAGCTGAAGACGCCCTTGGTGATCTTCCACGCATCCGCCCACCGCATGCCGTTGAGGTCGACGAGGATGCGCATCAGCTCGGCGATGGAGATCGCCGGATGCGTGTCGTTGAGCTGCACCGCGACCTTTTCGGGCAATGAGCCGAGGTCGCCATATTGCTGCAGGTGCCGGCGCACGATGTCCTGGAGGGACGCCGAGGAAAAGAAGAACTCCTGGCGCAGCCGCAATTCCTGCCCCGCCGCCGTCGAGTCCGCCGGATAGAGCACCCGCGTGATCGCCTCGGCCCTGGCGCTCTCCTCGAGCGCCCCGATATGGTCGCCCGAGTTGAACTTGTCGAGGAGGATCGGATCGATCGGCTGCGCGCTCCAGAGCCGCAGCGTATTGACCCGCGCCCCGCGCCAGCCGACGATCGGCGTATCGAACGCCACCGCCATCAGGTGGTCGTTGGGCCGCCATTCCTGGCGCGCCGTGCCGTCCGGGTCCGTCACCGGCTCGACATGCCCGCCGAACCCGATCTCATAGGCGCTCTCGCGCCGCTCGAACTCCCAGGGATTGCCGTGGGCCAGCCACTCCTCGGGCAGCTCCACCTGCCAGCCCTCGCTCATCTCCTGCCGGAAGAGCCCGTGGGCGTAGCGGATGCCGTAGCCATAGGCCGGGATCTGCAGCGTCGACATCGATTCCATGAAGCACGCCGCCAGCCGCCCGAGGCCGCCATTGCCGAGCGCGGCGTCGGGCTCGAGGTCGAGCAGGTCGTCGAGGTCGACCTTGAGGTTCTTCAAAGCCTCGCGCACCGGCTCCATCAGCCCGACATTGCTCATCGCATCGCGCATCAGGCGCCCGATGAGGAACTCGAGGCTCAAGTAGTAGACGCGCTTGTTGGAGGTGCGCCAGGTCTCGCGCGAACTCTCCATCCACCGGTCCATGATGCGGTCGCGCACCGCATAGATCGTCGCCGCCAGCCAGTCGTGGCGGCGGGCGACGATCGGGTCCTTGCCGATGGAATAGGTGAGCTTTTCTAGAATTTCCGCCTGCAGAGCCTCGACCGTGATGGCGCGCGGCTCGGGCGTGGGAGCGTCGTATACGATAGGTTTTTGCGGCATTGTCGCAATTCCGGTATCATGACGATGTTCCCCTCTAATGGCGCCACTCTTGCACTTAATTTGTGCAGGCGGAAGCCCCTTTGCGCGCCGGGCCGGTCACGTCGGGCGCACCGGCTCGGCCGCTTCCGGCACCACCGGCTGCTCGGCCGGCCGCTCCACCCCGCCCTCGCGCGCCTGCTCGATAGCGTTGGAGATCAGCAGGTCCCGGCCCGCATCGATCCCGCCGAGCAGCTGCGCCTCGAAGCGCAGCTTGTCGCGCGTGCGCACGCCCGCCACCACCTCGATGATCTCGTCCTCGGTCGCGCCGAGCTCGCGGATGGCCTGCGCCCCGAAGCTCAGCGCCGATTCGAACGTCTCGCGCAGCTCGTATTCGACCCCGAGCTTGCGCAATTCGATCGCGTGCTGGCGGTCGAACGAGCGGGCGATGACCTTGACCAGCGGATATTCGCTGCGCATCAGCTCGACGATCCGGGTCGTTGCCTCCTTGTTGTCGGTGCACACCAGCACCAGGTCGGCATTGGGCGCGCCCGCAGCCCGCAGGATATCGAGGCGCGTTCCGTCGCCATAGTAGACCTTGAACCCGAAGGTCGCGGCGGCCTCGATCATCTCGACGTCGTTGTCGATGATCGAGATCGAGTGCCCCTGCCCCAGCAGCGCCTGGCTCGCGATCTGCCCGAAGCGGCCGAACCCGATGAGCAGGACACGCTCGCTGAGGTCCTCCGGCACGACGACGCCGTCGAGCGACTGCACGGGCTTGGGCATCACGTAGCGCAGCCCGACGAGGGCGAAGGGCGTCAGCACCATCGAGATGATGACGGTGGCCGTGAAGATGGCGTTGGTCGGCCCGTCGATGAGGCCGCTCGATGCGGCGGTCGTATAGAGCACGAACGCGAACTCGCCGCCCTGGCTCATCAGCACCGCGCGCTTCAGCGCCTCCTTGTGGCTGGAGCGCAGGAGGCGGGCGATGACATAGATGGCCAGCGCCTTGACGATCATGTAGCTGACGACCGCCACCGCGATGATCTGCCAGCTGGCCGCGACCACCGAGAGGTCGAGCGACATCCCGACCGCCAGGAAGAAGAGCCCGAGGAGGATGCCGCGGAACGGCTCGACGTCGGCCTCGAGCTGGTTGCGGAACGTCGAGGTCGAGAGCAGGACGCCGGCGAGGAACGCGCCCATCGCCATCGACAGCCCCACCGACTGCATGAGGAGCGCGGCGCCCAGCACCACCAGCAGCGCGGCCGCCGTCATCACCTCGCGGATCTTGGCGTTGGCGAGCAGCGAGAACACCGGGTTCATGATCCGCCGTCCGAGGAAGATCAGCACCACGACGGCCCCGAGCGCCAGGCCGATGCCGGTCAGGCGCGTGACCATGCTGACCTCGCCCGTCGACGGGGCGAGGATGGCAACGATCGCCAGTAGCGGCACGATGGCGAGGTCCTCGAGCAGCAGGATGGAGACCATCTTCTGCCCGCCGTCCGTCGAGAGCTGGTTGGCTTCGCCCAGGATCTGCATGACGATGGCCGTCGAGGTCAAAACGAACCCCATGCCGAAGACGAACGAAACCGCCGGTGCGAACCCGAGGAGGATACCGACCCCGGTCAGCAGCAGGCCGCACACCCCCACCTGCACCGCGCCGAGCCCGAAGATCTGCTTGCGCAGCGACCAGAGCCGGGCCGGCTCCATCTCCAGCCCGATGATGAAGAGGAACATGACGACGCCGAGCTCGGCGGCATGCAGCACGCTCTGCGGATCGGCGATGAGCCCGATGCCCGATGGGCCCAGCAGCAGGCCGGCCGCGAGGTACCCGAGCACCGTGCCGAGCCCCAGCCGCTTGAAGAGCGGCACGGCAAAGACGGCCGCCGCCAGCAGCACGACGATGGGCACGAGGTCTACGGCGCCGTGCGCGGCGTCGGCGGCATGGGCTGCGGCATCGGCCGCGTGCGAGACGGTTTCGGTATCCACTGGCAGGCTCCGGGGGCTCTTTCAAACCGCCGGTCGGCGGCTCCTGCCGAAGTGTTGGCGGCTCGCCCCCGCGCAGTCAAGCCGGCCCGTCCGCTATCAGCTATGCGCCGGCTCAACGCCGCTGGGCGCCGTGCCGCCCGGCGGCCGCATGCGCTCACGCTTACGCTCCTCGTCTTCGTCGTCGTTCTGTTCCCGGATCGCCTGCGCGGCGTTGGCGAGCAGCTCCTCGCGCCGGCTCATGTCGCGCGTGCGCCGCACCGGCCGGCGGGGCCTGACCGGCTGGCTCGGCACCACATGCCCCAGCACCGACTGGGCGATGAGCAGCGCGGGCACCGCGATGACGCCGCCGATCGGCCCCCACGCCCACAGCCAGAAGGTGATGGAAAGGAAGATGACGAACGGGTTGAGCGTCATCGCCCGTCCGATGAAATGCGGCGTGATGAGCTGGCCTTCGAGGAAGTTGACGACCATGTAGCACCCGACCGGCAGCAGGATCTGCTCGATCCCCGTGCGCGTCCCGAGCCCGACGGCGAGGAGGATCACCCACATCACCGCCATGCCCACATAGGGAATGTAGTTGAGCACCGCCGCCAGCGCCCCCCACAGCAGCGGCGAAGGCATGCCGATCGCCCACATGATGATCGAGACGACGATGCCGACCCCGACATTGATGATGGTGATCGAGATCAGGTAGCGCGACACCTTCTGCTCGATGTCGCGGAACATATGGGCGGTGCGCCAGCGCATGCGCCGGCTCACGCAAAGGGTAAGCATCGAGATGCGGATATGGTCGCGGGTGGCCACGAAGAAGTAGAGGCTGGCGAGGAAGATGGCGAACTGCGCCAAGATCGAGGGCGCCAGCAGCGCCACGCTCGTCACCGCGTTCCCGTCCTCCACCCGCACTTCCATGCGGGTGCTTTCCCCGAAAATGCCGCTCAGCTCCTCCTGGAAGGCGCCGAAGGACTGCAGCACCCCCTGCCAGCTGGCAAGCTCGCGCTGCAGCTTCTCCCAGATGGCGGGAGCCCGTCCGATCCATTCGGCGAGCGGAACCGAGAACAGCGCCCCGGCGACCAGCCCGAGGCCGATCAGCGTCAAGACGACGATGCCCGCCGAAAGCGCCGGCACCACGCCCCACGCCTCCAGCCGGTCGGCCAGCGGCCCGAACATCAGTCCGGTGACGATGGCAAGGAACACCGGCGCCAGGAACACCTGGCCCGCCTGCAGCGCGACCAGTGCGACCACGAGGCCTATGGCGACGACCGCAAGCCGGGCCGCATTGGCCAGAACGCGCTCGAACTGTGTATCCGACATCGGTTTGGCCACGCCCCCCATGCGCCGCGCCATGGTGTTTGCCTCGTCCTTCGGGAAAGGTCCCGATCAACGCAGAGGCAAGATGAACGTTCCGCCCCGCGCGGCCTCCCCTCCCCAGCTAGCGCCTCTCGCCAACCCCTCGGGTCGTCCTTCATTCGGGCGACCCAGCAGCCCGGCGTCTGCCGGCTCGTGCACAGCACTTCCACCACCGCGATCGTCACCCCGGCGCAGGCCGGGGCCCATCCTGAGATGCCTCGCCAACCGCAAGGTGTGTGAACCGGGCAGGAATGCAGCCGGTCTTCCCGTGCTCGTGGTGGTGTTCAGGGCTGGGTCCCGGCCTGCGCCGGGATGACAGCCGGTGGGTTGGCAGGAAGGTGCCACAAACACAATGCGTGCCCCTCCCCCTTGAGGGGAGGGGATAGGGG
>NZ_JZEX01000207.1 GCF_000969415.1 Devosia geojensis | reverse complement strand
ACCCCCACCCCTAACCCCTCCCCTCAAGGGGGAGGGGAACGGTCTGCGGCTCACCGCTTCCCGCGTCCATTGAGGAACAACAGCTCGATCACCCCCGCGCTGTCGTCGGTTCCGAAGCCGTCGGCGACGCGCTGGTGGATGAGGGCCCGCATCGGCTCGATGAGGACGGGGTCGACGCCCTCGTCGCGGGCGGCCTCAACCATCTGGTCCATGGCGGCCGCCTGCATGGCGAGGTTCGAGCCGCCCTCGGCGCGGTAGTCGCCGCTGTCGATCTGTTTTGCCAGATCGGGAAAGAGGCTTATCATCGATTCCGCCCAGCGCCGGGCGAGCGGCGTGAAGCCTTCGGCCGTGCCGCCGCTGGCGCGGATGAGGGCGGCCGCATGCAGGTAGCCCGAGAGGATCCCGTCGAGGATGCCGAGAAGGGCGATGTCGTTGAGCGGAGCCGCGCCCGCGTCGGGCCCGACATAGACCGCGTCGCCGAAAGCCTCGAGCGCCGCCTTGTGCCGCTCGAACGCCGGCTGGTTGCCGCTGTAGAAGATGAAGGACGCTGGCGTCCCGATCATCGGGGGCACGGCCATGATGCCGCCGTCGACATAGGCTGCACCCTGCGCCTCGACCCATGCGGCAAGCGCGCGCGCCTGTTTGGGCGTGCCGGTGGTGAGATTGGCGACGACGCGGCCGGAAAGCTCTTTCTCCGCACTGGCCAGCATCGTCTCGACCCCGGCATAATCGACGAGGCAGATGACGACGAGCTCGCTCGCCGCGATCGCCTCGGCCGGCGTTTGCGCGCGCCTGGCGCCGCGCGAGACGAGCGCCTCGTCCTTGCCGGGCGTCCGGTTCCAGACGGTTACGGCGTGGCCGGCGTCGAGCAGGGCGTTGGCGAGCGCGGTGCCCATAGCGCCGAGGCCGAGGATGCTGATGGTGGTCATTTCTCTTGTCCCCTTTTTGAAAACTGGATCAGGCCGCGGGCGCGGTGATCTTCTGGCCAAGCCCGCCATCGACGGCGAGCTTGGCGCCGGTGGTGAAGGTCGCCTCGAACGCGAGGAAGAGCGCGGCGCGCGCCACCTCCTCGGCGGTGCCGTTGCGGCCCATCGGGGTCGTCGCATCACCCAGCGCCTCGAACTCGGCGCGCTGCGCTTCGGTGAGGCCCGCAACGCCATGCGTCGGCGTCTTGATGAAGCCGGGGCTGACGGTGTTGACCCGGATGCCGCGCGGCAGGAGCTCGGCGGCAAAGCTCGAGGCGAGCGACACAAGCGCCGCCTTGCTGGCGCTATAGATGCCCATGCCCGGCGTGCCGCCCTCGTCGGCGACCGAGGAGGTGACGACGATGGCGCCGCCCTGCCGTACGAGCGGGGCAAGCTTCTGCATGGCGAAGAACGCGCCGCGCGTGTTGACGGCGAAATGCCGGTCGAACACCTCCTCGGTCACCGCCTCGATCGGCGCGAACTCGGCGATACCCACATTGACGAAGACGAAATCGAGGGTGCCGAGCCGTGCCTCGGCATATTTCACCAGCGTCTCGATGCCCTCGGCAGTGGCGACGTCCGAAACCATCGCCTCGCCATTGGGCGGCAGGACGCGGTTGGCTTCGGCGACATTGGCCGAGTTGCGCCCGCTGACCAGCACCCGCCCGCCGCCTTCCGTCAGCATGCGCGCCGTGGCGAGCCCCATGCCATGGGTGCCCCCGACGATCACCGAGCGCGTGCCGGAATAATCCGTTCTCATCGCGTGTCTCCTTTGAACGACTGGACGCAAGGTGGCGATGTGGACGATGATGGAACAGAGGGCGAAAACGGGATGCAATGCCCACGTATGTGGACGACAAGGAGACAAAGGTGCTCAACCTCAACGATCTGGCGCTGTTCGTGCGCGTCGTCGACAGCAAGGGCTTTGCGCCTGCCGCGCGGGCGCTCGGCCAACCCAAGTCGACGCTGAGCAAGCGCATCGCCGAGCTCGAGAGGAGCCTCGGCGCGCGATTGATCCACCGCACCTCGCGGCGCTTCGTCGTCACCGATGTCGGCGCGGAATTCTACCGGCACGCCGCGGCGATGCTGATCGAGGCGGAGGCGGCCGAGGAGGTCGTGCGCGGCCGGCAGGCCGAGCCCAGCGGGCCGGTGCGCATCACCTGCTCGGTGCCGACCGCGCAGCTGACGCTCGCCAAGGTGCTGCCGGACCTCGCCCGCGCCTATCCCAAGCTCGAGATCCTGCTGAATGCCACCGACCGCTTCGTCGACCTGGTTCAGGAAGGCTACGACATCGCCATCCGCGCCCACTATGCGCCGCTGCCCGATTCCGAGCTGGTGCAGCGGCGGCTCTCGGTCGATCCGATCGAGCTCGTGGCCTCGCCCGATTATCTCGAACGGCGCGGCGTGCCGCGCCGGCCGGCCGATCTCGACGCCCATGACGGCCTCGACAGCCACCAGCCGGCGAGCGGCTGGGCGCTGACCGGCCCTGAGGGCGAGACGGCGACGGTCCACCCGCGCCCGGTGTTCTACGCCAACGAATCCATGGTGCTGTTGACCGCCGCCCGCCAGGGGCTCGGCATCGTGCCGCTATCGCGGGGCATCCAGACCAAGTACTTCGGCGACGGCCGCCTGGTGCGCGTGCTGCCCGGCTGGACCGCGGGCGCGGTGACGACGACGCTGCTCACCCCGCACCGGCGCGGGCAGCTACCCTCGGTGCGTGCGGCGATCGATTTCCTGGTGGAGAGATTGTCGGGAAGCGAGGGCGTGTGAAGCAGCGCCGACCCGGCTTTAAAAAAGCAGGGCGGAACAATCCCGCCCTGCAAAGCTGCCGGATTCAGCGCGCGGCCTGCACCTGATCGGTGGTGACAATGCCGAAGTCGTTGCCCCAGGCGTTGCGGATATAGGTTCCGATCTGGGCGATGTCCTCGTCGCTGAGCTGGCTGCCGAACGGCGGCATGTAGCCGAAGCCGTGGACGATGGTGCGGGCGACGAAGTCGGCGTCCGCCAGCGCCTGGTTGCCGGCGAGCACCGCACCCGCGCCGCCTTCGCCGCCCGCGCCGTGGCAGGATGCGCAGTTGGCGGCAAATTTGGGCAGGCCGAGATTTGCCACGTCCTGGACGTCGGACTCTTCGGTGATCGCGCTGCCGGCTGCCGCGCCTTCCGCGGCGTTGCCGGTCGCGGGATCTTCCCATTCCTCGAGGCTTTCACCGCCCTCGGCCGCCGCGCCGCTCGCATTGCTGCCCGACGCGATGCCGAGCGAACTGCCCTCCTCGTCGCCATAGGTGAACACGAGGATGGAGCCGGGGTTGTGCAGCACGCTGGTGTTGAGGCCCTCGCCGAACTTCTGGGCCGCCGAGCCGAAGGCGTCGGTCGCGATGAACACGGTGCGCCCGTCGGGCGAAACGATGACGTCGCGATAGCGGTTCTGGGTCGAGAACCAGGCCTGCGGCAGCCCGTCGGCCTGCTGGCCGTCTTTGGAGAGGTACTGCACGTAGAGCGTACCGTGCTTCAGGGTTGGAATGAGGAGCGAATTGTCCCATTCGGGAATGCCGTTCTCGCCGGCCGCGTAGTAGAGCACCGAGGACGGCGCGATGGTCGGGTCGCAGATGTAGCCGCAGATTTCCCCGATCGGGTAGTCGTCCTCGACCGTGAAATAGGTCGCGACGGGATCGACCATCTCCTCCTCGAACTCGGTTTCGGGGAGCTGGACGACGCTGTCCGGCAACGGATCGGTGTTGGCGTCGACGCCTTCGGGAGCTTCGCTCCAGTTGATGTAGACATAGGCCAGGTCGTCCTTGAAGCCGGCGACGCGCGGCCAGCCATAATTGCCGCCCGGCTGGATGATGTTGAATTCGTCGTCGCTCGCCGGCCCGTGCTCGACTTCATAGAGCGTGCCGTCCGGACCGAAGCCGATGCCCTGCGGGTTGCGGTGGCCGTAGCTGAGGATATGGCTGCGCACCCCGTCGATCTCGGGATTGTCCTCGGGAATGGAGCCGTCGAGCTCCATGCGCAGGATCTTGCCCGAATAGGTGTGCCAATCCTCTGCCTCCACCTCCTCCTGGGTCGGCAGGACCTGGGCGAGGTTCGGGCGGCGCAAGTTGCGGCCGAAATTGGCGCCCTGCTCGCCGATCGAATAATAGAGCTTCATGTCGGGACCGATCACCACGCGCCCGGCATTGTGGTCGTTCCAGGCCGGCAGGCCCTCGATCACCACCTGCGGGTCGACGAGCTGCTGAAGATCGTTGTCCCAGGTATAGCGCACGATCCGGGCCGAAGGGTCGGGCTCCTCGGCCGTGCCGTTGTTGATCGTATAGGAGATATAGACGTAGTCGTTGCCGGTGCCCTGGAGCAGTTCCGGGTGCAGGGCCATGCCGAGCAGGCCTTCGTGCTGGGGGCCGGTGTAGACGTCCTCGAGGGTGAGGAGCAGTTGCTGGGCGCCGGTCGTGGGATGGACGCGGGTGACTTCCCCGCTGGTGCGTTCGGTCACCCAGATCATGTCGTCGGGGCCCCAGCGCATCGCCCAGGGATTGGAGAGGGCGGTAGTCAGGACGCGCGAGGAGAAAAGATCGTTCTGACCCTGCTCGATCTCGACGGGCGTCTCCTGCGCCAGCGTCAGGCTCGTGGTGAGCATGAGAGCAGCCGCGAGGGCGCCTCCGGCAATTATCCGTGCGATCCAGGCCCTGCCCGCTTCTGATCCGTGCAGCATCGCCATAGCAATCTCCTCATGAAAATGATGGTCAGGAAGACCTGACGTCGGAACGGCAATCGCCGCCACTTTAAGCGGCTGAAACTCCATTGCGTTCCTTAATTCGACCAGATTTTCGCCAAATCCGAGGCAAACCGGGGCGGGTGAGGGTTCAGGGTAGCCGCAGTCACCGACAGGTTCATGAACGCAAACCGCGTTGGGGCTCGATTCATGCATATTTCGTTCCGCTTCCGGAACGAACTCCGCACGCTTGCGATTGATTAGCACCGACTTCAGTCAACAAGGGTGCTCGCCATGAACTCGATCATCTATCTCGTCGGCCTTGTCGTCATCGTCCTCGCCATACTGTCGTTCCTCGGGCTCGGTTGAGGAGGTCGAAATGGTAGACACGACTGTTACCAGAACCCCAACGGACGTCGCCGTCATCGAAACGGCGGGTGACCGCGACGGCTCCTATGTGGACTGGCCGGCCATCATCGCCGGCATCCTGCTGGCATCGGCCATCTCCGTCTTGTTCCTGAACTTCGGCGCGGCCGTCGGGCTGAGCTTTGTCGGCTTCGAAGCACGCGAAGGTGCTCCGGGCTGGCTCGTTGCGGTCGCCGCCGCCAGTTGGCTGCTCTGGACCCAGATCTCCAGTCTCATGGCCGGCGGCTATCTCGCCGGCCGGTTGCGCCGCAGGGCGTTCGACGCCACCGAGGAGGAAAGCGATATGCGCGACGGCGCGCACGGGCTTCTGGTCTGGGCCGGCGCCGCCGTCATCGGCGCCATGCTGGCGCTGGCCGGGGTGGGCGCGGTGACCGGCACCGCCGGCGCTGCGGTCGGCACGATCACCCAGGCGGCAGGCAATGCCGCCGAGGGGTCGCTCGACCCCAACGCCTACTTCGTGGATACCCTGTTCCGCGCCGAGCAGCCGGCCGATGCGGCCACCGCGCGTGCCGAGGCGGGCAGGATCTTCGCTCAGGCCGCACTCGGAGACGGTACGCTGCCCGATGCCGATCGCACCTACCTGGCCAGTCTGGTCTCCGCCAATACCGGGCTTGCGCCGGAGGAGGCGGCTGCCCGCGTCGATGAGGTCGTCGGCAGTGTCCAGGCCGCGCGCGAGCGGGCGGTGGAGGCGGCGCGGATCGCCCGCAACACCGCCGTTGTCGGCGCCTTCATCGTCGCGGCCGCGCTGCTGGTCTCGGCCATCGGCGCCTATTGGGCGGCGCAGAAGGGCGGCGACCATCGCGACAAGGCCATGTACTTCGCCGACGTGTTCCGCAGGTTCTAGGCAAGGAGGAGGACATGTTCAAAGGACTGGCCCTGTGGCTTCTGGGCGTGCCGATCTGGCTGATCATCATCATCTTCCTCGTGACCTGACAGATCCGCCGTCAGCCTCGCCAACGTCAGAATTGCACCAAACAAGAAGGGCGCCTCGCGGCGCCCTTCCTCATCGTTATCTGCCTTCGGTGTTTCTTCAGAACTCCGACCAGTCGTCCTTCAAGGCCGTGTTGCCGTGGCTGAGATAGGCGCCGGCGGCGGCGCGGACCTTCTGCTGCAGGCCCCTGGCGCCGGAGGCGGGGGCAGGCGTTGCCTGCGGGCTCGGAGCGTGGTGGGCGCGGCTGTCGGCGAGGGTGAAGACGTCGACCACCCGGTCGAGCTCGAAGGCCTGCGTCTCGGTCTGCTCGATCGAGGCGTTGATCTCCTCGACGAGCGCCGCGTTGTGCTGGGTCATCTCGTCCATCTGGCGAACGGCGACGTTCACCTCGTCGATGGCCGAAGCCTGCTCCTGGCTGTCGCGGGCGATCCCGTCCATGAGGACGGTGGTGGCCCGGATGGAGTCGAGCATGGCCGTCAGCTTGCCCGAGGCTTCCGCCACGAGCTTGGTGCCGGCGCTGACCTCCGTCGCGCTCTGGTCGATGAGGGCCTTCACCTCGCTCGAGGCTTCCGCCGACGACTGGGCGAGCCGGCGCACTTCCACCGCAACGACCGCAAAGCCCTTGCCCGCCTCGCCCGCCCGCGCCGCTTCCACGGATGCGTTGAGGGCGAGGAGGTTGGTCTGGAAGGCGATGTCGTCGATCATGCCGATGATGTTGGAGATCTTGGCCGAGGAAGTGGTGATGCGCTCCATGGCCTCGTTGGCGTCGGTCATGACCTGCCCGCCTTCCTCGGCCGAACGCGAAACGGCCGTCGCCTTCTGGCGGGCGTCCTCGGCCTTGCGGGCGTTCTCGGCGACGGTCACCGCCAGCTGCTCCATGGCCGCCGAGGTTTCCTCGATGGTCGCGGCCTGCTTGGTGGTGCGCTCGGACAGGTCGTTGGCGCCCGAAAGGATCTCGCTCGTCGCCATCTTGAGCGCGCCCGAGGTCTCCCGCAGCTGCCCGACGATCCCGGCGAGCTTGTCGGCCACCGCGTTGATGTCGGACTTGAGGGTGGCGAAGGCGCCGCGATAGTTGCCCTCCATCCGGCGGGTGAGGTCGGTGTTGGCGAGAGCGCCCAGAACCTGGCTGGTCTCGTCGAGGCCGCCGTCGACCGTCTCGACCAGGGTGTTGACCGAGCCGGCCAGGGCGTTGAGCTCGGCATCGGGGAAGCGGGCGGGAACGCGCTTGCTGAAGTCGCCGGCGATGGCCGCGTCGACGACTTCGCCGAAGGACTGCTGCAGCTCGGCCATCATCTGCGTGCGCGCCTCCTGGTCGCTGATGATGCGGGCCGCTTCCGCCTCGGTCATCTGCGCCACCTTCATGCCGTTGTCGCGGAACACCTCGACGGCGCGCGCCATGGTGCCGAGCTCGTCGGCCCGCTCGGTGCCGGATACGGCAATGTCGAACCGGCCGTTGGCGATCTCGACCATCTGCGCGTTGAGCGCATTGATCGGCCGGGTGAGGCTGCGGGTGAGGAGCCACCCGGCGAGCGCCAGAACGGCGATGATCGCCAGCGCGATGCCGCCGCTCCAGAGGAGATTGTTGGAGTAGATCGCATCGATGTCGGTCTGCAGGACGCCGGTGCCGATCGCCCACGACCACGGGGCGTAGTTCTGCACGTAGGTCAGCTTCTCGACGGGCTCCTGCGCCCCGTTGCCGCTGAAGAGGAACGTGGTGAAGATCGAGCCCTGCAGGCGCGCGCCATCGGTATATTCCTCGATGAACCGCTTGCCGTTGCCATCCGTGCGGTCGCGCATGTTAGTGTCGACCACGTCCGGGTTGGCATTGACGATCATGATGTAGTCGTGGGTGACGGCGAAGACGTAGTCGTCTTGCGAGTAGTTTATCGCGTGCAGCGCGGCTTTCGCCTGCGCCTGGGCCTGTTCGAGGGTGAGTTCACCCGCCTCGACCCGCGCCTGGAAGCTGTCGAGCATCGTGACAGCCGTCTCGACGACGCTCTGGATTTCGGCCTTCTTCAGCTCGATCAGGTTCGAGTGGGTGTTGGACAGTTGGAAACTCGCCAGCCCGACGAAGCCGGCGACGAACATGAGGAGTAAAAACGACAGACGGCGCGCAATACTGCCGGTCACGATCTTGAGCATGATCAAACTCTTGAGATGAGCCCTTCTGGACTCGTTGCGATTGAGAGTTCGATCGGATCCGTCGAAGCACGCCGCGGCATCTCGCGACGCTTGCCTCGAGGACTGCCGGTCAAACCCGGGGAGTCCTCCCCGTGCGAATGCTTGAGGGATTCTGGTTAAATTAGCGACAACACGGCTGACTTATCTTGCCGACACGAACTGCTAGTCTGGCCGGGAACCGGGACTGCTCCCGTGCCCAGGGGGTGATGGAGGAACTGCATGTCCGCAGCGACCGATATCCTGGCCGAACTCGCCCGCCTGGAAGATCCCAAGCTGCGGGCGGCCAATGCGGAGCGTGGCGACGATCACGGCGTCAACCTGTCAGCCGTCCGTGCGATCGCCAAGCGCCTCAAGATCCGGCACGAGCTGGCGGGCGAGCTCTGGGCCACCGGCGATACCGCGGCGCGGCTGCTGGCGACCCTGATCGCCAGGCCCAAGGCCTTCTCCGCCGACGAGCTCGACGCGATGATCCGTGATATCGGCGCGCCCAAGCTCCTCGACTGGTTCGTGACCAACATCGTCAAACCCGGCAGCCATGCCGAGGAGCTGCGCTTGCGATGGAAGGACGAGGCAGGCCTCGTCGGGCGGGCCGGCTGGAGCCTGACGACCGAGCGCGTGGTCAAAAATCCGGATGGGCTGGACCTCGATGGCCTGCTCGACGAGATCGAGGCGCAGATGAAGGACACCCCCGAGGCCAAGCAGTGGCCGATGAACCACTGCCTTGCCGAAATCGGCATCCGACATCCCGCCTATCGCGCCCGCGCCATCGGTATCGGCGAAAGGCTGGAGGTCCTCATCGACTATCCGGCATCGCCCGGCTGCACGCCGCCCTATGCCCCCATCTGGATCGCCGAGATGGTCCGCCGCCGGGAGGCATTAACCTAGCGCGTTGAGTTCCGGCGATGCCGTTCGTCTCGTCTCAGCCGGCGAGGCGTTCGATCTCGGCGCCGCAGCGCGAGAGCTTCTCTTCCAGCCGCTCGAAGCCGCGATCGAGGTGGTAGATGCGGTTGACGACCGTCTCGCCCTGGGCGGCAAGGCCCGCAATGACGAGGGAGACCGAGGCGCGAAGGTCCGTCGCCATCACCTGGGCGCCCTTGAGGGTCGGCTTGCCGGTGACGGTCGCCACCTGCCCGTCGACGCTGATGTCGGCGCCGAACCGGCTGAGCTCGGCCACGTGCATGTAGCGGTTCTCGAAGATGGTCTCGCGGATGTGCGAGGTGCCGTTGGCCTTGGTCATCAGCGCCATGAACTGGGCCTGCAGGTCCGTCGGAAAACCCGGGAAGGGATTGGTCTCGATGTCGACGGGCAGGATGCCGTTGCCGTTCCGCCGGATGCGCAGGCCATCCTGCTCCTGCGTGATCTCGACGCCGGACTGGCCGAGGACCTCGAGCGCGGCTTCCAGATGGGTGGGCTGCGCGCCGCGCAGCAGCACGTCGCCGCCCGTCATGGCGGTGGCCATGGCGAAGGTGCCGGTCTCGATGCGGTCGGGAATGACCTCGACCGTCGCCCCGTGGAGCCTGTCGACGCCCTCGATGGTGAGGGTGCGCGTGCCGAGGCCCGAGATGCGCGCGCCCATGGCGTTGAGCGCCTCGGCGACGTTGGTGATCTCGGGCTCCATGGCGACGTTCTCCAGGACCGTGACGCCGCGGGCGAGGGTCGCCGCCATCATCACCGTATGGGTCGCGCCCACCGAAACCTTGGGGAAGGTGATGTGGGCGCCCGTGAGGCCCCCCTTGGGCGCGCGCGCCACCACATAGCCTTCGTCGATGTCGATTTCGGCGCCCAATTCCTTGAGGCCGTAGAGGAAAAGATCGACGGGGCGCGTGCCGATGGCGCAGCCGCCCGGCAGCGAGACGCGCGCGTTGTGCTCGCGCGCCAGCAGCGGCCCGATCACCCAGAAGCTCGCCCGCATCTTGGAGACGAGGTCGTAGGGGGCGGTGGTGTCGACGATGTCGGCGGCATGGAAGGTCATGCGCTGGCCGACGCCCTCCGCCTCACCGCGCCGGCGGCCATGCACGGCGATGTCGACGCCATGGTTCTCGAGGATGCGCTCGAGCTGCTTGACGTCGGCCAGGCGCGGCACGTTGGTCAGGACCAGCGGCTCGTCGGTGAGGAGCGAGGCGATCATCAGCGGCAATGCCGCGTTCTTGGCGCCCGAGATGACGATCTCGCCGTTGAGCTCGTTGCCGCCGACCAAACGAATGCGATCCATGTCGAAATCCTTGGAAATAGTGAACCGGACGATGTGCCCGGATGCGCGGCCCGCCCGCCGCGAAGGAACCCTCGTAGCCGACTCAGGCAAAGCCGGCAACAAAAGGACGCGTGAACCTGCTCGCCCTTCATGTCGAGATTCGGGCCGCGCCCAGCCACGCGCTAGCACACTCCAAATTGGTTTACGGTGTGTTGCGCGCCCGCCGGTGGCGGCTTGCCTAGGCCTTCTTTCCGGATGGTTCGGACGACTGACCGTCGGGCGCTTGCACATCCGCCTCGGCCCGGGCGCGCGCCTGGCCCTTGCGGCGCTTCAGGTTCTCGCGCAGCTTTGCGGCAAGGCGCTGCTCACGGGCCAGCGTTTCGGGCGATTTGGGCATCGGGCGGACGGATGCTGTTGAACATGGGGTTCATCGCCTAATAGGCGCTTTTAGCCCTTGCGTCGAGCCGGACCCTATGGCAGTAGAGCCCGCGTCGCCGCGCGGCCCTCAGCGCCGCCGCGCCCTGCTGCCGTAGCTCAGTGGTAGAGCACTCCCTTGGTAAGGGAGAGGCCGTGAGTTCAATCCTCACCGGCAGCACCATTCGACCCTTCAATATGCCGGTACGGCTCAGCCCCGCATACTCTGTGGCGGGTAATGTTGCTTTGGCCCGACACTCGATCAGCCGGAGAGGGCTTGCCGAGCTCGGCTCAATTCTCTGCTACCGGCCAATGATCCACGTCGGGGCCCCACACATATATGGGTTCATAGCCGAAGGCCTTGCGGGCCTTGGCGGAGCTGAAGCCTGAGGCGGTGCCGGGGGGGAGGGCGGTGCGGTCGGTGCCGGGCGAATGGGCGGCGAAGAGGGCGCAGGTTTCCTCCCCGAAGACGTTCTCTGCCCCCGAGAGGTTGTAGACGCCGGAGTCGACGTCCGCCTGCTCGACCGCCTGGCGGCAGCCGATGGCGATGTCGCGGGCGTCGACACGCGTCCAGAGCAGGAAGCGCTCGCGCGCCGGCTGCATGCGGGCGCGGGCGATCTCGGCTTTCATGTCCTGCGGCGCGCGCGCCCCCATGATGCGTAAGGAGAGTACGCTGAGGCCCCGGCGCGCGAAATAGGCGGCCGCGTCCTCGCCGGCAATCTTGGAGAGGGCGTAGGAGTTGAGCGGGCGCAGCGGATGGTCCTCTGTGACCGGCGCGAAGGCCGGGGCGTGCTCGGCAAAGCCGTAGACCTGGGCGCTGGACGCCAGGATCACCCGGCGCACGCCGAGCTTTTCGGCCGCGTCGAGCACGTTGAAGGTGGCCCCGACATTGTCGGCATAGGTCTTCGTATCGGAAACGATGCCGGGGTCCGACCACGCCGCCAGATGCACCATCGCCTCCGCTCGGGCAAAGCCCAGCGTGCCGTAGACGTCCTCGGCGCGGCTGACGTCGCCGAGCATATAGCCGATATCCGGATTGCGGCTCGGCGCCGGCGCCAGATCCATGCTGGTGACTTCATGGCCGGCCGCCGCCAGCTCCTCGATCACGAACCTGCCGACGCGGCCGGCTCCCCCCGAAACGACGATGCGCATGGTGCTTTCGACATTGCCCGCTGAAATTAGTATGATAAGATAGTAGTCATATTAGTTCTGACCCGCAAGAGGGATGGGCCGAGGTGAGCGTCAACCTGGCAGATGCCACAGCCACGAGGCTGCGCGAATGGATCTTGCAGTACGCCCTGGCCGAGGGCGACAAGCTGCCGCCCGAGCACGCCCTTGCGCCGAGCCTCGGCGTCAGCCGGACGGTGCTGCGCGAAGCGGTAGCCCGCCTCAAGGCGCAGGGTGAGCTCACCAGCCGCCGCGGGGCAGGGGTGTTCGTGGCGCGTCCGCATGGGCAATTGCTGCGGCTCGAGCTGGGCGACCGCGCCGCGGTGCCCGATATCCTGGCGGACCTCGAGATTCGCGTCGCCCTGGAGGTGGAGGCGGCGGGGCTCGCGGCGCGCCGGCGCCTGCCCGATCATCTTAAGGCCATGCGGGCGGCCATTGCCGCCCAGGGCGCCGCCGAAACCCGCGAGGCGGCGAGCGCGGCCGATTTCGCCTTCCACCGGGCCGTCGCCATGGCGACGGCCAACCACCGGTTCGTCCATCTGCTCGACCAGCTCGGCATCGACGCCATTCCCCGCTCGCGCATCCGCCTCAGTGCGGACGACGCGGCGCAGAACGCGGCCTATGCCGCCCAGCTGCTTGACGAGCACCGCGCCATCCTCGACGCCATATCCGCGCAGGACACCGCCTACGCGCGCGACGCCATGCGCATGCACCTGTCCAACAGCATCCAGCGCTACCAGCAGGCCGCCGAGGCGGCGGACCGCAAATGAAGATCGCCAATCTCGTCACGATCCCCGCGGTGCGGACGCTCGAGCGTCCCATCGGCAACGCCACCGCGCGCATCTCGCGCATGTCCTACCTCGCCATCCGGCTGGAAACCGACGCGGGGCTGGTCGGGGAAAACCTCATCTTCACCATCCGCCCGGAACAGCTTCCGCTGCTCGACGCCATGGTGCACGTGCTGCGCGAGGCGGTCATCGGACGCCGGCCGGACGAGACGGCGGCTTTCTGGACCGATGCCTGGCGGCGCATCAATTTCATCGGCTTTTCCGGCGTCTCCATCATGGGCATTTCAGCCATCGACGGGGCCATGTGGGACCTGCGCGGCAAGGCCGCCGGGCTTTCGGTGTCGCAGCTCGCCGGCCGCGCGCGCGCTCGCGTTCCCGCCTATGCCAGCGGCGGCCTGTGGCTGACCCAGACCATCGACGAGATCGCCCGCGAGGCGGCCGATCTCGTGGCTGAAGGCTTTGGCGGGGTGAAGCTGCGCCTTGCCGGAAAGGCGTCCGTCGACCTGCCCCGGATCGAGGCCGTGCGCGAGGCCATCGGGCCGGACGTCGCGCTGATGGTCGATGTCAACCAGGGGCTCGACGCCAAGGCTGCCATTCGCCTCGGACGCCAGATGGAGCAATACGGCATCGCCTGGTTCGAGGAGCCGGTCGCCGCCCATGACCTTGCGCATTCGGCGGAAGTGGCCCGGGCGCTGGACGTGCCGATCGCTTCGGGCGAGAACGAATACACCATCCACGGCTTCCGCCGCATGGCCGAGGCCCGGGCGGCGGACATCCTGATGCCCGATCTGCAACGCGTCGGCGGGCCGAGCGAGTTCCTGCGCGTGGGCGCGCTGGCGGCGGCCTACGACCTGCCGGTCTCCTCGCATCTTTTCCCGGAAATGAGCCTGCAGGTGATGGCATCCCTGCCCAATGCCACCCTGCTCGAGCACGTGGACTGGTTCGCGCCCTTCTACCGCGAGTCGCTGGAATTGGTCGGCGGCGAGGCGGTGCTCCCCGATCGGCCCGGCTGGGGTTTTTCCCTCGATTACGACCGCCTGCGGCACCACGCTCCCTGACGCAAAGGCAGAATGGACCACGCAAACGCCGAAACCAACATTGTCAGATATCATACAACATGATAGGCCGGTGAGCCGGTCGCAGACCCGGTGGCGAGCAAGGAGGGATTATGCGCATCGTTGACGTGAAGACCCGGGTGTTTCTGCATACGACCCGCCGGCACCAGGACTCCGCCGGTCACGGTCACCCGGGGCCCCCGCACAGGGTCAGGCAGGGCCTGCTGACCCTTGTCGCCGACGACGGCAGCCAAGGGCATTGCTTCACGCCCCCCGAAACCATCCGCCCGCACCTGATCGAGACCTTCGTCAAGAAGGTGGTGCTCGGCCAGGACCCGTTCGACCGCGAGCGCCTGTGGCAGGAACTGGCGCACTGGCAGCGCGGCAGCAGCGCGCAGCTGACCGACCGCACCCTCGGCGCCGTCGACGTGGCGCTCTGGGATCTGGCCGGGCGCGCGCTCGGCGTGCCGGTCTACAAATTGATCGGCGCCTATCGCGACAAGGTGCCTGCCTATGGCAGCACCATGTGCGGCGACGAGCTGGAAGGCGGGCTCGCAACGCCCGAGGACTATGGGCGCTTTGCCGAAAAGCTGGTGGCGCGCGGCTACAAGGGCATCAAGCTCCACACCTGGATGCCGCCGGTCTCCTGGGCGCCGGACGTCAGGATGGACCTCAAGGCCTGCGCGGCCGTGCGCGAGGCCGTGGGGCCCGACATCGCCCTGATGATCGACGCGTTCCACTGGTATTCGCGCAGTGAGGCCCTGGAGCTCGGCAAGGGCCTCGAAAAGCTCGGCTTCGCCTGGATCGAGGAGCCGATGGACGAGCAGAGCATGGCCTCCTACGCCTGGCTCGCCGAAAACCTCGACATCGACGTGCTGGGGCCGGAAAGCGCGGCCGGCAAGCACTGGTCGCGCGCCGACTGGATCAAGGCAGGCGCGTGCGACATCCTGCGCACCGGCGCCCACGACGTCGGCGGCATCTCCCCGGCGCTGAAGAGCATCCACCTTGCCGAAAGCTTCGGCATGAACTGCGAGATCCACGGCAACGGCGCCCCCAACCTGGTGCTGGCCGCCGTCTCCAGGAACACCAAGTGGTACGAGCGCGGGCTGCTCCATCCCTTCATCGAGTACGACGACGGGTTCGAATACCTCAATTCGCTGGCCGACCCCATGGACGCCGACGGCTTCGTGCACCTGTCCGATCGCCCCGGCATGGGCGAGGACATCAACTTCGATTTCATCAACGACAACCTGGTCGCCTGACGCCGGCCAGCGGCAAATTCCGGAGGCTCCCATGACCGCCCACAGCAAAACCGATCTCGACCCTCAGGCGCTGAAAAGCGCGCTTACGGAAGGGTTGATGTCCTTCCCCATCACCGACTTTGCCGAAGACGGCGAGTTCGACGAAGCCGGCTATCGCGCCCGCCTCGAATGGCTCATCCCCTACGGCGCCAAGGTGCTGTTCGCCGCCGGCGGCACCGGCGAGGGCTTCTCGCTGACCATCGAGGAGCACAGGCGGGTCATCCGCGCCGCGGTCGAGACCTGCGCCAGCCAGACCCCGATCATCGCCGGCGTCGGCTACAACACCCGCATGGCCGTGGAAATGGCGCGCAACGCCGAGGCCGCGGGCGCCGCCGGCATCATGCTGATGCCCCACTACCTGACCGAGTCCAACCAGGAGGGGCTCTTTGCCCATATCGATGCGGTCTGCGGCGCGGTGGGCATCGGCGTCGTCGTCTACAACCGCGGCGTCTGCAAGCTCGCGCCGTCGACGGTCAGGCGCCTCGCCGACAAGCACGCCAACCTGATCGGCTTCAAGGACGGCATCGGCGATATAGAGGCAGTGACGGCCGTGCGCGCCAGCCTCGGCGACAGGCTCTCCTATCTCGGCGGCCTGCCCACGGCCGAACTCTTCGCCGAGGCCTATTACGGCGCGGGCTTTCCGGTCTATTCCTCGGCCGTGTTCAACTTCATCCCCCGCACGGCGATGGAATTCTACCGCGCCGTCCAGTCCGGCGACCGCGCGACCACCGCCCGGCTCCTCAGGGATTTCTTCATCCCGTATAGCGCCATCCGCAACCGCCAGGGCGGCTATCCGGTCTCGATCATCAAGGCCGGCGCCAAGGTCGTCGGCCGGTCCGCGGGACCTGTGCGCCCGCCGCTTTCGAACTGCACCGAGAAGGACATCGCCGACCTCAAGGTCCTCGTCGACGCCCTCGGTCCGCAATAGGCGCTAACGTCCTCCCAGGCGTTGAATGGCCCGGCGCGAAAGCGCCGGGTCTTTTTTGGGACGATGAATGCGGGCCCGTTCGAGAGGACGAGCGCTTTCCGGCGACCGGACGGAAGGCTAGGGCACATCAGGCTCTATCGGAATCGGCGGCTCCTTCGCCTCCCTCCCCTTGAGGGGAGGGAATGAGGGTGGGGGTCGTTGTGGGGATCACCGATGGACCCCCACCCCCGACCCCTCCCCTCAAGGGGGAGGGGAGCCCTCCGGCTCGTGCTTCCGTCAATACATGACATAGTCTAGCGCACGATCGGGCCTGGTTCCCCGTCGGGATGGACGGTGAACGTGACTTCGAGCCGAAGGTCGCTGATGTGGGACGAGCACCGGGTATTGTCGTCGCCGGAAAGGTTCGCCGTATCGAGCGGTGTTCCCACCAAGACGTAGCCGACGCCCAGCGACACGGCACCTCCCAGTTCAGGCGGGGGCTGGAGCCCGGGATTGAGGCGCTGGTGCAGCAAGTCGGTGACGTCCCATGCGCCACGGGGCTCGACCTTGGAAAACGTCGTCTGCGTCAGCGGCATGTGCTGGTCGTGGGGCAGCGTTCGCCAGTCTATGTCGGGAACACGTAGCACGACACAGCCATCCGGCTTCTCCTCCGGCACGCCTTGACCATTGCTCCAGCATGGAAGCGGATCGACAAGAAAACCACCCTGCGTATAGACGAGGGCACAGAAGGCGCTCGGCAGCGCGTTCTCGGTGTAGCGCAGGATTGCCCTGTCGATCGTCATCGACCCCGCAACGCTCGTTATCGGTGCCAGGTCGAAATCGAAGGCAAGCCGCAAGATCCAGGATGCGCAGGGATCGGTTCCGCCGTCTGGATGCCCGGTGCCTTCGACCTGGCCCCAGCCGGCCGAGTCGTCGGGGGACCTCGTGCCTCCGTAGCAGCTGATGCCATGCCCGGTGAAAGTGCCGATCACCGGAATGTCCTTAAAGTATCGGTGGCTGGAATTCTCGTTGGATGCGCTGACGTTCAGAACGACCGTCCGGGTTTCCGCAGGCCTGGGGGGCGGTGGCCCCGCGTTGATGCCGATCATGGCAGGTCGCCCTTCGAAGCATTCCCTGTCATCGAGGACCACAGAAATCGTGCGTCCCGCCTTGTAGGCGGAAAGGGCCATGCCGAGGAAGGTCTGGTATCCAGGCCGCGAGGCGTGGGCGATGTAGCCGTCTGCAGTGGGACACCCGGCAGGATTGTGCATGGGCGTGTCGAGGACGATGGCGAAGGCGTCAGAGTTCCATCCGGTGCGCAGCAGGGCTATCGAGCCGGTCGCATAGGTCTCGGCCATGGCGGTTCCCGTCGCAGCCGAAAGGACAAGGGCCAACGCGTATGGAACGGCCCTGGTCAGGGCGAGTCTCATTGCGGCCTGGAGCGTGTTCACGTCTGTCATGTAACCACACCCGATCAAAGACGCCGATCAAACGGGACAAGGTTCTGCGTGCGGCCTCGGCCGTCAGCCCGGCAGATTGATGCCGATGATCTTGGGGTAGCCGTGAACGCACACTCCCGTATTGCTGTCGATCACGGCCGTCACCGGTTTTCCCGCGCCATAGGCCGCCAGGGCGGCGGCATAGTACGTTTGGTAGCCCGGCAGCGAACTTTCGGAAACGTAACCCAGCGGGTTCGGACAGCCGGCCGGATTTTGTTGCGGAGCCTCGAGCTCCAGGCCGAACGAGTCCGAATTCCACCCGGTCCGCAGGATCTTGATCGGCCCGGTCACGTAGACCTCGGCCAGCACCGGCTGGACTGCCGCCAGCAGCACCAAAATCGCAGCAATGAGACCTTGAGACCACTTCACCCTTGCAATACGCATCGGAACTCCCTCGTGTCGAGTGCGCTATGCGAGTAACAGCAGGCGTAGACCGGGCGACGATATGCGCGTTTTGCGTCAGTTCAATTGCGCCACCGCGGGCTGGTTAACAATCGAGATGGGCGCCAGGAACGATTTGATCGAAGGCGTGTCCGGCGCGGCTATCATGGCGACATCACGGTGAGCCGTCGGTCTAGGCATGTTCCCTGTGGCGCGACACCTTCTCGCGGTTTCCGCAGGTCCGCATGCTGCACCAGCGGCGCTTGCCGCCGCGCGAGGTGTCGAGGAAGAGCCAGTCGCAGCGGGGGCACGCGCGCAGCCTTTCGCGCGGCAGGGTGAAAAAGCCCTCGACCGAGAGCATGGCGAGGACAGCCGTGACCGCATCGGGATCCCACCAGCGGGCGAGGGAGAGGTCGGGTCGCGTGCCGTCAAGCCCGACGGCACCATCGGCAAGTCCGCCCGCGGCGGACCTGAACAGGAAACCCAACGCTTCCGGCGGAGGCTGTTTGTCCGCGGCGATCGACCCGAAGACCCGGGCCGATGCCTCCCGCACCGCGTGGACCCGTTCGACGAACGGTTCGCCCGGTATCCGGGCGACCGCTTCCGCCTCGCGCGCGCCGGCAAGCCCCGACGCCTTGAACCAGTTTGCGATGTCGCGGGCGGATTTGAGCAGCTCGTTGTCGGGTTCGGGCGCCCGCCGGTTGAACACGGCGTTGGCGAGGTCGAGGGCGGGGTGTCCGCCGATGAAGTGCTCCGGCACCCACTGCGTATATGCGTTCGCCACGGAACTTAACCCTTTTTAGCCTGTTATCCGGTTACAAACGATGTAACCTGTATAATAGGGTAATTCGGTGTCAACGCCAGGGCGATGTTTGCGCCCGGCATGAACAGGAGGAATGAGCGATGCAGAACCATCATCACAAGACCCGCCATGAGACCATCAATGTCGGAGGCCTCGACATCTTCTACCGGCATGCCGGCGACCCGGAGCGGCCGGCGATCCTGCTGCTGCACGGCTATCCGACGTCGTCCTACATGTATCGCAACGTTATCGAGCCGTTGGCGGAAACCGCCTATGTCGTGGCCCCGGATCTGCCGAGCTTCGGCTATTCCTCAGCGCCATCCCCCGACGACTACGACTACACGTTCGAGAACATTGCCGACACGATCGATGCGTTTCTTGCTGCGCGCAACCTTGAGAGGTTCTTCCTCTACCTCCACGATTTCGGCACCCCCGTGGGCTATTATCTGGCAACACGCCGGCCCGACCGCATCCGGGGCCTGATCGTCCAGAACGGCAACGCCCATGAGGAAGGGCTGGGGCCGAGTTGGGACGCCTCAAGGGCGTATTTTGCCGACCCCAGCGAGGCGAACAGAGCCAAGCTCCCCGACTGGATGAATTTCGAGACCACCCGATACCAATATGTCGGAGAGCAGCCGGAGCGCATCACGCGTCTCTATCCCCCCGATGGCTGGCATCTCGACTGGGACTGGCTATCCCGGCCCGGCAATACCGACATCCAGTTCAGGATCTTCTCCGACTACGGGGCACACATCGCGCGATTCCCCGCCATTGCGGCCTATCACCGCGAACACCAGCCGCCGTGCCTCATGCTCTGGGGGCGGCACGATCCGTTCTTCGATATCAACGAGATCATGGCCTATCACCGTGTTCTCGATACCCTCGAGATCCATGTCTTCGAAAGCGGACACCAGCTTCTCGAAACCCATCACAGGGAATGCGCGGCTCTGATGAGCCGCTTCATGCTCGAGGTGGAGGCCGGCCAACTCTAGCGTGGTGGATGCTGCTCACCGTTTCGGAGCGAGACCGTCGAGCAGGAAATCGAGACCATCCCGAAAGGTCCCGTCCCAGTCGTTGTCCAGCAGCAGGCGGGAGCGCTCGATCGTCGGATAGCGTTCGCTGAGACCGGTGAGGCGCTGCTGGGCGGCCGCCAGGTCATCATCCGAGCGCTCGAAGCTCGCGCGGGTGATGGTGGCGCCCATGACATGGTTCCAGAGCGACCATAGCGCGACGTTGAGATCGGCGTCCGCCACGCCGGCCCTCGACAAGGTCCTGCCCAGCAGCTCCAGGCGGAGGAGGATGTTCGGGCCGAGGGCCCGGCGCGGCAGCAGCGCCGCCGACCAGGGATGGCGCAGCATGCTGGCGCGCCAGTCCTCGAGCATGTGCAGGACCTCGCCGCGCCAGTCTTGGGACTCGCCCGCCTGCGGCGGTTCGCGATATTCGAGCACCGAATCGAGCGCCAGGTCGAAGACGGCCTCCTTGTTGTCGACATGCCAATAGAGGCTCATCGCGCCCGCGCCGACGCGATCGGCGAGCTTGCGCATCGTCAGCCCGTCGACCCCTTCGGCATCCAGCAGCTCCACCGCGGCCGCGACGATGCGTTCGAGGGAAAGAGCCGGTTCACCGCTCTGCGCCTCTGCGGATAAGCGTGGCGCACCTGGCCGTTGAGGGCGTTTCCCCCGCGCACCGCTAGCTTTGCCTGCCATCTGTCTTCCTTGCTTGTCAGCACGCCGGCACCAAGACGAATGTCGATTCTCGGCGATTGACTCGTACGCTGTACGATGCGATTTTGTCGTACAGCGTACGAGTCCGATCATACGGACGACGGACCAAAGTTCAATCCTCTTGGCCGCGGGGAAGCCCGCGGCCATCGGAGCCGAGAGAAATCATGCCACGCGCAATCAAGAACCTGCTTATCGGAGGGCTGATCATCATGACCATGGGCGTTCCCGCCGCGACGACGGCCAATGAGTCCAAACTGACCATCGTCAACCCGCCGAACCTCGGCGACCCGACGCCGAACGGCTACAGCACGGCGGTGATCGTTCCCGCCGGCGCCCGGATGGCCTACATCTCCGGGCAGGGCGGCCAGGACAGCACCGGCGCGCTGTCGCCCGACTTCGCCGTCCAGGTCGAGCAGGCCTACGCAAACCTGCGCACCGCCCTCGACGCCCTGGGCGCCAGGCCCGATCAGGTCGCCAAGCTCACCGTCTTCGTGGTCGACCACGACATGTCGAAGCTCGGGGTGTTGACGCAGAACGTCACGGCGATGTTCGGCGAGACGCTGCCGGCGCAGACCCTGGTCCCCGTTCCCAAGCTTGCCATCGACCCCATGCTGTTCGAGGTGGAAGCCGTCGTCGTGCTGGATTAGCCGGGGGCGGAGGCCCGCGTAGGACACCGCTCCCTTCTCCCCCCGTGGGAGAAGGTGGATCGCGCTCGCAAAGCGCGAGACGGATGAGGGGGTTACCGCCGCAAACGTGGTGCTCGTTGCACCATCGCAGACCCCTCACTCTGATTTTCCGCTGGAGCGGAAAATCTGTCCCTCTCCCTCAAGGGGAGAGGGGTGGGTGTATATGCGATAACCCTGCTTGCGGGCAGGTTCGGATGGCTACAGCTTGACGAGCGTCTTCACGTCCACCGGCAGGCCGGTGGCGAAGGACTTGTTGGCGGCGATGCCGGTGAGGATAGAGAGAGCGCCGTCGCGGTGGTTGGCGCCGTAGCCGGGACGCGGGGTCGCGTTGCCGAAGATTTCCTCGAGCATGATCTTGTCGCCGCCGCCATGACCGCCTTCGCCGTGCTTGACCGGAACGACGCGCGGTTCGCCATGCAGCGGGAAGTGGTAGAGCTTGACGCCTTTGGCGGCGCCTTCTGTCTCCGAACCGGCGCCGGCATTGATGTAGGAATTTTCGTGCACGGTGAGCTCGAGACGGCCACCGGTGCCGTTGATGGCGACGTTGAAGCCTTCCCACGGGGCATAGGCATAGAGCGAGTAGGTCATCACCGCCTTGTTGCGGTAGCGCACCATGACCGACATGGTGTCCTCGATGGAAATGCCGTCGCCGAAGACGTTCTGGTCGCGCTGATAACCGTCTTCCTTCTCGGCCTCCCAGTAGAGGCCCTTCTGAACCGGGTTGGCGGTCAGGTCGATGGCGAACTTGTCGCCCTTGGCGGCCGCGACGCCGGTGGTGCGGGTATAGGGGGTGAAGACGCCGCGCTCCTCGGCATTGGCGCGACCGTAGAACTTGAGGTCGCCCATGCCGAAGACGGTGTCGGGCTGCGAGCCGAGCCAGAAATTGACCAGGTCGAAGTGATGGGTCGACTTATGGACCATGAGGCCCCCGCTGTTGCGCTTGTCGCGGTGCCAGCGGCGGAAATAGTCGGCCCCGTGGCGCGTATCCAGCAGCCATTCGAAATGCACCGAAGTGACCTGACCGATGGCGCCTTCGGCGATCAATTCGCGCAGGGCCGAATTGTGCGGGGCATAGCGGTAGTTGAAGGTGACGCGCACATTGCGCCCGGTGCGCTCGACCGCGTCGAGAATGGCCTGGCACTTCTCGGGATCGGTGGTCATCGGCTTTTCGGTGATCACGTCGCATCCCGCCTCGAGCGCGGCGATGATGTAATGGTGGTGCGTGCGGTCGATGGACGTCACGATGACGGTGTCGGGCTTGCGCTCGGCGATCATGGTTGCGAAGGCGTCGGCCTTGTAGGTCGGCAGCTTCTCGCCGGACAGCTCCTCCACGATCACGCGGTTGGTGTAGTCCATGCGGGTCTGGTTGGTATCACACAGGGCGACCAGCTTGGCATGGTCGCGGTGCGGCCCGAGAATGCTCTCGTAAAACATCCGCGCGCGGCCACCTGTTCCAACGATCGCATATGCCTTGGGCATCACATTGTCTCCAGTCTCTTCATCGTCAGGGGCGCGGCCATATGGCTCTCGATCCGGCCGCGCCGCTCATGTACCATACAAGTTCGGAAGTACCATACAAGATCGAAGAAAAGTACTACTTCTTCGCGAAGGAGGCGCGGAGAACGCACATTTTCCGCCGGATCGGCATTGACCTAGTTGTATGATGTCGCATAGCATACCACTCGACCCGTTGTGGTTGGAGGAGTTCCCATGAAGAGTCTTTTGCTTGCGTCGGCGACGGCGCTCGTCCTTGCTTTGCCGTTGCCGTCGGCCCTCGCGGCCACCCCGAACGATCAGCTGGTGATCGGGCTCAGCATGAGCAACGTCCTGACCCTCGACCCGGCGGCGACCACCGGGCGCGAAGGCATGGCCGTCGTCAACAATGTCTACGACACGCTGATCCGCCTCGATGCGGTGGAGCGCACCACGGTGCATCCGGCGCTGGCCGAGAGCTGGCAGATCAGCGAGGACGGCTCGCAGATCACCTTCCAGCTGCGCGAGGGCGCGACGTTCGCCTCCGGCAATCCGGTGACGGTTGAGGACGTGCTGTGGTCGTTCCGCCGCGTCCTGTCGCTCGAATTGTCCGGCGCCGGCCCCTGGGCGGTCGCCGGCTACACGGTCGACAATTTCGACGAGCTGGTCACCGCGCAAGGTAATACGATTACTGTGCAGTTGGCCCAGCCGGGCGACCCGCAGCTGCTGCTCTACATGTTCGGTAAGCCTAGTAATACGGCCATCATCGACAGCAGGACCGCGCTCGAGAACGAGGTCGATGGCGACCTCGCCGCCGCCTGGCTCACCACAAACTCGGCCGGGTCGGGTCCCTATGTCGTGCGCAGCTGGAACGCGAACGACACGATCATCCTCGACCGATTCGATGGCCACTGGGGCGGCGAGGCGCCGATGCGCCGCGTCCTCATCCGCCACATGCCCGAAAGCCAGACCAAGCGCCTGATGCTGGAACGCGGCGACCTCGATGTCGGCCTCGGCCTCTCGGTCCCCGACATCTCGGCCCTGAGCACCAACCCGGATGTCGTCGTGCAGTCGACGCCGAGCTCGGGCTTCTACTACCTCGGCGTCAACATGAAGGACGAGCGCTTCGCCAACCGCGACGTGCGTCTGGCGCTGCGTCACCTCATCGACTACCAGGGCATCAACACCACCATCATGCCGAACTACGGCGTGCTGCATCAGCGCCCGCTCTCGCCGGGCGTGGTCGGAAGCCTGCCCGATCCGGGCTATGAGCTCGATGTCGAAAAGGCCAAGGAACACCTGGCCGCGGCCGGCTACCCCGATGGCTTCACCGTCGAGCTGCTCTCGCTCAACGAGCCGCCGTTCCTCGACGCCGCGACCTCCATCCAGGGCACCCTCGCCCAGGCCGGCATCAGGGCCAATATCGTCACCGGCACCGGCAACCAGGTCTACGGGCCCATGCGCGAGCGCACCTTCCAGATGATCGTGCGCCGCGGCGGCGGCGGCGCCGAGCCGCATCCGCACTCGAACCTCCAGGCTTTGGCGATCAACATCGACAACAGCGACGAGGCCGAGCACCTGGCCGGCGGCATCGTCTGGCGCACCGCCTGGCAGTCAGAGGAGCTCAACGAGATGGCGGCGGCCGCCCTTCTCGAGCGTGACCCGCAGGCCCAGCAGAAGATGTACGAAGATATCCAGCTGCTCTACGAGGAGGTCGTGCCGGCCCTCCAGCCCTTCTCGGCCGTGGTCGACACCGTCGTCTTCCGCGCCGATATCGAGGGCTACCAGAACCACTACGGCTGGACGACGCGCTTCGACGGCGTCTCCAAGGACCGCTGATTGAAATGGGGCGGCGGACTCGCCGCCCCGCCAAATGCCGGGGATCCTCGAACGTGCACGCCAACCAACTGCGAACGCAACTGACCGACGCCTCCAAATTCGTGGGCTCGGTGGTTGTCACCCTGTTCGGGCTCCTCGTCCTCACATTCTTCATCGGCCGCATGATGCCGGTGGACCCGGTGCTGGCCATCGTCGGCGACGAGGCCTCGAGCGCCACCTATGAGCGCGTCTATCGTCAGCTCGGCCTCGACCAGCCGCTCTATGTGCAGTTCTTCCGCTTCGTCTCGGATATCCTGCGCGGCGACTTCGGCGTCGCGCTGTTGACCGGGCGCCCCGTCATCGAGGATATCGCCCGCGTCTTTCCCGCCACGATCGAGCTCGGCACCATTTCCATCATCATCGGCACCGGCCTCGGCGTGCCGCTCGGGGTGCTGGCCGCGGTCCGGCGCAATAAATGGCCGGACTACACCGTCCGCTTCTTCAGCCTCATCGCCTATTCGACGCCCACCTTCTGGTTCGGCCTCATGGGGCTTCTGGTGTTCTATGCCTTCCTCGGCTGGTCGGGCGGCAGCGGGCGCGTCGAGATCTTCTATACCGGCCTCGTCGAGCCCATCACCGGGTTCCTGCTCGTCGACAGCATCCTGGTGGGCGAGTGGGACGTGTTCTGGAGCGCGCTGCGCAACATCTGGCTGCCCGCCGTCGTCCTCGGCCTCAACTCCATGGCCTATATCAGCCGCATGACCCGCAGCTTCATGATGGAGCAGCTGAGCCAGGAATACATCATCACCGCGCGGGTCAAGGGGCTCTCGCAGAACCAGGTGATCTGGCGGCATGCCTTCCGCAACATCAGGGTTCAACTGGTGACCATCGTGGCGCTCGCCTATGGCGGGCTGCTCGAGGGCGCGGTGCTGGTCGAGACCGTGTTCTCCTGGCCGGGCTTCGGTGGCTATCTCACCAGCAATCTGATGATCGGCGACATGAACGCGGTCATGGCCTGCACGCTCCTGGTCGGCGTGCTGTTCATCGCCCTCAACATCCTCTCCGACATCCTCTACCGGGTGTTCGACCCCAGGACCCGATCCGCATGAGCGAGAATTCATCCTCAATGAGCCTGCGCGAGTACCTGAGCAGCGACACGGTCACCAGCATGCGCCAGGCCACCGCCCAGCGCGTCTACTGGAGCCTGCGCGCGTTCCTCGGCAATCCGCTGGCGGTATTCGGGCTCGTCGTGATCCTCGCCATGATCCTCGCGGCGATCTTCGCGCCGTGGATCGCGACCCACGATCCCAATGCCCAGAACCTCTCGCGGGCGCTGCAGCCGCCCGGCGAGGAGAACTGGCTGGGCACCGACGAACTCGGGCGCGACATCTTCAGCCGCATCGTCTATGGCTCGCGCATCTCCATCTATATCGTCATCCTGGTGTCGGTGATCGTGGCGCCGGTCGGCCTCGTCGTCGGCATGGCGGCCGGTTATTTCGGCGGCTGGGTCGACCGCGTGCTGATGCGCGTCACCGATATCTTCCTGTCGTTCCCGAGCCTCATCCTGGCGCTCGCCTTCGCCGCGGCGCTGGGGCCGGGCATCGAGAATGCCGTCATCGCCATCTCGCTGACCGCCTGGCCCTCGATCGCGCGCCTGGCGCGGGCCGAAACGCTCACCATGCGCGCGTCCGACTTCATCGCCGCCGCGCAGGTTTCGGGTGCCTCGGCGCTGCGGATCCTGCGTCGCCATATACTACCCATCTGCGTCCCGTCGGTCATTGTGCGCATCACCCTCAATATGGCCGGCGTGCTGCTGACCGCCGCGGGCCTCGGCTTCCTCGGCCTCGGCGCGCAGCCCCCGACGCCGGAATGGGGCGCCATGACCTCGGCCGGCCGCCGCTTCATGATCGACAGCTGGTGGGTGGTGACCATGCCCGGCATGGCCATCCTCGTCGTCGCCCTCGCCTTCAATCTCTTCGGGGACGGCCTGCGCGACGTGCTCGACCCGCGCCAGTCGAGGTAACTCATGAGCGATCCCATCCTCTGCGTCCGGAACCTCAACGTGCGCTATTTCGGGGCGCGCGGGGCGATGCATGCCGTGCGCAACGTCAGCTTCGAGGTCGGCAAGGAAAAGGTCGCGATCATCGGCGAGTCCGGCTCGGGCAAGTCGACGGTCGGCCGCGCCGTCATGCGCCTCTTGCCCGATGTGGCCAGGGTCGAGGCCGATGCGCTCGATTTCGAGGGGCGCAACATGCTCGCCCTCAGCGAGAAGGCCATGCAGGACATCCGCGGACGGCGCATATCGATGATCCTGCAGGACCCCAAGTTCTCGCTCAATCCCGTGATGACTGTCGGCGAGCAGGTGAGCGAAGCCTACCTCGCCCATTTCCCCGTCAGCCGGGCCGAGGCGCGCCGGCGCTCCATCGAGCAGCTCGCGGCGGTGCGCATCCGCGATCCCGAGCACGTCTACGGCCTCTATCCGCACGAGGTTTCGGGCGGCATGGGCCAGCGCATCATGATCGCCATGATGCTCATTCCCGATCCCGCCCTTATCATCGCCGACGAGCCGACCTCGGCGCTGGACGTCACCGTGCGCCTGCAGGTCCTCGCCCTGCTCGACGACCTCGTGCGGCAGCGCGGCATCGGCCTCTTGTTCATCAGCCACGACCTCAACCTCGTGCAGAGCTTCTGCGACCGCGTGCTCATCATGTATGCCGGGCAGGTAGTCGAGGAATTGCGCGCCGACGAGCTGGACAAGGCCCGGCACGAATACAGCCAGGGCCTCCTCGCTTCGCTCCCCCGGATCGGTGCGCGGCGCGAGAGGCTGCCGACCCTCAACCGGCGCAGCGAGTGGGCGCTGGACCTCGTGAGGCAGAAATGAGCCTGATCGATATCGACGACCTTTCGCTCTTCCTCGGCCAGGGCGCGCGCCGGCGGAAAATCCTCGATTCCATTTCGTTTTCCGTCGAAGCCGGCCAAACCTACGGGCTCGTCGGCGAAAGCGGATCGGGCAAGTCGACTGTGCTGCGGTGCATCGCGGGCCTCTATCGCCAGTGGACCGGCGGCATCGCGGTCGACGGTCAGACCTTCCGGCAGGCGGACCGGCTGGGCTGGTGCCGGAACGTGCAGATGGTGTTTCAGGACCCGTACGGGTCCCTCCATCCCAAGCACCAGATCGAGGATATCCTGGCCGAGCCGCTGCACATCCACAAGCTCGACAACATCGGCGAGCGCGTCGGCAAGGTGCTGGACCAGGTGGGGCTGCCGGGCAAGTTCCGCTACCGTTTCCCGCACCAGCTCTCGGGCGGGCAGCGCCAGCGCGTCGCCATCGCCCGCGCCATGGTGCTGCGCCCCAGCATCGTGCTGCTCGACGAGCCGACCTCGGCCCTCGACGTTTCCATCCAGGCCGAGATCCTCAACCTCTTCATGGACCTGCGCGAGGAGCTGAAGCTCACTTACCTGCTGGTCAGCCACGATCTTTCGGTCATCGACCACATGTGCAGCGCCTTCGCGGTGATGCAGGCCGGCAGGATCGTCGAGGTGCTGACGCGCGACGCGCTGGAGAACAACGAAGCCAGTGCGCCCTATACGCGCACCCTCATCGAAGCGAGCGAACGCTACGACCGCGACCTGGCGCTGCGCCAGGCGGAAGCCGAACAAGCCTAGTTTTGCTTTATCGCGTTTTCGAACCGGAAAAGTGGTGTCCACTTTTCCTGAAAACGCTTCAACCGGAGACGAACATGCCCACATCAGGCCCCTTTCTTCACGGACGCGATGCCCAATGGCAGGAGATGGGCGAAGGCCGGCGCATGCAGATGCTGTGCTACAATGACGAGCTCATGATGCTGCGCTGGGAGTTCGCCACGGGCGCCGTCGGCAGCCCGCATACGCACCCCCACGCCCAGGCGGCCTATATCGAAAGCGGCCTCTTCGATGTCACCATCGACGGCAATACCCAGCGGCTCGGGCCCGGCTCCAGCTATGTCGTTGCCGGGGGAGTACTGCACGGAGCCGTTTGCATAGAGGCCGGGACTATGGTGGATAGTTTCACCCCCATGCGGGAAGACTACATCTAGGCTTGTCCGGCCACCTGGAGATATTGGGATGGAGCTCCGTCGGGGCAATCTTGCCGAGCAGATCGTCGAAGTCATGCGCCGCCGCATCCAGGACGGGGAATATGCGCTCGGCTCGAAGCTGCCGACCGAGCAGGAGCTGATCGGCGAGTTCGGGGTCAGCCGCACGGTCATCCGCGAGGCGATCGCCAACCTCAAGGCCGGCTCGATGGTCACGACCCGTCAGGGCGTCGGCGTCTTCGTCCAGAGCGCGTCGTTGCCGCAAGGGTTCGTCATCACGCCCAAGGACATCGACGCCCTTTCCGACAAGATCGCGCTGCTCGACCTGCGCATCGCCCTCGAGGTCGAGGGCGCCGGCCTTGCCGCGGCGCGGCGCAGCGATCAGGCCCTCGCCAATATCGAGCGGAGCCTCGAGGTCATGCGCGAGGCCATCGCCGCCGGCAGCGACGCCATCGAGGCCGACCTCGACTTTCACCGATCGGTCGCCGCGGCCACCAACAACGTCCATTTCTCCAATCTCTTCGGCTATATCGGCACGCTTTCCGTCCCGCGCGCCCGCTTCAAGACCTACGGCCTCTCGCAGGACGAGCGGATCGCCTACCTCAACAAGGTCAACGAGGAGCACGCAGCCGTCTTCCTCGCCATCCAGGCGGGCGACAGCGAGAACGCGCGCAGCGCCATGCGGCTGCACCTCGTCAACAGCAAGCAGCGCCTGATGCGCGAGCTCGAGAGCGGCAAGACCGGCGACGAGGGATCCCGTGCTAGCGCGTCGTCGAGGTGATCGTGGAATTTCCCGCGCCAGGAACTATTTCGCTTGCCCGCGACGGAAAAACTTGACGGCTGAAAAGCACCCTTCCTAGCTTCACCCATCGGTTTGCCGATGGCGGGAGGCGGACATGCGGGTTTCGAGCTGGATCGGATTCTTCCATCGCCACCTGTCGATGCCGGGCCTCGTCGTCGGTGCGCTGCTCTTTTCGATGTCGCTGACCCCCTCGCTACTGCCGCGCACCTTCCTGGTGCAGGGGTTTCTCTCGGGCTGCACGTTCGCCGCCGGCTATGCCATCGGCGTCTTCCTCGAGTGGGTCTGGGACTACATGGAGATCCGGTGGCCGGAGGGCCCGCACAACCGCTGGCTGCGGTGGATGGTGGCGGGCGGCTGCGTGCTGCTGATGGCGATCTGCCTTTACCAGTTGCCGGCCTGGCAAAACTCGGTGCGCGAGGCGATGGGCGCCGAGCCGGTCGAGGGTGGACACCAGCTCTACGTGCTGCTGGTGGCGCTCGCGCCGGCGGCACTGTTCATCCTGCTCGGAACCCTGCTGGTCCATGGCGTACGCTTCGTCATGCGCCGGCTCGCCCGCTTCCTGCCGCGGCGCGTGGCGTTCGTGCTGAGCCTCGCGATCGTCGGGTTCGTCACCGTTTCCTTGGTCAACGGCGTGCTGTTGCGCAATGCGCTGCGCGCCGCCGATTCGTTCTTCGAACGGCTCGACGGGCTGGCCGGGCAGTATGGCGAGCCGCCGGCCGATCCGCTGCACTCGGGAAGCGCAGCCTCGCTCATCCCCTGGAGCACCATCGGCAGGGACGGACGCATCTACGTGGAATCCGGTCCCTCGCAGGAGGAAATCGAGGCGGTAATCGGCCGGCCGGCCATGGAGCCGCTGCGCGTCTATGTCGGCCTGCGGTCCGCCCCGACGTTCGAGCAAAGGGCCGACCTGGCGCTGGCCGAGATGCTGCGCGTCGGTGCGTTCGATCGCTCCGTGCTGGTCATCATCATGCCGGTGGGCACGGGCTGGGTCGATCCGGCGGGCATCGACTCGCTCGAATATCTCCAGGCCGGGGACGTCGCGAGCGTTGCGCTGCAGTATTCCTACCTCACCAGTCCGCTGTCGCTCGTCGTCGAGCCCGACTACGGCATCGAAGCGGCTCAGGAGCTCTTCAACACCGTCTACGGGTATTGGACCGCGCTGCCCCCCGACAGCCGGCCGCGCCTCTACCTCAACGGGTTGAGCCTCGGCGCACACAGCTCCCAGGCCTCGACGCAGGTGTTCGACGTCCTTGCCGACCCGTTCAACGGCGCCCTCTGGGCCGGGCCGCCCTATACGAGCGCGATCTGGCGCTGGGCGACGGCCAACCGGCAGCCCGGGTCTCCCGAATGGCTGCCCCGCTTCGGCAACGACACCAGCATCCGCTTCGCCAACCGCGGCAGCCAGCTGGGCGAGGCGGATGCCGAGTGGGGGCCGATGCGGCTCGCCTTCCTGCAATACCCCAGCGACCCGATCGTGTTCTTCGACTGGTCGATCCTCTACCGGGCGCCGGACTGGATGATCGGCGAGCGCGGGGCAGGGGTCTCGCCGGCGCTCAACTGGTATCCGGTCGTCACCTTCCTCCAGCTCGGCATGGACATGGCCCTCGGCCTCACCTCGCCGGTCGGATACGGCCACGTCTATTCGGCCGCGGACTACACCGATGCCTGGCGGGCGCTGGTCGAGCCGCCCGGCTGGGATGACGCCGGCATCGCGCGGCTGAAGGAAGTGCTCTCGCAGGTGGAGAGCGCGACGACGCTGGGGCCGGAAGTGCGAGTGGAAGCCCGCTGAGGCTTCGGGGGAACCGCGGCAAATGCCTCGGCGTTGAAAAGGCAAGGGCGACGGCGGGTTAAGCCATTCGCCCCCATGTCCAACCGCTTGTCGAGGCCGCACGTGACCGGTTCAGGCTTGACGCTCTATCTGGCGCTGGTGGCGACGGCTTTCCTGCTGGTGGTGGCCATGGTCGTGCTGGGCGCCGCCGGTGGCTGAGGCTGCGGCATTTGCGACGAACGGGACCCTGCGTCCGCTGCTTGTCGGATTCGGGCGCGCGTTCGGCGGCGCCCTCGTTTTCTCGCTGCCCATGCTCATGACCATGGAGATGTGGCAGCTCGGCTTCACGGTCGAACGCTGGCGGCTGCTCATCCTCATGCTGGTCTCCGTTCCGCTCCTCGTCTTCCTCTCGCGCTATTGCGGGTTCGAAAAGACCCGGCACTGGGCCGAGGACGTGCGCGATGCTTTCATCGCCCTCGGCATCGGGCTCCTGTCGAGTTCGGTGGTGCTTACGCTGCTGGCCATCCTCGAACCGGGCATGCCGCCATCCGAGATCGTCGGCAAGATCGCGATGCAGACCGTGCCGGCGGCGCTTGGAGCCCTCCTCGGGCGCAGCCAGCTCGGGCGCGACGGGCACGTGGGCGAGCAGGAGGAGACCTATGGCGGCGAGCTCCTCGTCATGGCGGTCGGCGCGCTCTTTCTCGGGCTCAACGTCGCCCCGACCGAGGAGATGCTGCTGATCTCGCTGAAGATGACGGCGCTGCACTGCCTGCTGCTCGTGCCGATATCGATGCTCATCATGCACGCCTTCGTCTACGCCGCCGCTTTCAAGGGCGGCACCGAGATCGGTCCGGAGACGCCCTGGTGGAGCGCGTTCCTGCGCTTCACCGTCGTCGGCTATCTGGTGGCCCTCGCGGTCTCGGCCTATGTGCTCTGGACCTTCGGCCGCTTCGACGGCCTGGAGGTGGCCAAGGCGCTACGCATCGTCGTCGTCCTCGCCTTCCCCGCCGCCGTCGGCGCGGCGGCGGCGCGGCTGATCCTCTAAGGGGCCGGCGATGGCAACAGCGAGGACAAAACGCAGGCAACGCGCGCCGCAGGATCCAGCGCCAAAGCCCGCCAACGCGCAGGCCGCCCGCATCGAATGGATCGCCGGGATCGCCTCGGCGGCGATCGTCCTCGGCGTGATGGGCTTTCTCGCCTTCGAGGCGGTGGTCAAGAGCGGCGGCATCGCCGACCTCGCGGTCACGGAGCTCGATCGAAGCATGACGCAGGCGGGCCTGGCGGTGACTTTCGAGATCAGGAACGCCGGCCACGCCGCGGCCGCGGCGGTCGAGGTCGCCGGCGTGCCGCCGCTCGAAGGCGGCAGCGGTCAGATCGTCATCGACTACATCCCCGCCGGCGCCAGCCGCACCGCCACCCTGATCTTCCCGCGAGAGACGCCGCCCGAAGAGATCGAGGTGCACGTCATCGGATATTCCGATCCCTGAACGTCAGGCCTTGAGCCTGTATCCCGTGCGGAAGATCCACGCGACGATCGCAAGGCAGATGGCCAGGAACGCCAGCGTCATGGCGAGGCTGATGCCGACGTTGACGTCGGCGATGCCGTAGAAGCTCCAGCGGAAGCCGCTGATGAGATAAACGACGGGATTGAAGAGCGAGATCGTCTGCCAGAGAGGCGGCAGCACGTTGAGCGAATAGAAGGTGCCGCCGAGAAACGTCAGCGGCGTGATGATGAGCAGCGGCACGGTCTGCAGCTGCTCCATGCCCTTGGCCCAGACCCCGATGATGAAGCCGACGAGGCTGAAGGTGATGGCTGTGAGGACGAGGAAGATCAGCATCCAGACAGGATGATCGATCCGCAGCGGCACGAAGAAGCCGGCCGTCAGCAGCACGAGCACGCCGAGGATCAGCGATTTGGTCGCCGCCGCCCCGACATAGCCGACGACGATCTCGAAGGACGAGACGGGCGCCGACAGGAGCTCGTAGATGGTGCCGAGGAATTTCGGGAAATAGATGCCGAATGAGCCGTTGGAGACGCTCTGCTGCAGCACCATCAGCATGATGAGGCCCGGCACGATGAAGGCGCCGTAGGAGACGCCTTCGATCTCGGTGATGCGCGAGCCGATGGCCGCCCCGAAGACGACGAAATAGAGCGAGGTCGAGATCACCGGCGAAACGATGGATTGCATGGACGTGCGGAAGGTGCGCGCCATCTCGAATTTGTAGATCGCCTTGACAGCCTCGAAGTTCATTTCCCGTCCCTCACCAGGTTGACGAAGATGTCCTCGAGCGAGGACTGGTGGGTCTGCAGGTCCTTGAAGCGGATGCCGACGCGCGACAGGTCGGCAAGGAGCGCGCTGATGCCTGTGCGCGCGCCATGCGCGTCGTAGGTATAGGTCAATGTCGTGCCGTCACCGGAAAGCTCGAGCTTATGCCCGTCGAGCCCGGTCGGCACGACCTCGATCGGCTCCTGCAGCTCGAGGCGCAGCTGTTTGCTGCCGAGCTTGCGCATGAGCTCGTCCTTGTTCTCGACGAGCCGCAGCTCGCCCTTGTCGATGATGCCGATGCGGTCGGCCATCTCCTCGGCCTCGGCGATGTAGTGGGTGGTGAGGATGATGGTGACGCCCAAGGCGCGAAGCGCGCGCACCAGCGCCCACATCTCCTTCCTCAGCTCCACGTCGACGCCGGCCGTCGGCTCGTCGAGGAAGAGAATGCGCGGCTCGTGCGAGAGCGCCTTGGCGATCATCACCCGCCGCTTCATGCCGCCGGACAGCTCGAGGATCTTGTTGTCCTTCTTGTCCCAGAGGGCGAGGTCCTTCAGCACCTTCTCGATGTGGGCCGGATCGGGTTTCAGCCCGAAGAGCCCGCGGCTGTGCGTGACCGTCGCCCATACCGTCTCGAAGGCGTCGGTGGTCAATTCCTGCGGCACGAGCCCGATGAGCGAGCGGGCGGCGCGGTAGTCCTTGACGATGTCGTGCCCGTCGACGGTGACCGTGCCGGTCGTGGCGTTGACGATGCCGGTAACGATGCTGATGAGCGTCGTCTTGCCGGCCCCGTTGGGCCCGAGGAGCGCGAGGATCTCGCCGCGCATGACCTCGAGGTCGACGCTCTTGAGGGCCGTGAAGCCCGAAGCGTAGGTCTTGGACAGGTTGGAAATGGAGATGATCGGCTGCTGCATGTCGCGCCTCCGGTTCGGACCGGTTGCTTCCGGTCACGCGGTCGTGAGCGAGCATGTGAGCGTTCGAGCCGCCAAAGGCAAGAGTGCAGCGGAAACAAAAAACCGGCGCCACCTGGGCGCCGGCCGGGGCCTCCCTTGTCGAAAGCCCGCCAGTGAACTGTCAGACCCAGTACGGCGGCACGCCGTAGTAGTCGTAGATGCCGCGGCTGCGCTTCTCGTCGAAGTCGAAATCTTCGCCGCGCGCATAGTGGGGGGCACTCTCGAGCTGGTCCTTGGTGACGTTCACCCGGTAGCCGCCCAGGTCCGTGTCGTATTCGAGCATCGACCAGGGCAGGGGATAGTGGTCGTCGCCGATGCCGAGGAACCCGCCGAAGCTGAGGACCGCATAGGATACGCGCCCCGAGCGCTTCTCGACCATGATGCGCTCGATCGAGCCGATATGGTCGCCGTTCGGATCATAGACCTTGGTGCCCTCGACCTTGTCGGAGGCGATGAGGTCGTGCGTCTCGGTGGCGTCGACGCTGCGGTCAGGCATGTCAGAATAGGCCATGGCTGTCTCCTCTGGTTGGGTATCCGTGCAACGATGCGACGGCCCGCCAGTTCCCGCGCCGGCCGATCACAAATTGCCCCTCCGTGACAGGACGGCGACAGGCTCGCGACCTAGCATTATAGTTCCGGGCGTAACGTCGCCCGCTTGTTGTTCAAGGGAGGAACTATTGAACAAGCTGCTTCTCGCGGCGCTGGTGACCGGCGCCCTGGCTCAACCCGTCTTCGCGCAGGATTATACCATCATGGCGCCCGCCGCCCCGGGTGGCGGCTGGGACCAGACGGCTCGCACCATCCAGCAGGTGCTGCAGGACGAAGGCATCGCCGGCAACGTGCAGGTGACCAACGTTCCCGGCGCCGGCGGCACCATCGGCCTTGCCCAGTTCGTCAATCAGGCGCAGGGCAATCCCAGCCAGTTGATCGTCGGCGGCTACGTGATGGTCGGCGCGATCCTGACCAACCAGTCGCCGGTGACGCTCGACAACGTCACGCCCATCGCGCGCCTGACCGGCGAGTCGGTCGCCGTCGTCGTGCCGGCCAATTCGCCGATCCAGACCATCGACGACCTGACTGCGGCCTTGAAGGAAAATCCGGGCGCGGTCTCCTGGGCCGGCGGCTCGGCCGGCGGCGCGGACCACATTCTTGCCGGTCTCTACGCGCAGGCCGTCGGCGTCGATCCGACCCAGATCAACTACATCGCCTTCTCGGGCGGCGGCGAGGCGCTGGCCGCGATTCTCGGCGGCCAGGTGACCGTGGGCGTTTCCGGCTATGGCGAATTCGCCTCGCAGGTCGAGGCGGGCGAGCTGCGGCTCCTGGCCATCTCCGGGCAGAACCGGCTCGAGGGCGTCGATGCCCCGACCCTTTCGGAAGCCGGTGTCGACGTCGTGCTCGAGAACTGGCGCATGGTCGCGGCAGCCCCCGGCATCACCCCGGAGCAGGAAGCCGAGATCAACGCCGACATCGCCGCGATGGTCGAGTCCGACGGCTGGCAGACGGCTCTCGCCGACCGCGGATGGGTCGACACCTATCTTGCCGGTGACGAGTTCAAGGCCCAGCTCGCCGAGGACATCGCCGCCACCGACGGGATCCTCCGCCAAATCGGCCTGGTGCAATGACCGATCGCGCCAATGTCACGCGCCGCCCCGATGGGGCGGCGCTCGTCATTGCCGCCGTGCTCGCCGTCATCGCGGCGGTGATCTTCTGGCAGACCGCGCAGATGCGCGTCGTCGCCGTCTATGCGCGCGTCGGCCCGACGACCTTTCCCTATATCGTGGCGACGGGCCTTGCCGTGCTCTCGGTGCTGACGGCGCTCTCGGCCCTGCGCGGCAGTTTCCCGGCGCGCGAGAAAGACAATCACGGCCCGATGTTCTGGATCGTCGGTGGGCTCCTCGCCCAGATGTTCCTGATGTTCCCGCTGGGCTTTTCCGTCGCCACCGGCATCCTCTTCGCCATGACCGCCGCCGGCTTCGGCCAGCGCAGGTTCTGGTTCTCGCTGCCGGTCGGCATCGTCTTTGCGTTCTTCATCTGGCTGGTCTTTGCGCGCGGGCTCCAGCTCTCGCTGCCCTCCGGGCCGCTTGAAGCGGCCGCGATGTCGCTCTTTTCCAGCATGAGCGGAGGCGCCTGATGGGTACCTTCGATCTTCTGCTGCAGGGGCTGATGGCGGCTCTCGAGCCGATGATGCTCGTCTATGCCTTGATCGGCGTGACGCTCGGCACCGCCGTCGGCGTCCTGCCCGGCATCGGCCCGGCGCTGACCGTGGCGCTGCTCTTGCCCGTCACCTACCGGCTGGATCCGGCGGGCTCGCTCATCATGTTCGCCGGCATCTACTACGGCGGCATGTATGGCGGCTCGACGACCTCGATCCTGCTCAATACGCCCGGCGAAAGCGCCTCGATCGTCACCGCCCTCGAGGGCAACAAGATGGCCCGCAAGGGCCGCGGCGGACCGGCGCTGGCGACGGCCGCCATCGGCTCGTTCATCGCCGGGCTAATCGCGACGCTCCTCTTGGCCTTCATCGCCCCGTGGGTCGTGCGCTTCGCGCTCTCCTTCGGTCCGGCGGACTATTTCGCGCTGATGGTGCTGGCGTTCATCACGGTGTCGGCCGCCTTTGGCGACTCGGCGCTGCGCGGCATCACCGCGCTCTTCATCGGCCTCGGCCTCGGACTCATCGGCATCGACCTGCAGACCGGGCAGACCCGGCTCGCCTTCGGTATTCCCGATCTCCTCGACGGCATCGAGGTGACGACGCTCGCCGTCGCGCTCTTTGCCATCGGCGAGACCCTGAAGGTCGCCTGCTCGCCCACGCACCTCAAGGAGGAGGTCGAGGCGATAAAGGGGTCGGTGTGGATGACGATCGAGGACTGGAAGCGCAGCTGGGCCTCGTGGCTGCGCGGCACCTTCATCGGCTTTCCGATCGGCGCGATGCCGGCGGGGGGAGCGGACGTTGCGAGCTTCCTCTCCTACAGCGCCGAGCGCAACTTCTCCAAGCACCCCGAGGAGTTCGGCGAAGGCGCCATCGAGGGCGTCGCCGGGCCCGAGGCGGCCAACAATGCCTCGGCCGCCGGCACGCTGGTGCCGCTGCTGACGCTGGGCCTGCCGACGACGGCGACGGCGGCGATCATGCTCGCCGGCTTCCAGCAGTTCGGCCTGCAGCCGGGTCCGCTGCTCTTTGCCAACAACGCGACGCTCGTCTGGGCGCTGATCGCCAGCCTGCTGGTCGCCAACCTCATGCTGCTGGTGCTGAACCTGCCGCTGATCGGGCTGTGGGTGCGGCTCCTCACCATCCCGAAGCCCTGGCTCTATGCGGGAATCCTGAGTTTTGCCACCCTCGGCACCATCGGTGCGAACGCGGCTGTGATGCGGATCTGGGGCGTGTCGTTCTCATTCGAGCTGCTTCTGCTCCTCGCCTTCGGCATCCTCGGTTACCTGCTGCGCCGCTTCGGCTACCCGATCGCGCCGGTGGTGGTGGGCCTGATCCTCGGGCCCATGGCCGAGCAGCAGCTGCGCCGGGCGCTCGCCATCAGCCAGGGGGACCCGGCGGTGCTCTTCGCTTCGCCGGTCGCGATCGTCCTCTACGTCGTGGCCGCCCTCGCGCTGCTGCTGCCCGTGTTCCTGCGCCTGAGGGGCAGGGGACAGCTGCTGGGGCAGCTGGCGACGGACGAGGATTAGGCCTTCGGCGGCTCTTTCGCCTCCCTCCCCCTTGAGGGGAGGGATTGAGGGTGGGGGTGGTTCAGTAGGTCACCGATGGACCCCCACCCCCGACCCCTCCCCTCAAGGGGGAGGGGAGCTGAAAAGTAAAAGCCCGGATGCCGTGAGGCATCCGGGCTTTTGACCGCTCGACAGGCGTTCTGCGGGTGCACGCTCAACAGTTGCGGGAGGGAAACGCAACCGGAGCGACGCGCCCCGGGGAGACCATCAGAACTTGCCGATCGAGCGGAACTGGTCGGCGTCGATGCCGAGAACCCTGAGATCGCGGGCGCGGGGCGCGCGGCCGTTCTCGACGGCGGCTGCCGCAGCCGCGGCGCTGCCGATGACGTCGAGGAAATCGCCGACGCGGCCGAAAAGCGTGGTCTTGCGATGGGTGGTCATTTGGGGTCTCCTTGCGATGCCCAAGAAATGGGTTCGCAAGGCCCGGAGCGGTAGGCCACGGAGTGCACGCCAGCCATGCGCAGGGTGCGGGTTTGGCTCCCTCCATCCTCCCCCGCTGGGAAAATCGCATATGGCACGGCTCCCTTCTCCCCTTGTGGGAGAAGGTGGCGCGAAGCGCCGGATGAGGGGTCAGCCATGCGGCCATCGACGCCGGCATGCGCGGCAGCATCGCAGACCCCTCACCCTGATTTTCCGCTGAACGCGGAAAATCTGTCCCTCTCCCACAAGGGGAGAGGGGAGGGGGCTGTATCCGCCGTCTCACGGCTTCGGCGAGACGATCTCCTGCCAGGTCTCGAGGAACCTCGTGCGCCGCTGCCGGTCGAGCGAGACGAGGAGGGCAGGGCCGAGTGCGATGGGTTGGATGACACCGCGCCCGCGCGCCGCGATCGCCTCGCTGCTCCACGGCCCTTCCGCACCGGCGATCACCGCGCCGAGAGCCGTCTCGCCGGCCGCGACCGCCTGTCCGGCGGGCGAGAGCGAGAAATCGAGGAAGGCCTTGGCGAGCTCCGGGTTCCGCGCGTCGCGCGGGATGACCATGGCGCGTGTGAGCACGAGCACGTAGTCGTCGGGCACGATGATCTCGATGTTCGCCCCTGCCTGCTGGCGCGCGAAGGCATAGGAGCCCAGCACATTATAACCGAGCGCGAGGCTTCCATCGGCGACGCCGTTGAGGATCGCCGGGCTGGAGCCCGAAAGCTGCGCCGAGACGCGCCCGAAGGCGTTGGCGAGGCGCCAGAAGTTGGAGGAGATGAGCTGGTCCTGCGCGGCGAGGAGATAGCCGACGCCGCTGACCGCGATGTCGTACGTCGCGACCTTTCTGGAGAACCGCTCCGTCTGCGTTTCGAGAAGTTCGGCAAGCCGCAGGTGCGTGCGCGGCGCTTCCTCGGCCGAGACGAGATCGGGGTTGTAGATGATGACGGCCGGCTCGAAGGTGAAGCCGAAGACTTCGTTGCGCCAGCGCGCCCAGGCGGGCAGGTCGTCGAGAAAGGGGCTGTCATAGGCGAGGGCGTGCCCGTCATTGGCGAGCTTCAGCTGCAGGTCGGCGGCCGAGGAGACCATCAGGTCCGGCACCGGCGTGAGCGTGCCCTCGGCATAACGCTCGTACATCGGCAGCGTCTCGGTCTCCTCGTAGATGACGGAGACTTCCGGGCGCTGCGCCTGGAAGGCGGCGATGAAGCGGGCAAAGAGCGGGGTGTCGGTCGTGCCGACGATGGTGAGCGTCGTTCCGGCTCCGTCCGGGCGCGGGGCGGGGTAGGTCGAGGTGATGGCCTGCGCATCCGGCGCCGACGCGAATGCGAGGACCATGCCGGCGAGGAGCCCGAGCATCGCGGAAGCTGGCCGTTTCCGGCCGGCCGGCCGCTGGCGCTTCGCCACCACCGGCAGCACGACCTCGACGGTGAGCCCCCCGCCGTCGCGGTCGAGGAGCGCCAGAGTGCCGCGATGCGCCTCGACCACGCGCTTGACGATGGAGAGGCCAAGTCCCGAGCCGGTCTTGCCCGCGCCCGTTCCACCGCGCCAGAACCGCTCCACGGCCTTGTCCTTTTCGGCATCGGGAATACCGGGGCCACGATCGGAGACGGAAATGGACAGGTTCCCGCCCGTCAGCCGCGCGCCGATCTCGACCGGACCGGTGGAATAGAGCAGCGCATTGTCGACGAGGTTGCGCAGCATTTCGCGTAGCGCCACCCGGTCGCCGCGCAGTGACGCGGCCTGCGCTTCCTCGGTCAGGTCGGCGACCAGCCGCCGCGCCGCGTCCGGGTCGAGACGGTGGCGCACGTCGTCGACCACCGCGCCGAAGGGCAGGGGATCGGTTTCCTTCGATTCCAGCCGGTGCGAGATGGTCGCGTCCATGAGGAGCTGGGAGACGAGCTGGCTGGCATGCACCGCGCCCTGGTGGATGCGCGACACGCGCTGGCGCAGCGCCTGCGGGTCCGTCTCGTCGACGGCGATCTCGGCCTGGGCTCGCAGCGACGCGAGCGGCGTCCTCACCTCGTGGGCGGCTTCCGCGACCAACCCCGAGAGGCGTTCCATGGTGCTGCCGAGCCGTGCCATGAAGGCATTGAGGGCGGAAACGAGGTGGCTGACCTCGCTCGGCGCCGGCACGGCGAGCGGCGAGAGATCGTCGGGGGCGCGAGCGCGCAGTTCCTCCTCGAGCTGAGTCAGCGGCGCGAACATGCGCCCGATGCCGAACCAGACGAGACCGACGGCCAGCAGCGTCAGCGCGAACACCGGCACGATGGCGTTGCCGAGGATCTCGGCCGAAAGCGCCTCGCGCTCGCTCTGCGTCTCGGCGACGTGGATGGTGACCCAGTCGGCCGCATTCGCCGCCGAGGTCAGCCGCCCGACGCTCGCCACCCGCATCAGCTCGCCGCGATAGGTGATGTCGGCAAAGCTCGGATCAGTGCCCTGGACGCTGCCGAGCGCGGCGGCGAGGTCGTCGTAGCCCGTGACGAGCCGGCCGGCGGAATCCTCGACGGCATAGAACACCCGGTCGCGGCCGGAGAACATGGCAAAGGACGCTACCGGCAGCTCGACGATGATGCTGCCGTCCTCGATCTGAACCGCGCCGGCGATGGTGAGGGCCGATGCGGCCAGCAACCTGTCGAACGCCCGGTCGGACGCGCGTTGCGCATAGTCATGAATGAAGGCGATGAGCACCGCTGCTGCCCCCAGCAGCAGGGCGAGCGCCAGCGCCAGGATGCGCCGGCGGATGGAAAACGTCGCGGCGGGCGCCTCAGCGGTCATCTGGAGCCTTGGCGATGTAGCCGACGCCGCGCACCGTGCCGATCTCGATATCGGCGCCCTCGAGCTTGCGCCGCAGCCGCGAGACGTGGAGCTCGAGCGCGTTGATCGAGACGGCCTCGTCGAAGTTGAAGAGCTGGTTCATCAGCCGTTCCTTGGGCACCACCTTGTTGAGGTGGGTGACGAAGATCTCGAGGAGCCGGAACTCGCGCCGCCCGAGCTCCAGGTGCCGCCCGCCGACTGTGACGGCAAGGCCGGCGAGGTCGACCTCGAGATTGCCCGCCGCGATGGTGCTGGAGGTCTGCCCGCCGGTGCGGCGGATGAGGGCGCGCAGCCGCGCTTCGAGCTCGCGCAGGTCGAACGGCTTGACGAGGTAGTCGTCGGCCCCGAGGTCGAGGAGGCTCACCCGGTCGTCGATCTCCGAGCGCGCGGTGATGACGAGGATGGGCGCGGCGAACTTCTCCCGGCGCAGTTCGGCAAGCAGCGCGATGCCGTCGCGGCCGGGCAGCGTCAGGTCGAGCGCCACCGCGTCGAACGGTTCGCTGCGTGCCGTCGCCATGACATCGGCCCCGTCGCGCACCCACTCGACCGAATGGCCGGCGGTGCGCAGGCGCTTCTCGATGGCTTCGCCCAGATCCTCGTGGTCCTCGACCAGCAATATGCGCATGCGGCTTGTCGCTTTTCCCGTGTCGGTTGCGGTGACGCGACAGGATAGGGGTTCGCAGCAGTGCTGTCAGGAGTGGAATTGCTGGGGAGCAAGCGGCCGCCTACGGCAATACAACCTCCCGTCCCCTTTGCAATTTCTTGTGACATGGCCTTCTATTGAAGGTGGGGGGATACAGGAGACAAGGCCGGGTGTTTGCCGTCGATTGGATCGTGCTGGGCGTGACCGAGCTGGTGCTGGCGATTGTCGTTGCGAGCGCGGTGGCGGCGTTCCTGGCCTGGCGCATGCCGATGGCGCCGCTGGCGCCGGCGATCGTTGCCGGCGCAAGCGCCGCCGGGCTGGTGCTGCTCTTCGGCGGGGTCTATCCGGCCATCGTGCTGCTCGTCGGGGGTTGGGCCGTCGCGCTTGCCGGGCTCTTGTATGATCGGGCGATCATCAACCAGGTGGGGCTGGCGATCGCCGAGATCGTCATCGCCGGAGCGACGGTGGCGTTCTGCGTGCCGCTCCTTTCGCTGGGTGCAAGTACGGGGCTCGACGTGCCGCGCCCGTTGCTGCTCGTTGCCATCGCGATCGTCGTCGCGCTCTTCTCGCTCTGGCTGCGCCGCACCGACCGCCTGCCGGGGTTTCCCGCCGCCGTCGGAGCGTTCGTCGCGGCGGTGGTGACGTACCTCGCCGTCTGGCGCGGCGTGCCGCAGACCCAGTCCATCTGGTGGCTGGGAACGCTGGCGCTGTTGCTGGTTGGATTTTCGGTGGTGTCGCGCTCGCGGGCGGCGCCGTTCGCCGCCGCCGGCACCAGCTATGTGGCGCTGATGATCACGGTGCTCGTCATGGCCGTCGCCGCCCAGGCGGGACTTGCGGTGCGGCCTTAAACCATCTGGCCGAGGAACACGGCCGCGACGGCGATGATGGTCGCCGCGGCGAACCCGGCCGCCGTCAGCATGATCTGCGTGCCGTGCATCCGGCCGGTTTGCCGCGCCTGCCGGCGGGCTGCCGCGACCGCGTTGCGGATGTCGTCGAAATCGATGTTGGCCATCTCTGCCTCCCTCACGGGCATGAGCACGAGACGAGCTTAGATCGAAGCCGGGGTGGAGGGCGGAAGTTCCTGCCTAGTCAGTTAAAACTTTCATAAAATTCCATCCGCCTCCAATCTTGTATGGTAGATATTGCCTCCTCGCGGCGGACGTGCCACAAAGTCGGCATGACCGCTTCAGCTCCCCATCTCCACCCCGATCGTCTCCTGCCCGCTTCCGAGCCCGCCCGGGGCATCGCCCGCGAGATTTACGGGGCCGTGCGCGACCTGCCGCTCATTTGCCCGCACGGGCATACCGATCCGGCGTGGTTCGCGAGCAACGGGCGGTTCGCCGATCCGGCGGCGCTGTTCCTGACGCCCGACCACTACGTGCTACGCATGCTGCGCAGCCGGGGAATCGACTACGACGCGCTGGGCGTTCCGCGACGCGACGGCAAGCCCGTGGCCGATGGGCGCAGCGCCTGGCGGCTCCTGGCCCGGAACTACCATCTCTTTGCCGGCACGCCGTCGAAGACCTGGATCGACCATTCGTTCCTCTGGGCCTTCGGTATCGACAAGGAGCTGTCGCCCGAGACCGCCGACGAGATCTACGACATCATCGACGCTCGCCTCGCCGACCCGGACCTCTTGCCGCGCGCCCTGCTCGACAAGGCCAGGGTCGAGGTGATCGCGACGACCGAATTCGCCCTCGACGACCTGCCGCACCACCAGGCGATGGCGGGCGAGGGGCTCATTGGGCGGGTGCGCACCACCTACCGGCCCGACGACGTCACCGACGCCAGCCGCCCGGCGATCGCCGAGAACCTCAAGAAGTTCGGCGAGCTGACCGGCGAGGACATCACCCGCTGGACGGGGCTCATCAACGCCCACCGCCGCCGGCGCGAATATTTCCGCCGCTTCGGCGCGGTCGCGACCGACCACGGCGTGCCGACGGCGATAACCGCCGATCTTTCGGGTGCCGAGAAGCAGGCGCTGCTCGACAAGGTGCTGGCCGGCAGGCACGACGCCGATGACGCCGAGCTCTTCCGCGCGCAGATGCTGACTGAGATGGCGCTGCTCTCGGTCGAGGACGGCATGGTCATGCAGATCCACGCCGGCTCGCGCCGCAACACCGATCCGGCGCTCTTTGCCGAGCGCGGGCCCGACAAGGGCGCCGACATTCCCGGCCCGACCGACTATGTCGGGGGCCTCTCGGCGCTGCTCTCGCGCTGCGGCAACGAGCCGAATTTGCGGCTCATCATGTTCGTCCTCGACGAGACGACCTATGCGCGCGAGCTTGCGCCCATGGCCGGCTACTGGTCCTCGCTGATGATCGGTCCGCCCTGGTGGTTCCACGACTCACCCCAGGGCATCCGCCGCTATCTCGACCAGGTGGTCGAGACCGCCGGCTTCTACAACCTAGCCGGCTTCAACGACGACACCCGCGCGCTGCTTTCGATTCCCGCCCGTCACGACGTATGGCGGCGCGAGGTCAGCGGGTTCCTCGGCAACTGGGTCGCCGAGCATCGCCTGAGCAAGGCGACGGCCGCGGAGCTCGCCAAGCACCTGAGCTATCAGGCCGCCAAGGACGCCTACAGGATCGATTAGCCCCTCATCCGTCTCGCGCTTTCAAGCGCGATCCACCTTCTCCCACGAGGGGAGAAGGGGAGGTGTCTCATGCGATGTCACGGTGCAGAACTGCGCATGGTCAAGCTGGTGGCCACCCGCCCTTCTCCCCTCTGGGGAGAAGGTGCCCGCAGGGCGGATGAGGGGGATGTTCGGCCGCGCCGCCATCAAATCGGCACGAATCCATGGCGCCAGTGTCGAAGAAACCCGATTCCTGTGCTCTATTGACCCGATGGTGAATCAGTCTCCCCTCGAAACGGCGCTGAGCCGCGCCATGATCCGCTGGTCGCTGACCAAGTCGACGCCCGTCGCCGAGACGCCGCGAAGCTGGATTTTCCGCGTCGAGCAGAACGGGCGCAACGTCGCCGCCCTCAAGATCCTGAAGCCCGCCGCCTTCGAGGACGAGCGGCGCGGCGGGGCGCTGCTCGCCTGGTATGGCGGGGAGGGTGCCGCGACCGTCTTCGACAGCCATGGCGACACGGTCTTCATGGAATGGCTGGATGGCGTGCCGCTGGGCGACGCGGCGCGGAACGGACGCGATGACGAGGCGACGATTGCGATCGCCACGGTCGTCTCCCAGCTCCACAAGCCCAGGCCCGACGCGCCCGAGGACCTGACGCCGCTGCGCGAACGCTTCCGCTCGCTCTTCGAGACCGACGTGCGGGCGTGGCCCCATACGGCGCGGGACCTCTACGCCCGCTCCACCGGCATCGCCATCAGGCTCTTCGACAAGCCGTCCGCGCAGATTCCGCTGCACGGGGACCTGCACCACGACAACATCATCTCCTCGGGGCGCGGATGGCTCGCCATCGACCCCAAGGGGCTGATTGGCGATCCGGCCTACGAGGTCGCCAATACGTTCCTCAACCCTTTGGGCGCCGACAAGCTCGCCGCCGAGCCGAGGCGCATCGCCGCGCTCGCCGATGCGTTCTCGAGCCGGCTGGGGTTCAACCGCAAGCGCGTCCTCGGCTGGGCCGCCGCCCACGCCGCGCTCTCGGCCTGCTGGGATATCGAGGATGGCAACCCGATCTTCGGCCAGCTCGCCGTGCTGCCGCAACTGCTCGCCGCCTACGACCAGGCATGAGCCCTTCCTCCGGAATTCTTCCATGCACGCACTGAACCGGCGCGCCTTCCTCGCGCTCTCCGCCGCGGGCCTGCTCTCGGCCTGCGCCTCGACCGGGCCGATCGCGCCGGCTCCCCCGCGCGACCCGACGCAGATGACGCAGCAGGAGATCATGAGCGCCATCAACGCCGTGCGCGGCGCCAACGGCCTGGCGCCCTGGAGTTACAGCGTTAGCCTCGAGCAGGCGGCCCGCACCCATTCCAACCTGATGGCGGCCAGCGACAAGCTCTCCCACGAGCTCGGCGGCACGCTGCGCGAGCGGGTCACGGCGGCCGGGTATCTCGGCGCGGTGGGCGAGAACCTCGCCGGCGGGCACAGCGACATCGAACATGCCATCGCAGGTTGGCTGAACTCTCCCGGCCACCGCTCGACGCTGCTTTCCGACAAGTTCACCGAATTCGGCCTCGCCGCCTCGCGCGCGCCAAAGGGCAAGCTCTACTGGACGCTCATCGCCGGCGGCAGCTTCGATCCCTGGCGGGTGTGGATCTAGGGAACTGTGGCCTCCCCTGATTGAGAGGCACGGTTTCCCTTCTCCCCTTGAGGGAGAAGGTGCCCGAAGGGCGGATGAGGGGTCAGCTATGCTTCCCCAGGCACTTTGTCTGCGGCGGCATTGCTGACCCCTCACCCTGATTTTCCGCTGGACACAGAAAATCTGCCCCTCTCCCACAAGGGGAGAGGGGAGGGTGCCACACTGGAGCTCACTCACTCCGTAAGCGTGCGCCGCACGGCCCTGTCCCAACCCTTGAGCTTTGCCTTGCGGGTCGCCGCGTCCATCTGCGGGGAAAAGCGCGTGTCGCGGGCCCAGCGCTTGGCGAAGTCCTTGCCCTTGGGCCAGGCGCCGACCTTCATGCCGGCGAGCCATGCGGCGCCCAGCGCCGTGGTCTCGAGGATCTCCGGCCGGTCGACCGGCGCATCGAGGATGTCGGCGAGGAACTGCATGGTCCAGTCCGAGGCGACCATGCCGCCGTCGACGCGCAGCACCGTGTCGTTGCCCTTGCCCTTCCAGTCGCGGCGCATGGCATCGAACAGGTCGCGGGTCTGGTAGCAGACCGATTCCAGCGCCGCCCGGGCGATCTCGGCCGGCCCCGTGTTGCGGGTCAGCCCGTAGATGGCGCCCCGCGCCTCCGCGTCCCACCACGGCGCGCCGAGCCCGACGAAGGCGGGGACCATGTAGACGTGCTGGCCGGGATCGGCGCTGCGCGCCAGCGGCCCGGTTTCGCTGGCGTGCTTGACGAGCTTCAGCCCGTCGCGGATCCACTGCACGGCAGCGCCGGCAACGAAGATCGAGCCTTCGAGCGCATAGGTCGTCTTGCCGTCGAGCCGGTAGGCGATGGTGGTCAGGAGCCGGTTCTTCGAGCGCACCATGTCGGCCCCGGTGTTGAGGAGCGCGAAGCATCCCGTGCCGTAGGTGGATTTGAGCATCCCCGGTTCGAAGCAGGCCTGTCCGATGGTCGCGGCGTGCTGGTCGCCGGCAACGCCCCGGATGGGGATGGCAACGCCGAAGAGCGCCGGGTCCGTCTCGCCGAAATCGTCGGCGCAATCCTTGACCTGCGGCAGGATGGCGGCGGGGATATCGAGGAGCTTTAAAAGCTCGGCGTCCCATTCGTTGGTGCCGATATTGTAGACGAGCGTGCGCGCCGCATTGGTCGCATCGGTCGCATGCAGCTTGCCGCCCGTCAGCCGCCAGACGAGGAAGGCATCGATGGTGCCGAAGGCGAGCTCGCCGTTTTGCGCGCGCTTCCTCGCCCCTTTCACCTTGTCGAGCAGCCACTTGATCTTGGTGCCGGCGAAATAGGGGTCGAGCAGCAGCCCGGTCTTCTTGGTGAAGAGCGGCTCCTTGCCGGCCTTGCGCAACATGGCGCAGGTCGCGGCCGTACGCCGGTCCTGCCAGACGATGGCGTTGTGGATCGCCTTGCCGGTGGCGCGATCCCAGATGACGGTCGTCTCGCGCTGGTTGGTGATGCCGATGGCGGCGATGTCGGCGGCGGTAAGGTCGGCTTTCTTCAGGGCGGCCTTCACCGTCGAAACGACGCTCTGCCAGATCTCCTCGGGATCGTGCTCCACCCATCCGTCCTGCGGAAAATGCTGGGTGAACTCCTGCTGGCCGACGCCCTTCACCTTCTGGTCCTTGTCGAAGACGATCGCCCGGGTCGAGGTCGTCCCCTGGTCGATGGCCAGCACGTATCCGCTCATTCAAGATCCTCCACTTGCGGCGCTACAGGTTTGCCCCGAGTTCGCCTCGCCCCTCAATGTCATCCCGGCGAAAGCCGGGACCCAGTACACACTGAAAGCGCGATTCTTGCACGGGAGCAGAGGGGTCAGGCACTGAAACCAGCGTTTACTGGGTCCCGGCTTTCGCCGGGATGACATCGGGGGAAACGGCGATTTTTTGCGCCACATACCCCTCCAGCCGCTGGGCTTCGTCGGGCGTGATGCGCAGGCCGAGCTTGGTGCGGCGCCAGAGGATGTCCCTGGCCGAGCGCGCCCACTCCTCGGCGATGAGGTGATCCACCTCGCGCTGGTAGAGGTCGGCGCCGAAATGGGTGCCGAGGCCCCCGGGCGAGCGGGCATCGCCGAGGATTGCGCGGGCCTTGGTGCCATAGAGGCGCATCAGCCGGCGGATAAAGCCGGCCTCGAAATCCGTGTAGTCCTTGTGCAGCCGCCGCACTTCGGCGTCGAACGCCAGCGGTTCGAACTCGCCGCCCGGCAGCTTGCTGCCGGCCGTCCACGTCTCGCCGCGCTTGCCGAGGACGCTCTCGATCTTCTCCAGCACGGATTCGGCGAGCCTGCGATAGGTGGTGAGCTTGCCGCCGAAGACGTTGACCAGCGCGCCCGTCTCGGCGTCTCCCTCGAGCTTCAGCACATAGTCGCGCGTGGCTTCCTGCGCGGCGCTGGCGCCGTCGTCGAAGAGCGGTCGAACGCCCGAATAGGTCCAGACGATCTCCTCGCGCGCCACGGGATCGGCGAAATACTCGCTGGCGGCAGCCAGCAGATAGTCGGTCTCGCCATCGCTGATGGTGACATTCTTCGGGTCGGCGTCATAGTCCTCGTCCGTCGTGCCGATGAGGGTGTAGTCGCCCTCATAGGGAATGGCGAAGATGATGCGTCCATCCGCGTTCTGGAAGATGTAGCAGCGGTCGTGCTCGAAGAGCTTCCTGACCACGATATGGCTGCCCTTGACGAGGCGCACATTGTGCGCCGCGTTCTGCCCCAGCGCCTCGCGGATCACGTCGTCGACCCAGGGGCCGGCCGCATTGACGAGCATGCGCGCCCTGACCGTCTCGCGTCCGGCCGCGCCTTCGAGCTCGATGGTCCATCCGCCTGCCTCGCGCCGGGCGGAGACGACCCTGGTGCGCGCCTTGATCGTCGCGCCCCGGTCGGCCGCGTCGCGGGCGTTGAGGACGACGAGACGCGCGTCGTCCACCCAGCAGTCGGAATATTCGAAGCCCGTGCGGTAGCCGTCCTTCAGCGGCCGGCCGGTCTCATGGGTTCTGAGGTCCAGCGTCCTGGTTGGCGGCAACAGGCGCCGTCCGCCCATGTAGTCGTACATGGCAAGGCCCGCCCGCAGCACCAGCGCCGGGCGCAGGCCCCTGTGGTGCGGCAGGACGAACCGCAGCGGCTTGATGATGTGCGGGGCCATGGCCCACAGCACCTCGCGTTCGGCCAGCGCCTCCTGCACGAGGCGGAACTCGTAGTGCTCGAGATAGCGCAAGCCCCCATGCACGAGCTTGGTCGCCGCCGACGAGGTGCCCGAGGCCAGGTCGTTCATCTCGGCGAGCATGACCGAATAGCCGCGCCCGACCGCGTCGCGCGCAACGCCCGCGCCGTTGATGCCACCGCCGATGACGAAGACGTCGACGGTTTCTCCTTCGGCCATGGCGGGCACGTCCCTTGTTTCGTTTTGTGCGCGATTGTCTTTCGTTTGACCCTTACAGGCTTTCGGCTGGCCGTGCAATTGCCGACCCGGCGGCGATCCAGGCAAATGCGCCGCCCCGCCATTGACGCCTTCCGCTACCGGGTCTAGGCCAAGGCTACCATACCAGAAAGCGGACGGCCCATGCTCGCCATCGTCAACGTCATCGCCCCGATCTTCGCGTTGATCGGGCTGGGCTACTGCGCGGTCCGCTTCAAGCTCTTCCCGGCCAGCGGCATCGACAGTCTCATCGCCTTCGTCAACAATTTCGCGACCCCGTGCCTCCTTTTCTATTCGATGGTGACGAGCGACTTCCGCGCCGCGTTCAACCTCGCCATCATCGGGCCGTACTATTTCGGGGCGTTCGTGTGCTTTGCCGTCGGCATCTTCGTTGCCATGCGCTTTTACGGGAATACGAAGGGGGAGGGCGTTTCTTCCGGCTTCTCGGCCATGTTCACCAACACCGTGCTGGTCGGGCTGCCCATCGTCGCGCGCGCCTATGGCGAGGGGGCGATGCCGGTGCTGTTCTCGATCATCGGCGTCCACGGGGCGATCCTCATCACCGCGGGCATGCTGACCATGGAGCTGATGCGGCGCGACGGACGTCCCCTGGGCGAGGCGCTGCTGATCGCCGCGCGCCGCATCGCGCTCAATCCGCTGCTCTGGGGAATCGCGCTGGGGCTGATCGCCAACTTCATGGGGCTGACGCTCATCGAGCCGGTCGATGCGTTCCTGACCATGATGGCTTCGGCCGTGGTGCCCGCCGCGCTCTTCGGCATCGGCGGGGCGCTCAACGAATACAAGCTCTCCGAGAACTGGTCGCAGGCGCTGGTGCTCTCGCTCACCAAGCTCGTGCTGCACCCGGCCATCTGCTACGTGCTGATGGTCTGGCTGCTGCGCGTGCCGCTCGAGACCGCGCGCTACGGCATCCTGCTCTCGGCCATGCCCGCCGGCATCAACTCCTATGTCTTTGCCACCTACTACAATCGGGGCGTCAGCGTTGCGGCCAACACCATCCTCATCGGCACGGTCGGCTCGGCGCTGACCATCGCCATGTGGCTCTACCTGTTGAGCCTCTAGTCTCTGTCATGTTTTGACGGAAACGGGAGGCTCCCCTCCCCCTTGAGGGGAGGGGTCGGGGGGTGGGGGGAAGCTTGCGTGGTTCACGGACCCACCCCCACCCTCATTCCCTCTCCTCAAGGGGGAGGGAGGCGAAGAAACCGCAGATTCCAATAAAGCCTCACACGCTCTAGGCGGCCTCGACTCTCACTTCCAGCGTCTTGACGCCTTCGCCATCCGGCACGGCGCGCACCGGCGTCGTCGAGAGCGCGTCGAGCCCCACCGAGAGCCGGACGTGCCGTTCGGTGGGGCAGAGCTGCAGCGAGGGATCGAAGCCGATCCAGCCGAGGCCCGGATCGTAAGCCTCCGCCCAGGCGTGGGGCGCAGGCTTTTCGTCTGCGCCGAAGAGATAGCCGCTGACGTATCGGGCAGGGATATCGAGCGCGCGGGCGGCGCCGACGAAGCCATGGGCGAGGAGCGCGGCGTCGGCCTTGGGCGCTCCACTCGTCTGGGACTGGCTCTGCCCATCCTGGCTCTGCTGCTGACCGGCTTCGCTGCCGCCGAGCACCTCGCCGACCCGCGCCATCAGCGCATGGAGCGTCGCGATGCGGTCCTCCCTGGTGCTACGGAACTTGCCGTAGAGCGTCACCGGCACCCTGGTCAGCGTGGTGGCGCGCAGGAAGAGCGCCGGCACGGGCTCGCCGCCCGGCTTGCCGAGGACGCCGTTACGGTCGAACGTTTCGACGATCCCCGAGGCGGTGATGGCGAGGGGGCCGTCGGGGCGCATCTGGTTGACGAAGTGCACGAGGTTGCCGAAGGCGTCGACAAACCGGGCCGCGTTGCTGGTGCCCGGCGCCTCGACGCTCCAGCGCTCGAGCTTCTGCGTCGCGCCGCTCCCCGGCGTCAGCAAGAGCTGGAACACCAGGTTGTTGGTGTCCGGCGGCGGTGTCAGCGAGAGCGTGTGGCGGATGGCGATGCGCATGGGCCTAATAGAAATTGTAGCTCTCGGAGAGACACTCGGTCACGCGGTTGTTGCGTTCGATGAATTCGGTCAGGAACTCGTGGAGGCCGTGGGCGAAGATCTCCTCCATCGATGTGTTCTCGATCATGGCGCAGAGGTCGTCGACGACGTCGTGGCAGACGAGCCGCTGCCCGTAGAGGTCGGCGAGGGTGCCGAGCGTGTCCCTGATCATGCCGGCGCAGAAGATCAGCGAGCGCGGCATTTCCGGCTTGAGGATCAGGAAATCGGCGATGTTCCGCGCCTTGTAGCGGTCGTGATAGACGTGGCGGTAGCTGCGGTGGGCGGACGCCGCTCGCAGGATCAGCGTCCACTGCTGGATGTCGAGGTCGCCCCCGACGAGGTCGGCGCGCGGCAGCAGCACGAAATACTTCATGTCGAGGATGCGCGCCGTGTTGTCGGCCCGCTCGACGAAGTTGCCGGCTTGGGAAAAGGCGAAGCCGTCATTGCGCAGGATCGTGCCTAAGAGCGCCCCCCGGAACTCGTGGCTGCGCTGGCGCACCCATTGCAGCAGGCCAAGGAGCCGGGCGCCGCGCACGTCGCGCGGCTTGATTTGGCTGAATTCCAGCCAGGCTGCGTTGAGGCTCTGCCACATGTCGCTGGTGATGGCCGTCCGGACCGAACGGGCATTGGTGCGTGCCGCCATCAGGCACGACTTGACTGATGAGGGGTTCTCCTCGTCGAACACCATGAAGTGCGCGACCGTGTCGACGTCGGCGACCCGGCCCGTCTTTTCGAAGGCTTCGTCGACCTCGGCCGCCTGCATCATCGAAACGAGATGCTCGGCCTCGCCGCCCTCGCGGCGCGAGGTGAGGCTCATCTTGTAGCCGACCTCCAGGAGCCTCGCCATGTTCTCGGCCCGCTCCACATAGCGCGACAGCCAGAAGAGGTTCTGTGCGGTGCGTCCAAGCATTCTCAATTGGCCGCCATCCACGATCTGGTTGGGAAGGGAAGTCTTGCCATGCGGAGGCTTCCCCCCACCCTAGCCCTCCCCTCAAGGGGGAGGGGGCCTTCCGGTGAGTGCGGCAGCATGGTGCAGCGAGCCGCGGCCGCGTTCCTGCACGGAGGACCCAAGCGTCTTCATCCTCAATCCTCCAGCACCCACGTGTCCTTGGTCCCGCCGCCCTGGCTGGAGTTGACCACCAGCGATCCCTTCTTCAGCGCCACGCGCGTCAGGCCCCCGGGGGTGATGCGGATCTCGTCGCCGACGAGGACGTAGGGGCGCAGGTCCACGTGCCGCGGGGCGATGCCGGCGTTGACGTAGGTGGGGCAGGTGGAAAGGGCGAGCGTCGGCTGGACGATGTAGTTGTCGGGGCGCGCCTCGATCTTCTTCTTGAACTCGGCCTGCTGCGCCTTGGTCGAGGTCGGACCGACGAGCATGCCGTAGCCGCCCGAGCCGTGCACCTCCTTGACGACGAGGTCGCCGATGTTCTCGAGCACCCAGGCGCGCTGGTCGTCGTCGGTGCAGTTGTAGGTCGGAACGTTGGAAAGGATCGCCTTCTCGCCGAGGTAGAACTCGATGATCGCCGGCACGTAGGTGTAGACCGCCTTGTCGTCGGCAATGCCTGTGCCGGGCGCGTTGACGAGCGTGACGTTGCCCGCCCGGTAGGCGTTGAAGAGCCCGGGCACGCCTAGCATCGAATCGGGCCGGAAGGTCAGGGGATCGAGGAAGTCGTCGTCGATGCGCCGGTAGATGACGTCGACCCGCTCGGGGCCGGTGGTCGTCCTCATATAGACCTTGCCGCCGTCGACGAAGAGGTCCTGCCCCTCGCAGAGCTGCGCCCCCATCTGGTCGGCAAGGAACGAGTGCTCGAAATAGGCCGAGTTGTAGATGCCGGGCGTCAGCACCGCGATGCTTGGCGTGCCCGTCACATTGGCGGGCGCGACGCTTTCGAGCGTGCGTCTGAGGTTTTCGGGATATGTCTCGACCGGGGCGACCTTGATGCGCTGGAAGAGGTCCGGGGCGAGCTGCATCATCGCCTCGCGGTCTTCCAGCATGTAGGAGACGCCGGACGGGGTTCGCAGGTTGTCTTCGAGCACATAGAACTCGTCAGGCCCCACCCGCACGATATCGACGCCGATGATGTGCGAATAGACGCCGCGCGCCGGATCGACGCCCATCATGTCCGGGCAGAAGGCGGCGTTGTTGAGGATGAGTTTTGCCGGCACGCGCCCGGCTTTCAGGATCTCCTGGCGGTGGTAGATGTCGTGGAGGAAGGCGTTGAGCGCACGCACCCGCTGCTCGATGCCGCGCGAGAGCTTGCGCCATTCGGCCGCCGAGATGATGCGCGGGATCACATCGAAGGGGATGAGCTTTTCGGTGCCCTCGTCGGAGCCATAGACGGCAAAGGTGATGCCGAGCTTGCGGAAGATGCCTTCGGCATCCGCCTGCATGAGGCTGAGGCCGTTTTCCGGCTGCGCCTCGATCCACTGGGCAAGGGCACGATAGGGTTCGCGGACTGTCCCGTCCGGATTGTGCATTTCGTCAAACGGCGTAGCGTCGCCCATTCCGCTCCGATGTTGTTGCGGCTCCCATTCGCTTCATCATTGCTACACATTTGTCGCGCGCCGTCCAGCGGGTCGCTGCCGGTCAAGCGATTGGACGGATTTGCCTTTGTTGCGGGTCGACTTGTATGGAAGTGGAGGTTATCACCAAAGTTCGCCACTTCACTTCGAGGTCCTCGCCCATGCCCATCGAATTGCTTCAGACCCACAAGCTCCTCGACAGCTGCGAGGCGGCCATCGCCGAGCGCTTCACGGTCCACAAGCTGCACGAGGCCAGAGACAAAGCGGCGCTGATCGCCGAGGTGGCGCCGAAGGTGCGGGCCATCGCCGGCGGCAATGTCGACGGCAAGCTGATGGATGCGCTGCCCAAGCTCGAGATCATCGCCAATTTCGGCGTCGGCTACGACACCATCGACACCGCCGCCGCCAAGGCGCGCAACATCCGCGTGACCAACACGCCCAACGTCCTCAACGACGCGGTGGCCGAGATGACCGTGGGCCTGATGATCGCGCTCGCCCGCCGCATCCCGCAGGGCGATCGTTACGTGCGCGAGGGCAAGTGGCCGTCCGGGACCTTCGGGCTCTTTTCGGAGCTCACCGGCAAGACCGCCGGCATCCTGGGGCTCGGCCGCATCGGCAAGGAGATCGCGACGCGCCTCACCGCGATGAAGATGCGCATCGTCTATCATGGCCGCCACCGGCAGGAGGGCGTGCCCTACGTCTACTACAGCGACCTCGCCGACATGGCGCGCGACAGCGACTGGCTGGTGATCGTCGCGCCGGGCGGGCAGGGTACGCAGGGGATCGTATCGAGGACGGTGCTGGAGGCGCTGGGGGCGCAGGGCATGCTGGTCAACGTCGCGCGCGGCACGCTCGTCGACGAGGCAGCGATGCTGGAAATGCTGCAGTCAGGCGCCCTCGGCGGCGCCGCGCTCGACGTCTTCGAGAACGAGCCCAACATCCGCGACGGGTTCATGAGGCTCGACAACGTCGTCCTCGCGCCGCACCAGGGCAGCGCCACCCACCAGACGCGCCAGGCGATGGGCGCGCTGGTCGTTGCCAACCTCGACGCCCATTTCGCCGGCGATCCCTTACCGAGCGCGGTGGTGTAGCGCAAAAGCTCAACTACCACCAATGTCATCCCGGCGAAGGCCGGGACCCATCCTGAGATGCCTCGTCAGCCGCAAGGTGTATCGAAGGGCCAGGAACAACAACCGAGCCCTCCGGGCGCGTTGACGCGTTTAAGGATGGGCCCCGGCCTTCGCCGGGGTGACATCGGAGGGGAGGACAGTTTCGTGCCCAGCCCTATCGTCCTGTCCCGTAAAGCGCGTTCTCCTCTTCATCCACGAAGGTCTGTTCGATCGTCCCGGCGTCATGGATGCAGAGGATCTCGAGCCGGCCTTCGCCGATGTTCTTGAACCCATGCGGCACGTTGGGGGGCACGATGGCGATGTCGTTGACGCCGGCCTCGATCACCTGCGTGCCGGCCTGGATGCGGGCGCGGCCCTCTTTGACGATCCAGATCTCGGTATAGGGGTGCGTGTGCAGGCCCGGCCCCTGGCCGGGATCGTTGTCCACGGCAAAGAACGAGACATTGGCGCCGTATTCGCCGCCCTCGAACTTGATCGTGCGGCTCTTGGCTGGAGGCCTCTCGGCGGCGCGCAGCACGTGCATCATCGGGCTTCTCCCTCTTGTGTTGCATCGGCGCAGTCTCGGCGCAAATTGCGACCAATTCCAGCACCCGGGAACCGGTTATGCACGTGCACGGGGTTCCATTGCGCCCGCGCGATCCTCTAGGCTCGCCCCGCTGAGCAATGAATCCGGAGTGAGGTCATGGGCGACTGGTGGCGGGGCGGCATCATCTATCAGGTCTATCCGCGCTCCTTCATGGATAGTAGCGGCGACGGCGTCGGCGACCTGCCGGGCATCATCGCCAAGCTCGACTACATCGCAAGCATCGGGGTAGACGCCATCTGGCTCTCGCCGATCTTCCCTTCGCCCATGGACGACATGGGGTACGACGTCTCCAACTATGTCGACATCGACCCGCTCTTCGGCTCGCTCGAGGATTTCGACAGCCTCGTCAACCGCGCCCACGATCTCGGCCTCAAGGTCATCATCGACCAGGTGCTGAGCCACACGTCGGACCGGCACCCGTGGTTCATGGAGAGCAAGACGAGCCGCGACAACGCCAGGGCCGACTGGTACGTCTGGGCCGATCCGCTGCCCGACGGTTCGCCGCCCAACAACTGGCCCTCGGTCTTCGGCGGGCGCGCCTGGGAGTGGAACGCCACGCGCCGGCAGTATTACCTGCACAACTTCCTGATCTCGCAGCCCGATCTCAACTTCCACAACCGCAAGGTCCAGGACGCGGTGCTCGACGTCATGCGCTTCTGGCTCGACCGCGGCGTCGACGGCTTCCGCTTCGATACCGTCAACTTCTACTTCCACGACGAGAAGCTGCGTTCGAACCCCGCATTGAGGAAGCCCGAGCACTTGCCGTACGCGGTCAACCCCTACGACATGCAGCTGCACAAATATTCCAAGAGCCGGCCGGACAATGTCGCGTTCCTCAAGCGCATCAGGAAGCTCATGGACGAGTATCCGGGCACGACGACGGTGGGCGAGGTCGGCGACAGCCACCGGCCGGTCGAGATCATGGCCGAGTACACCTCGGGCGGCGACAAGCTGCACATGTGCTATTCCTTCGCCTTCCTCGACAAGTATTTCACCGCGAAGCACTTCCGCACCCGTGTCGAGCAGTTCTTCAAGGCGACGAGCGACGGCTGGCCGTGCTGGAGTTTTTCCAACCACGACGTCATCCGCCACATATCGCGCTGGGCCGAGCACGGCGCCGATCCCGCGAGCCTCGGCCGGCAGGCGGCGGCGCTTTTGATGACGCTCAAGGGGTCGGTCTGCATCTATCAGGGCGAGGAGCTGGGCCTGCCCGAGGCGGAGCTCCTCTTCGAGGAATTGACCGATCCGCCCGGCATCCGCTTCTGGCCCGACTACAAGGGCCGCGACGGCTGTCGCACCCCGATGCCGTGGGAGCGGGGCAAGGCGCCCAACGGCTTTACCACCGGCAAGCCCTGGCTGCCGGTCAAGCCTCCGCACTCGGTCCTCGCCGTCGCCGAGCAGGAGAAGGACGAAGGCTCGCTCCTCAACTTCTATCGGGCGCTGATCGCGTGGCGCAAGCAGCACCCGGTGCTGGTCGACGGCGACGCGACGTTCCTGCGCCTGCCCGAGCCGCTGCTGGGGTTCCGCCGGACGGACGAGGAGGGGCAGAGTCTGCTCTGCCTATTCAACCTCTCGCCCGAGGCGAGGGTGCTGCAGGTCTCGGGTGTCCGAAACGGGCTCGAGCCCGTCTCGAACGCCGCGACCCTCGACGGCAAGACGCTGGCGCTCGGCCCGAACGGCTATGCATTCCTCGCCGAGGGCAAGGAGAAGCCCGTGAAGGTGCGGGTGGCGGGCTGAGGGCTTTCGGCGCGCATCGCCAGCACATCCCCGACTGTCATCCCGGCGAAAGCCGGGATCCAGTAAACGCTGCAGATAGGGCTTCTGCGTTGCAACGGTGCGCACTCCGTTGAACCAGTGTGTACTGGGTCCCGGCTTTTCGCCGGGATGACAGCGGGTGGTGGTGTAAACTCGTGCCCTTCAGGGGCTGGTCAAAACACCTGCTGGTAGTTGTTCGGATCGTAGAACTCCATGCGCTCCCCGCCGCCCGGCTGGCGCACATAGGCGCGGATGCAGCCGTTCCAGCGGTCGACGCGCGAAGCATCGACGCCGCGGCGGCGCAGCGCCATCAGGTCGAACAGGTTGCGTTGGTCGGTCGACATCCTGCCGAACTCGAGGCCGAATTCGAGCTCGAGCCCCGGGGCGCCGTACCCGACGCAAAAGGGGGCGGCCTGGGTGGGCGCTGCTGCGAGCAGCGCCAGGGCGGAAACGACGGCGAAACGTTTGATGGACATGGCTAAAACCTCCGGCGCGCGAACCTTGGCGCGCAATTGTGGCAAAGTGCGGCTCATTCACCCGGCGCCGTGCGCCGCTCGGAGAGGCGGATGAGCACGACGACTGCGGGAATAGCAAAACTCAAGAGCAAGAGACGGATGACGTGGTGGGCGGCGACGAACGCCGTGTCGTAGCCGAGCGCGATGCCGAGCGCGCCCATGCCTTCGAGCGCGCCGGGCGCCAGCCCCACCCAGATCTGCCCGAAGGGCATGGCGACGAAGAAGCTGACGGCAAGGGCGACGAGGGTGGTGATGCACACCGTTAGCCCCGTCGCGACCAGCCCGCCGACGGCGGCCCTGGCGAACTCGCCGCGGCTGATGCCGGTGAAGCGCGAGCCGATGAGCGCGCCGGTCATGACGAAGGTGATGGTGACGAGCGGCGGCGGCATGGCCGTATCGAAGAGGCCGCCGAGCTTGGCCGCCGTCGCCGCCGCCATGGCCCCGAGGACGAATCCGGCCGGGATCTTCAGCCTGTCGAACGCCCAGCCGACCGCCGTGCAGCCGGCAGCGAGCAGCAGGAGCGTCGTGACGTCCATGATCTGCGGCGCAGGCGGGGCCGGAAAATGCTCGATCGGCAGGAAGAGCGTGCCGATGGGCACGGCGACGGTGAGGATGAGGATGCGGATGACCTGGATGATGACGATCTGGCGCGCATCGCCGACGCCCGCCGCCGCGATGCCCATGACGAAGGAGAGGTGGCCGGGAAACGAGGAAAGATAGGCCGTTCCCCGGTCGAGCCCGAAGAAGCGCGCCATCACCCAGCCGGTGATGGCGATGATGAGGACGAGCTCGACGACGAGCCCGGCCAGCGTCACCGGCCATTGCCCGATGAGCTGCAGGCTGTCGGCCGCGACCGTTGCACCCATCGACATGCCGATGAGCACGAACGCGACATCGCGCACCTTGTCCGGAATGCCGACCGGCGCCCCGGCCATGGCCGCGACCGTCACCGCCAGCGCCCCGCCCATCAGCCAGCCGGCGGGCAGGCCGAGCGCGTGGCCGGCGAATCCGCCTGCCGCCGAAATGGCGAACGTCAGTGCCGTTTGCGCCGTGGCCGCCGCGAGTGCGTTCATCGGTTCTACGCTGCCGGCAGCGCCCTCTCGACCAGCCGCACCCAGTAGCTGGCGCCAAGCGGGATGGCCTCGTCGTTGAAATCGTAGGTGTCGGTGTGCAGTTCGCTGGAATCGCCGTTGCCGAGGAAGATGTAGGCGCCGGGGCGCTTCTCGAGCATGTAGGAGAAATCCTCGCCGCCCATCGAGGCGTCGACCGCGTCGTCGATCCGGTCGGTGCCGACGATGTCGGCGGCGACCGCCGCGGCAAAGCGCGTTTCTTCGGCCGTATTCACCGTCACGGGATAGCCCGGCATGTAGTTGAATCGCGCCGTGGCGCCGAAGCTTGCGGCGAAATCGGGAACGAACTGCCGGAGCTTTTCCGGCAGGAACTCGCGCGTTTCCCGGTCGAGGGTGCGCATGGTGCCCTTGAGCCGGGCGGTGCGCGGGATGACGTTGAACGCCTCGCCCGCCTCGATGACCGTGACCGAGAGGACGGCGGGGCGCAGCGGATCGATGTTGCGCGAGACGATCGTCTGCATGGCGGTGACCAGCTGGCTGGCGACGATCACCGGATCGACGGTCGCGTGCGGGCGCGCCGCGTGGCCGCCCCGCCCTTCGATGTCGATGACGAACTGGTCGGTCGCCGCCATGATCCCGCCTTCGCGGATGGCGAAGTGTCCCAGCGGAATGCCCGGCATGTTGTGCATGCCGTAGACCTCCTCGATGCCGAAGCGCTCGAGGAGCCCGTCCTTGACCATCTCGCGCCCGCCGCCCCCGCCATCCTCGGCCGGCTGGAAGATCAGCACGGCCTTGCCCGAGAAATTGCGGGTCTCGGCGAGGTACTTGGCGGCGCCGAGGAGCATTGCGGTATGCCCGTCATGGCCGCAGGCATGCATCTTGCCGGGGGTGGTGCTGGCATAGGGCTTGGCCGTCCGCTCGGTGATCGGCAGCGCATCCATGTCGGCGCGCAGCCCGATGGTGCGGCCGGCGCCCTCGGTCCTGCCGTTGATGACGGCGACGACGCCGGTCCGCCCGATGCCCGCCACCACTTCGTCGCAACCGAACTGCTTGAGGAGTTCCTCCACCCGCCCGGCGGTGCGTTTGACATCGAAGAGCAGTTCGGGGTGGGCGTGGAAATCCTGACGCCAGCCGACGATCTCGGCCTGGAAATCGGCAATGCGATTGAGGATGGGCATAACAAATCCGAAGGGGAAACGAATGGGCGCCAATGTCGCCGTCCGGACGGAGGGCGTCAACACTTGGGCGGTGATTTTGTTTTGGGACGGGTCTGCGCGCAGCGCCCAGTGAGGGATGCGGGTTGATGGTAGTCCGCCGAGGGCGCCTCAACCACCGGCTGTCATCCCGGCAAAAGCCGGGATGACAGCCGGTGGTTGGAGAAAACTGCGGTGGCTTACCTGCTCCTGTCCTCAATTCCTCCTATAAGGCGCGAACACTCCCATGTCGCGAGCAGGCTTTTCCCCTCGCCACCATCCCTATGGGCGATTTTTTCGCTCCCGCGCTTGTCGTGCCGCCCGCGATTTGTCAGAAACCGCACGAGTTTGTGAGGAGGCTTGAGGCCGGTGAAGAAAATCCTCGTCACCGTCAAGCGCGTGGTCGACCACAATGTGCGCATCCGCGTGCGCCCCGACGGGTCGGGGGTGGAGACCAGCGGCGTGCGCATGTCGATGAACCCCTTCTGCAAGCATGCGGTCGAGGCGGCCGTTGCGCTCGTGGAGGCGGGCAAGGCCGAGGAGGTCGTGGTCGTCTCCATCGGGCCGAAGGCGTCGAACGACGTGATCCTCACGGCCCTCGCCATGGGCGGCACCCGCGGCATCCTCATCGAGACCGAGGCGGCGCTCGAGACGCTCGCCATCGCCAAGCTCCTTGCCGCCGTCGTCGCCGAGGAGCAGCCGGACCTGGTGCTGCTCGGCAAGCAGGCCGTGGACGACGATTCCAACCATGTCGGGCAGATGCTTGCGGCCCTGACCGGGTTTGCCCAGGCGACCTTCGCCTCGCAAATCGGGGTCGAGGAGGGCGCGCTGGAAGTGACCCGCGAAGTCGACTACGGCCGCGTCACCGTCTCCGTGCCGCTGCCGGCCATCGTCACGGCGGACCTGCGCCTCAACACGCCGCGCAATGCGGCGCTGCCCATGGTGATGAAGGCGCGCAGCAAGCCGCTGGCCGTGCGGCCCGCCGCCGATTTCGGCATCAGCCTCGCGCCGCGCCTGACCATCGAGACCGTCTCGCCGCCGTCCGAGCGCGAAGGCGGGCGCATCGTCGCCTCCGTTCCCGAGCTCGCCGCCGCGATCGCGCAGGATATCGCCGGAATGGAGGCGCTCTGATGGCCGTGCTCGTTCTTGCCGACCACGACCTCGGCCGCCTCTCGCCCGCGACGCCCCGCGTCGTCCACGCCGTCGCCGAGCTCGGCCCCATCGACGTGCTGGTGCTGGGCGAAGGCATCGACGAGGTGGCGGCGGAAGCCGCGGCCATCGCCGGCGTGCGGCGGGTGCGCGTCGCGCAGGATGCCGGGCTCCTCGGCCAGTCCGCCGAGGCCCTGGCGCCGATCCTTGCCGATCTAGCCGAAGGCTACACCCACATCGTCGGCTCGGCCGGCGCGGTCGGCCGCGATGTCTTCCCGCACCTTGCCGCCCGGCTCGACCTGATGCCGGTGACCGATGTCGTCGCCATTCTCGGACCCAACCGGTTCCAGCGCCCGATCTATGCCGGCAACGCCATCGAGACGGTGGTCTCCAACCAGGACAAGCACGTCCTCACCATCCGCGCCTCCGCCTTCCGCGCCGCCGCGCGCGGCAACGAGGCGGCGATCGAGCCGGTGCCGCACGGGGACGTGGCGGCGGTCGCCAAGTTCGTCGCCGCGCACCGCACGGAGGGCGACGTGCCGGACCTGGCGACGGCGCAGATCGTCGTCGGCGGCGGCGTATCGGTGGGTTCGGCCGAGGGCTTCAAGCTGGTGGAACAGCTCGCCGCCTGGCTCGGCGCCGCAGTCGGCGCCACCCGCGCCGCGGTCGATGCGGGCTATGCTCCCAATGACTGGCAGGTGGGCCAGACCGGCAAGATCATCGCTCCCGACCTCTATATCGCCATCGGCATCTCCGGCGCGCTGCAGCACCTCGCCGGCATCCAGGGCGCCAAGAAGATCGTCGCCATCAACACCGACGCGGAAGCGCCGCTCGTCAAGCTCGCGGACGTGGCGCTGATCGGCGATCTCTTCACCGTGGTGCCGGCGCTGATCGGGGAATTGGATCGGCTGGGAGTTCGTCGTTAACACACGCCCCCCCCACCACCGGGTCATCCCCGCGAAAGCGGGGACCTCCGTTGGCAGGACCAGTGGCATGGAACAGAGGATCCCGCTTTCGCGGGAATGACCCGGTGGGTGAGGGCAGTTCGTGCGGACTGTCGGGCCGGGTTCCCCTCCTGACCTCCCCCCACACC
>NZ_JZEX01000056.1 GCF_000969415.1 Devosia geojensis | reverse complement strand
CCCCTATCCCCTCCCCTCAAGGGGGAGGGGACGCGTTGTGCCTATCTATTGGCCGGCGGTCGCGGCGAAGAGCGCGATGGCGGCGGCGTTGGAGACGTTGAGGGACTTGATGGGGCCGGGCATGTCGAGCCGGACCATCTCGTCGCAGAGCTCGCGGGTGCGCTGGCGCAGGCCCTTGCCCTCGGCGCCGAGGACGATGGCGAGGGGTTGCGAACCGTCGCGGGGCTTCAGCGGCGCATCGGCCTCGGAATCGAACCCGAGGACGCGCATGCCGCGGTCCTTGAGCTTCTGCAGGGCATCGCCGAGATTCCTGACCTCGATCATCGGCACGAGGTCGAGGGCGCCGGAGGCGGCCTTGGCCATGACGCCCGTTTCGCGCGGCGAATGGCGGGCGGTGGTGACGACCGCGTCGGCCCCGAAGGCGCAGGCGGTGCGCAGGATCGCGCCGACGTTGTGCGGATCGGTGATCTGGTCGAGGACGACGACGAGGCGCGGCCGCGCGATGTCGTCGAGGCCGAAGCGGGCGACGGGATCGACCTCAAGGGCGACGCCCTGGTGCACCGCATCCCCGCCCAGCAGCCGGTCGAGATCCTTGGGCGTCGTTTCGGTAACGGGAACGTTGCCGATCTCGCCGGTCTCCCTCAAGCGCGCAAGGGCATTGGGCGTCGCGAGCAGGGCCTTGCGGATGCGGTGGGGATTGTCGAGCGCGGCGCGCACGGTGTGGAGCCCGTAGAGATAGACCGGGCCGGTATCCGGATCGTACCTGGGCTTGGGCGGAAACTTGTTGCGGCTCACTTGCGGCTCCGTTGCATGGGTGAGCCCTAGCGCCTTTGCCGGGGTGCGGCAAGTTGCGCGCTCCGCTTCGGGCTGAAGTCCGGGCGAGCGTGCGAGCTGTGCAAAACGGGGCGGATTGGGTGTTGACATGGCCTTGCCCAATCACCATAAACCGCCCCGACGACGCGCTGGCCGCGATCGTCGCCTCGCTTCGGCGCTGCAGTCCGGTTACCCGGACGGACCGGAGGGGTGGGAGAGTGGTTAAATCCATCAGACTGTAAATCTGACGCCTTAGGCTACACTGGTTCGAATCCAGTCCCCTCCACCAGCGAGGCCCGCTTGCGGGCGCGGAAGCCCGTCTGCCGGCAAAGCCTGCCGACCGGGCGGAAGCTAGTGCCGCTCCCGTATCGCCACCCGCAAGTTGCGTCCAGCTGTGCTGTAAGCGCTCTGAGGCCTTGCGCTCGGCGAAAAGTTCGGGCTATTGCAACTCATGCGCGCAGCGCCCGGGCGGGTATAGCTCAATGGTAGAGCAGCAGCCTTCCAAGCTGAATACGCGGGTTCGATTCCCGCTACCCGCTCCAGAATCTCCCCTGCATTAGGCGCTTAACGCCTGTTACGCCCGCCAGCGCAACGATGGGACAGGCAACGATGCCGCGCCTGCCGCCGTTCCCCTGCCGCACGCATCTGCTGCGGAAAGGGTCGTATGGGCGACTTTCTGATCATTGCGGGAATCGCTGCGGCAGCCGCACTCGCTTCGCCGCTCGGCGGATGGATCGCCCTCAAAACCAGGCCGAATTCGCTGATGCTCTCTATCGTCGTCGGACTGGCGGGCGGCGTGCTCATCGGCACCTTCGCCTTCGAGATGATGCCGGAGGCGCTGGCGCGGCTGCCGGTCGCGATCGTGGTCGTCTCGTTCGCCGTCGGGTTCGGGCTGGTCTATGCGCTCGACCTCTACCTTCACCGCGGCAAGGTCGCGGGGCCCGAGGCCGAGGAGAACGGCAAGGTCGAGCGCTTCCACAAGAGGCACAGGCCGCGCGGCAGCATCGTCACCGTCATCGGCAGCGCGACGGCCAGCGAGGAGATCATCGAGGGCATAACGCTGGGGGCGGGGGCGGCGGTCAACACCAGCACGGCCATCGTCATCGGCATCGCCCTCATCGTCGACAACATCAGCGAGGCCATGAGCCTCGGGGCGCTGGCGCTCGACGGCAAGGAGGAGAAACCGAAGAAGGCCACCATGTGGTGGACCTCGACCGTGGGCGTGTCGCTGTTCGTGTCGGCCATGGCCGGCTGGTTCATCCTGCGCGGCCTGCCGCAATGGGCGATCGGCGCGCTGCTGGCGCTCGGCGCCGGAGCGATGTTCAACCTGACCATCGCCGACATGATCCCCGAAGCCGACAGCCACCAGTACCAGCGCTCGTCGGCGATCGCGACGGCGGGCGGGTTCCTCGTCGCCATGGTGCTCGCCAACTTGCAGTGAATGGCTTTATCGTCGTGATCGAGCATCACGAGTCCGCCAATGCACGACACCACCACCACCCCTCCCGAGATCGGCCCCGGCCTGCAGGCCGCGCGCAAGGCCAGGAGGCTGACGCTCGAGCAGCTTGCCCAGATGTCGGGGGTGTCGCGCTCGATGCTCAGCCAGATCGAACGGGGAGAGGCGAACCCGACCTTCGCGGTGCTGTGGAACCTGACGCAGGCGCTGGGCATCGAATTTTCCGAGCTGATCGCCGGCAGCTCCGTGCTGCACAAGCCGGCGATCGGCGTGATGAGCGCCGAGCAGACGCCCGAGATCGTCAGCGGGAACGGGGCGTGCCGGCTGCGGATCCTCAGCCCGATGCAGACGGCGGGCGAATCGGAGTGGTATGCGGTCGAGATGGCGGCGGGCGGAACGCTGGTGAGCGCACCGCACCAGGCCGGGGCCGTCGAGCACTTCACCGCGCTTTCCGGCGCGTTCAGCGTGCGCTCCGGCCGCGAGGAGCGCAGCGTCGCGGCCGGCGAAACGGCGCGCTATCCGGCGGATGTGGACCACGCAATCGCCAATGTCTCGGGCGAGGTTGGGCAGGGGATTCTGGTATTGCTCTACCGCTGAGAACACGTTTGTTGGGCGGCCCTTGACCCGAATTCCAATATAGTGGATTTTGTATCCACTAAACAGGAGGTCGCCAATGCTGGGGCAGTTCAGCCAACATCTGACCGGGGTACTCGCCGAGATCGAGGCGCAGGGGCTGATGAAGCGCGAGCGCGAGATCACGACGCCGCAGGGCGGGCGGATCGCCTTCCGCGCCAATGGCGGCGAGCGCAAGGCCGTCAATCTCTGCGCCAACAACTATCTCGGCCTCGCCAACCATCCGCAGATCGTTGCGGCCGCCAAGGCGGCGATGGACGAGCACGGCTACGGCATGGCCTCGGTGCGCTTCATCTGCGGCACGCAGGACCTGCACCGGGCGCTGGAGAAGCGCATTGCCGCGTATCTGGGCAAGGACGACGCCATTCTCTTTGCCGCCTGCTTCGATGCCAACGGGGCGCTGTTCGAGACGCTGCTGACGGATGCGGACGCGGTGATCTCCGACAGCCTCAACCACGCCTCGATCATCGACGGAGTGCGGCTTTCGAAAGCGAAGCGCTACCGGTTCGCCAACAGCAACATGGACGAGCTCGAAATGCAGCTGAAGCAGGCGGACGCGGACGGGGCGCGGTTCAAGCTCGTCATCACCGACGGTGTCTTTTCGATGGACGGCTATATCGCGAGGCTCCCCGAGATCTGCGACCTCGCCGAGCGGTATGGCGCGATCGTCGCCATCGACGATTGCCACGCGACGGGGCATCTGGGCGAAAAGGGCAGGGGCACGCCGGCGCTGACCGGGGCGGGGAACCGCGTCGACATCATCACCGGGACGCTCGGCAAGACGCTGGGCGGCGCCATGGGCGGATTCATCGCCGCGGCGCAACCGGTCATCGACCTGTTACGGCAGCGGGCGCGGCCGTATCTCTTCTCCAATTCCCTCGCTCCCGCCCTTGCGGCCGGAGCGATCAGCGCCATCGACCTCGCCGAGGCGGGCGATGACCTGCGAGACCGGCTGACGGCGCATACGCGGCGGTTCCGGCAGGGGCTCACCGCCGCGGGCTTCACACTGCTGCCGGGCGAGACGCCGATCATTCCCGTGATGCTCGGGGACGCGGTCAAGGCGCAGGAGATGGCGGCGGCGCTCGACGAGCGCGGGGTGTTCGTCGCCGGCTTCTTCTATCCTGTCGTGCCCCAGGGCAAGGCGCGCATCCGCACGCAGATGTCGGCGGGCCTGACCGACGAGGACGTGACCTTCGCCATCGACGCCTTTGCCGATGCCGGCAAGGCACTGGGCATTATCTAGGAGTTGCCGATGCGCGCACTGGTGAAGGCGAAGGCCGAAAAGGGCATCTGGCTCGAGGAGCGGCCGTTGCCCGAGATCGGGCCCAAGGACGTGCTGATCAAGGTGAGAAAGACCGGCATCTGCGGCACGGACGTCCATATCTACAACTGGGACGAGTGGGCGCAGAAGACCGTGCCGGTGCCGCTCGTCACCGGCCATGAGTTCGCCGGCGAGATCGCGGCCGTGGGCGATGAGGTCGACGGGCTGGCTGTCGGCCAGCGCGTCTCGGGCGAGGGGCACGTGGTGACGATGAACAGCCGGGCAAGCCGGGCCGGCAAGTTCCACCTCGATCCGCACACCAAGGGCATCGGCGTCAACCTGCCGGGGGCGTTCGCCGATTATGTGCGCATCCCCGCGTTCAACGCCGTACCGCTGCCCGACGGCGTCGACGACGAGATGGGCGCCATCCTCGACCCGCTCGGCAACGCCGTCCACACCGCGCTCGCCTTCGATATCGTGGGCGAGGACGTGCTGGTGACGGGGGCCGGACCCATCGGCATCATGGGCGCGGCGGTCGCCCGGCATGTGGGCGCGCGGCACGTCGTCATCACCGACGTCAATCCGAGGCGGCTGGAGCTCGCGGGACAGGTGGCGGACGTGACGCCGGTCAATGTCGCGAGCGAGGATCTGCGCGCGGTGATGGACCGGCTCGGCATGAAGGAGGGGTTCGATGTCGGGCTTGAGATGAGCGGCGCGCCGGCCGCGCTCGACCAGATGATCGAGCACATGGTGATGGGCGGGCGCATCGCGCTCCTCGGCATCCCGGCGCGCCCGTTCCCGTTCGACCTCGGCAAAGTGGTCTTCCGCATGATCACCCTCAAGGGCATCTACGGACGCGAGATGTTCGAGACCTGGCACAAGATGCTGGCCATGCTCGAGACCGGCCTTGACGTGCGCAAGGTCATCACCCGGCGCATGAAAGCCGAGGACTACGCCGAAGCCTTCGCCCTTGCGGCCAGGGGCGAGGAAGGCAAGATCGTGCTGGAGTGGTAGGGCCGTTTGGAGCGCTCTCCAGTCCAGCTATCGCCATCCTGCTGCCGGCCGCCGCGCGGCTCGGCCCGAAATCGCATTCCGATAGGGAAGGTGGAGACGGAGCATTCCCCGTCTGGCGCGGTCGGAACGGCGCGCAACCCAACGATTTGCTCACGTTCCGGAGCGGGAAAAAATGGCATCCACTTTTCCTGAAAACGCCCCAACACCCCCTGCGAACCCCTTGCGCGGCGCGCGCTTTGCCAGTAGACACCTCCTCGCCTGAAGGGGTGTAGCTCAGTTGGTAGAGCATCGGTCTCCAAAACCGAGGGTCGGGGGTTCGAGTCCCTCCGCCCCTGCCAGGCGATAGCCGGGCATTTCAGGCTTTCGCCGCTTACAGCACGATGTCTCGTGCTCCTCCAAGCGGTTGACTATCGGTCATCCGATGTCCGCAACCTTTCTTTTGCCTTGCGCTTACTTAAGCGTGGCGGAGAGGCCACAATGGGCGTCGCGACAAGTCTCCGTCATTTCTACCGCTGATATTCACATCGTTCGTGTACTTGTGGGCTCGCCAAGACTAGAGGTGGGCGCCGTCGGATGATAGGTGTCCTTCAGAATCTGGAGGATACTCATGAGGGAACGGATAATTCCAGCACTCGTCCTTTCGGCGGCGATCTGCACGCAGCTGTTTTTTCTGGGACCGTTGGTGTCTTTGTCCGGCAACCCTAACTCTATCCTTACGCCGAGTCTGATCTCACCATGGCTGATCGGAATTGCGCTGATCGCCACGCCCATTTTTGGATTTCTGCTCTGGCAGACGAATCGACCGAGTCTACGATGGATACTGCCAGTTATGGCTATCGTCGCGGTTTGGATGTACGTGGCGTTTTACGGTTTGGCGCCCAACTTCGGTTCACTGGACGGCCGTCCTTTGGATTTTGCGGCTTACGAGCAGCGGGGGTGGTTCGAGCTAGCCCTCCTTTTGGCAGGGCTGGTCTTCGCTGTAATCTCGGGAAAGCGGTTCATTGTTCCTCTTACAATTGCTGCTGCCTTGTTTGCTGTGGTGAACGCGGTGCAGGTTCTGACGGCCATCGATTGGGGACGCCAGCCGCTTACATCAGGCGCAGCCACGGCCGCAGATCTGACGGCAAGCAATGATTTTGTTACGTCCGCTGCAAGGACCTTGAGGATTCCTGAATTGTCCTCGAGTCGAAATATCATCGTAATTGTTTTGGACACATTTCAGAACGATGTGCTCGAAAGCATTGTGAGGACTGACTCAGTCATTGCGAATGCCTTGGAGGGATTTACAATCTACACCAATGCAATGGGGCATTTCCCATTCACTCAGCTCTCCATAGGAGCGGTGTTGCGGGGAGAGGTTTATGATGGCCGGGAAACCATCCCTGCCTACCTTGAAAGAACAAACGCCCAAAAGCTTCCCGCTATACTCTCAGGAGCCGGCTACGAGGTCGACCTCCTTCCGCTACACTCGCGGCATGCATTTCTTGCTGGACGTGTTTCGCGGTGCCGTGCCTATGCCGAAGTGGTCGATCTTTTCCTCTTCAGACAGGTTCCACTTCTTCTGAAAAGAGCTGTCTATGACGACGGGCAATTCGTGGTAACGCGCAACTGCCCCCAGGCGACGCCAGTGACGGAGCAGGAACAGGATCTGGAAGTCCTCTCGCGCATTTCGCAACATCTTGTTGTGTCCCGCGAGCAGCCAACATTCAAGTGGATACATCTTTGGGGTATGCACCCCCCGGCGAGGTTGGATGCGGACTGTTCAGGCACGGAATCGCATTTTGATGGGGCCTCTGTTCGTGCGCAAGGAAGATGCATTCTCGGAAAGATGGCTGACATCCTTGATCAGCTCAAAGCGGAAGGCGTATACGACAACAGCCAGATTTTCCTGATTTCCGACCATGGTTCCCTTCTTGGTTTTATCGAGAACCAGGAGAACTCTTCTGTGCCGCTTAGGGTGCGGTCCTCAGCGCATCCCACGATCGCATTCAAAGATTTCGGAGCAACCGGACCTTTGGAATTTGACGGATCGCCCGTTGTCTTAGCGGACATCTATCCCACCATCCTTAAAGCAGTCGGCGTCTCAACTGATAAGCTGGCGTTGAATGAACTCTTCGAAGGCCAGCATCGGGAGCGCTTTTACACGTTCTACAAGTCGGCAGCCGAAGCAACCCAAGAGCGCCTGAGCCGAGCCGATACATTCACTATCTCGGGCAATGTTCGCGATAATGCAGCTTGGAGCGTGGAGCCTTCGGAAATCGCCAACATTCCCCTGGGCCGGATCGATCTGGGTACGGACGAGGCGCTGGTATCGGCAAACTATGCCTTCTCCACCGAAGCGGCGGGAGCTGGCTATTCCTGGGTGCTCTCCAACCCTGCAACTGTCGATGGGGTACTACCAGAAGCGGACACCCTAGCAATTTCGGCGCGTGTGCTGAGTCCCCACGAGGGACAAGAAATCAGAGTTTCGGTCAATGGCAGGGAAGTCGCTCTTTGGCAGATATCGACCGTGAATGGATGGGAAACTTTTGAGACGACGGTTTCCCTCGATCAACGGGAACTCGGCGCGCCTGGGGTGATTGCGCTGGACATTCTTATCATTGAGCCCATCAACAATTCGACAAGACCGCTGGGCGTTCTTGTCGACTGGATCAATGTTGAGGGTAAATGACCGACTTCAATATTCCTCAATTCAATTAAATAATACTTCGCAATACTTCAAGTAAATTTATGTTAGTATTTGATTTTTCTATCTTTTTTGGACTCATTGTGTTCTTGGTTCTGCGTACCGGGTGGACTCGCGTGCATCTGCCCCAGACAAACAACTATTCGTTGATAAGCCTCGTATATTCAATTGAAGGGGAGAAGCAGCATGAAGCCTAGGCTCTCGAACGTGCTCCTCGCGGCAGGAGCCGCGGGGTTATTCGTTTCGACGTTCTTCGTTGGGCTTCCGTCCACTGTCTACGGCGCTAATGAGTCAGAATTCTCGGCTCCATTTCTGAATCTGATCCAAGTGTATTGGCCGTGGGCTCTTACGGCAGCAGTCTTGTTGGTCCTGCCCGCACTATTTTTGCCGAGGAGAGCAGCCCACGCGTGGGCCGCTGTCGTGGCGGTCCTAGCCATATACACCTGGGCGCATGGCACGTTTCAGACCCATAGTTTTGGCATAGTCGATGGGCGTGGTTGGAGCGCGGAAGTTCCGGTCTGGCAATGGTTGCTTGATCTTGTCGTATCCCTAGCCGCTGCGAGTGTTGTCTTGTTTATCGCTTGGCGAGCTCCCCGGGCTTTGGCGGTGCTATGTATGGTGATTGCGGGAGGTGCGGTCGCCCAGGCGGTTCCTCAATTCGACGGTTACGACACCGATCTAGCTCCTCCCACCATGGCGAGACTTTCGCAGTTCAATAGCGATAGTAACTCCCTGATCATCCTGCTCGACACCCTGCAGTCGGATGTATTTGAGCAGGTCGTCTTCAACAACCCTGATCTTCGCGATGCGTTCGACGGATTTTTGTTTTTTCCGGATACAGTGGGTGCAGCCCCCACGACCTACCTTTCCCTGCCGACGATTCATTCTGGATTGACCTATGACGGCGATACGCGACTTCAAGATTTTTTCCATGAGGCGGTGGGGGAAAGGTCGGTTCTCTCCGTCATTGCCGATGCGGGTTACAAAAGCGACTTGGTTAACGTCATATTCTGGACCTGCCCCGCGAATGTTAAATGCCAATCGACTCGGTCGGCACTCATGGGAGAGGAAGGAGAATACAGAGGCCAGGCTCTGCGGCTGCTGGATGCCGTTCTGTTCCGCGTGCGCCGTTAGGGCTCAAGAATGCTGTCTACAATCAAGGCGAATGGCTGGTTCAAGCCGTCGCTTCCGATAGACGATTTGTTCAGTTCGCCGTCGAGGGCAACAGCTTCCTGCACGACTTTACCCAGGCGATGAACGCACAAGCTCCTACGCCGACCTCCAAGTTCTTGCACCTATTCACCACCCATCCTCCGTATGTCTATCAGGAGGGCTGCGTATATGCCGGGCGGGAGTTGGAGATATCAGCCGAGAACGACTTCATTCAGGCAACATGTGCGCTCGAGCGTGTTGCTGCGTTGCTGATGCGGCTTAGGGAGATTGGCGTCTACGACAACAGCGCAATTGCGATAATCTCGGACCATGGAAATTACCTCCTCGAAAGCCGCAGGGCTTCGAGTCCGTCGCGTGCTTCTCTCATAGGTTCCGCAAACCCAACATTCGCCTTCAAGCCCGTTCAGTCCGAGGGACCTATCGAAGTCAGGCAGAATGAAGTTCACATCGGCGATTTCGGCGCCACGCTTTGTGACGGTCTTCAGGTATGCAGCGTTCCCCAGGGCGTTTCAGCTCTTTCCCCCTCCGGTGCACGCACCAGGGTTTTCTATGACTACCGCTGGGAAAACGACTTCTGGTCGGCCGACAGCATCGAAACTCTGAAAAAGTACGAGATTAACGGTCCTATCGGGTCATTGTCGAGTTGGTCGTTGGGTGCGGAACTTCCAGTTGGGGAGCCCATGGCGATTGCCGACATGGACAACGCCGGAGATTTTTTAATCTCAGGGTGGGGGGGCCTTGAGGGCTGGGGGGTTTGGTCGATAGCCGAGTCGGCTTACCTAGCGTTCACGTCACCGCCGGGCGCCGGCGCGGTTCGAGTAAGAGCTCGCGGCTTCGTAGCTGACGGGATTCCCCGACGTACAGTATCGGTATCCTATCGCGGCCAAGAACTGGCTTCTATCCCGTTCAGCCTGACCGATTCCAAGGTCGAGTTCGACATTCCGTTGCCGGACGATCGCGAGAATGTGGTCGAGCTCGAGTTCCGGATCACCGATCCAGTTTCACCCAAGTTCCTCGGATTGTCCGAGGACACCCGGAATCTGGGCATAGGGCTGGAAGCGATATCTTTCCTGCCAGAAAACAAGCCCACCTCAGCTCAAATTCCTTAAAGTCGCCCGCATCTGGCGAGTTGCTGATCTGAGTGTATGTCAACCTGATCCGGTTGACATACACTCAGATCGCGAGCGTGTCCGCAGCTGCGCTGCTCAGTGCAACTAGCTCACTCTAAAGCTACAACCGGCCCGTCAGCCGAGCTCAAACCACACCATCGTCCGTCCCGACTTCGAGACCGTCTCCTGTCTGACGATCCTTGCCTTGCCGCTGAGGTGAGCAAGGAACGCATCGAGGGTGTAGTCGGGGAAGATATCTTCGCGTAGCGCCAGCATCTTGACGACGGTGGGGTCGCTCTTGGGGACGAATTCGACCACGCCTTTCGGGGCGATCGCCGTCAGCCAGGCGACGAACTGGTCCAGCGGGACGTTGTGGGCGATCGCCAGGTGATGCTCGAAGGCGAGGGCGAGGACGGCGTCGGCCGTGTATCTTTCCTGGAAACCCGCGCGCTCGTGCTGCAGCCAGCCCTGGCTGGGGGAGGGATTGCGGGCGTCGAGGTAGAGGGGCAGGAAGTTGAGGTTCTCGGCCTTGGCCCTTGCATGCGCCTTGTCGAGGGACTGCTGGTCGAAGTCGAAGCCGGTGACGCGCGTCGCGCCGTTCTCGAGGCTGATCTTGCTGTAGTCGCCCGTGTTGCAGCCGAGGTCGATGACGGTGCGGGCGCCGGAAGCGGAGATGAAATCCGCGACGAAAGCTTTCTTGGCGGCCGTTTCCTCGTCGTCATAGGTCGTCGTCACGGCATAGTTCGCCCAGGTGGTCGATGAGGTGTTGGCGGGCCGCAGGCCCTCGATCCAGCCGCGAAGCTGGCGCAGCATGCCTTTGAGGCCTTCGAGAGGGAGCTTCCTGTCCTTGATCGAGAAGTCCGCCTCGCGCTCGCTGGTGCGGCTCTTCTGGAAATAGGCGGGCAGCACGATGTTGCTGAGCACCTTCCAGCCGAGCCGGCGGCGCAAGGGAATAAGCCTGGCCATCGCATCCGTCGGGATGCCTTCCATGCCTCCGCGGTACCAGGAATTGGGCGCGATATCGAAGTACGAGCGCATCAGGAGCGGGTTGAGGAACTGTTCGCAGAACTGCTTGTGCCCGGCCCAGAACTCGCCTTCGACATAGGGGCGGATCGAGAGATGGTCGATGAAAATCGGGTTCGGCCCGACGAACTGCACATTGTACGCTGACGCGTCGGAAAGCGTGAAGCCGCGGTCCAGCAGATCGAGGTGCAGATCGAGATGGAAGATCGCCGCATCCTTGAGCAGCGAAAAGGACCACTCATACGGGAGCGTCCAGGGCTGGAGCCGCGGATGCTCGAGAACGAACGCCGCCTCTGCGGAGGCGAAACCCCACCGGTCGGCCGGCAGTTCGGTGAAATCGACGAGCCGATCCTGTTCGACCAGTTCGCGCAGGACGTCCCTGGCTGCACGATACTGTTCCGCCGCCCGGGCGGAAATGGTGCGCAGGATGCGATCCTGAGAAGAATAAATGTGTCCCGCGGGGTCGCGAAACGACCCCGGTACGAGTTCCGGATTTTGCTGCATTGTCCCCCGACGCGGCTTTTCGCGTTACTGCTTCTTGCGGCTGAACAGGGACTTGACCTTCCCCCAATAGACCGAAAGCGTCGCTCCGGCGACCGCGACGGCCCCGACGATCGCCTGCAGGATCATGCTGCCGGTGCCCGGATCGAGGTAGGCATGCGCCGGAGCGACCAGGGCGGCAGTGAACAGAACGGCAGGAAAGACCAGTTTCATGCGTAGGCTCCCTCTTTGGAGCTCGCAATGTGATCCAATCACTTCCGGGGTGTCAACCAACTGTCATAAACATGCAATGAAAATGTCACAATTTGGTGTGGCGTCCTCCTCTCAGACCTTCCTCGTGCTTGCTCAAAGTCGCTTGCAGTTGGTTCGAGAGAGGATCTCGGGCGGATCTTCTACATTGGGCCTGAAAGAGGACCATTCGCCGGTTTCCATCACCCTGGCTCTCACGTCATCGACAAACTGGGTACCAGGAAGGTAGCTGCTGATTTCACGCCCCCAGGAGTTGGGCAACAGGATGAAGTCCGAGGACATTGCCACTGAAATCATGTGGTCGAGATCACGAACCAGGAACGGCTGCTGAACGGACATATCGGCACCCTTCTCAAGCATTAATTGCAGCGCGATAGCATCCGGCGTGACTGGGTATGGGGCTATGCCCACGATTGTCGCGGCTCGATAGCCGCATCTGCTCAGTTCGCGCTCAGTGTAGTCGACCAATTCAGCGGCCATCGCCTTGGCGTTGGGATACCTGTTGGCATAGGTAAAAGTCGTCGCCGGTGGAGCCGTGATTGCCACGATCCCCGCAATCGCGATCAGCGCCCACCTGCCGATACCAGTAAGATTTGCCGCCAGCCGAGCGATCGATACACAGATCGCCAACAGGAAAGGCATATAAAAGAACGCGCCCTGGTAAGCCGACTTGTCTCCTGCCGTCGACATTCCAGCGTAAGTTACAGCGATCACGATATAAAAGGCCGCTACACGGCGATCGAAATTCCGCTTGAAGGACATGACCAGGTCAGCAAGTATTGTCGCCAAGCCAATCGGCACGAAGAGGCCCAGAGCGTGCGCTCCACCGTCGCCGAACGAATGGTAGATGGCGTGATAAAAGTGCGTTCCGCCCGTGCGCCAGACATCGCTATTGGTCACGAAGACCTGGTAGACGTATTCATAAACTTGGCGCCCCCATATGATGACATAGGGAACGAGAACGACAAGGGCGATGCCTACCAGCCCGAGCGCAGGACGAATACCAGCCCGCCACTGGTGGCCGAGACAGGCAACGCTGATCAGTAGGCTTGCGCCAAGCATGGGAACGGTGACGACAAACGCGCTCGGTTTCGCCACCACTGCAAATGCGCAAACAAGCGCAACGGCGATTCGTGGCGCTCCCCCAATCTTCGTTAAATCAGCTTGAATTAGAAGGTAAATAGCGGCAGCAAATATCATTCCCGCAGCAATGTCAGGCCTGAATTCTGTTACGATGGCGTGAACGACGGGCGGGTATAGAAGTATAAATGTGATCAGCAAGCTCTGGAGCGTCGTCGCTTGTTGCTTGCGTGCGACAAAATACATAAGGACAGTGTATGCGAGAAGCACTGTGGCATTAAGGGCGTAGGGGGCCCAGACATGATGGCCAAATACCGCGTACCCCGTCATGGCTAACAGCGTGCTTAATGGCGCATGAGGAGGACGATTCAAGAAGGACTGCACAAGCCCCACGACCGAATCCCCTCTTTCGATTGTCATCCTGCGAGCGCTATCAAGCAAATATCCCACGTCGTCGTAGATTGGCGGCATCGCCAACGTACCGTGCCTTGCGCTGAGCGAAAGATTGAGAACTGCAAAGACGGCGGTTAGTGCCGCCAACACTCCAAGCGGCCAAAGTCGAACGATATTCATTATGCGCAGATTCCTACCGATACGCTTCGCGCCGCACTCTAGTTTCTATGAACCCTAACTCGGATGCTTCAGACGACTTCAGCCGTCTTTGGTTCTCTCCTGAATGATGAAGCGCGGCCTGCGCTTCACCTCCATGTAAATTTTGCCGATGTATTCTCCGAGCACGCCGATCGAGAGGATCTGTACTCCGCCCAGGAACAGCAGCGGCAGCACCGTCGAAGCCCAACCGGGCGTCACCGATTGCGGGTTCAACAGCCGCTCCATCAGGAAGTATAGCCCTGCACCGGTCGAAAGCGCGAAAACGCATGTTCCGAGGATTGCCACCGCCCGCAAGGGCGCAATCGAGAACGAGGTCACGCCGTCGATGGCGAGCCGGATCATCTTGCGCAGGGTATATTTCGTTTCGCCGAGCGTTCTGGACATCCGCTTGTAGGGGATGAGGGTCACGGAAAAACCGAGCGTCGGAATCAGACCTCTGAGAAACAGGTTGACCTCGCTGTGCTCGAGCAATGCGGCAAGAGCCCGGCGGGACATCATGCGGAAATCCGCATGGTTCTCTATGATGCGCACGCCCATCAGCGAAAGCAGGCGGTAGTACGCGTTGGCGGTTCTCCGCTTGCCCGAGGAATCGCTGCTCCTGTCGTTGCGAACGCCGAGGGCGAGGTCAGTCCCCCGCTGATAGACGAGCAGCATGGACTTGATGACGCCGATATCGTCCTGCAGGTCGCAATCCATCGAGACGCAGACGTCTGCAGTGACTTCGTGGAGACCGGCCAGAAGGGCGTTCTGATGGCCGAAGTTTCTCGACAGCCGCACGCCCACGACTTCGGGGTTTTCCCTCGCCAGCGCCTCAATAACCGGCCATGTGCCGTCGACGCTTCCGTCGTTGACCAGCAGGATCCGGAACCTGTTCAGGTTCAACTCTGGATCCGCCGCCAGGCTTCGTAGGTGCGTGAGCATCACCGGAACAGTCTGGGGGAGGACGTCTTCTTCATTGTAGCAGGGGACGACCAGGTCCAATGCGTAGTCACTCATGCGAGGCTCGACCTGCGAAAACCCAGTAGGTGGAAAGCACGAACATCGATCCGGTATAGAGAACGGCCGCGAAGACTTGTGCCGCATAGGGCCACACGTGCGCGTTCAGCAGCAGCGCCAGGCATGCCATGTTCAGCAGGTACGAAATCGCGACGGCAACGACATATTTGGCCGCCTCCGGCGTAACATGGCCGCCCGATCGGTAGACCCACCCCTTGTGGAGCCCGAAAGATACCAGGAACCCGACGCAATATCCCGCCACGTTGCTCACGTATGGGTCGATACCCGCGTACATTAACAGAAAGATGACAAGAAAGCCGATGCCGCTGTTGAGTATTCCGACTGTCGCGAAGCGGCCGACGAGCGCGAGGAAGTTATTTCCGCTCGGCAACGACATAGTACTGTCCCCCCAACGGCAGCCATTTGAGAAAGCGCTCCGAGGGGCGTAGCCCGGCCAGGAAGCCGGGGAAGAACAGGGTATATCCGGTGTGAGCGATCGAAAGGGCGGCGTCCTGCGTCAGCAGCCTTTTGCTTTCACCCATGGTGAGCAGCACTGCGTCCTCGTCAAACGGGCAGGTGGAGACCATTCTCTGCGTGACGGGGTTGTATGGATTGTGCTCGAAAATGCAGATGCGTCCCTTGCTCGAGAGCAGCGTTTCGAGTCGCTTGATGAGGTCGCGGCGTTCGGGCGGGGCGACGTGATGCATGACCGTCGCGATCACGATCAGATCGAACGTGCGCCCTTGCAGGTTCTCGTCCTTGACGACCTCGACGGTCGGGAAGGCACGTTCGATGTGCTGGAGGCTCGCCGCTGATATATCGGTGGCGCTCAGCTTTGTCTCGGGAAAGTGCCGCAGGTAGTGCGGCAGCCCCAGGCCTATGCCCGCACCGAAATCGAGAATCGAATCGATGCCTTCGGGATAGAGGTCCCTCAGCACTTTGACCTTGTATTCCGAAAAGTACGAGCGCTCACCGCTGAAGAACGAAAGCTGCTCCTGAAGCAGGGCCTCATAGCGATCAGCGTACTCGTCGAAATCGACCTTCTGGGCAGACCTGGCTTTCATAGCGACCTTAGGCTGTGCGCGGTTAGCTTAATGCTCAATCCATTTGGTCGAGTCAATCTGGCTTCCTGGCTTCTGCGGAGGAGAAACGGTGCGACCCCACTCTCGGAAACCTCGAGCTGACGCTGCCTAGCAGACTGACATTTTGATTAGATGTCGATCTCGAACTGTCGCGTGAAGTCGGTGGATTTCGCGGCGATCAGGTGGAATTGGCCGGAGCGCATGAGTTTGTCGAGGTTGGGGAAGTGGCCGGGGTTGTTGGGCAGGGCGATGAGCACGTAGTCCTGCCAGGGATTGGCGATGAAACCCTGCGTGTCGGCGGGCAGCTCGACGGGATCGGTCAGGGTGAGCGCGACGCCGTCGAAGCCGGAGTGGCGGGCGGTGGTCAGGGTGCGGACGCGGCGGCCTATGTGGGCACGCAATGCCTCCATGTCGCCTGCAAAGACTTGGGATGTGCGTATCCAGGCCATCTGATCGATCCGCCGCTATTTGCCCGCCGTCGCCATTGCCGAAACAGTTGTCATAAAAATAGGGGATGAATTACACCCCGGGCGCGTTCGTCCTGCCTCAACTTTGCCGCGATTTTGATCACAGGGCTGTGAGGTCCGGTTCGGCCGGGAAATACTAGCAGAGGATACAACTCCCATGAATAATAAGATCGTGCTGCCCGCCGCGTTTGCGGCTCTTCTGGCCCTCGCCGCCTGCGGTGATGCGCCCGCGCCCACCAGCGAAGCTCCGGCCACGGAAGCTCCGGCCGCCGAGACGCCTGCGGCTCCCGCCGAGCCCGCCGCGCCGGCCGCCGAAGCTCCGGCAGCAGAGGCTCCGGCTGCCGAGGCGGTGGAAGCCGTCCAGGACGCGATGCAGCAGGTGGAGAACCAGGCGGGCGCCATGCAGCAGCAGGTGGAGGCCGCCCAGCAGTAGCTCGAATCGATGAGTGACGCCGACAAGCAGGCCGCGGTCGCCGAGGCGCGCAAGGCCGCCGAGGATGCAGCCCGCGCCGCGGGCCTTGCCGCCGCGCAGATCACGCAGGCCGGCGACGCGGCCGAGAACGCCGCCAAGCAGGCCTTCGGCATCCAGTAAGCCGTACGAATCGGACCGCCGGCGGGCAGCCGGCGGTCCATATTCCAGTCCTGATCTATAGCTGTGGACCATCGGGCCCGTAGAGGTAGCACTGGACTTCGCCGACGAGCGGCAGCCAGGGCAGGCGGCGGGCAGTCCAGATTTCCGTATCCGGGCGCAGGCGCTCGGCCTCGTCGAGCGTTCCCAGGTGGAAGTCGACGTATCCCTCGAAGCGGTTGAGAAGGGGCGTGCCGCACTGCCGGCAACCGTGACGCGTCGCGGGAGGAGAGGAGCGGTAGCTCGTCAGGTTTTCCTCGCCCTCGATGACGGCCTTGTCCCCTTCGAAGAGAACGAAGACGCCGAAAGCCGAGCCAGTGTTGCGCCGGCAGGTGCGGCAGTGGCAGATCTCGATGCGGACGGGCGGGCCGAAGGCGCGGTAGCGGATGGCCCCGCACATGCAGCCGCCGGTCCATTCCTCCTCGGTCATATCCACTACTCCAGCCACTCGGTCACGAAGGTCGGGTTGGCGTGGATGTCGATCTGCTCGAGGACGCCCGGACCCAGATTGGTGAACTTGTGCGGCACGTTGGCGGGGGCGACGACGATCTGGCCCGCGGCGGCCTCGATCTCTTCATCGCCGAGCGTGAAGAGGGCGCGGCCCCGGCGCACGATGAAGGTTTCCGAATAAGGGTGTGTATGGAGGCGCGGGCCGCCGCCGGGCTTGTCGTAGGTGACGAAGATCACCGAAACCCCGGAACCATGGGCCGCGCCCTGCCATTCGCCGGACCAGGCGTCGGGCTTGTCGGCCCAGGCCGCACGGTCGACGACATGCTTCATGGAATGGTGACGAAGCTCGGCTGCTTGGGCAGGGCGTCGAACCGGCGCTGCAGCTCGAGCTGGCGGACCGAGCCGGCGAGCGAGTCGATCTGCGCCTTCATCTCCATCTCGTTGACCTTGTCGGTGATCACGCCGTGGTGGCAGAGCATTTCCTGCTTGCCGTTCTCGACATAGCGGCTGGCGCTGTTTTCCGGCACCGAGACGCAACGGGTCTGCGCCATGGCCGGGGAGGCGAGGGCGGCGAGGCAAACTGCGGCGATGAGGGCGAGCGTTCGCATGATGGTCTCCTTGCCCCAGAAAGATAATGCGCTTGCCGGCCGGCACAAGGCAACGCATTTGTCCGCGAGGGCGCGGGGCAGGCCGGATTTGGCGATTCAGATGTTGCAATCGCGGCCCAAAGCCACTAGATAGCCAACTCCCAGCCGTGCGGGATAACCGCGCGGCCTTTGGTTTTGCCTCGGGCGCAGCGAATTTCGCGGCCCTAAAAACGCAAAGTAGAGTCGCTGATGGCCCGGACGAACCCGATCACTTTCCTACAGCAGGTGCGGCAGGAAGTGTCGAAGGTGACCTGGCCGGGGCGGAACGAGGTTCTGATCTCGACTATCATGGTCATCGTCCTCGTGATCCTGGCGAGTCTCTTCTTTCTGGCGGCCGACCAGGTGATCTCCTGGTTCGTGCAGCTGATACTTTCGATCCGCTAAGTCGGTCGGTACTGGAATTTAGGAGCGGCGAGCCCTTCATGGCCAAGCGCTGGTACATCGTTCAGGCGTACTCGAACTTCGAGCGCAAAGTTGCTGATGCGATCAAGGAAAAGGTCGCGCAGCAGAAGCTCGAGCATCTGTTCGAGGACGTGATCGTTCCGACCGAAAAGGTCGTCGAGGTGCGGCGCGGCCGCAAGGTCGACGCCGAGCGCAAGTTCTTCCCGGGCTATGTGCTGGTGAAGATGGACATGACTGACCAGGCGTTCCACCTCATCAAGAACACCCCGAAGGTCACCGGGTTCCTGGGCGCGGACAACAAGCCGATGCCGATCTCGGAGGCCGAGGCGATGGCCATCCTGCAGCAGGTGCAGGAAGGCGTCGAGCATCCCAAGCCCTCGATCTCGTTCGAGGTGGGCGAGAGCGTGCGCGTCTCGGACGGGCCGTTCGCGAGCTTCAACGGCATCGTCGAGGAAGTCGACGAGGAGCGCAGCCGCCTCAAGGTGGAAGTTTCGATTTTCGGGCGCCCGACTCCGGTCGAGCTCGAATACGGGCAGGTCGAGAAGGTCTGATCCCGTAACCCGGAGCCTTTAGTTCCGGGAAATCTGTGGGAGAGGGTGGCGGACGCCAATCCGCCGGCTTGCCCTCGCACCACAGCGTCACAACTGTCCGCGTGACGGCGGACGCAGCGCCTGGAAACGGGCATTGGAAGGACGACTATGGCAAAGAAAATCGTGGGCTACATCAAGCTCCAGGTGCCGGCCGGCTCCGCGACCCCGTCGCCGCCGATCGGTCCTGCGCTCGGTCAGCGCGGCCTCAACATCATGGAATTCTGCAAGGCCTTCAACGCGGCCACGCAGGAGATGGAAAAGGGCTCGCCGATCCCGACCGTCATCACCGCCTATGCCGACAAGAGCTTCACCTTCGAGATGAAGCAGCCGCCGGTGACCTACTTCATCAAGAAGGCGCTCAACCTCAAGTCCGGCTCCAAGGTTCCGGGCAAGGAGAGCGCCGGCACGATCTCGCAGGCACAGCTGCGTGACATCGCCGAAAAGAAGATGAAGGACCTCAACGCCGACAACGTCGACGCCGCCATGTCGATGATCGCCGGTTCCGCCCGCTCCATGGGCATTCAGGTCGAGGGCTAAGGCAAATGGCAAAGATCGCTAAGAAGGTCGCGGCCGCCCGCGAGGGCATCGACCGCAAGAAGCTCTACAAGATCGAAGACGCCATCAAGATGGTCAAGGACCGGGCTTCGGCCAAGTTCGACGAGACCTTCGAGATCGCGCTCAACCTCGGCGTCGATCCGCGCCACGCCGACCAGATGGTCCGCGGCGTCGTCAACCTGCCGAACGGCACGGGCAAGACGGTGCGCGTCGCCGTGTTCGCCCGCGGCGACAAGGCCGAGGAAGCCAAGGCCGCCGGCGCGGACGTCGTCGGCGCCGATGACCTGGCCGAGCAGATCCAGGCCGGCAACATCAACTTCGACCGTTGCATCGCAACGCCGGACATGATGCCGCTGGTCGGGCGCCTCGGTAAGATCCTCGGGCCGCGCAACCTGATGCCGAACCCCAAGGTCGGCACCGTGACCCCGGACGTCGCCGGCGCCGTCAAGGCGGCCAAGGGCGGCGCGGTGGAGTTCCGCGTCGAGAAGGCCGGCATCCTGCACGCCGGCGTCGGCAAGGTCTCGTTCTCGGAAGCCCAGCTCCTCGAGAACATCAAGGCCTTCACGGACGCCGTGCAGAAGTCCAAGCCCGCGGGCGCCAAGGGCACCTACGTCAAGCGCGTGGCGGTCAGCTCCACCATGGGGCCGGGCGTCCACGTCGAGCCGGCTTCGGCTCTCTAACACAAGTTTCGGGCGGCTCCGGCCGTCCGTGACATCGGCCGGTTCGCCGGCCGATGAAGTCCTGTCCGAGACTGCCGGTTCGTCGCCATATGGCGGCGCTTAAATCCGCAAGGAGCCTGCATAGATGGGGTGAAGACCGAGATTTCCGGTCCTAAAAAGGGGCCGCGGGTTCCGGTTCGAACCAGGCCAAGCGTCCTCGTTTGAGGGCCAGCGGTTTACAGGCACGAAGGGGATGTCCTTTCGGGGACGTCCGGAACCGTTGCCTCCCCTCGCGGGGGTGACATTGGCAATGGTCCGGTGCTCGTCGCCGGGCCGAATGTGGAGACTAGCATTGGAAAGAGCGGAAAAGCGTGAAGTCGTCGCATCGCTCCAGTCGGCCCTCAGCCGCGCCGGATCGATCGTCGTTGCGCACAATACCGGCCTGTCCGTTGCCGAACTGACGGACCTGCGCGTGCAGGTCAAGCAGGCCGGCGGACAACTCAAGGTCGCCAAGAACCGCCTTGCCAAGCTCGCTCTCAAGGATACCGACAACGCGGACATCTCGGGCCTGTTCACCGGCCCGACGGTCATCGCATATGCGGAAGACCCGATGACGGCGCCCAAGATCGCGTCGAAGTTCGCCGACAAGAATCAGAAGTACGTGATTCTCGGCGGCGCCATGGGGGCAACCGCTCTTGACGTCAACAACGTCAAGGCGCTGGCCACGATGCCCTCGCTCGACGAACTGCGCGCCACGCTCGCCGGCATGCTCAAGCAGCCTGCCCAGCGTATCGCCTCGGTCGTCCAGGCACCGGGCGGCCAGATCGCCCGCGTGTTGTCGGCCTATGCCGAAAAGGGCGCAGCCTGACGCAAGGCTCGCATCCACTTGTTCGAACTGAAACGAAACACCATATAGGAACCATCAAATGGCTGATCTCGCCAAACTCGTAGACGAACTGTCGGCTCTCACCGTTCTCGAGGCTTCCGAGCTTTCCAAGCTCCTCGAGGAGAAGTGGGGCGTTTCGGCTGCGGCTCCCGTCGCCGTTGCCGCCGCTGGCGGTGGCGCTGCGGCTCCCGCTGCTGCTGCTGAGGAAAAGACCGAATTCGACGTGATCCTTGCCGCCTTCGGCGACAACAAGATCAACGTCATCAAGGAAGTCCGCGGCATCACCGGCCTCGGCCTCGGCGAAGCCAAGGCCCTGGTCGAAGGCGCTCCCAAGGCCGTCAAGGAAGGCGTGTCGAAGGCTGAGGCCGAAGACATCAAGAAGAAGCTGGAAGACGCCGGCGCCAAGGTCGAACTCAAGTAGTTCGCCGCGTTACGATAAATTTTTGGGGCGGCGCCATAGTGCCGCCTCATTTACCCCCATATGGAACATGTGGGGGGATTGCCGGATACCCCGGCAAGAGGTTGCGGAATAGAGTTTTCCAACGCGCTGAACCGAACCGAGGCGGTAACCGCCCGTTCGGCGATGCGCGTTTAGGGTGTGCTGGAATTCAGGTGATGTCGTCCTCCAAATGGTAGTTTCCCGCGCTTCCGGTGCTCGCGTGCCAGACGTACGCCGCGCCCCGGTTCCCGCAGGCCGCCATTTTCGGCTCGCCCTGACCTGAATCCCAGCACATCCAGTCGCCTAACCAGTTACGCAAGGGCATATGTCCCGATACCCGCCGGCTGATTGTCGGGTCTTTGGACATCTGCCTCCGAGACAAATCGCAAGGAAACAGGAGCTTTTATGGCTACCACGTTCAACGGCCGCCGCAAGGTCCGCAAATCTTTCGGCTCCATTCGCGAAGTCACGGAGATGCCCAATCTGATCGAGGTCCAGAAGGCCTCCTACGATCAGTTCCTTCTCGTCGACGAGCCCAAAGGTGGACGTCCCGACGAGGGATTGCAGGCTGTTTTCCGTTCGGTCTTTCCCATCACCGACTTCTCCAACACCGCTTCTCTCGAATTCGTGAAGTACGAGTTCGAGCAGCCCAAGTATGACGTCGACGAATGCCGGCAGCGCGACATGACCTTCGCTGCGCCGCTCAAGGTCACGCTGCGTCTCATCGTCTTCGAAGTGGACGAGGAAACGGGCGCGCGCTCCGTCAAGGACATCAAGGAGCAGGACGTCTACATGGGCGACATGCCGTTCATGACCTCGAACGGCACCTTCATCGTCAACGGCACCGAGCGCGTCATCGTCTCGCAGATGCACCGTTCGCCGGGCGTCTTCTTCGACCATGACAAGGGCAAGACCCATTCGTCGGGCAAGCTCCTGTTCGCCGGCCGCATCATCCCGTATCGCGGGTCCTGGCTCGACATCGAGTTCGACGCCAAGGACATCGTCTATGCGCGCATCGACCGCCGCCGCAAGATTCCGGTGACCTCGCTCCTCAAGGCGCTGGGCATGGATGCCGAGGAAATCCTCGACACCTATTACACCAAGCTCACCTACGAGAAGACCGACAAGGGCTGGCGCGTCCCGTACGATGCCGAGAAGTGGAAGGGCGCAAAACCCACCCATGACCTCGTCGACGCCAAGACCGGCGACGTCGTGCACGAAGGCGGCAAGAAGCTCTCGGCTCGCCAGGCCAAGAAGCTCGCCGAGAACGGCCTGACGCACCTGCTCGCGGTCAACGAGGACCTCTTGGGCATGTATGTGGCCGAGGACCTGGTGAACCTCAAGACCGGCGAGATCTATGTGGAGGCGGGCGAGGAGCTCGACGAAAAGCTGCTCAACAAGCTCGTCGACCTCGGGTTCGACGAGCTGCCGATCCTCGACATCGACCACGTCACCATCGGCGCCTACATCCGCAACACGCTGGCCGTCGACAAGAACGAGAGCCGCGAGGACGCGCTCTTCGACATTTACCGCGTGATGCGTCCGGGTGAGCCGCCGACGCTGGATACGGCCGAGGCCATGTTCCAGTCGCTGTTCTTCGACAGCGAGCGCTACGACCTGTCGGCCGTCGGCCGCGTCAAGATGAACATGCGCCTCGAGCTCGACGCGCCCGACACCATGCGTACGCTCCGCAAGGAAGACATCGTCGAGGTGGTGCGCACGCTCGTCAACCTGCGCGACGGTCGCGGCGAGATCGACGACATCGACAATCTCGGCAACCGGCGCGTGCGTTCGGTGGGCGAGCTGATGGAGAATTCCTATCGGCTGGGGCTCCTGCGCATGGAGCGCGCCATCAAGGAGCGCATGTCGTCGGTCGAGATCGACACGGTCATGCCGCAGGACCTGATCAACGCCAAGCCGGCGGCCGCTGCCGTGCGCGAGTTCTTCGGTTCCTCGCAGCTCAGCCAGTTCATGGACCAGACCAACCCGCTCTCCGAAGTGTCGCACAAGCGGCGCCTGTCGGCCCTCGGGCCGGGCGGTCTCACCCGTGAGCGCGCCGGCTTCGAGGTGCGCGACGTGCACCCGACGCACTATGGCCGCATCTGCCCGATCGAGACGCCGGAAGGCCCGAACATCGGCCTGATCAACAACCTGGCGACCTACGCCCACGTCAACAAGTACGGCTTCATCGAGACGCCGTACCGCAAGATCGTGGACGGCAAGGTGACCAACGAGGTCGTCTACCTCTCGGCCATGGAAGAGGCCAAGCACTACGTGGCCCAGGCGAGCGCGCCCCTCAACGCGAAGGGCGAGTTCACCCAGGACCTGGTGGTGGCGCGCCATGCCGGCGACAACGGGCTGACCCCCAAGGAGACCGTCGACCTGATGGACGTGTCGCCCAAGCAGGTCATCTCGGTCGCCGCCTCGCTGATCCCGTTCCTCGAGAACGACGACGCCAACCGCGCGCTGATGGGCTCGAACATGCAGAAGCAGGCGGTGCCGCTGCTGCGTGCCGAAGCTCCGTTCGTGGGCACCGGCATGGAGCCGGTCGTGGCTCGTGACTCGGGCGCGGCGATCGTCGCCAAGCGCAAGGGTATCGTCGACCAGGTGGATGCGACCCGTATCGTCATCCGCGCCACGGAAGAGACCGATGCCTCCAAGTCCGGCGTCGACATCTACAACCTGATGAAGTTCCAGCGCTCGAACCAGTCGACCTGCATCAACCAGCGTCCGCTGGTGGTGGTGGGCGACCATGTCGAGGCCGGCGACATCGTGGCCGACGGCCCGTCGACGGAGCTGGGCGACCTCGCTCTCGGGCGGAACGTGCTCGTCGCGTTCATGCCGTGGAACGGCTACAACTTCGAAGACTCGATCCTCTTGTCCGAGCGGATCAGCATGAACGACGTCTTCACCTCGATCCACATCGAGGAATACGAAGTGATGGCCCGCGACACCAAGCTCGGTCCCGAGGAAATCACCCGCGACATCCCGAACGTCTCGGAAGAAGCCCTCAAGAACCTCGACGAGGCGGGCATCGTCCATATCGGCGCCGAGGTGCAGGCGGGCGACATCCTCGTCGGCAAGATCACGCCGAAGGGCGAGAGCCCGATGACGCCGGAGGAAAAGCTCCTGCGCGCCATCTTCGGCGAGAAGGCCTCGGACGTTCGCGATACGTCGCTGCGCGTGCCCCCGGGCGACGCCGGCACCGTGGTCGAGGTGCGCGTCTTCAACCGGCACGGCATCGACAAGGACGAGCGCGCCATGGCCATCGAGCGCGAGGAAATCGAGCGCCTGGCCAAGGACCGCGACGACGAGCAGTCGATCCTCGACCGCAACGTCTATGCGCGTCTGAAGGAGATGCTGTTCGGCAAGGTGGCGACCTCGGGCCCGAAGGGGTACGTGACCGGCACCAAGCTCAACGACTCGATCTTCGAGGCCCAGCCGCGGTCCAAGTGGTGGCAGTTCGCCGTCGAGGACGACAAGGTGATGGCCGAGATGGAAGCCCTCCACGCCCAGTACGAGGAGAGCCGGCGTCTGCTCGAGCAGCGCTTCATCGACAAGGTGGACAAGCTCCAGCGCGGCGATGAGCTGCCTCCGGGCGTCATGAAGATGGTCAAGGTCTTCGTCGCGACCAAGCGCAAGCTGCAGCCCGGCGACAAGATGGCCGGCCGCCACGGCAACAAGGGCGTGGTCAGCCGCATCGTCCCCGTCGAGGACATGCCGTATCTCGAAGACGGCACCTCGGTCGACATCGTGCTCAATCCGCTGGGCGTTCCGAGCCGCATGAACGTCGGCCAGATCCTCGAGACGCATCTCGGCTGGGCCTGTGCGGGCGTCGGCCGGAAGATCGACCAGATGGTCAAGGCCTACCAGGCCAAGGGCGACCTGACGCCGCTGCGCAAGGAGATCGGTGATCTCTTCGGCGATGACGACACGATCGGCGATCTCGACGACGACGGCGTCGTCCGGCTCGGCGAGCATCTCTCGAAAGGCATTTCCATCGCGACGCCCGTCTTCGACGGCGCCAAGGAAGCCGACATCGTCGAGATGCTGGAGCGGGCAGGGCTCAACGGCTCGGGCCAGTCGGTCGTCTATGACGGGCGCACCGGCGAGCAGTTCGACCGTCCGGTGACCGTGGGCTACATCTATATGCTCAAGCTCCACCACCTCGTCGACGACAAGATCCACGCCCGTTCGATCGGTCCGTACTCGCTCGTCACCCAGCAGCCGCTGGGCGGCAAGGCCCAGTTCGGCGGCCAGCGTTTCGGCGAAATGGAGGTGTGGGCGCTCGAAGCCTATGGCGCCGCCTACACGCTCCAGGAAATGCTGACCATCAAGTCGGACGACGTGGCCGGGCGCACCAAGGTCTACGAGGCCATCGTGCGCGGCGACGACACCTTCGAAGCGGGGATCCCGGAAAGCTTCAACGTCCTGGTCAAGGAAATCCGTTCCCTGGGCCTCAATGTCGAGCTCGACATGCGGGTCAACGACAACGAGCCCAACCAGGCCGAAGAGCTCGCACCTCCTCAGGACGCGGCGGAATAAGCAGCCTGCCGAGCCCTACCCATCAACGCGTCCGACGGCCGGGTGAGAAACCCGGCCGGGCGGACCGAGGAGAGAACTGATGAATCATCATTCCCACGTCATGGACCCCTTCAATCCGCAGGTTCCGGCGCAGACCTTCGACCAGATGAAGATCAACATCGCCAGCCCGGAGAAGATCCTTTCCTGGTCCTATGGCGAGATCAAGAAGCCCGAGACCATCAACTACCGCACGTTCAAGCCCGAGCGTGACGGCCTCTTCTGCGCGCGCATCTTCGGGCCGGTGAAGGACTACGAGTGCCTTTGCGGCAAGTACAAGCGCATGAAGTTCAAGGGCGTCATCTGCGAGAAGTGCGGCGTCGAGGTCACCCTGTCGCGCGTGCGCCGCGAGCGCATGGGCCACATCGAGCTGGCCGCGCCCGTCGCCCACATCTGGTTCCTGAAGTCGCTGCCGAGCCGCATCGCGCTTCTGCTCGACATGACCTTGAAGGACATCGAGCGCGTTCTCTACTTCGAGAACTATGTCGTGCTCGACCCCGGCCTGACGCCGTTCTCGCAGAACGAGCTCATGACCGAAGAGCAGTATATCGACGCCCAGGACGAGTATGGGGCCGACAGCTTCACCGCCAAGATCGGCGCCGAGGCCATCCGCAACATGCTCATGGCGCTCGACCTGGAGAAGATCGCCGCGGACCTGCGCGTCGAAATTGCCGAGTCGACGACGGAACTTAAGCCCAAGAAGCTCGCCAAGCGCTTGAAGATCGTCGAGCAGTTCATCGTCTCGGGCAACAAGCCCGAGTGGATGATCATGACCGTCGTGCCGGTCATTCCGCCGGAGCTGCGCCCGCTGGTGCCGCTCGACGGCGGCCGGTTCGCCACGTCCGACCTCAACGACCTCTATCGCCGCGTCATCAACCGCAACAACCGGTTGAAGCGCCTGATCGAGCTCAAGGCCCCGGACATCATCATCCGCAACGAGAAGCGCATGCTGCAGGAAGCTGTGGATGCTCTCTTCGACAACGGCCGGCGCGGGCGCACCATCACGGGCGCCAACAAGCGTCCGCTGAAGTCGCTTTCGGACATGCTCAAGGGCAAGCAGGGCCGGTTCCGCCAGAATCTCCTCGGCAAGCGCGTCGACTACTCGGGCCGTTCGGTGATTACCGTCGGTCCGAACCTGAAGCTGCACCAGTGCGGCCTGCCCAAGAAGATGGCGCTCGAGCTCTTCAAGCCGTTCATCTACTCGCGGCTCGAGGCCAAGGGCTTCTCGTCGACCGTCAAGCAGGCCAAGAAGCTCGTCGAGAAGGAAAAGCCGGAAGTCTGGGACATCCTCGACGAGGTGATCCGCGAGCATCCGGTTCTGCTGAACCGCGCGCCGACGCTCCACCGTCTCGGCATCCAGGCGTTCGAGCCGATCCTCATCGAAGGTAAGGCGATCCAGCTGCACCCGCTCGTCTGCTCGGCGTTCAACGCCGACTTCGACGGCGACCAGATGGCCGTGCACGTCCCGCTGTCGCTCGAGGCGCAGCTGGAAGCACGCGTCTTGATGATGTCGACCAACAACATCCTGCACCCGGCCAACGGACAGCCGATCATCGTGCCGAGCCAGGACATCGTGCTGGGACTCTACTACCTCTCGCTCATGAACGAGAACGAGCCGGGCGAAGGCATGACCTTCGGCTCGATGGCCGAACTCGAGCATGCGCTCGACAACAAGATCGTGACGCTCCACACCAAGATCAAAGCCCGCGTGCCGGCCTTTGACGCGGAGGGGAACAAGACGACCGAGATCGTCGAGACAACCCCCGGCCGCATGATGATCGGGCAGATCCTGCCCAAGCATCCGGCGGTGCCGTTCGCCACGGCCAACCAGCTGATGACCAAGAAGATGATCTCCAAGATGATCGACACGGTCTATCGCGGCTGCGGCCAGAAGGAGACGGTCATCTTCTGCGACCGCGTCATGCAGCTCGGGTTCACCCAGGCGTGCAAGGCGGGCATCTCGTTCGGCAAGGACGACATGGTCATCCCGCCGAGCAAGTACGGGATCGTGGAAGCCGCGCGCAAGCAGGTCGAGGAGTTCGAGCAGCAGTACAACGACGGCCTCATCACCCAGGGCGAGAAGTACAACAAGGTTGTCGACGCCTGGGCCAAGTGCGGCGACAAGGTCGCCGAAGAGATGATGAAGGGCATCGCCACCGTCCAGTTCGACGAGGAGACCAAGCGGCAGCGTCCGATCAACTCGGTCTACATGATGAGCCACTCGGGCGCGCGCGGTTCGCCGGCGCAGATGAAGCAGCTCGCCGGCATGCGCGGCCTGATGGCGCGTCCGGACGGCTCGATCATCGAGACCCCGATCACCGCCAACTTCAAGGAAGGCCTGACCGTGCTCGAGTACTTCAACTCGACCCACGGCGCCCGCAAGGGCCTGGCCGACACCGCCCTGAAGACGGCGAACTCGGGTTACCTCACCCGTCGTCTCGTCGACGTGGCCCAGGACGCGATCATCGTGACCGAGGATTGCGGCACCGAGAATGGCCTCACCATGGAAGCGATCGTCGATGCCGGCCAGATCGTGGCCTCGCTCGGCCAGCGCATCCTCGGCCGCACGGCCGCCGACGACATCTTCCACCCGCTCTCGGGTGAGATGATCGCGGCACGGGGCACGCTGCTGGAAGAGAGCCATGTCGACGTCATCGAGGCGGCCCGCATCCAGACGGTGCGCATCCGCTCGCCGCTGACCTGCGAGATGCGCCAGGGGTGCTGCGCGGCCTGTTACGGACGTGACCTCGCCCGCGGCACGCCGGTCAACATCGGTGAAGCGGTCGGCGTCATCGCCGCCCAGTCGATCGGCGAGCCGGGCACGCAGCTCACCATGCGCACGTTCCACATCGGTGGCACGGCGCAGGTGGTCGACTCCTCGTTCCTCGAGGCCGGCGCCGAAGGCAAGATCGTCATCCGCAACGCCAACGTCGCCAAGATCGGCGACGGCAAGCTGGTGGTGATGGCCCGTAACGTGTCGCTCGCCATCGTCGATGCCGAGGGCAAGGAGCGCGCCACGCACCGCGTGACCTACGGCTCCAAGCTTCTCGTCAAGGAAGGCGACGAGGTGCGTCGCGGCCAGCGTCTGGCCGAGTGGGACCCCTACACCCGTCCGATCCTGGCGGAAGTCGAGGGCGAGGTGGTGTTCGAGGACCTGGTGGACGGCGCGTCGGTGGCGGAAACCACCGACGAGGCGACGGGCTTCACCAAGCGCGTCGTTTCCGACTGGCGCACCAGCCAGCGCGGCGAGGGGCTCAAGCCCGCTCTCGCGGTGGCGCGCGGCGGCACCGTCGTCAAGCTGGACCGCGGCGGCGAAGCCCGGTACCTGCTCTCTGTCGACGCGGTCATCGCGACCGAGCCGGGCGAGAAGGTCTCGCCGGGCGACGTGCTGGCCCGTATCCCGCTCGAAAGCGCCAAGACCAAGGACATCACGGGCGGCCTGCCGCGCGTGGCGGAACTGTTCGAGGCGCGCCGTCCCAAGGACCACGCGATCATCGCCGAAATCAGCGGCACCATCCGCTTCGGGCGCGACTACAAGAACAAGCGTCGCGTGATCGTGGAGCCCATGGAAGACGGCGCCGATCCGGTCGAGTACCTCATCCCGAAGGGCAAGCCTTTCCATCTCCAGGAAGGCGACACCATCGAGAAGGGCGAGTACATCATGGACGGCAACCCGGCCCCGCACGACATCCTTGCCATCAAGGGCGTCGAGGAGCTGGCGCGCTATCTCGTCAACGAGATCCAGGAGGTCTACCGCCTGCAGGGCGTGCTCATCAACGACAAGCACATCGAGGTGATCGTTCGCCAGATGCTGCAGAAGGTCGAGATCGTCGAGCCCGGCGATTCCGGTCTTCTCAAGGACGAGCAGATCGACCGGCTGGACTTCGACGAGCTCAACGACCAGCTGGTGGCCGAGGGCAAGAAGCCGGCGACCGCCAACCCGGTGCTGCTCGGCATCACCAAGGCGTCGCTGCAGACCCGCTCGTTCGTGTCGGCCGCCTCGTTCCAGGAAACCACCCGCGTCCTCACCGAGGCGGCGGTTTCCGGCAAGGCCGACCTTCTGGAAGGCCTCAAGGAGAACGTCATCGTCGGCCGCCTCATCCCGGCGGGCACCGGCGCGGGCATCTCCCAGGCCAAGGCGATCGCCGCCAAGCGCGACGACCTCATCCTCGAGGAGCGCCGCCGGCAGGCTTCGACCGCCGCGATTCCAGCGCCCGCCGCCGAATAAGCGGCTGGCAATCGCAACGACTTGGGAAGAGGGGGCCTGACGGCCCCCTTTTTCTTTGAGTTTGTCCGCCTTTGCAGGGAGTCATGGGCGCGTCATCGGAAAGCGCTTTAGTCCTCCTCCCATTCCCTGGAGGCTTCCCCCAATGCGTTCCTGCCTTGCGCTTCTTTCCTCTCTTGCCGTTGCCCTCGGCACCGGCGCCGTTACCGCCCAGGATGCGGCGCCGGCCGCGCCCGAGTTCATCGGACAGATCGTGCTGCCGACCGGCCTCAAGATCGAAGGCGTCGAGTTCGGCGGCATCTCGGGCATCGACTACGATGAAGCCAACGACCTCTTCTACGCCATCTCGGACGACCGCTCGCAGCGCGCGCCGGCGCGGTTTTATACGCTGAAGCTCGTCTTTGCAGAGGACCAACTGACCGGCCTCGATATCGTCTCGACCCATACGCTCACGGGTGAGGACGGCGAGCCGTTCGCCGAAGGCGGCGTCGATCCGGAAGCGATCCGGTTCGATGCAGAGGGGCAGCGGCTCTTCTGGTCGAGCGAGGGCGACGCGGAGGGCAGGCCGGCGGTCCACGAGGCCGATCTCACCGGCAAGACCGTGCGCAGCTTCGAGATTCCCGATGCGTACCTGCCCGACGGCGCCGAGACAAACGGCATCTTCGGCAATCTCGCCTTCGAGAGCCTGACGCTTTCGGGCGACGGCCGAGAGCTTCTCGCCGGCACCGAGAACGCGCTCGCCCAGGACGGCGCCAAGGCGACGCTCGAAGCGGGCAGCCCCTCGCGCATCATCGTCTTCGATACCGAGAGCGGCGCTGTGTCGGCCGAGTACATCTACGAGACCGATCCGATCGCGGTCGAGGCGACGGAGGAGCCGGGGTACAACGACAACGGCCTTTCCGAATTCCTGATGCTCTCCGGCGGGCGGCTGCTGACGGTCGAGCGCAGCTTCGGCAGCGGGGTGGGCAACACCATCGCCTTCTACGTCACCAGCCTCGAGGGCGCGACGGACATCGCCGGCATGGAGTCCATCGAGGGGCAGGAGGTACAGTCGGCAACCAAGACGCACTGGTTCACCATTGCCGAAGGCGATTTCGGTCTCGACATCGACAACATCGAGTCCGTCTCGTTCGGCCCGCAGGTCGGCGGGCGTCCGACGCTGGTCATCGCCTCGGACAACAACTTCAACCCGGTCGGGCAGTTCACGCAGTTCGTTGTGTTCTCCGTACCGGAGCTTTAGCCTGCCTTACCATACAAACCAAGGCCCCCTCACCCGGCGCTGCGCGCCGACCTCTCCCCCAAGGGAGAGGTGAAGAGGGCATAGCTGTCCGGGAGTCAGCACCTCTCCCTTTTGGGGGAGAGGCCGCCCGAAGGGCGGGTGAGGGGGCCTTTCAGCCTCGCAAAGATCGTCACCGTCGCCACATGTGGGGTGCAATCGAACCGACACAGGAGCGTCAAGGGCGCGTCATGGGTGCGGGCTATCGACCGGAGGTTCACCCATAACCTCCACCGGGAGCCAATCATGCTGCGTCACATCGTTGCCCTGACGGCTGGCCTCCTGGCGTCGAGCGCCATCGCTCACGCCCAGGATGCCCAGCAGTTCACCGCCACCCTCAAGGCCCACGCCCAGGTGCCCGCGCAGACGTTCCTTGCGCCGCCGGCCGATGCGCCGGCCTCGCTCAACGTCTCGGGCCGCTTCGCCACGGGCTCGCGCATCGAAGCGCTCTATGGCGCGCTCGATGCCAAGTCGGGCCTCGGCCGCCCGTTCCCCGGCCAGCCGCTGCAGGGTTTCTCGGGCATCCGGTCGCTCGGCGAAGACCGGTTCCTGATCCTCACCGACAACGGTTTCGGCAACAAGGGCAACTCGTCCGACGCCATGCTGATGTTCAATATCTTCAAGATCGATTGGGAGGCCGGCCGCCCGATGATCGAGAAGACGGTGTTCCTCAAGGACCCGAACCGCGTCATTCCATTCCCGATCGTCAACGAGCATACCGAGTCGCGGTACCTGACCGGCGGTGACTTCGATCCGGAATCCATCCAGCCGGTCGGCGACCACTACTGGATCGGCGACGAGTTCGGGCCGTTCCTCGTCGAGGTCGACGGCGAGGGCGTGGTGCAGCAGGTGGTCAAGACCGCGCCGGGGGGCACCGAATACAAGTCGCCGGACAACCCGACCGTCTCCGTTCCCAATCCGGGCACGCCGGTCACCGGCGTCATGACGCAGCGTTCGGGCGGCTATGAGGGCATGGCGCTCGGCAGCGACGGCGCGACGCTCTATCCGCTGCTCGAGAAGCCGGTCTATGACGAGGCGTCCGCGACGTTCCAGACCATCGGCGAGCGCCCGGTGCTGCAGCTCCTCGAGTTCGACACCGAAGCGGGCGCCTGGTCGGACACCATCCGCTACTATCCGCTCGAGGACGCCACGCACGCCATCGGCGACTTCAACATCATCGAGGGCACCCGCGCGCTCATCATCGAGCGCGACAACAACGAAGGCGACCCGCGCGATGAGTCGGTCGAAAAGCCGGCCGCGTTCAAGCGCATCTATCTCGTCGATCTCGAACGCGCCGACGCGGACGGAGTGCTGGAGAAGATCGCCTATATCGACCTGATGGACATCCGGGATCCGGACGGGATCGCGCCGCGCGGCACGATCGACGGCGTCTTCAATTTCCCGTTCGTAACCATCGAGGACGTCGACCGGGTGGACGAAACGACCATCGTCGTGGCCAACGACAACAACTATCCGGGTTCGGTCGGCCGCGAGGCGGGCAGGGCGGACGACAATGAGATCGTGCTGCTCGAGGTGGGCGATTTCCTCAGCGCCGAGTGACGTATCCGGCGGGGAGGGGGTGCGCTCCTCCCCGTTTCGCCTCAGTCGTACCCGACGTGCTCGGCAAACTGCACGATGACGAGGCTCCAGAGGTCGAAGACCGATTCCATGTAGTCGAGCGAGACGGGCACCGCGAGGTCGAGGTCCATCTCGACGCAGGCATCCTTGTCGGTATCGAGATAGGCGCGACTGAAGCGCTTGTTGTAGTTCCAGTCGTTGATGACCTCGAGGGTGGGCTTCACGTCGAGAAAGCCCAAATAGAAGTTGAGGTCCTCGCAGTTGGCGCCGTCGTCGTCGCAGTTGAGGAAATAGATCTGGTAGACAAAACCCTGCATGCGGCCGGTGATCTGCGGATTGCCGTTGCTCTGCTGGGTGAGCGAGGCCTTGCCGAAGGTGCGCGCGATGGCGAGGATCGCCTCGGTGTCGTCGGCGGTGACGAGCTCGGCCTCCGCATCCTGCGCGAGCGCAGGGGAGGCGGAGAGGAAGAGGCCTGCCGCAACGGCCCAGGCCAGCCGTTTCAGGGACATGTTCTCCTCCATGGTTCGAACCTTGGACCGGTCGGTCGCGCCTTCCAATACCCGCAACTTGCATGCGGCGCCAGACGCCCCATATCTGCGGGCCGAGCAAACCCCCGCCGCCCCGTGGCAAAACGCATGAATGCCATGCAGTTTTTTACGAAAGAATCCTTGACGGGGCCGACTCCTGCCAGTAAACAGCGCCTACCTTAGCGGTCGGTCGTGATTGTCGTTTGGGTACCTGCCACCTTGCGCGGGCATCCGGGACAGTCAAACACACTGTCGGGTAGATAGACGAAGCAAATCCTTGTGCGCATGACTGTCGCTGTCGGCGATGGTCCGCTGCAATTAGGGCGCCGCCGTTTCCTTGCCGGAGCGGGTCGAGCGCCGTTTTGGTTTGCTTCGATCACGATCGATATGAATTCTGGACGATGGAAAGAGCTCAATGCCGACCATTAATCAGCTGATCCGCAAGCCTCGCACGTCGAAGCCGAAGCGGAACAAGGTCCCGGCGATGGAGGCGAACCCGCAAAAGCGTGGCGTTTGCTCTCGCGTCTACACCACCACGCCCAAGAAGCCGAACTCGGCTCTGCGCAAGGTGGCCAAGGTTCGCCTGACCAACCAGCGCGAAGTGATCTCCTACATCCCCGGCGAGGGGCACAACCTGCAGGAGCACTCGGTGGTGCTGATCCGTGGCGGGCGCGTGCGCGATCTTCCCGGCGTCCGTTATCACGTGCTGCGCGGCGTTCTCGACACGCAGAGCGTCAAGGACCGCAAGCAGCGCCGCTCCAAATACGGCGCGAAGCGTCCGAAGTAAGGAGATACTGAGTCATGTCCCGTCGCCACCGCGCAGAAAAGCGTGACGTCCTTCCCGATGCCAAGTACGGGGATCTCGTCGTCACCAAGTTCATGAACTCGCTCATGAAGGACGGCAAGAAGTCGGCCGCCGAGTCCATCGTCTACGGCGCCTTCGACATCGTCGAGCAGAAGGTCAAGCAGGATCCGATCACCGTGTTCCACACGGCGCTCGACAACATCCGTCCGTCCGTCGAGGTCCGCTCGCGGCGCGTCGGCGGCGCGACCTACCAGGTCCCCGTCGAAGTGCGCACCGACCGTCAGCAGGCGCTCGCCATCCGCTGGCTCATCGAGAGCGCCCGCAAGCGCGGCGAGAACACCATGCGCGAGCGCCTTTCGGGCGAGCTCATGGATGCGCTCAACGGGCGCGGCCAGGCCGTCAAGAAGCGCGAAGACACGCACCGCATGGCAGACGCCAACCGTGCGTTCTCGCACTACCGCTGGTAGGAGGAGCCCCAATGGCCCGCGAATACCCGATCAATCGTTATCGCAACTTCGGCATCATGGCCCACATCGATGCCGGCAAGACGACGACGACCGAGCGCGTCCTCTACTACACCGGCAAGTCCCACAAGATCGGCGAAGTCCATGACGGCGCCGCCACCATGGACTGGATGGAGCAGGAGCAGGAGCGCGGCATCACCATCACGTCCGCCGCGACCACGACCTTCTGGAAGGGTCGTGACGGCACGATGCATCGCTTCAACATCATCGACACTCCCGGCCACGTGGACTTCACCATCGAAGTCGAGCGGAGCCTGCGCGTGCTCGACGGCGCGATCGCGCTGCTCGATGCCAACGCCGGCGTCGAGCCGCAGACCGAGACCGTCTGGCGCCAGGCCGACAAGTATCACGTGCCGCGCATGATCTTCGTCAACAAGATGGACAAGATCGGTGCGGACTTCTACCGCTGCGTCGAGATGATCGGCTCGCGCCTCGGCGCCAAGCCGCTGGTCATGCAGCTGCCGATCGGCGCCGAGAACGAGTTCAAGGGCGTCGTCGATCTCATCGAGATGAACGCGCTCGTCTGGCGCAACGAAGAGCTCGGCGCCCAGTGGGACATCGTCGAGATCCCGGCCGACCTCAAGGAGAAGGCCGAGAAGTACCGCGAGCAGATGATCGAGACCGCCGTCGAAGTCGACGATGCGGCCATGGAAGCCTATCTCGAAGGCGAGATGCCGGACAACGACACCATCCGTCGTCTGATCCGCAAGGGCACCATCGACGTCACCTTCTTCCCGGTGTTCTGCGGCTCGGCCTTCAAGAACAAGGGCGTGCAGCCGCTGCTGGACGGCGTCATCGACTTCCTGCCGTCGCCGATCGACATTCCCTCGATCAACGGCATCGACGCCAAGACCGAAGAGCCGATCGAGCGTCATGCCGACGACAACGAGCCGCTCTCGATGCTGGCCTTCAAGATCGCCAACGACCCGCACATGGGTTCGCTGACCTTCTGCCGCATCTACTCGGGTCACCTCGAGGCGGGCGTCACGCTGGAAAACACGGTCAAGGGCAAGCGCGAGCGTGTCGGCCGCATGTTCCAGATGCACGCCAACAGCCGCGAGCAGATCAACGAAGCCTTCGCCGGCGACATCGTCGCCATCGTCGGCCTCAAGGACACCACCACGGGCGACACGCTCTGCGTGTCGAGCGCGCCGGTGATCCTCGAGCGCATGATCTTCCCGGATCCGGTCATCGACATCTCGGTCGAGCCCAAGTCCAAGGCCGACCAGGAGAAGATGGGCCTGGCGCTCAACCGCCTGGCCGCCGAGGACCCGAGCTTCCGCGTCAAGACCGACGAGGAATCGGGCCAGACCATCATCTCGGGCATGGGCGAATTGCACCTCGACATCATTGTCGACCGCATGAAGCGCGAGTTCAAGGTCGAGGCCAATATCGGTCAGCCGCAGGTGGCCTATCGCGAGACGATCACCAAGCGGACCGAGAAGGACTACACGCACAAGAAGCAGTCCGGCGGTTCGGGCCAGTTTGCCCGCATCAAGATCATCGTCGAGCCCGGCGAGGCCGGTAAGGGCCTCGAGTTCGAGAACAAGATCGTCGGCGGCGCCGTGCCCAAGGAGTACATCCCGGGCGTGCAGAAGGGTGTCGAATCGGTCATGGGCGCTGGCCCGCTGATCGGCTTCCCGGTCGTGGACGTGAAGGTCACCCTGGTGGACGGCGCCTACCACGACGTCGACTCCTCGGTGCTCGCCTTCGAAATCGCCGCCCGCGCGGGCTTCCGCGAGGCGCTGCGTGAGGCCGGCCCGAAGATTCTCGAGCCGATCATGAAGGTTGAAGTGACGACGCCGGAAGATTACATGGGCGATGTCATCGGCGACCTCAATTCTCGTCGTGGCCAAATCCAGGGCACTGAAAGCCGTGGTGTGGTCCAGGTCGTGAATGCCTTTGTGCCGCTTGCCAACATGTTCGGCTACGTCAACTCGCTGCGCTCCATGAGCCAGGGTCGTGCGCAGTACACGATGCAGTTCGACCATTACGAGCAGGTGCCGCAGGCGGTCGCCGACGAAGTCCAGGCCAAGTACGCCTAAACAGCGCAAGCCTAGAAACAAAACTTAACTGAATGTCGGCCTCTGCGCTGACGACATACGGAGAAAAGCGATGGCGAAGGAAAAGTTCTCCCGCACCAAGCCGCACTGCAATATCGGCACCATCGGTCACGTCGACCATGGCAAGACCTCGCTGACCGCAGCGATCACCAAGGTGCTCGCTGAAACCGGCGGCGCGACCTTCAAGGCCTATGACCAGATCGACGCGGCTCCGGAAGAGAAGGCCCGCGGCATCACCATCAACACCGCGCACGTCGAGTACGAGACGGCCAACCGTCACTACGCTCACGTCGACTGCCCCGGCCACGCCGACTATGTGAAGAACATGATCACCGGCGCTGCCCAGATGGACGGCGCGATCCTGGTCGTGTCGGCTGCCGACGGCCCGATGCCGCAGACCCGCGAGCACATCCTGCTCGCCCGTCAGGTCGGCGTGCCGGCGCTCGTGGTGTTCCTGAACAAGTGCGACATGGTCGACGATCCGGAACTGCTCGAGCTCGTCGAGCTCGAAGTGCGCGAGCTCCTCTCGTCCTACGAGTTCCCCGGCGACGACATTCCGATCGTCAAGGGTTCGGCTCTCGTTGCTCTCGAGAACGGCGACCCGAAGCTCGGCCACGACGCGATCCTCGAGCTGATGCGCAACGTTGACGAGTACATCCCGCAGCCGGAGCGCCCGGTCGACCTGCCGTTCCTGATGCCGATCGAAGACGTGTTCTCGATCTCGGGCCGCGGCACCGTGGTCACCGGCCGTGTCGAGCGCGGTATCGTCAAGGTTGGCGAGGAAGTCGAGATCGTCGGCATCAAGGCGACCCAGAAGACCACGGTCACGGGCGTCGAGATGTTCCGCAAGCTCCTCGACCAGGGCCAGGCCGGCGACAACATCGGCGCGCTGATCCGCGGTATCGACCGCACCCAGGTGGAGCGTGGTCAGGTTCTCTGCAAGCCCGGTTCGGTCACCCCGCACACGGACTTCGTTGCCGAGGCCTACATCCTGACCAAGGAAGAGGGCGGCCGTCATACGCCGTTCTTTGCGAACTACCGCCCGCAGTTCTACTTCCGTACCACGGACGTGACCGGTGTTGTGACCCTGCCGGAAGGCACCGAGATGGTGATGCCTGGCGACAACATCAACATGAACGTCCAGCTGATCGTTCCGATCGCCATGGAAGAGAAGCTGCGCTTCGCTATCCGTGAAGGTGGCCGCACCGTCGGCGCCGGCGTGGTCGCGAAGATCCTGAAGTAGGGATTGCATGACGTTCGCGGCGCGCGACAAGTCTCGCGCGCCGCGTTCCATTGATGTCAGGATTAAAAGATGAACGGTCAAAATATTCGCATCCGGCTCAAGGCGTTTGACCATCGCGTGCTCGACACGTCGACGCGCGAGATCGTCAATACGGCCAAGCGCACGGGCGCGCAGGTTCGCGGCCCGATCCCGCTGCCGACGCGAATTGAGAAGTTTACCGTCAACCGCTCGCCGCACATCGACAAGAAGTCGCGCGAGCAGTTCGAGATCCGGACCCACAAGCGTCTTCTCGACATCGTGGATCCGACGCCTCAGACGGTCGATGCGCTGATGAAGCTCGATCTCGCCGCCGGTGTGGACGTCGAAATCAAGCTCTAAGTGACGAGTTTTCCGCGCCTCCGCAGTTTGGGTCCTCTTCAAGGAATGACCCGGGACGGCGCCAAAGAGAGAAGGTAGCAACCGATGCGTTCTGGATTGATCGCACAGAAGCTGGGCATGACCCGCATTTTCATGGAGGACGGCTCGCACGTCCCCGTGACCGTGCTTGGCCTGCAGGACTGCCAGGTGGTGGGCCAGCGTACGGCCGAGAGGGACGGCTATGTGGCGCTGCAGCTCGGCGCCGGCCAGGCCAAGGCCAAGAACAAGACGAAGGCCGAGCGCGGGCAGTTCGCCGTCGCCAAGGTCGAGCCCAAGAGCCAGGTCGTCGAGTTCCGCGTCGATCCCGAGAACCTTATCGAGGTGGGCGCCACGCTGAAGGCCGACCACTTCGTCGAGGGCCAGCTGGTGGACGTCACCGGCACTTCGATCGGCAAGGGCTTCCAGGGCGGTATGCGCCGCTGGAACTTCGGTGGCCTGCGCGCCTCGCACGGCGTGTCGGTCTCGCACCGCTCGATCGGTTCGACCGGTGGCCGCCAGGATCCGGGCAAGACCTTCAAGAACAAGAAGATGCCGGGCCACATGGGCGCCCGCCGCATCACCACGCAGAATGTCAAGGTCGTCCGGACCGACGTCGAGCGCGGCCTGATCATGGTTCAGGGTTCGGTTCCGGGCGCCAAGGGCGGCTGGATCCAGATCCGCGACGCGGTCAAGAAGCCGCCGCAGGGCGTTGCTCTGCCGGGCTCGTTCAAGGCCGCCGCAGAAGCCGCGGGGGAAGGTAAGTAAATGGAACTCCAGGTCACAACCCTCGACGGCAAATCTGCCGGCAAGGTCGAACTTGCCGAGGACGTATTCGGTCTCGAGGTCCGCCAGGACATCCTGCACCGCATGGTCCGCTACCAGCAGCTCAAGGCCATGGCCGGCACGCACGACGTGAAGAACCGTTCGGAAGGCGCGCGCACCGGCAAGAAGTTCGTCAAGCAGAAGGGCTCGGGCGGCGCTCGCCACGGCGATCGCAAGGCTCCGCAGTTCCGCGGCGGCGGCCGTGCCTTCGGCCCGACCCCGCGCAGCCACGCCATCGACCTTCCCAAGAAGGTCCGCGCGCTGGCCCTCAAGCATGCCCTCTCGGCCAAGGCCAGGGGCGGCGAGATCGTCGTCGTCGACAGTTTCGCGCAGAAGGACGCCAAGACCGCGGCGCTGCGCACCGCGTTCGGCAAGCTCGAGCTGACCAACGCGCTCTTCATCGACGGGGCCGAACTCGACAAGAACTTCGCGCTCGCGGCCCGCAACATCCCGCACGTCGACGTCCTGCCGGTGCAGGGCCTCAACGTGGTCGATATCCTGCGCCGCGAGAAGCTGGTGCTGACCAAGGCGGCCCTCGAAGCCATCGAGGCGCGCTTCAACAAGACCGAAAAGGTGTCGGCATGAACAAGCTCGCTGCCTACGACATCATCCGCAATCCGGTCGTGACCGAAAAGTCGACGATGGCCTCGGAATTCAACCAGGTCGTGTTCGACGTCGCGATCGACGCGTCCAAGCCCGAGATCAAGGCTGCCGTCGAGCAGCTGTTCTCGGTCAAGGTCAAGGCGGTCAACACCTTCGTGCGCAAGGGCAAGGTCAAGCGGTTCCGCAACCGGCTCGGCACGCGCAACGACGTCAAGAAGGCCGTGGTCACCCTCGTCGACGGCCAGTCGATCGACATTTCGACCGGCTTGTAAGAGGGAGAGAAGAACAATGGCTCTCAAGCAATACAATCCGACCTCCGAGGGTGTACGCCACCTGATCACGGTCGACCGGTCCGAGCTGTGGAAGGGCAAGCCCGTCAAGGCCTTGACCGAAGGCCTGACCAAGTCGGGCGGCCGCAACAACTACGGCCGCATCACCGCCTACCACCGCGGCGGCGGACACAAGCGCGCCTATCGCCTCGTCGACTTCAAGCGCGCCAAGTTCGATGTCGAGGGGACGGTCGAGCGTCTCGAGTACGACCCGAACCGCACCGCGTTCATCGCGCTGGTGACCTATGCCGACGGCGAGCAGGCCTACATCCTCGCTCCGCAGCGTCTGGCTGCCGGCGACAAGGTCATCTCGTCGATGTCGACCGTCGACGTGAAGCCGGGCAACACCATGCCGCTCGAGCGCATGCCGGTCGGCACGATCGTGCACAACATCGAGCTGAAGCCCAAGAAGGGCGGGCAGGTCGCGCGTTCGGCCGGCGCCTATGCCCAGTATGTGGGCCGTGACCAGGGCTGGGCGATCCTTCGCCTCAACTCGGGCGAGCAGCGGCGCGTGCACGGTTCGTGCCTCGCCACGGTCGGTGCGGTCTCGAACCAGGACCACTCGAACGCCACCATCGGCAAGGCCGGCCGCAATCGCTGGCTCGGCAAGAAGCCGGTCACGCGCGGCGTCGCCATGAACCCGGTCGACCACCCGCACGGCGGCGGTGAAGGCCGCACCTCGGGCGGCCGCCATCCGGTGACCCCGTGGGGCAAGCCGACCAAGGGCAAGAAGACCCGCTCCAACAAGGCGACGGACAAGTTCATCGTCCGGTCGCGTCACGTCAAGAAGGGCCGCTAAGCCATGACCCGTTCGATTTGGAAAGGCCCGTTCGTTGACGGCTACATGCTCCGCAAGGCGGAGAAGTCGCGCGAGAGCGGTCGTAACGAAGTCGTCAAGATCTGGAGCCGCCGCTCGACCATCCTGCCGCAGTTCGTGGGCATCACGTTCGGCGTGCACAACGGCCAGAAGCACATTCCGGTGCTGGTGACCGAAGAGATGATCGGCCACAAGTTCGGCGAGTTCGCTCCGACCCGCACCTACTACGGCCACGCGGCCGACAAGAAGGCCAAGAGGAAGTAAAATGGGCAAGCCGAAGACTCCGCGCGCGCTACCCGACAACGAGGCCAAAGCGGTCCTGCGGATGATCCGCATCAGCCCGCAGAAGCTGAACCTCGTGGCGCAGCTCATTCGCGGCAAGAGGGTCGAGAAGGCGCTGGCCGAGCTCGAGTTCTCGCACAAGCGCATCTCGGGCCAGGTCAAGAAGGTGCTGGAAAGCGCCATCGCGAACGCCGAGAACAATCACGGGCTCGATCCTGACGCGCTCGTCGTCAAGGAAGCCTATGTGGGCAACTCGCTGGTGATGAAGCGCTTCCATGCGCGCGGCCGTGGCCGGTCGACGCGCATCCTGAAGCCGTTCGCTCACCTGACGATCGTCGTCCGCGAAGTTGAGGAGGCCGCATAATGGGCCAGAAAATCAATCCGATCGGCTTCCGCCTCGGCATCAACCGGACCTGGGACTCGCGTTGGTACGCCAACAAGGGCGAGTACGGCTCGCTGCTGCAGGAAGACCTCAAGATCCGCGAGACGCTGCTCGAGGACCTCAAGCAGGCTGCGGTCAGCAAGATCGTCATCGAGCGTCCGCACCGCAAGTGCCGCGTGTCGATCCACACCGCCCGTCCGGGCATCGTGATCGGCAAGAAGGGCGCCGACATCGACAAGATCCGCGCCAAGGTGAAGAAGTTCACCGACAGCGAGGTGCACATCAACATCGTCGAGGTGCGCAAGCCCGAGACCGATGCGACCCTCGTCGCCCAGGGCATCGCCCAGCAGCTAGAGCGCCGCGTTGCGTTCCGCCGCGCCATGAAGCGCGCCGTGCAGACGGCGATCCGCATGGGCGCCGGCGGCATCCGCGTGAACGTCGGCGGGCGTCTCGGCGGCGCCGATATCGCGCGCACCGAATGGTATCGTGAAGGCCGGGTGCCGCTGCACACGCTGCGCGCCGACATCGACTACGGCATGGCCGAGGCCGAGACGACCTACGGGATCATCGGCATCAAGGTGTGGATCTTCAAGGGCGAAGTGCTCGAGCATGATCCCATGGCCCACGAGCGCCGTGCCACCGAAGGCGGGGAGGGCGCCGGCCAGCGTCGTCAGCAGCCCGAGCGCGAACGCGCTTAAGGAAGGTTAAGTATCATGCTGCAACCGAAACGCACAAAATTCCGCAAGGCCCACAAGGGCCGCATCCATGGCGTGGCCAAGGGCGGTACGGACTTGAACTTCGGGCAATTTGGCCTTAAAGCCACCGAGCCCGAGCGCGTGACCGCGCGTCAGATCGAAGCGGCCCGCCGCGCGATCACCCGCGAGATGAAGCGCCAGGGCCGTGTGTGGATCCGGGTTTTCCCCGATCTGCCGGTTTCCCAGAAGCCGACCGAAGTCCGTATGGGTAAGGGCAAGGGTTCCGTCGAGTATTGGGCGGCCCGCGTCAAGCCCGGGCGGATCATGTTTGAAGTCGACGGCGTCCCCGAGGACGTCGCCAGGGAAGCTCTGCGCCTCGGCGCGATGAAGCTTCCGGTCACCACGCGGGTCGTTACCCGCATCAACGACTAGGACACGAGCGATGAAAGCCAGTGATGTGCGGGCAAAGACCGCAGACGAGCTGAAAGCCGAGCTCGTGAACCTGAAGAAGGAACAGTTCAACCTGCGTTTCCAGCAGGCGACCCAGCAGCTGGAAGCTCCTGCCCGTGTGCGTCAGGTCCGTCGCGATATCGCGCGGATCAAGACGATCCTCGGCCAGAAGAGCGCAGCCAAGTAAGGAGAGGCCGAAATGCCGAAGCGAGTTTTGCAGGGTACGGTCGTCTCCGACGCGAACGAGAAGACCATCGTGGTGCGCGTCGAGCGGCGCTTCACCCATCCGCTGCTCAAGAAGACCGTTCGCCGGTCCAAGAAGTACCACGCCCATGACGAAGCGAATGTGGCGAAGGTCGGCGATGTCGTGTGGATCGAGGAGTGTGCGCCCATCTCGAAGAACAAGCGCTGGACGCTCGTTCCTCAGGCGTAGTTGAACAACCAGGAATTCAGGTCGGCGAGCCGGTTACCGGCGACAAGCCGGTGTAATTTAGAAGGCATCCAGTCATGATCCAGATGCAATCCAATCTCGACGTCGCGGACAACTCCGGCGCTCGTCGCGTCATGTGCATCAAGGTGCTGGGCGGCTCGCATCGCAAATACGCCTCGGTCGGCGACATCATCGTCGTTTCGGTCAAGGACGCCATTCCGCGCGGCCGCGTCAAGAAGGGCCAGGTAATGAAGGCGGTCGTGGTTCGCACGGCTTCCGACATCCGCCGTCCCGACGGCACCGTCATCCGTTTCGACAAGAACGCCGCGGTTCTGATCAACAATCAGAAGGAACCGGTCGGCACCCGTATCTTCGGACCGGTTCCGCGCGAGCTGCGCGCCAAGAACCACATGAAGATCATCTCGCTCGCACCAGAGGTGCTGTAATGGCTGCCAAGATCAAGAAAGGCGACAAGGTCGTCGTCCTGGCCGGCAAGGACAAGGGCAAGACTGGCCAGGTCCTCTCGGTCATTCCGTCCGAAACCCGGGCCGTGGTGCAGGGGATCAACCTCGTGCGCCGTCACACCAAGCAGACCGCGTCGAACGATGCCGGCATCTTCACCAAGGAAGCGCCGATCCATCTGTCGAACCTCGCCGTCGCCGACAAGGACGGCAAGCCGACCCGCGTCGGTTTCCAGATCAAAGACGGCGTGAAGTCGCGCGTCGCCAAGACCACCGGAGATGTGATCGATGGCTGAGACCGTTTACGTTCCTCGGCTTCGCACCGAGTATGACGAGAAGATCAAGGGCGCACTGCGCGAGCAGTTCGGCTACAAGAACGTCATGGAGCTCCCCAAGCTCGAGAAGATCGTTCTCAACATGGGCGTGGGCGAGGCTGTCAACGACAGCAAGAAGGTGCGTTCCGCCGCTGCCGACCTCGAGCGCATCGCCGGCCAGAAGCCGGTGATCACCCATGCGCGCAAGTCGATCGCGGGCTTCAAGGTGCGCGAGAACATGCCGCTCGGCGTCAAGGTGACGCTGCGCAAGCAGCGCATGTACGAGTTCCTCGACCGCCTGGTGAACATCGCGCTGCCGCGCGTTCGCGACTTCCGCGGCCTCAACCCGAACTCGTTCGATGGTCGCGGCAACTACGCCATGGGCATTAAGGAACACATCGTGTTCCCCGAGATCAACTACGACCAGGTCGACCAGATCTGGGGCATGGACATTGTCATCGCGACGACCGCGAAGACCGACGATGAAGCGCGCGCGCTGCTGCGGGCATTCAACTTCCCGTTCCGCCAGTAAGGCTCGAGGGAAGGGACAAGGATTAGGACATGGCAAAGACCAGCTCCATCATCAAGAACAAGAAGCGCGCCGAGGCCGCCAAGCGCACCGCCGCCAAGCGGGCCGCGCTCAAGGCCATCACCAAGGACCAGTCGGTCCCCATGGAGCAGCGCTTCGCCGCGCAGCTCAAGCTCGCCGAGCTTCCGCGCAACTCCTCGCCGGTGCGCGTGCGCAACCGCTGCGAGGTGTCCGGGCGCCCGCGCGGGTACTACCGCAAGCTCAAGATGAGCCGTATCGCGCTGCGCGAGCTGGGCAACCTGGGCATGATCCCGGGCCTGGTGAAGTCGAGCTGGTAAGGAGACGAGACAGATGAGCTTTTCAGATCCTATCGGCGATATGCTCACCCGCATCCGCAATGCGCAGATGCGCCACAAGAACACCGTGACGACCCCGGCCTCGGGGCTGCGCGGGCGCGTCCTCGACGTGCTGCAGACCGAGGGCTTCATCCGCGGCTACAGCGAGGTGAAGTTCGAGAACGGCGCTTCCGAGTACGAGATCGAGCTCAAGTACTCCGAGAACGTTCCGGTGATCCGCGAGATCGAGCGCGTTTCGCGCCCGGGCCGCCGCGTCTACGCGTCGGTCAAGAATATTCCGTCGGTGGCCAACGGCCTCGGCGTGTCGATCCTCTCGACCCCCAAGGGCGTGATGGCCGACCACGAGGCGAAGGCCGCCAATGTTGGTGGTGAGGTACTCTGCCGCGTGTTCTAAGGCGCATGCGCCTGCACGCGGTGTGACGATTACTCGAAGGACAAGATAGAATGTCACGTACTGGCAAGAAGCCGGTTGCCCCGGTGAACGGCGTCACGGTCTCCGTCAATGGACGGACCGTTTCGGCCAAGGGCCCAAAGGGCGAGCTCGCGCTCGACCTGATGGATAACGTTGTTGTCGAGCAGAACGGCGAGGGCGTTTTCGTCACGCCGGCCAACGACACGCGCGAGGCCCGCGCCGCCTGGGGCACCACCCGTGCTCTGATTCAGAACATGGTCACCGGCGTCAGCACGGGCTTCGAGAAGCGTCTCGCCATCCAGGGCGTCGGCTACCGCGCCGCCATGCAGGGTAAGGACATCAAGCTCTCGCTCGGCTTCAGCCATGACGTCGTCTACGAAGCGCCCACGGGTATCACGCTCGCCGTGCCGACCCCGACCGAGATCGTGGTTTCGGGCATCGACAAGCAGCAGGTCGGCCAGGTCGCGGCCAACATCCGCGAGTGGCGCGCTCCCGAGCCTTACAAGGGCAAGGGCGTGCGGTATGCGGACGAGCAGGTCTTCCGCAAAGAAGGCAAGAAGAAGTAAGGAGCGCCGAGTATGGCTATCAGTGCAAAGGGAGCGGCCCGCCGCAAGGCCCGCGTTCGCAAGGCGCTCAAGGCTCGCGCTTACGGGCGTCCGCGTCTTTCGGTCCATCGTTCGGACAAGAACATCTACGCCCAGATCATCGACGATGCGTCCGGCCGCACTCTGGCTGCCGCGTCGACCCTCGACAAGGACGTGCGCGCCTCCGTCAAGAACGGCGGCACCACCGAGGCCGCTGCTGCGATCGGCAAGCTGATCGCCGAGCGCGGCACGAAGGCCGGCGTCGGCGAGGTCGTGTTCGATCGTGGCGCCTACATCTATCATGGCCGTGTGAAGGCCCTTGCAGACGCTGCCCGTGAGGGCGGCCTGCAGTTCTAACCCGCGGCTGAGGAAAGAATTACTATGAGCAGAGACGTTCAAGAGCGCGAAAGCGAATTCGTCGACCGCCTGGTCCATATCAACCGCGTGGCCAAGGTCGTCAAGGGCGGCCGTCGCTTCGGTTTCGCGGCGCTCGTCGTCGTGGGCGACCAGAAGGGCCGCGTCGGCTTCGGCCACGGCAAGGCCCGCGAGGTGCCCGAGGCCATCCGCAAGGCGACCGAGCAGGCCAAGCGGCAGATGATCCGCGTGCCGCTGCGCGATGCGCGTACCCTCCACCACGACGTGACGGGCCGTCACGGCGCGGGCAAGGTCATCCTGCGCGCCGCCGTCCCGGGCACCGGCATCATCGCCGGCGGTCCGATGCGCGCCGTGTTCGAGACGCTCGGGATCAACGACATCGTGGCCAAGTCCCAGGGCACGGCCAATCCCTACAACATGGTGCGCGCGACCTTCGATGCGCTGAAGCGCGTCGACAGCCCGCGTTCGGTCGCCGCCCGCCGTGGCCTCAAGGTTTCGGAGCTGCAGGCTCGCCGTGGCGAGACCGCGGCGGCCGAGGCCTGAGCCTCCCGCGCGTGACGGAGAAAGACAATGGCTGCTAAAAAGACCATCATCGTCGAGCAGATCGGCTCCCCGATCCGCCGCGACAAGAGCCAGCGCGCGACCCTCATCGGTCTCGGGCTCAACAAGATGAACAAGAAGCGTGAGCTGGTTGACACCCCGGACGTCCGCGGCATGGTCAACAAGATCCCGCACCTCGTCCGCATCGTCGGCGAGCAGTAAGACAAGGGCAGGACAATGACCCGTTTGAATGAACTGCGCGACAATCCCGGCGCGAACAAGACCCGCATTCGTATCGGACGCGGCATCGGTTCGGGCAAGGGCAAGACCGGCGGGCGCGGCGGCAAGGGCCAGACCGCTCGCTCGGGTGTCGCCATCAACGGCTTCGAAGGCGGCCAGATGCCCCTTCACATGCGCATGCCCAAGCGCGGCTTCAATCCGTTGAATCCGGGCAAGTGGAACGCCATCCGCATCGACCGCATCCAGGCCTATATCGACAGCGGCAAGCTCGACGCCAAGAAGGTGATCGATGCGCAGGCGCTCGTCGCCGCCGGCGTCATCCGCCGCGTCAAGGACGGCGTGCGCCTCATCGGTTCGCAAGGCTTTTCCGCCAAGAAAGTCACGTTCAAGGTCGACCATGCGACCAAGGGCGCCCTTGCTGCTATTGAAGCGGCAGGCGGCAAGGTCGATATGCCCAAGTCGACGGCAGAAGACGCTAAGGCCGAGTAATCTCGGCCCCGCGCCTGGCCTGTGGAGCATCCGCGCGCAAGGCAAGCGATTTGTCTTGCGCGTTGCGATGCGGTGAGCAACAGAACGGCGCCCGCCCGCTAGGGCAGGGCTTGCCGAGCCAAGGGAGCGATTGATGGCGTCCGCAGCCGAGCAGTTGGCCAGAAATCTCAGCTTTTCCACCTTCTCGAAGGCCAAGGCCCTTCAGCAGCGCATCTGGTTCACGCTGGGCGCGCTGCTCGTTTATCGCCTGGGCACCTTCATCCCCGTGCCGGGCATCGATCCTGACGCGTTCCGCGCCACGTTCGAGCAGAGCCAGCAGGGCATCATCGGCATGTTCAACATGTTCGCCGGCGGCGCCGTCGAACGCATGGCCATCTTCGCCCTCAACCTCATTCCCTACATCACCGCCTCGATCGTCATCCAGGTGATCGCCACGGCCTCGCCGCGCCTCGAAGCCCTGAAGAAGGAAGGCGAGCAGGGGCGGCGCAAGCTCAACCAGTACACGCGCTATCTCGCGGTCGTCTTCTGCGCCGTGCAGGCTTACGGCATCGCCATAGGCCTCGAGGGCAGCCAGGGGGTCGTGCTCAATCCGGGCTGGTTCTTCCGCCTGTCGACGGTCATCACGCTCGTCGGCGGCACCATGTTCCTGATGTGGCTGGGCGAACAGATTACCGCGCGCGGCGTCGGCAACGGCATCTCGCTCATCATCTTTGCCGGCATAGTCGCCAACCTGCCGGGCACCATCGCCCAGACCCTCGAATTGAGCCGTACCGGCGCGCTGCCGGCCTGGGCGGGCATCGGGCTCCTGGTGCTGGCGATCGTCGTCATCGCGGTCATCGTCTTCTTCGAGCGGGCGCAGCGACGGCTTCTGATCCAGTATCCGAAGCGACAGGTCGGCAACAAGATGTTCCAGGGCGATACCTCGCACCTGCCCTTGAAGCTCAACACCTCGGGCGTCATCCCGGTGATATTCGGCTCCTCGCTGCTGCTGCTGCCGGCGACGATCGCCTCGTTCGCCGCGCAGGGCAACGCGCCGGGCTGGCTGACGACGGTCACGGCGCTCCTGGGGCGCGGGCAGCCGCTTTACCTGGCGCTCTTTGCCTTCTTCATCATCTTCTTCGCCTTCTTCTACACGGCGATCGTCTTCAATCCGACGGAGACGGCGGACAACCTCAAGCGCTCCGGCGGCTTCATTCCCGGCATCCGCCCGGGCGAGCGCACGGCCGCGCACATCGACTATGTGCTCACCCGCATCACCGTCGTCGGCGCGGCGTATCTGACGGTCGTGGCGCTCATTCCGGAAGTGCTGGTCAGCCAGCTGACGGTCAGCCAGTTTATCGGCGGCACGTCGCTGCTGATCATGGTGACGGTGACGCTGGATACGGTCAGCCAGATCCAGAGCCATCTCATCGCCCAGCAATATGAGGGGCTGGTCAAGAAATCGAGACTTGGGGGCAAGCGCCGATGAGGCTGATCCTTCTGGGGCCGCCGGGGGCGGGCAAGGGTACGCAGGCAAAGATACTGGTCGAGGCCTACGGCATTCCGCAACTATCCACCGGCGACATCCTTCGGGCGGCCATCGCGGCCAAGACGCCGATGGGCCTTGCGGCCAAGGAGATCATGGACCGGGGCGACCTGGTTTCGGACGCCGTCGTCAACGGCATCATCTCCGAGCGGCTCGACGCCGAGGACTGCAAGCCCGGCTTCATCCTCGACGGCTTCCCGCGCACGATCGCGCAGGCCGAGGCGCTCGAGGGCATGCTCAAGGACAAGGGCATGGCGCTCGATGCGGTCATCGAGATCAAGGCCGACACGGACGTGTTGGTCGAGCGGGTCGTGAAGCGCGCCAGGGAGAGCGGCTCGGCTCGTGCCGACGACAATGAAGACGTGCTGCGCAAGCGCCTCGACGTCTACAAGGAGCAGACGGCCCCGCTCATCGCCTTCTATGACAAGAAGGGCCTGTTGAAGTCGGTCGACGGCATGGCGCCCGTCGAGGAAGTAACCGCCGCGATCCGCGCGGCGATCGAGTAAGCAAAATGAGGTAGGGCTTGCCAGTTGACACCGGCAAGTCTTGTCCTTAAAGAACCGCACCAGTCTCATGGATTATTGGACTGGATTCGGTTCCTCAATGTGGTTGGGGGTCGAAATCCGGTCCCTTGTTGTTTAACGGCACCGGCCCGGCGCGGCTGAGTGTTGCACGAAGGAGAGCAGACGTGGCTCGTATCGCTGGCGTCAACATTCCGACCAACAAGCGCGTGGTTATCGCGCTGCAGTACATTCACGGCATCGGCGACAAGTTCGCTGCCGACATCTGCGCGAAGGTGGGGATCCCCGCCGAGCGCCGCGTCAATGAACTGACCGACGCGGAAGTCATCCAGATCCGTGAGACCATCGACCGCGACTACGTGGTCGAGGGCGATCTGCGCCGTAACGTTGCCATGAACATCAAGCGCCTGATGGACCTGGGCAACTACCGTGGCCTGCGCCACCGCCGCGGCCTGCCCGTGCGCGGCCAGCGCACCCACACCAATGCCCGCACCCGCAAGGGTCCGGCCAAGCCGATCGCCGGCAAGAAGAAGTAAGGCTCGCGCCACGGCGCGAACTAACGAGCGACCGGGAGCGGCCGACAGACGTTTGGGGTGGCGGAATTCGCGACCTCGTTATCGGCTCTCCCCGATGTAGCTGCCGGGACCCTTGAAAAGGCTTACGGCAGCGACGATATCGAACTGAGGATATGAATGGCCAAAGCTGAAACGACGCGCATCCGCCGCAAGGAGCGCAAGAACATCACGTCGGGCGTCGCCCACGTGAATGCATCCTTCAACAACACGATGATCACCATCGCCGACATGCAGGGCAACACGATTTCGTGGTCGTCCGCCGGCGTCATGGGCTTCAAGGGTTCGCGCAAGTCGACCCCTTATGCGGCGCAGGTCGCCGCTGAAGATGCCGCCCGCAAGGCGCAGGAGCACGGCATGAAGACCCTCGAGGTCGAAGTGCGCGGGCCCGGCTCGGGGCGTGAGTCCGCCCTGCGTGCCCTCCAGGCTGCAGGCTTCAACGTCACCTCGATCCGTGACGTCACCGCCATTCCGCACAATGGCTGCCGCCCGCGCAAGCGGCGCCGCGTCTAGACCGACGTTGCTGAAGGACTCCCGGTTTGCGAGCGAACCGGGAGTTTCCATTGCGTTTGCGGCCGAGCGGCCGGGCAGGGCCGCGCTTTTGAAAGGAAATTACCGTGACGATCCAGAGGAACTGGCAAGAACTGATCAAGCCGACCAAGCTGGAGATTGTTTCGGGCGACAACGCGCGCGTGGCTTCGGTAATCGCCGAGCCGCTTGAGCGCGGTTATGGGCTGACCCTGGGCAATGCTCTGCGTCGTGTGCTGCTGTCGTCCCTGCAGGGCGCGGCGATCACCGCGATCCAGATCGACGGCATCCTGCACGAGTTCTCCTCGTTGCCGGGCGTGCGCGAGGACATTACCGACCTCGTGCTCAACGTCAAGGAGATCGCGCTCAAGATGGAAGCCGAGGGCCCGAAGCGCCTCACGCTCTCCAAGCAGGGCCCGGGCGCGGTGAGCGCCGGCGACATCAAGGTCACCGGCGACATCGAGGTCCTCAACCCCGAGCTCGTGATCTGCCATCTCGACGATGGCGCCGAGATCAACATCGAGTTCACCGTCAACACCGGCAAGGGCTATGTGTCGGCCGACAAGAACCGTCCCGAGGATGCGCCGATCGGTTACATCCCCGTCGACTCGCTCTTCTCGCCGGTCAGGCGTGTCTCCTACAAGGTCGATGCGACCCGCGCGGGCGAGAGCCTCGACAAGGACAAGCTGACGCTGCAGGTCGAGACCAACGGCGCGATCAGCCCCGAGGATTCGGTGGCCTATGCCGCCCGCATCCTGCAGGACCAACTGGCCGTCTTCGTCAACTTCGAGGAGCCGACCAAGGAGAAGGCCGCGGACGCCGTCCCCGAGCTGGCCTTCAATCCGGCGCTGCTCAAGAAGGTGGACGAGCTCGAGCTTTCGGTGCGTTCGGCCAACTGCCTCAAGAACGACAACATCGTCTATATCGGCGACCTCATCCAGAAGACGGAAGCCGAGATGCTGCGCACGCCGAATTTCGGGCGCAAGTCGCTCAACGAAATCAAGGAAGTCCTCGCGCAGATGGGCCTCCACCTCGGGATGGACGTGGCCAACTGGCCGCCCGAGAACATCGACGACCTCGCCAAGCGCTACGAAGATCACTACTGATCTCGCGCGGCACTGTTAAAGGAGACACACCATGCGCCACGCCACTAGGGGCCGCAAGCTGAGCCGGACGGCGAGCCATCGCAAGGCGATGTTCGCCAACATGTCGGCCGCCCTCATCAAGCACGAGCAGATCGTGACCACGCTTCCCAAGGCCAAGGATCTGCGTCCGATCGTCGAGAAGCTCGTCACGCTGGGCAAGCGCGGCGACCTGCACGCCCGCCGCCAGGCGATCGCCCAGATCCGTGACGAGGACCAGGTCAAGAAGCTGTTCGAGGTTCTCGGGCCCCGTTATGCCGATCGCCAGGGCGGGTACCTGCGGATCATGAAGGCCGGCTTCCGCTACGGCGACAACGCGCCGATGGCCGTCATCGAGTTCGTCGACCGCGACGTCAACGCCCGCGGCCAGGACAGCGGCCCGGTGCAGGTGCGCGACGAGGAAGACGAGTCGGTCGCGGCGTAAGCCACAGCCGGTTCGCCACCAGTTCAACGGCCGTGGGGCAACCCGCGGCCGTTTTTGTTTAGGTGAGAGCTGGATGTCCGCGGCATCACCCCCCTCCCATCCTCCCCCGCAAGGGGGGAGGTGCTGGACCTGTGAGCTTGGCACCATCATGCCCCATGCACAATGCGGCACCTCCCCCCTTGCGGGGGAGGATGGGAGGGGGGTTCACCAAGCCTTGGCCAAGGCGCCTGAAGCAAGCTCCGATCTTGCCACCATTCCCCAACCCTGCTACATCCGCGCTCCCGCCAAGTCGGGCGAACGGAGTAAATGACCATGGGTAGCCTCGCCAAAGCAGACAGGTAAGCCGCAGCGACTGTTCTCGTCGTTGCGGCTGTCTGCCCGGTCAACCTCCAGATCACAGCATCTCAGGCAGATCGCCGCCGAATGTTCTTTCACATTTCGTGCGGGTGTTCACTCATGCCTACAAAACCCCAAGCCTGGGGCCATTCCCTTGCGGCCGCGCTGCTGCTGATGGCTCCGTTCGACGTCCTGGCGTCCCTCGCCATGGACATCTACCTGCCCATCGTTCCGGCGATGCCGGCGATCCTCGATACGTCACCGGCCGTGGTGCAACTGACGCTGAGCCTCTACATGGTCGTGCTCGGCCTCGGCCAGCTCGTCTTCGGGCCGCTTTCCGATCGTTTCGGACGGCGGCCGGTGCTGATCGGCGGGGCGCTGCTCTTTGCCGGAACGTCACTCGCCATGGCGGCGACGACATCGGCCGGGCTCTTCGTCGCGCTGCGCGTGTTGCAGGCGGCGGGCGCTTCGGCGGCGATGGTCGCGACCTTCGCCACGGTGCGCGACGTCTATGCGGAGCGGCCCGAGGGGGCGGTCATCTACGGCCTCTTCGGCTCGATCCTCGCGTTCGTGCCGGCGCTCGGGCCGATCGCGGGCGCGCTGATCGCCGACAGCCTCGGCTGGCCGGCGATCTTCCTCGTCCTCGGCGGACTTGCGCTCGCCGCCACGGCCAACGCCACCTTGCGCTGGCGCGAAACGCGGGTGCCGACGCCTGCCGGCAAGCGTGCCTTCGGCCCGATCCTCACCAGTCCCGCCTTCTGGACCTATACGCTCGGCTTTGCCGCCGCGATGGGGACGTTCTTCGTCTTCTTCTCGACGGCGCCGCGCATCCTCATCGAACGGGCAGGGCTCTCGGAGACGGTGTTCAGCTTCGCCTTCGCGACCGTCGCGATCGTGATGATCGTCACCACGCGCTTTGCCAAGCGGTTCGTCGGCAAGTGGGGCATTCCGGGCAGCCTTGCCCGCGGGATGGCGTTGCTCGTCGTCGGAGCCATCGTTCTGGGGCTCTGCGAGGCCTTCCTCGAGCCGTCGATGTGGACGGTGATCCTGCCCATGTGGCTCGTCGCCGTCGGCATCGTCTTTGCCGTCTCGGTCACCGCCAACGGCGCGCTCGCCGAGTTCGGGGAGACTGCCGGAACGGCGGTCGCGCTCTACTTCGCCATCCAGAGCCTGTTCGTCGGCGTCGCCGGCACGTTGATGGTCGTGATGCTGCGCGGCGACACGCTCTGGCCGCTCGTCGGCTATTGCGGGTTGATGGCGCCGCTGGTGCTGGTCGCGCTGGCGTTGCTCAGGCGGCGGCGGACGGCAGTGGCCTAGCAAACCAACCGGTGCCGCGTTCAATCAATGCGGCACCGGCAAATCCCAGGCCTCGTAGAGATCGTTCAGCGCCTTGGCCGTGTGGCACTCGATGGCCGGCAGACCGGACTCGCGAAGTACGCGGCCGTATTTCACGTGGCTGTTGCGGGTCTTGATCAGGACCCACTCGATCATGCTCCACTTGATGCTGTCCTTGGTGCCCTCGAGGTGCCCGGCGCGATCCTTGCGATTGATCAGAGTGCGCTTCAGATAGCGGCCGAAGCGCAGCCAGTGGTTCGAGGTGACGAGGATTCCGCCGGTCGCGCGGGCGAAGCGCTGCGGCATCAGGCGGGAATAGTTCCCCTCCATCACCCAGCTCTCGCCGAGAATGGCGGCGTCGTGCAGGGCGGCGAACTCGTCGTCGGGACGCACCTGCCAGTCGGTGTTCGGCAGATGGCGGAACTGGTCGAGATGGAAGACGGGTATGTCGAGGCGGTTCGCGATGGCGACCACCAGGGTCGACTTGCCGGCATTGGACGGACCCAGAATCACGATCCGCTTGCCGAGGGCAGCGAGGGGCAGCATGGGAGACACCGGTCTAGGGGAATGCGCGAGGGACGCGCGCAATGCCGCAGCCAGCGGGCGTTGTCAAGGGGCAGCGCCTGCGGACACACCCGACCCACGGCGGAGTTGGCGCAATGCTCGCTTATTCCCACCGCATCCCGGCGAAAGCCGGGACCCAGTACACACCGGCCAGGTGGGCTCGCCGCGGTACTTCCACCCGGTGGAAGGGTGGGCGCTGTGCGCAAGCCGCTTAGGCGCCGTTTACTGGGCCCCGGCTTTCGCCGGGGTGACAGCCGGGGGTGAGGCCGATGCGTATGCGCCCATTACTCCGGCTGCACGTCCTTGCCGGTATAGATCTCGTCGACCTGATACCAGTCGCGACGGTCGAAGCCGTTGAACGGGGTGAGGGAGGCCTGGGTGTAGGCGCCCATCAGGCCGAATTCGATCCAGTCGTCCTCGTCGATGTCGACGGGCAGCATGAAGGTCTGCGGCAGCACGTCGTAGCTGTCGCAGGTGGGGCCGAAGATGGTGAAGCCCGCGGCCTCGTCCTCGGTATGGAGCCGCGCCCCGCGCCAGACCCGCACCGGCGGGGTGAAGTCCATGAACTTGACTTCCATCAGCGAGCCGTAGGCGCCGTCGTTGAGGTAGATCGAGAGCCCGCCGCGCTGGTGCTTGACGCGCAGCAGCAGCGAGGTCGAGGAGGTGACGAGCGCGCGGCCGGGCTCGACGATGAGCTCGGGCTTGGACGAACCGAAGTTCGCATCGACGGCCTCGGCAATCGTCTCGAAATAGTAGTCCATCGGCGGAGCGACGCTGGTCGGGTAGGGGGCGGGGAAGCCGCCGCCGACGTTGAGGCGCTTCAATTCGATGCCGGACTCTTCGACGATCCGCGCGGCGGCCGCGATGTGCCGCTCATAGGCATAGGCGTCCTCGCACTGGCTGCCGACGTGGAAGCAGAGGCTGGCGGTGTAGCCCATCTGCTCGACCATCGAAGCGATCTCGACGGCGCCCTGTTCCATGACGCCGAACTTGGTGCCGAAGTCGTAGGACTTCATTGCCTTGCCGGCCTTGAAGCGGGTCGTGACCTCGACGTCGCGCGAGGGCGAGACCACGGCGGCCAGCTGGTCGAGCTGTTGAGGATGGTCGATGGTGAAGGAGCGCACGCCGAATTCTTCATAGGCGCGCTCGATCTCGCGACGGTTCTTGATCGGATTGTTGTAGTGCATAGCCGCGCCCGGGGCGTGATCGCGCACCAGCGCCATCTCGGTGTTGGAGGCGACGTCGAAGGCCTTCAGCCCTTCCTCGTGGAGCTTGGCGATGATGTGGGGCGAGGGGTTGCACTTGACCGCGTAGGTCAGTAGCCCGTTGAAGCCCTTCTTGAAGACCTTGACGGCCTTCCTCAGCTCGCGCTCCGAATAGAGAAAGCTCGGGTAATCCGGCGCTTCGGCGGCGATGAGGGCCGAGGTGTTCGGATAGACGATGGTCGGCTCAGTCATTGGACGTGTTGCCTTTCGGGGCGTGAGGGGGGCCAAAACGAGCGCTGCATATAGGGATCAAAGGCCCTCTACGCAAACGATATTTTGCCCCTATTTCTCTCGATCGCTGTGACACCTTAATGGCGACAGATTCCGGGTCTTTCTGCTCGCTCCGGCGAGTGTGAGGGCGATTGCGGATTCGTGAACGGAAACAAGAACATGACCCTGTTGCAGAAAAGCGTTCTTGCCCTTGCGGGCTTGGGTTTGCTCGGCGCCGTCGCCTGGGCGGCGGTAGGTAGACCGGAGGGCGGGCAGGCTCCGCCGACCGCCCTCCAGGCGCCGGCGCGTATCGAGGTGGCGCAGGCCGAGCGGCAGGTGCCGCAATCTCAGGAGCAGGTGCAGCTGAGCTTTGCGCCCGTCGTGCGGCAGGTGGCGCCCTCGGTCGTCAACGTCTATGCGACGCGCGTCGAGGAGCGGGCGGTCTCGCCCTTCGCCAACGATCCGTTCTTCCAGCGCTTTTTCGGGCAGAATTCGCCGTTCTTCCAGAGCCGCCCGCGGGAATCGCGCGCGCTCGGCTCGGGCGTCATCGTCGATCCGTCCGGCCTCATCCTCACCAACAGCCATGTGGTCTCCGGCGCGACCGATATCCGCATCGCGCTTGCCGACCGGCGCGAGTTCGCCGTCGATCTCGTGCTCGACGATCCGGATACCGATCTCTCGGTCCTGCGCATCCGCGATTCCGACGGCGTCGATCTGCCGGCGCTGACCTTTGCCGATTCCGACCAGTTGCAGGTGGGCGATCTGGTGCTCGCCATCGGCAATCCGTTCGGCGTCGGCCAGACGGTAACCAGCGGCATCGTCTCGGCGCTCGCCCGCACCGGGGTGGAAGCCAGCGATTACGAGTTCTTCATTCAGACCGATGCCGCGATCAATCCGGGCAATTCCGGCGGAGCGCTGGTCGACCTCAACGGCCGGCTCGTCGGCATCAACACGGCGATCTATTCGCGCACCGGCGGATCGGTCGGCATCGGTTTCGCCATTCCATCCAACATGGCGGCGGTCGTCGCGCAAGCGGGGCTGGCGGGCGGCGAGATCGTGCGGCCCTGGTTCGGCGCCAAGACGCAGGCGGTCAGCGCCGACATCGCCAACAGCCTGCAGCTTGCCTCACCAAGCGGCGCGATGATCACCGACGTCGCGCCCGGCGGCCCGGCCGAGCGCGCGGGGCTGCGGTCCGGTGATGTCGTTACGGCCATCGATGGCACGATCGTGGAAGATCCCAGCGCCTTCAATTTCCGCCTCGCTACCCGACAGTTGGGGACGGAAGCCCGACTTACGGTATCTCGCGGCGGTCAGAGCTTCGAGGCGGTGCTGCCGGTCGAGGCGCCGCCGCAACCCGACGAAAGCCAGATCGCCCGCATCACCGGGAACACGCGCTTCGCGGGTGCCACCGGACAGGAGCTCGCGCCCGCGCTGGCGCAGGAGCAAGGCCTGCCGTTCGACGCGCGCGGCATCGTCATCACCGCGATCGAAGAGGGGTCGCCCGCCGAGGCCATGGGGCTGGCGACCGGGGATGTCATCCTCAGCCTCAACGGGGCCGAGATGACGGATGCCCGCACGTTCGCCCGAACCGCCTCGCAGCGCGTGCGCACCTGGGAGATCGTGCTGCAGCGCGAAGGACGCGTGGTGCGCACGTACGTGAGCGGGTAGGGGGCAAGAGGGCACGAAACGGTGGCTCCTCTCCCCCTTGAGGGG
>NZ_JZEX01000055.1 GCF_000969415.1 Devosia geojensis | reverse complement strand
CCCCTTGATGTTGCAACTGAACCAGAAACTTATCCCCGCCCCCCTCCACCTGCCCCATACTCCTCTCACCCGCCACGAGAACGCGAGGTCGCGACGAACGGTCTGTGGTAAGGGCAGGTGGGAGGGGCTGGAGTCGTCCGGCCCTGGGCCCGTAGGGCGGTCTTGACGCCGGGCGAGGTGTCCCGTGCTCCGATCCGGAGCCGGGGGATACATCGCTCGAAGACAAACGCGTCCCCATGGATCGGAAAACCCACCGCATGCGGCGGCGAAAGCCTCCGTTCTAAAATTTGCATGAGGCAATCGCCGCCGCATGCCGCGTCACTGGAGCAACCGCGAGGCCACCATGGCCGGGCGGGGTTTCCGTGCACGCCCGCTGGCCCGCCTCCGCTTCGGACGCTACTGTCCGCCCGCCATCGAATCGCAGGATCCGCCATGCCCCGCAAGATCATCATCGATACCGATCCCGGCCAGGACGACGCCGTCGCCATCCTTCTCGCCCTCGCCTCGCCGCAGGAGCTCGAGGTGCTGAGCATCGTCGCCGTCGCCGGCAATGTCGGGCTCGAGCGCAACGCCGGCAACGCCCTCAAGGTGGTCGAGCTTTCCGGCCGCACCGATGTGCCCGTTCACGCCGGCTGCGCCCGGCCGATGCGGCGCACCCTCGTCACCGCCGAGCACGTCCACGGCCAGACCGGCCTCGACGGCCCGGACCTGCCCGCCCCGAAGATCGCCCTCCAGCCGCAGCACGGCGTCGATTTCATCGTCGAAACCCTGATGGCGGCCGAGCCCGGCGCCATCACCCTCTGCACGCTCGGCCCCCTGACCAACATCGCCATGGCGCTCGTCAAGGAGCCGCGCATCGCCCCCCGCATCGCCGAGATCGTCATGATGGGTGGGGCTTATTTCGAGGTCGGCAACATCACGCCGACGGCCGAGTTCAACATCTATGTCGACCCGGAAGCGGCCGACATCGTCCTGCGCTGCGGTGCGCCGATCACCATGCTGCCGCTCGACGTCACCCACCAGGTGCTGACGACCAGGGAACGCCTTGCCGCCATTGCCGCAATCGGCAACCGCAGCGGCGAGGCCGTCGCGCAGATGCTCGCCTTTTCCGAACGCTTCGACCTCGCCAAATACGGCTCCGACGGCGCGCCGCTCCACGACCCGACCGTCATCGCCTGGCTGCTGCGGCCCGAGCTCTTCAAGGGCCGCCAGTGCAACGTCGCCATCGAGACCGCGAGCGAATTGACCGTCGGCATGACCGTCGCCGACTACTGGCACGTCACCGACCGCCCGAGGAACGTCAACTTCCTGCGCTCGGCCGACGCCGACGGGTTCTACGCCCTGCTGACCGAGCGGCTGGCCCGGCTGCCGTAGGAAGGGGCCGGCCATGTGCGGCTGGTCGATGCATCCCCCCTCCCAACCTCCCCCGCAAGGGGGGAGGTGCTGGTGCGGTGGATTGGGCAAGATGGTGCCACGAGCACGATGCGGCACCTCCCCCCTTGCGGGGGAGGTTGGGAGGGGGGTGTCTCGCCTCGGTCCCACTACCCATCGTCCGCCGGAAGAGCTATTCTCGCCGCCCGCCATTCGAGTACCTCGCCATGGACCTCTTCACCCTCGCCACCTTCACCGTCGCCTACGCCATCGCCGTGCTGGTGCCGGGGCCGGGTGTCGCCGCCGTCGTCGCGCGGGCGCTGGGCGGCGGGTTCAAGGGCGCGTTCCCGATGGTGCTCGGCATCCTTGCCGGCGACCTCGTCTACTTCGTCTTCGTGGTCTTCGGCCTTGCAGCCATCGCCACCCATTTCGGGCCGGTGTTCACCATCATCCGCTGGGCGGGCGCGGCGTACCTGCTCTACATCGCCTGGCAGTTCTGGACGGCGCGGCCGGGCTCGGAGCGCCTGAAGCCCAAGAGCGAGCCCGGCTGGAAGACCTTCCTTGCCGGCCTCTCGCTGACCCTCGGCAACCCCAAGACCATCGTCTTCTACCTCGCCATCCTGCCGACGGTCATCCCGCTCGACCGGATGAACCCGGTCGCCTTCGCCGAACTGACCGCGATCGTGGTGGTCGTACTCCTCGCCATCGGCTGCGGCTATGCATGGCTGGCCGCAACGGCGCGCGAGATGCTCAAGAGCCCCCGCGCCCTCGGCCGCCTCAACAAGACCGCCGGCGCCATGATGGCCACCGCCGCCGGTCTCGTCGTCTGGCAGCACTGAGCTACGAACGAACCGCCGCCTCTGCGACCTTGAGCCCCCAGGCCAGCAGCTCCGCCGCGCGTCCGGGCGTCGTGCCCTCGACATAGCAGCGCATCTCGGGTGCATTTCCCGAAGGCCGATAGTGCACCATGTCACCGCTCGCGAGGATGAACTGCAGTCCGTCTATCTCCGAAACCCGTTCGATCCGCCCCTGCTCGGCGAAGAAACCGTCGGCGAAACCCGGTTCCTCCCGCAGCCGCCGGAGCAGCATCGCCGTCCTCTCCTGCGCCACGTGCTCGAGCCGATCGCTGAGCGCCGGTCGCACCGGCAGGGCCGCGACGAGGTCGGCAACGCTTACCCCCTCCGCCGAACTCAGCGCCAAAACGGCAAGGATCGGCAGAACCGCATCCCGCGTCGGCAACGCCGGGAGGCTCGCGCCCTCAACGGCAACGTCGCTTCCCAGCAGCGTTCCGCCATTCGCCTCGAACCCGACCACCCTCCGCGCCCCTGCCGCCAGCGCCTCTTCCATCCCGGCGATCACGAAGGGCGAACCGACCCGCGTGCGCCGCACCTCATCGAAATACCCGGTGCGCTCTATGGCCGAGTTGGAGGTCACCGGCGTCACCACCGCGTCCGCCCCTAGGAACCGCGCCGTCAGCAGCCCCAGCACGTCGCCGCGCACGAACTGCCCCTGCCCATCCATCACCAGCGGCCGGTCGCCGTCACCGTCCGCCGAGACGATCGCATCGAGCCCGCGCTCGCGCACCCACCCGGCGAGCGGCGCAAAGACTGCGTCGTTGAAGGCTTCCGTATCGACCGCCACGAACCCCTCCACGCGCCCCAGCGGCACCACCTCGGCGCCGAACGCAGCGAGGACGTCCGCCAGAACCGCACGCGCTACCGTCGAATGCTCGAAGACGCCGACGCGCCATCCGGCGAGCGCCTCCGCCGGCAGCAGCCCCGCATAACGCTCGAAATAACGCTGCGCCGCCGCCTGCGATTCGTCCTGTGCCCGCCCCTCGCCTTCCGTGGCCTTCGCCCCGGCAAGCGCGGCGGTGATGCCGGCCTCGTCGGCCTTCCCGATCTCACCGGTCGGCAGATAGAACTTCAGCCCATTGCGGTCCGCCGGAATATGGCTGCCGGTGACCATGATCGCCGCGCCCTTCCCTGCCATGGCATGGAGCGCCAGCGCCGGCGTCGGCAGCACCCCGCAGTCGACCGGCTCCAGCCCCGCTGCCGCGATGGCGGCCGCGCAGTCGGCGACGATGGCAGGGCTGCTCGGGCGCATGTCGCGCCCGATATAGACGCGCCCGCTGCCGGTCGCGCCCGTCTCCGCCAGATGCGCGAGGAACGCCGCCGTATACCGCCGGGCCGCCTCGCCCTGAAGATCCGTGACCAGCCCGCGCAATCCGCTCGTGCCGAACTTGAGGCTTCCCGCCGTCATACCTGTCTCCGCGTTGGTGCCCGTGGGGGCGCATGGCAGAGTGATATGACAGGGACAAAACGGCCGGCAACCCCGTTCGGTGCACCCTTGGCCCCTTTGCGCATCGGCATCATCCTGCTATGGAGGCGAACGATGGGCCTATAGCTCAATGGTTAGAGCCGACCGCTCATAACGGTCTGGTTCCAGGTTCGAGTCCTGGTGGGCCCACCAATATTTCCAAAGTAAAGATATGAAGGCAAAATAGCCGGGCTTACCGGCTGGCCTGCCCCGCCGTCCATGGATATTCCATCACCAGCGCGACGATCCCGGCCGTCTGCCGGTCGTAGCGTTCGGCGATGCGCGGCAACTCGGCTTCGAGGAGCGCTGCGGGCGCTTCGGAGGGCGGAGCGTCGAGCATCTCGTCGACATTCGCAGTCTCCGCGGCGGCATCCGGATAGATCGTGAGGCCGCCGAGGCTGCGCACCGGTTCGCCGCCGGCCGAGACCGCCACCACACTGGCAAGCTCGGTGCGCGAATAGGCATCGACCAGGAAGCCCAGTGCCACTTCGTCGACGCCGTCTTCGAGCGGAATGCCCACCTTCTCCTGCCGCCAGAAACTGACATTGTTACGCACGAACGTCTTCATATGCTCCAGGTTGAGGCCGAACGCCGACGAGTTATGCCGTGCGTCCCAGTTGGCCACGCCGAGCTCCCCCGCCACCCGCTCGGCCGCCTCCCGTCCGCCGATGGCTTCGACCAGCGCGATCATGATCGGGATGTTGGCGGTGATGCCCGTCGAGGTCGCGACCCCATCGTCGATCACGTAGCGCCGGTCCGGCACCCATTCCATGGTCGGGTACTTGTCGCGCAGTTCCTTGGCCGCGCTCCAGTGGCCGGTCGCCCGCCGTCCATCGAGCAGGCCCGCCGTGCCGATCATGCGCGAGCCGTTGCAGATCGAGATGATCTTGGCGCCCTTCTCGTGCTGCGCGACGATCCACTCGGCGATGAAGGGGTCCGCGCCCGGGTCCATCGCCGGCACGACGACGTAGTCGGCGCCCTCCGGATAACGCGCGTCGAATGCCGCCATCGTCTCCTGCGGATCGATGGAGAGGCTGGGATAAAGCCGCACCCGCTCGTCCTTCTCGGCCACCACCGTCACCTCGGCGACGCCGGACCGCGCGAGCACGCCATAGGCCGAGAGGAAATCCGAGACTTCCGTTCCCGGATTGAACGTTGCAATCGCGATCACCGGCCGCTCGCGCTTGGGTGGCGCCATCGCCGCGATGATCTGCGCCTGCTCGGCTTCATCGACGGGTGGAGCGGGCTCGGCCTGCGTCGCCGCCTCGCCCGGCGCCAGCAGGATGGGCGTGGCGACGAGCGCCACGAGCACGATGGCTGCGAGGGTGAGAAGAACGGTCCGCTTGCGCATGCTGGCCTCCCCTTCGGGCGCCGGCATAATATCGCATCGCGCGAACGTGGCTATGGCGGTTACGCCGGTACGTCCTTGAATCTCTCGGTCGCCCGGAAGAGCCCGCGCAACTCCGCCAGGCCCTTCAGCCGTCCGATGAGCGGATATCCCGGCTGCGCGCCGCGCCCGATGTCGTCGAGGATGTCCTGCCCATGGTCCGGACGCATGGGGATGGAATGGTCGGGGCGCCCTTCGGCCTTACGCCGCCGCTCCTCATCGACAATGGCATCGACCAGCGCCGCCATGTCGACGCTGCCCTCCAGGTGCTCGCACTCGTAGAACGAGGAACCGACTTCGCGGCCTTCGAGCTTGACGTTGCGCAAATGGATGAAATGCACCCGGCCCCCCAACCGGCGCATGATGCCCGGCAGATCGTTGTCCGGCCGCGCGCCGAGCGCTCCCGAGCAAAGCGTCATGCCGTTGGCGGGCGACGGGATATGGTCGAGCACGACCCTGTAGTCTGCCTCTGTCGACATGATCCTCGGCAGACCCATCAGCGGGAACGGCGGATCGTCCGGGTGGCAGCAGAGCCGCAGTCCCAGCCGCTCGGCCGTCGGCACCACCTCCTCGAGGAAGGCAAAGAGATGCCGGCGCAGCCGCTCCGCGTCGATCTCGCCATACTTGTCGAGATGGAATTGCACCGTATCGAGCGAGAGCACGTCCGCCGCTCCCGGCAGCCCCGCAAGGACGCTCGCGGCAATCGCCGCCTTCTCCGCCTCGCTCATGTCCCGGTGCCGGCGATCAGCCGCCTCTGCGACTTCCGGCGGCACGTCCCCCAGCGCGCCTTTGCGCTTCAGCAGGTGAATATCGAACACGGCGAAATCGACGGCGTCGAACCGCATGCAGTAGCCGCCATGCGGCACCTGCCAGGCGAGCTGCGTGCGCGTCCAGTCGATGACCGGCATGAAGTTGTAGCAGACAGTCTCGATGCCCGCAGCCGCGAGGTTTTCGAGGCTCTGCCGATAGTGGGCCAGATGGGCCTTCCACTCGCCGGTCTGCCGCTTGATGTCCTCGGAAACCGGCAGGCTCTCGACCACCAGCCATTCGAGCCCCGAAGCCCGCTCCTCGGCGGTGAACCGGACCTGCTCCTGGCGCTTGCCGATTTCCCCGGCCGTCCAGACGGCCCCGTCCGGCAGATGATGGAGCGCCGAGACGATGCCCTGCGCGCCCGTCTGCATCACATTAGCGATCGTGGTGACATCGCGCGGGCCGAACCAGCGCCAGGTTTCAATCATGGCGATCAGGCCTTGCGCAAAGCGAGCCCGTCGGCGTCGAACAGGTGCCAGCGCCCGGCAGGCGGGGCAACATGGATGACATCGCCGCGGCCCGCCTTGCTCTGCCCGGGCTCGTGGATCAGCACCGGACGATCTCCCGGCAATGCGCAATGCAGGTAGCTGCTCGCACCATACTGCTCGGCAACGCTGACCGTCGCCGGCCAGCCCTTGTCGGTGACGAGGAAGTCCTCGGGCCGCACCCCGAGCGTCACCGCCGCGCCGATATTCGCGCCTTCGATGGCCCCCTCGAGCACCAACGGCGGCAACCCGTCGGCCGCGAATGTAACGGCTCCCTCACCCACGGCATCGATCCGCCCCTCGACGAAGTTCATACGCGGGGAGCCGATAAAACCGGCGACGAAGAGGTTCTTGGGATGGTTGTAGAGCTCGAGGGGCGCCCCCACCTGCTCGATCACGCCCTTCCTCAGCACCACGATCTTGTCGGCCATCGTCATGGCCTCGATCTGGTCGTGCGTCACATAGATCATGGTGTTGCCGAGCCGCTCATGCAGCTTGGTGATCTCGACGCGCATCAGCACGCGCAGTTCCGCATCGAGATTGGAGAGCGGCTCGTCGAAAAGAAATATCTTCGGGTCGCGCGTGATCGCCCGCCCGATGGCGACGCGCTGGCGCTGCCCGCCGGAAAGCTGCTTCGGGCGCCGCTCCAGCAGCTGCTCGATCTGCAACAGCCGCGCCGCCTCCGAAACCCGCCGCGAGATCTCGGGTTTGGCCATGCGGATGTTCTCGAGCCCGAAGGAGAGGTTCTCGCGCACGGTCATGTGCGGGTAGAGCGCATAGGACTGGAAGACCATCGCCACACCCCGGTCGGCGGCGGGCGTATGGGCGACGCTGTCGGCGTCGATCCGGATATCCCCGTCCGTCACGTCCTCGAGCCCGGCGATAAGGCGCAGCAGCGTCGACTTCCCGCACCCCGAGGGCCCGACGAAGACGACGAACTCGCCGTCATCGATCTTGAGGTCGACGCCGGGAATGACGTCGACCGCCCCAAAGGATTTCTTGATGTTCTCGAGGGTGAGACTGGCCATGTCGTTGAACTCTATTTGATGCCCGTCGAGGCGATGCCGGTGGTGATGTAGCGCTGGAGGAAGATGAAGGCGCAGGCGAGCGGCAAGGCCGTCAGCGTCGTCATGGCGAGCAGGATCTCGTAGCGGATGCCGTACTCGGTCTGGAACGAGGCGAGCGCCAGTTGCAGCGTGTAGGACTCGCGCCGCGTCAGCACGACGAGCGGCAGCAGGAAGTCGTTCCAGCGCGACAGGATCGAGAAGATCGCCACCACCGCCAGGGCCGGCGAGGAGAGCGGCAGGATGATCTTCCAGAAGATTCGCCACTCGCTGGCATGATCCATGCGCGCCGCCTCGACCAGTTCGTCGGGGATAGTCAGCATGTACTGGCGCAGAAGGAACACGCCGGTGGGCGTCGCCACCGTCGGCAGGATCACCCCCCAGAGGTTGCCGACGAGCCCGAGCTGCGCGACGATCATGTAGGTCGGCACCAGCACCACGGTCGCCGGGATCATCAGGGTGGCGAGGATCGAGACCAGCGCCACGTTCGAGCCGCGGAAGCGGTACTTGGAGAGCGCGAACGCCGCCATGGAGTTCATCACCAGCGTGATGAGGGTCGCCACCACCGTGATGAACAGGCTGTTGAAGACGTATCGCCAGAGGTCGTTGCCCGAGCTGGCAAGGAGATTGGTGTAGTTCTCGAACGCGAGATAGACGCGCCGCACCGGCGTTGCGGTCTCCACGGGCACCAAGACCCGACCCGCCTCCGGGTCGGCCGGATCGATCATCTGCGCCTGTATGCCCACCCGCCGGATCTGCGCGAGCCTGCGCGTCTCCCCGTCCTCCCCGACGACGTCGAAAAGGGCCAGCGGCTGGTCGAATCCTTCGACCACCACGGTCTCTGACGAGTAGGGCAGCAGCGTCGGCGGGAATTCCGCGAGATTGGCCGGAGTCTTCAACGAGGAGATGACAACCCAGAGCACCGGCGCGAACATCACTACGAGGCCCAGCAGCAGGTAGGCGTAGGTCAGCCCGTCGGTCCAGCCGAACCGTCCGCGCCGGCGGCGACGGGTCAGAAAATCCGAGATCGACATATCGGTCTTGCTCATGCTCGCCTCAGTCATCCTTGCCTCCCCGCGAGATGCGCATCTGGATTGCCGTGAAGATGAGGAGCGCAACACCCAGCAGCAGTGAAGCCGCCGCGGCGAGACCGAAATTGCGCGGTTGGGCGGCAAAGCCGACCTCGTAGATGTACTGAACCATCAGCATCGTCGCCGAGCCCGGCCCGCCGCCGGTCAGGACGTAAAGCTCGTCGAACGTCTGCACCGAGCGGATGACCGCAAGGATGAAGACGACGAGCAGCACGGGCTTCAACAGCGGCAGCGTGATGCGGGTGAAGGCGCGCCAGGGCGTGGCGCTGTCCATCTTGGCCGCTTCGTAGACATCGCGCGGAATGGACTGCAACCCGGCGAGCAGGATGATCGTGTAGAACCCCATATGCGCCCAAACGGTCACGAACACCGACCAGAAGAAGGCGGTGTTGGGAAAGACCAGCCAGTTGACCGGCGTCAGCCCGGCCGACGAGATCAAGCCGTTGAGGGCGCCGTTGCGCTGCAGGATCCACTGCCAGGTCAGCGCCACAACGACCGGCGACAGCATCACCGGAAAGAAGAAAATCCCGCGGAAGAACCCGCGCCCGCGGATGTCGCGATTGAGGCAGATGGCCGTGAGAAGAGCGATGACGATCATCGCCGTCACCTGCACCGGCACGAAGACGAGGGTATTGCCCAGCGCCCGCCAGAAGAGGTCGCGCGAGCAGGTCGAGGGATCGAGGAAATTGTCGCAGTCGAAGAGCGTGGCGTAGTTCGCTCCGCCGACCACCGGCCTGTCCCACGGATAGAGCCGGTCGCTGCCGCTGACCGAATAGAAGATGTTGATGAAGACCGGCAGCAGCGCGAAGAGCACCACTGCGGTGAGGTTCGGCACCAGGAACACCCAGGGCATCCGCTTGATGCCGAGAAGCCTCTGCAACCCGTACATGAAGGGTTCGACGATCCGCGCCGGCAGCGCCACCGCCGCGCCCGCCGCAGCCGCGAACTGGGTTCCTGCGCTCATGAGGTTCCTCCTGCGGTCTTGTTTGGAGAGGCGGCCGCAACGCGCGGCCGCCCCGAAGCCGTTACGACTGGCCGCCGGCCGCTTCGATGGCGAGGTTCACGTCTTCCTCGATGCGCGTGAGCGCCGCATCGATATCGAGCTCGTTGTTGAGCACCTGGCTGATGCGGGTGGTCAGCGAGTTCATCATCGCCCGCTGGAAGCGCCAGCCCTGGAAGCGATAGGCCGCGTCCGCCATCTTGGGGATCTGGGCGGTGAAGGTCGCGAGCGCCTCTCTCGTCCGCTCTGAGGCCTCGGGATATTCCACCCCGTTCTCGATCTGCGAGGACGCGGACGGAATCTCGACTTCGGTCGAGATGTAATGGTCGAGGTTTTCAGGCTGCGCATAGTGATTGATCAGCGCGCCCGCCAGCTCCGGATGCTGGGTGTGAGCGAAGGCGGTCATGGCCCCGCCGCCCGGCATTGCCGTGCAGGAGGACGGTCCGCACGGCGTTGGCACCACTGCCCAATCGAACAGGTCGCCGACCTCGGTATCCATCTGCCTCAGCGTCCACGAGCCGCCGAAATAGAAGACGACATTGGCGTTGAGGAAATCCGAGAACAGTTCACGGTGCGTCGCGCCGCCCACCGCGCCCCACAAGTCCATGGGCATGGTGCCGTCCTGATGCCAGGCAACGAACTGCTCGATGGCCGCGCGCAGCCCATCGTCGATCACCGGCCTGCCCTCCTCGTCGACCATCTCGGCCCCGTAGCTTATGGCAAGGCTGGCAAAGCGGTGGCCGGAGCGGTCCATCTCCATGGCGAACTCGGTACCGGTCGCCTCGGCAACCTGCTTGGCGGCCGCTGCCCACTCTTCCCAGGTCGCCCCCTCCTCCGGCACGGGCACGCCCGCCTGCTCGAAGAGGGTCAGGTTCACATAGGCGCCGTTGACGGTCAGCGTCGTCGGCATGCCGAAAATGGCGTCGGTCTGCTGGCCGCCCCGCAGCCATTGCAGTGTCTGGCCCCATTCCTGCTCGAAATAGTCGGCGTCCACATACTCGGTGATGTCGAGATAGAAGCGGCTGAGGCCGCCGAGGTCGGTGATGATGGCGATGTCAGGCCCTTCGCCCGCCTCGAGCTGCACCGGCAGGCTCTCGACGATGGTCTGGTAGCTTACCTCCTCGACGACGACATCGACGCCCGGGTTGGCCTCCTCGAAGGACTTGGCCATCTCCTCGAAGAGCACGCCGCCCGTGCCGGTGTCGCCCGCCCACACCCGGATTTCCTGCCCGAGCGCCGTTGTAACCGGCAGCGCCGCCACCATCAGCGCCAGCGCGCTCGTCGTTTTCATGATCCTACGCATCAGTTTCCTCCTCCCGGAACGTATGCCACGCATGGCCTATCGCCAGGGGCGCAACCGTGTTCTGGTAAGACCAGATTGTCAACCCTCCCTCAGACGCAAAATTGTCAGCGGCGGCATTTCCCCTCAAAATCAAGTGCATGAGGCAAAATCGGCTGGGAAAAGCCGTCACATTGCGGTGCCAAATTCTCTTGACATTGCAGTCCTCCCGTAATCTGGTTTGACCAAACTCCACGCCTTCCCATCATCCTGATCGGGCCGGCTTCCAGACAAAATCGACAGGAGATAGCTTCGCGATGCTTAGATTTGCGGTCGTCGGGATCGACCACGGACACATCTTCGACCACGTCAAGGGATTGACCCGCGCAGGCGCCGAGTTCGTCGGCTACTGCCCGCAGACGTCCGTGCCGGGCTTGGTTGATACCTTCGCCCAGACCTACCCGGATGCACCGCAAATCGACCGCGACGCAATCTTTGCCGATCCGAGCATCGACGTCATCTGCACGGCCGCCATTCCGCGCGACCGCGCGGGGATCGCGCTGCGCGCCATGCGCTCCGGCAAGGACGTGATGGTCGACAAGCCCGGCGCGACGACATTCGACCAGCTCGCCGAACTCGAAGCGACGGTCAAGGATACCGGCCGCATCTTTTCGGTCTGCTTTACCGAGCGGCTGTGCGTGCGCTCGGCGGTCAAGGCGGGCAAGCTGGTCAAGGACGGGGCTATCGGCAAGGTCGTGCAGACAATGGGCATGGGGCCGCACCGGCTCGGCAGCTCGCGGCCCGACTGGTTCTGGGAGCTCGATGCGTTCGGCGGCATCATCGTCGACATCGCTTCGCACCAGATCGATCAGTTCCTGTTCTACACCGGGTCCGAGATAGGCGAGGTGGTCGCCTCCACTGTCGGGAACTTCGGCACGTCCAAGGCGCCGGAATTCCAGGATTTCGGCGAGGTGCTGCTGCGCAGCGACAAGGGATCGGGGTATGTGCGCGTCGACTGGTTCACGCCCGACGGCCTGCCCACCTGGGGCGACGGGCGTCTGACCATCCTCGGTACCGAGGGGTATATCGAGCTGCGCAAATACGTCGACATCGCCGGACGCGAGGGCAAGGACCACCTCTTCCTCGTCAACAAGGCGGGCGTCGAATACATCGACTGCTCCAACGAACCCCTCGACTATTTCGCCCAGTTCATCGACGACGTGCAGAACCGCACGGAAACGGCGATGACCCAGCGCCACGTCTTCGAGGTCTGCCGCCTCTCGCTCGAGGCGCAGGCCAAGGCGACCGTGCTCACCAAGAACTAAGCGTCCAAGGAACCAGCAAATGACCAGGAAACTGCGCGTCGGCGTCGTCGGAGCGGGCATCGCCCAGCGGCACCTCGTCGGCTACAAGTGGAACGAAAGTCTCTACGAGGTGCCCGTCCTCTGTTCGCTCGATGAGGACCGCGGCCAGGCGCTCGTCGCCGAATACGGCATCGCCGAATACACGCAGGACGTCGAGACACTCTTTGCCCGCGACGACCTCGACATCATCGACATCTCGACCCCGCCGCACTCGCACTTCGACCTTTCGCGCCGCGCGATCGAATCCGGCAAGCACGTCACCTGCGAAAAGCCGCTCTTCGGCTCCATCGCCGAGGTCGACGAGATGGCGAGGATCGTTGCCGGCACCGACCGCAAGTTCATGCCGATCTTCCAGTACCGCTACGGCACGGGCCTGCAGAAGCTGAAGATGCTGATCGAGCTCGGCCTCACCGGCCGCCCGTTCCTCACCACCATCGAGACCCACTGGTGGCGGGGCCCTGCTTATTACGAGGTGCCATGGCGCGGCAAATGGGCAACCGAACTGGGCGGCGGACTCCTCGGCCACGCCATCCACGCCCATGACATGCTCAACTACGTCCACGGCGCCTGCGCCGAGGTCTTCGCCTATGGCGAGACGCTGGTGAACAAGATCGAGGTCGAGGACACCATGGCCCTCGCCGTCAAGATGCAGAACGGTTCGCTCGCCTCCCTCTCCATGACTCTCGGCTCGCGCAAGGAGATCTCGCGCCTACGCTTCTGCTTTGCCGATATGGTCGCCGAGAGCATCCTCGAGCCCTATACCATGGGCCGCGACCCGTGGGTGTTCACCGCCGGCGAACCCGAACACCAGGCGCGGATCGACGCGGCCCTCGCCAACTATGTGGTCAAGGAGGATGGCTACACCCGTCAGTTCGAGCTCTTCCACCAGGCGATCGTGGAGGGCGGCGAACCGCCCGTGACCCTGCAGGACGCGCGTAATTCCCTCGAGCTCGTCACCGCTGCCTACCATTCGCAGCGCACCGGCCAGCCGACGCCGCTGCCGATCACTGCGGATCACCCGCTCTATCGCTCCTGGCTGCCGTAGTGGATACTCGCGCGACGACATGGCGCATGCCGCCGGAGAGGAAGGCCTGAGTGCAACAGGAACCGTTACCGCGTTTGCAGTCGGACCAACGCCTCTACCAGGTCGTCGCGCGCCAGCTCGCCCGCATGATCGAGCAGAACGCCGGCAACAGGAACTGGCGCATGCCCTCCGAGCGTGAGCTCGCCGAAGAGCTCGGCGTCAGCCGGCCTGTTATCCGCGAAGCGGTTATCGCCCTCGAGATGCGCGGCATCGTGGAGGTCAAGGGCCGCGCCGGCATCGTCGTGCTGCCGGCGCGCGTGAGCCAGGTCTCCTTCGACCTGCCGGACAGCGATATCGGTCCCGGCCCGTTCGAACTGCTGGAAGCGCGCCTCGCCATCGAAGCAAGCGCCGCCGCGCTCGCCGCCGAGCGCGCCACCAGCTACGACCTCATGGTGCTCGAAGAATGCATCCACCAGATGGAGCGCGAGACCAACGTCGTCCTTCTCCAGGAAAAGGGCGACCGCGACTTCCACATGACCATCGCCAAGATGACCGGCAACGCCATCATCGTCTCGATGATCGAGACGCTGTGGGCCCAGCGCGACGAATCGGTGATGTGGAAGAAACTCCATGAGCACATCCACGCCGAGAGCGTGCGCCCGCTCTGGATCGGCGACCACCACGCCATCCTCTCGGCCCTGCGCCTGCGCAACCCCGACGCCGCCTACAAGGCCATGGCCCGCCACATCCGCAATGTCATCAACGAACTGATGGAAGCCGACGAGCGCGGCCGCTTCGCGCCCGAGACGGCCTCCTCCGAGGGCACGGGACGCTAACCGGACAATCCGCCGAAGCTTCCCGTCGTGCAGGCGGCGACAGCCCGGAGATCGGTGCGCATCGGCACAATGCCGCCTAAATTCCCCGCCCCGATCAGACGAAAAACACCGGCGCTTCACGCGCCACACCTCGGCCACGATTTCCAAATCTCCAGAAACACCAGTCAGTTGCAAGTGAGCTTCAACCGGTCCGCAGTTATGCGAATATCGCAAACCTGTCCCGCGACATCCCGGATTGACCCTTAAGGCTCCTCGCGTCCTACTTGCAGGCAGACGTCTCGTGCGATCGCCCTCGCGCATCGACCCTGCATTTTGGCGGGCCGGCGCGCCCGGAAACTGAGCTGCTTAAGCGAGCAGCCGATCTGTTCGCGAGCGATTGCGGGCAAGAGCTGAAAACCCCGCCGCAAGTTGCCAAGACTGCCCCTCGGGACAGGAGAAACAACATTGCCGAAAGTGCTCTACCTGGTGCCCAACCTGGCCGATCCCGCCGTTGGGCGCCGTATAGACATGATGCGTACCGGCGGCGCTGAAGTCGCCGTTGCCGGCTTTCGTCGCGCCGATACTACCCCGCCGGACCTGGACGTCGTCAACTATGTCGAGCTCGGCGAGACGTTCGATGCGCGTTTTGCCCAGCGGATCATGGCGGTCGTGCGCGCGCATCGTTCGATCACACGCCGCCTTCAACCGATCGGCGCCCCCGACGTCATCATCGCGCGCAACCTCGAGATGCTGCCGCTGGCCGGCAAGCTGCGCGCCTTCTGGCCTTCGCAGCCGCCCATCGTCTACGAATGTCTCGACATCCATCGCCTGCTCCTGCGCGAGGACCTCGTCGGCAGGGCCATGCGCGGTGCCGAACAGCACCTGACCCGTGACGCTTCGTTGCTGGTGACCAGCTCGCCGGCGTTCCTGCGCAATTATTTCGACATCCACGGCGCCCCGCCCGCCGTCGTCATCGAGAACAAGGTGTTCTTCGAGACCGGCGATCGCGGCCGGAACCCTTCGCTGGCTCCGGATGCCGCGCCGGACGGGCCCATCCGCATCGGCTGGTTCGGGGCGCTGCGCTGCAGCAAGTCCCTTGCGGCGCTCGCCAGCTTCGCTAACGCCATGGACGGCAAGGTCGAGGTGATCCTGCGCGGCCGGCCCGCTCTCACCGAGTTCGACGACTTCCACGGCTTCGTCGAGGCCCAGCCGCACATGCGCTTCATGGGCCCTTACCGCAATCCGCAGGATCTCGCCTCGATCTATTCCGAGGTGCATCTGGCCTGGGCGATCGACTTCTTCGAGGAAGGCCTCAATTCCCAGTGGCTCCTGCCCAACCGCATCTATGAGGGATGCCTGCACGGCGCCGTCCCCATCGCGCTCGCCGGCACCGAGACCGCCGCCTTCATCGAGCGGCAGGGGATTGGCGTCACCGTGCCCGACATCAGCGCGGAAACGCTTCTCGCCCGCCTCGGCAGCCTCACCCTGCCCCGTATCGCCGAACTGGCCGGGGCCGTCGCCGCGGTTCCCCAGAACCATTTCGCCTTCGGCACCGCCGAATGCGTCGAATTCGTCGACCGGCTGAGAACCCTCGCCGGCACCAGTGAGGCCGTGAGGCAAGCCGCATGAGCGAAACCAGCGCACCCGTCGAGACTTACTCTAGATGCCTGATCGTCGTGCCGACGCTCAATGAAGCGCGCCACATCGCCGGCCTTCTCGACATGCTGATGGTCGAGGCCGAAGCCATGGGCGCCTCGATCGTCGTCGCTGACGGTGGCAGCACCGACGGCACCCGCGACATCGCCGCCCGTTACGCGCAACAACACGCATCCGTCTCGTTCATCGACAATCCCAAGCGCATCCAGAGCGCCGCCATCAATCTGGCGGTCGAAAAGTTCGGCGATGAAGCCGAATACGTCGTTCGCATCGATGCCCACGGTAAATATCCGCCGGATTATTGCCGCGCGCTGGTTCGCGAAGCGCAGGAGCTCGGCGTCGATAGCATCGTCGTGCCGATGATCACCGTCGGCGAGAGCACGTTCCAGCGCGCCGTCGCCACCGCCCAGAACTCCCTCGTCGGCACCGGCGGCTCGGCCCACCGCACCGGGCTCGGCGGCCGCTTCGTCGATCATGGGCATCACGCGCTGATGCGCATTTCCGCCTACCGCGCCGTCGGCGGTTACGACGAGACCTTCCGGTTCAACGAGGACGCCGAGCTTGATTACCGCCTGAACAGCGCCGGCTACCGCATCTGGCTCACCGCCGCGACAGTGATGACCTACTATCCGCGCTCGACGCCCTCCAAGCTCTTCAAGCAGTACTTCGGCTACGGCAGCGGGAGGGCCCGCAATATCCTGAAACACCGCATGGTGCCGCGCGTCCGCCAGATGCTGCCGCTCGTCATCCTGCCGGCCGTCGCGCTGGCCCTGCTCTCTTTCGTCCACTGGAGCGCGCTGGTCCCGCTTGTTCTCTGGTGCATCGCGTGCCTGGCGCTCGGCGCCTATGCCACCTACCGCCACTTCGACAAATACGGGCTGCCCTTCAGCCGCGCGCCGCTCGTCGGGGTTGCCGCGATGATCATGCATCTCGCCTGGTCTTCCGGCTTCTGGCTGCATGTTGCGCGCACCTTCACGGGCGACGGGAAAGCAAGGACGTGAGCATGGCAAGAAGCGTCGATATCTGCATCTGCACCTTCCGCCGGCCGCATCTGGCCGAAACGCTGGCGTCCATCGCCGCCCTGCAGGTGGGCGAAACCGACGTGCGCGTGATCGTCTCCGACAACGACGAAACGCCGTCGGCCCGCCCACTGGTCGAGCGGATCGCCCAGACCTTTCCCTTCCCGATCATCTATCTCCACAGCCCCGCGGCCAACATCTCCATCGCCCGCAACGCCTGCCTCGACGAAGCGAGCGCCGAATTCATCGCCTTCGTCGACGATGACGAGACCGTCTCTCGCGTATGGCTCGAAAAGCTGCTCGAAGCTGCCGAAGCGTCCGGGGCCGCTGCCGTGCTCGGCCCCGTGCGCGCGGTCTACTCCCCCGCCTCCCCCGGCTGGCTGGTCGAGGGCGATTTCCATTCCACCCTGCCCGTCATCGTCAACGGCGCCATCCGCACCGGCTATACCTGCAACGTGCTGATCCGTTGGTCAGCGCCCGCCAACATCCTGCGCTTCGACCCGGCGCTGGGCAGATCCGGCGGCGAGGATACCGATTTCTTCTATCGCCTCAGCGACCTCGGCGGCGCCATCGTCGAGGCGCCGGGCGCCATCGTCTATGAGCCCGTGCCCGCCAACCGAGCCGGCATGGGCTGGCTCGTCAGCCGGCGTCTGCGCGCCGGGCAGACCCACGGCATGCGCCTGAAGGCCGTTGCCGGCGGCCCCAACCTAAAGGACGCCGGCGTAGCCGCCGCAAAGGCCGGGTATTGCATCGTCATGACCGCCGCCACCGCCTTTTCACCCGTTCACTGGCGCCGCAACCTCCTGCGCGCCGTGCTGCACATGGGCGTCATCAGCGGCATCTTCGGCGCCCGCCAGGCCGTCCACTACGGCGAAGTCAAGCCGTCATGATCACGCCCGATCATCCGGTTATCGATGACCATAACGCAACAGAGGGAAAACGCGCCCATGCTTGAACGAGGCAATTTCCCGGACATGAACGCCCCACGGCTGGCCGATCTCAAGTTCATCGACGTCGACAGGATCCTCTCGGTCCTGCGCCGCCAGTGGCGGGTGCTGGCGCTGGGCCTTGCCTTCGGGATCGGCCTCGGCGTGTTCTATCTCGCCCTGGCGCCACGCACCTATGTGTCGGCCGCCCAGATCCTCATCGACAAGAACCTGCGCGAGGTGGTGAGCGAGGTGGCCCAGCCCACCAGCGCCATGGACCTGGAGTCCGAGGTCCTCAACCAGATCGAGGTCCTGAAATCGAGTCGCATCGCCACGGCCGTGGCGCAGGCCGAGAACCTGATGACCGATCCGGAGTTCCTCAATCCTCCGCCCTCCTTCACCCGGCGGATCAAGGGCGTGGTCACCGGCCTGCTTTCGCCACTGTTCGGCTCCGACGACGAGCCGCCCGCGACACAGGCGACCGTCGAGGAAGCTGCGGGAGCGCTCCGCGCCAATGTGGATGTCGAGCGCGTCGGGCGCAGCGCCGTCATCCGCGTCGCCTACGAAACCACCTCGCCCGAGCTCGCCCACCGCATCGCCAACGCCTATGCCCTGGCTTTCGTCCAGGATCAGCTCAACGCCGATCTCGATGCCACTCGTCAGGCAACCGACTGGCTACAGGGGCGCCTCACCGAGCTCGGCGCCAGCCAGCGCCAGGCAACCCTCGATGTCGAGCAGTTCCGGCGCGAGAGCGGCCTTACCATCGGCGAGGACCAGACGCTGAGCAACCAGCGCCTCGAGGCTTTGACCAGTCAGCTCGTCCTGGCTCAGGCCGAAACCTCACGCGTGCGCGCGCTCTCCAACCAGCTGCAGACCGTGATCGATGCCGGACCGGAGACCGCCGGCGACAACGTGGCCATGCTCAACGGTCCCGGCATCGACGGCACCGAGATTGCCACCATCCGCACCCGCTACGCCTCGATCGTTCGCCGTATCGACGAGGTCACCGCCGCCTATGGCGCCGACCACCCGCAGATCGCGGTGTTGCAGGCGGAGCGGAATGCACTCAACGACCAGATCTTCGTCCAGCTGCGCAACCTCAATGAGCAGTACCGCAATCAGCTCACTGTCGCCGAACGCCAGGAAAACGGGCTTCGCGAACAGATCAACGCCGAGGGACGCGCCGCCGCCGAGACCAACCAGGCTCAGGTCGAATTGACCGAGCTCCAGCAGCGCTCGTCGGCACTGGGGCTGCTCTACAACACCTACCTGTCACGGTACGAGGAATCGATCCAGCGCCAGTCCTTCCCGATTCCGGGCGTGCGCATCATCACCGATCCCGAACTCCCGCGCGATCCGTCCGGTCCGCGCACGCTCTTCGTGCTCGCCGGTGCCATGATCTTTGGCGCCTTCCTCGGCGTGGGAGCGGGCGCGGTCAACGAGCTGCGCGAGCGCTCCTTCCGCATCGGCAGCCAGATCGCCAACGAGCTCGGGCTGCGCTTCATCGGCTACCTGCCCCGCCTCAACGGCGCCGGCACCCGGCGCAGCAAGAAGGCAACGGCGCTGCAGAACCATCGCTATATCCGCGACCAGGTGATCGGGCGGCGCTCCAACGCGCCGACAACGGCCTTCCTCGAAACCCTCAAGTCCGCCAAGCTCATGGTGCGCAAGCGCCATCGCGCCGGCCGCGCCGTGACGATCGGCACCGTTTCGGTGCTGCCCGGCGAGGGCAAGACGACCTTCGCCGTCTCTTTCGCCGAGATGCTCGCCGTCAACGGCGACAAGGTATTGCTGATCGATGCGGACCTGCGTCAGCCGGCTGCCAGCCAGCTCGTCACTCCCGACGCCGGCCTCGGCCTCATGGACCTGGCCGTCGGCGTGCCGTGGCGCCAGATCGCGCGCACCGACGCCGAGACCGGCCTCGTCATCCTGCCGGCCACCTCCTCGGCGACGGCCGCGACCTCCAACGATTTCCTCAGCTCTCCGGTCATTCAGACGCTGCTCGAGGAAGTCCGCCGCGAGTTCGACTATGTGGTGATCGATCTGCCCCCTCTGGGGCCCATGGTCGATGCGCTCTCCATCCAGCCCTGGACGGACGGCTTCATCCTCGTGACCGAATGGGGCCGCACGCCGCGCCGGCTGGTGCGCGCCCTTGTCGAGAACGAGCCGCAGTTCGCCGACGAGATCATCGGCGTCGTGCTCAACAAGGTCAATTTCGCCCGCCTCGGTCGCTACAGCGATCCGGGCGCCGCCGAGCAGTTCGTCGGCAGCTATGACCGCTACTATCAGGTCGCCCCTGCGCCGGCCCCGCGACAGAAGACACCGGCGCAATAGCACCGGCTCCCGACATTTCCCCACCGACAGCTCAAACGAAAGGGGCGCCACCCGAAGTGGCGCCCCTTTTCGTGGCGGATGATAGCCGAACGGCTATTCGGCCGCGCGCAGCAGCGGATTCGGCAGACGGCTGTCGAGCCCGACCTTGCCCAGCGCCTCGAGGAACCCATCGCGGATATCGTCGCGATCCAGGGCGTAGACGACGTTGGCCGTGAGGAACCCGACCTTGGAGCCGCAGTCGAACGACTGCCCGCGGTACTTCACACCGATGAAGGGCTGGCTCTTCATCAGCGTCTGCATGGCGTCGGTGATCTGGATTTCGCCGCCCGCCCCCCGGGGCTGGTCGGCAAGGAGGGAAAAGACCTCCGGCTGCAGAATGTAACGGCCGGAGATGATGAGGTTGGACGGCGCCTTCTCGGGCTTGGGCTTTTCCACCATCTCGGCGATGCGGAAGCCTTCGTCCGAGCCTTCGCCCCTGGCGACGACGCCATAGGACGAGACTTCCGAGAGCGGCACTTCCTCGACGGCGATGACGTTGCCGCCGGTTTCCTCGTAGGTCTCCATCATCTGCTTGAGGACGCCCGGCTCGCCTTTGAAGAGCATGTCGGGCAGCAACAGAGCGAACGGTTCGTTGCCCACGATATCGCGCGCGCACCACACCGCATGGCCGAGGCCGAGCGGCTCCTGCTGGCGGGTGAAGCTCGTGCGGCCGGCCGACGGCAGGTCTTTTTGCAGTTCGGCGAGCGCAGCTGATTTGCCGCGCGCTTCCAGTGTAGTCTCCAACTCGAACTGACGATCGAAGTGGTCTTCGATCACGCCCTTGTTGCGGCCGGTCACGAAGACGAAATGCTCGATGCCCGCTTCGCGCGCCTCGTCGACCGCATATTGGATGAGCGGGCGGTCGACGACCGTCAGCATTTCCTTCGGCATGGCCTTGGTTGCCGGCAGGAACCGTGTTCCAAGCCCTGCGACGGGGAAGACGGCAGTCCTGACACGTTTCACCATGGACGAACTCCTGAGGTTAGTAACGTTGTGCCCTGGAAGGGCACCATAGGGGGTACGCAAAGTCTACTATAAAGAGTTCGGCGCGATGCATACCTACGATGCAAGCAACACGAAGGCACATTCAAAGCCCTCGGCCCAAAATCTGCCACAAACGGCGGCACGTGAACTTATGATGACAAAAACGTGTCTACCCGTGCTGGGCAATTGAATGCAGGGATTGCGAGAAAAATTTTAGAAAAACTGCACGATCACTGCCTAACAATACGGCAACGATGCACATTAATCAGGCAGTTCACTTGATGCCGCGACGCTGAGCGAGCTCTTTTGATAGGCATCAACTGCAACGAAGGTCCTGTGGAGAGTTGAGGGGGATGCGCATTGTAGTTTCCCTTTCCAACGGCTATTACTGCGCAACTGAGGCTGATCGAAATTCGGCTCTGGCCAGAACCCGGATCGGCAGTTTTTGCAGCGCGGCTACTTTCGACCACAGGAAGCGGCGAGCGCGCGAAACGCCCGGGAATCGGCAGAAAGCGGAAGCCGTTTGCAGTTGGCCGATGGATAGGGGTTGGCGCCTCATACAAAAAAGCCGTCGCGGAGCGCGACCGCAGGGCAGAGGCCCGCGTTTACCGCAAGTAAGGCGTTCCAGCGAAAACAGGGGTCACTTCGCCGTGACGCCTGCAGCTTTCCTGGAGCGGCGCGCATAAGTAACTGGTGTCGCAGGCACCCACACGAGACGAGGAGGTTCGCATGCAGCAGGACGGGCACGACGACAAAGCCGTCGTCGGCAATACGCATCTGCACGCCCCGAACCTCGATGACCGCAAGACCATCTGGTCGCGCTGGCCATGGGGCGTGACGGCGCTTGCCGTGATCGTCGCCGGCTGGGCCGGAGTCTACCTCCTGTGGAACGGCATCGTCTTCCTGTTTACCCTCTGACCTGGGCACTCGAACAACGCGGCTGAGATGAATATTACATCACCCTGCCACGTTTCCCGCCGGCTATATTTGAAGTAGCCGCAAAGTTGCACACTTTTTGGGCGCGTGTTCACCATAGCGCCGCACCCTCGACGTCTCACCTCCCGACCGTAGAGATTTGGCCCTTTTTAGGGCAGCGCCCGTGCATGACTGCCATGCAGCCGAAGTGTTGCAGCTGTTTGCCATTCATGTTCCCTTCAAGCTTATTGAGGCCGGCTGATTGAGTTGGGGGTCCCAGCACCCTTTCGATGTCCGATCAGCCCTTGGCGCCTGTAACCAATCTCTCACGGCGTGCCCCTCGCGGCTCGCCTTGGCCCTTGATTACGAAACAGCCGTGTTTCGCGCTTACCAGAGATACGGCCCTGTCCCGGAACGTTCAGCCTGAATCCTGGGACCGGAAACGCAGCCAATGTCATTTCCTCAGTGCGGGTTTTAAGAAAATGTCCGTCATCAATGCTGGTTTGGATGTTTCGCAGATCGCATCGGAAGTCGGCGAGCCCAAGGGTGGCACGCTGAAACGCGCCTTCGACGTCACCACGGCGTCGATCCTGCTCTTCTGCGCCCTGCCCGCGATGTTCTTCATCGCCGTCATCATGTTCTCGACCGACAGGGGCCCGGTGTTCTTCGCTCACGAGCGCATAGGGCACAAAGGCAAGCGCTTCCGCTGCCTGAAGTTCCGTTCGATGGTCGTCAATTCCCAGGAAGCCCTGGCGCGGCATCTCGAGATGTTCCCCGCGGCCAAGGCCGAATGGGATGCCACCCAGAAGCTGCGCAACGACCCGCGCGTGACCGGCATCGGCCGGTTCCTGCGCGAGACGAGCCTTGATGAGCTGCCGCAGCTCATCAACGTCGTCCGCGGCGAGATGAGCCTCGTGGGACCCCGCCCCATCGTCCAAGCCGAGATCGTGCGCTATGGTGGCGACATCGCCGCCTACGCCAGCACCCGCCCCGGCCTCACCGGCCTCTGGCAGGTCAGCGGACGCAGCGATGTCGACTACGACCAGCGCGTGCAGCTCGATGCGCAGTATGTAAGGGAATGGTCATTCTTCGGCGACATCATGATCATGCTGCGCACTGTCAAGGTCGTGCTGTCGCGCACCGGCAGCCGCTGAGCACCGGCGGTTTGCGTTTCGGATCGATCGGGAGTTAGAACATGGCCTCTATACTCTCCATGGGCTCGAGGATGTTCCGCACCCGCAATCCGGCGCGTGACGCCAATACCGATCTCGATCGTTTCATGACCGTGCGCCGCTCGATCGCTTCGGCCATCGAGGGCGCGACCCGTGAGCGGGATGGCCTGCAGCGCCGCCTCGACGTCTACTACGCACAGGCCACGAGCCTGCTCGACAACTCCCCGGAGTTCGCCGAGCGAGACAGCGCCGAGGAAGAGGCGATCCGGCAGGCCGAGGACAACGCCGCCGCCGCAAGCCGCCGCATCAAGCAGATCACCGAGCATATCGCCCAGTTGAACAAGATGCTCGCTGACGTCGACGCGGTGCTCGACGGCACGGACCTCTGAAGGCCTTCGCCCGGCGGCCGCCGACCGATCGCTCGCGAAGCTCACGCAGCCGGTTGGCGAAATCATGCCTGAGTCACGCCCCAGCTTGAAGGAGCGCAAGTGCCGCTGATCTCTGTCGTCATGGCCAACTACCGGGCCGGCCGCAAGATCGTGCGGGCGCTCGAAAGCGTGCTCGGCCAGACCGTTGCCGATCTCGAAGTCATCGTCTCCGACGATGCCTCCGGCGACGACAGCCTCGATTTCGTGCGCGCGTTCATGGACCGCGACCATCGCGTGCGCCTCGTCGAGGCGGATGGCAATGGCGGCCCCGCCCGCGCCCGCAACCGGGCGTTGGAGTTGGCACAGGGCCAGTGGATCGCCGTCGTCGATTCCGACGACATCATCCACCCGGAGCGCTTCGAGCGGCTGCTGGCCGCCGCCGCTCATTTCGACTCCGATATCGTTGCCGACGATCTCCTGCACTTCCATGAGGATGGCTCACCTGCCCGCCTCCTCCTGACCGACGGCAGCCCTCGAGCCTTCCGCGTCCCGCCCGAGGAATGGATCCTCGCCGGCATCCGCCCGGGTACCGCGCCGCTCGGCTACCTCAAGCCCCTCATCAAGGTCTCCGCCCTTGCCGGCGCGCGCTACGACGAGACGCTGCGCATCGGCGAGGACTACGACCTCGTCCTCCGGCTTCTCCTCGCCGGAGCGAACATGCAGGTCGTCGCCGAACCCTGGTATCTCTACCGCCGCCACGCCGGCTCGATCTCGCACCGCCTCTCGGCCGGAGACGTCGCGGCCATGATCGACAACCAGCGCCGGCTCGCCGGTCAAGGTCCCTTCACGCCCGCCGTCGAGGCAGCACTTGCCGAACGATTGGCGCGCCTGACCCGCAGCCACGCCTATGAGCGGCTGGTGGCCGCCATCAAGCAGCGCGACGCCATCGGCGCAATCGCGTCGATTGTCCGCGATCCCCGCCTCGTCTCCAACCTCTGGGGCTCGCTTGCCGACCGGCAGCGGCGCGCAGCGGCGCCGGCTCGCAGGTCGACAACGCTACGTGGGCAGCTACGCCTCGGCGCCGCCGCGTCTGCGGAACGGCGCGTGCCCGCCTATGTGCCGCCCTCCGAGACGGACTGGTCGCTGCCCGCACCGCGTCAAACCTGGGCCGAACTCGCCGATCTCTGCAGGGATGGCGCACGGGTGATCTGCGAGGATGCAGCCGGGCTCTATGCGGCCGGCTTCATCCCCGCCGCCGATCTGGATGTCATCGCCCCCGCGTCGGCGCGACATGCGGGGGTGGCAGCCCAATGACCGCGACCTATCGCACCGCCGCGCCGCGCTACGTCTCCATCGACATCGCCGCAGTTCTCACGTTCCTCGCGCTCTCGGCGCTGGTGCTGAACCCGATTTTCCGTTCACTTTCCGCGGCGACGTTCCTCGCCTGCGGATGCCTGCTCATCGTCAGCAACATCCAGCACAGCGCCTGGCTTTTCGCACGCTGGTGGTATCTCCTTCTCCTGCCGGCCTATTGCCTTCTCTCGACTCTCTGGTCCCTATTCCCCGACGCGACGCTGCGCTATTCCATCCAGCTCTTCCTGACGCTCGCCATCGCCATCGTCGTCGCCGGGCGCGTCCCCGCGTCGACGCTCCTGCGCATGCTGTTCATCGTCTATGCCATAGGCGTGGTTCTCAGCCTCACCATCGGCCATCGGCCCATGGGAGCGGCCTGGCTCGGCATTTTCGGCAGCAAGAATGCGTTTGCCGCTCACGTTGCCGTCTTTGCGCTGGTTTCGGCGGCGCTTGTCTTCGACCGGACCTCGCCGTTCCTGCTGCGCCTCTCGGCGCTCGGCGGCGCGCTGATTTCGCCGCCCCTTCTCGTCTTCGCCCAGTCGGCCGGCGCCATCATGATGGTCGTGCCTTGCATCGGCGTCATTCTCGGCGTCATGCTCACCGAGCGCCTGACAGGCATGCAGAAGGTCTTTCTGTCCGTTTGCGCGCTGATCGCCTCGGCCGCCTTCGCGCTCTTCCTGATGACCAATGGCGAAACGCTCCTCGCCGACATCCTCAACAGCTCCGGCAAGGACGCGACCCTGACCGGGCGAACGGACCTCTGGGCCATCGGCCTCTCCTTCATCGCCGAGCGTCCCTTGCAGGGCCTCGGCTACCGGGCGTTCTGGGTGACGGGCTACGCGCCGGCCGAGCAGCTCTGGGCCATGTTCCTGGTGCCCTCCGGAGCCGGTTTCAACTTCCATAACACCTACATCTCCAACGCCGTCGAGATCGGCCTCCTGGGCATGGCGCTCCAGGTTTTCGTCATCTATGGCGGCGCCATACTCATGACGGTCTACGCCCTCGCGCGCCCCACCGCCGAAAACGCCTTTCTCCTCGGCATGCAGGCCCTGGTGATCCTGCGCAGCTTCATCGAGGTCGAGGTGTTCTTCGAGTTCAGCGTCCGCTCCATCCTCGTTGTCGCGACGTTCGTCTATGCCGCCCATGGCCTCGCCATGCTGGCGCGCCGCGCGCCCACGCGTCCGCGCCGCCAACCGAACCCTCCGCCCGCCGCGACCGGCCCGGGCCTCGTCGCAGGAGAATGATCCATGGTCGAACGCAACGCCGGCCTCGTTCATGTGCGCACACCGACATACAAACGTCCCGAGGCCCTGCAGCGCGCCCTTTCCTCCCTCATCGCCCAGAGCTGGGAGAACTGGGTCTGCGACGTCTATGACGACGATCCGGGGCAATCCGGGCGCATCGCCGTCGACGCCCTCGCCGATCCGCGCATCCGCTACACCCACAACGTTCCGCAGCGCTTCGCTTCCAAAAACATCGACCAGTGCTTCACGGCCGACAACCCGCACGACGCCGACTATTTCTGCGTGGTCGAGGACGACAACCTTGTCCTGCCGACCTTCTTTGAAGAGAACATCGCCCTCTGCCGCGACAACGACGTCGAGATCGTGTTGCGCAACCAGTTCATTGAGCACGCGAGCGGCACGGATCGCGCGCACCTCAGCGAAGGCGGCGTGCTCGACCATCTCTTCGTCGAGGGCCTCTACAGTCCAGAGGATTTCCGCCAGTCCCTGCTCATCGGCATCGGCGTCTCCAATGGCGGGCTCTTCTGGTCGCGCGACACCAGCTGCCGGCTCGAGATCCGGTTCGCCTGCACGGCGACGCTTCAGGAATACATGCGCACGTTCTCGGTCTGCGAGCCGATCTATGTAGCGATGGAGCCCCTGGCCGTGTGGGCCGAGAATGCCGAGCAGACGACCCGCAATGCCGAGCTCAAATCCTCCTACGTGCGCCGCGAGCTTGATCTCAAGCGTTCCGTGCAGGTTCTCCAGCGCATCGTCTGGAGCCAACTTCCGAGGGAGCGCCGGCGCGCCTTCCTCACCAACCCTCTCTTTGCCGCGCCGCCGGCCGAGCGCGCCCGAACCCTTGCCAAGGCGCTGGTCATGCCGGGCCTCGACGGCCAGCTCGCGGGCGGCGAGGCTTTGCGCCTGCGTGCGCGAGGTCTCGCCATCCTCACCCTCGGACGGTTGACGCCGGACTTCGAGCGCTTCGTGCAGTCACGGCTCGAGCAGATTTCCGACACTCCCGGCGGCCCGGCTCCGACGCGAGAGGTCGTCCGCGCATGACGGCTGCCGGCGCCATCGAACCGGATAACACCCTCGACCACGTCAAGAGCGGCCGCACTGTCGCCGCCGTGCGCGGCGCGTTCTGGTCGGTGATCAGCAGCTTTGCGCCCGCCGCTTTCGGTATCCTCGTCTTCATGGCGACATCCCGCGTATTGGGGCCTGCCGAGTTCGGCCTCGTCGCCTTTGCCGCCAGCGTCGCCACCCTCGGCACCGCCATCGCTCCCGCGGGCTTTGGCGAAGCGTTGATCCAGCGCGTCGGGATCGAACGGCGGCATCTCGATACCGTCTTTTGGCTCTGCGTCGGCGCAGGTATCGTCATCTATGCCGCGCTCTGCATCGCCGCCGCTCCCGTCGCGGCCCAGCTCGGTGAACCGGTTCTGGCCGCGCTCATCCCCTTCATCGGCGCGCGCGTGATCTTCGAGATGGCTGCCGCCGTTCCCAATGCGCTGCTCGTGCGCTCCATGTCGTTCAAGAAGCTCGCCATGCGCACCGCCGTCGCCTCACTGGTGGCGGCGGTCGGGTGCCTGACGCTGCTTTGGCTCGGTTTCGGTCTCTGGGCTCTGGCATTCTCCCAGCTCGCCACCGCCGCCGTTTCCTGCATCGGAGCCATGGTCACCGCCCGCTGGTGGCCGCACCTGAGCTTCTCGCCGAAGGCCCTGAAAGAGCTCGGCTCCTTCGGTCTTTTCGCTTCCGGCAACCGGCTGATCACCCTCATCAGCGTCGATCAGATCCTGATCGGGGCCCTGCTCGGCCCCGCCGGCCTCGGCATCTACAGCTTCGCGCGCCGCATCTACCAGATTCTCAGCGATCTCATCACCGGCGCCCTGAGCAACGTCTCCTATTCCCTGCTCTCCTCGATGCAGAAGGAGCGCGAGAAACTGCGCGAGGCCTATGGCTTTGCCACCTTCGTCTCCTCAGTCGTCTCTTTCCCGGTGTTCGTCGGCCTCGCGCTGATCGCGCAGGACTTCATTCCGCTCGCCTTCGGAGGGAACTGGACCGGTGCAGTCATCGCCGTGCAGGCATTCTGCGCCCTCGGGCTGCTCGCCAGCATCGGTGTGCTGCAGTCCTCCCTGGTCAAGAGCCAGGGCCAGGCCAACCTCTGGTTCTACTATCTCGTCGCCAAGCAGGTCGGCACGATCCTCTATGTCCTGCTCTTCCATTCCTGGGGCGTCGACGCGCTGACGATCGCCGTCGTCATCCAAAACTACCTGATGTGGCTGCCGGCCGCCTATATGGTCGCCAGCATCCTCGGCGTGTCGCTCTTCGCCTATCTCTGGTCCTTCGCCGTGCCGACGTTCGCGACCCTCGTCATGGCCGGCGCCGGCCTTGCGGCTCAGCATGCGCTCGCGGACACGGACCCGGTCCTGCGTCTCGCCGCCACCATCGGCCTCTGCGCGGTGGTCTATACGCTCGTTCTGGCGGTCCTTGCCCGCAGGCGCCTGATGCAGATGAAATCTGCAGTGCTCAAGCGGCGCTGATGTACTCTCCCCCTCCCCATATGGGGAGAGGGAAGGGTGTGGAGGGCACGATGCTTCCACCTCCACCGGCTGTCATCCCGGCGAAAGCCGCGACCCAGCCCGGAACGCATCCACGAACACGGAAAGAACTGCCCCGTCCACAACACCTTGCGGCTGACGGTGCATCTCAGGATGGGCCCCGGCTTTCGCCGGGGTGACATTGGGGGGTGGAAAGCACTGGTGGATCGCTGAACCGCTCCTGAAAGGGCGAGGCAGCGATCGACCTCTGGCCCCTCAGCTCACCGAAACCCGGCTCCTCACGAACCTGTCGACCGCCGCCTCCGCCCGCTCGGTGACTTCGGCGATCTTGGCGTCGCTGCTCATCTGCGGCTCGAGCTTCGCCATCTTCTGGAGATGCCGCGCGGCCGAGTGAGTGAGGATCCAGTTGGGAATGCGCGCGAGCGGCGACTCGTTGAGCCTTCCCGCCCGCCCCTTGCCACCGCCGCGCCCGGTGGTGGCAATATAGAACTCCAGAACGCTGGAGGGCCGCAGATCGTGCATGCGCAGGTCGATATCGAGCGCTCCGGACCAATCGAGCCACTTCATGTGATGCCCGCTGTAGATCGGCTTTGCTCCGATCCAGGGCGTGCGCAGCGCATCGGCGACGATTGCCCCGTGCATGGCCTCCGTGATGAGGAGCTTTGCCCCTTGCAGCTGTGCCAGCACCTTCTCGACAGGTTCGGTCGCGTCTATGAGCGTGATCCCGGCCAGCCGGCAGGCTTCGGCCCACATGCCGCGCTCCAGGCTCTCGTAGTGCGGCATGAACGCAACGCCGACGTTCTCGGCCGGCGCCGGCAGTTCCATCGCGCGCAGCAGAACCGCGCTGTCGCAGATGGAAAGATCGGGCGAGACGCCGATTTTTTCGGCCGTGCGTGGCCCGCGCACGAACTGGACGTCCCACGTGCCGTCATGAACGTCGGGCAGGCCCATATAGCCGGCATAGCCCGAGCCCATGACGAACTTGCGCGCCTGTGGGTCGAGATGATTGCCGATGATCGAGCCGATGCCCACGAAGAGCTCGCTTTCATCCTCATCGAGAAAACCGGACGGCAGGAGCTCCGGCCACACGTGCAGATTGAGCTCGTCGCCGAAGTTCGGCACCTTGCCGCGGAAGAACACCAGCTTCATTCAAGACCCCTTGGTTGCGTGTCCGCAGTATCTGATATGGCCGGCGACCCCCGGCCCTCGATTTTAGAGAGCTGTGGGCCTGCGGCCCAAGCTAGTTCGCCTCGGCGCACAGCACCGAAGCCTCGAACGCGCAGCCTTCGCCGAGCGCGGTATAGGCGACCCAGTCGACCTGCATGGAAATGGGGCCGACGGGCGGTTCGAACGGCCCCATCCAGTCGACGAGCGTGTCGCTGCCCCACAGGCTGAAGAAGATCCGCTGCGGGTTGTTCGGGATCATCGCCGGATCGGTGATGGTGCGAATGAGCTGCTTGTCGACATAGAAGCGCACCTCGTTGGGCTCCCAGGTCACCGCGTAGTCGATGTAGTCCCAGTTCGAGGGGTGCGGCAGCGCATGCTTCTCGCCACTGCCGACCAGCCCGTCCCCGCTCCTGCCGTTGACGAATGTCGTGGTTTCGACGGTGCGCGTGTCCTTGGTCAGTATCTCGAAATCGATCTCGTCGTGTGCTGAACCCTGTGCTGGGCCGATATAGGTGAAGAACGCCGCATTGAGGCCGGAGCCGGCCGGCGTCTTCACGCTCGCCTCGAACGTACCGTGTCCGAAGGCCTGCTTGGTCTGGATTTCTCCGCAGCTGTAGGAACGGTCTCCAGCCGGGATCGCCGCAAAGCCGATCCGCAGCTTTCCCTGGCCGGTCGTGACCTGCCCCGCCGACCACAGGCAGTTCTGGTGCGGGCCGTTCGCCCAGCCGTCCGAGACGTACCAGCGCTGCTGGTTGAGCGTGTAAAAGGTATCGAAGAAGCTTTCCTGCGCCTGCGCCGCCGCCGAAAGCGGGAGAGCAAGGCAAGCAAGTCCATAAGCTGCCCTGCGCGATGACTGCACCCTGGTCATGTGTACGCCTTTACCGATTGAGACCAACATCGCGAGGGCCGGTCGGCCCTGCTCTCACCTCCTCATTGCGAAACTTGCAGCCGCGCGATCACCACGTCGCCGGCCTTCACCTCGCTGGTTGTGTCGGCCGGGATTTCCTCCCCGCCGCGCACGATCGTATACGTATAGGTCGCGACGGCCTGGCCGCCGCTCGCGGCAGCGATGCCGCTATAGGCGACGGCCTCGCGCACGAGCCCTTCCTGCGTCGCAAGCTTGAAGCCGAGCTCGGCGATCTGCCCGTCGACCTCCTGCCGCTCGGCCGTCAGCTCCGAGACGCGCACATCTGCCAGGCGGGCCCGCTCACGGTCGGCTTCGCCGATATCCTGGCGCGCCTGGAGTACTGCGGTATCGATATCGAGCAAGCGCCCCTGGAAATCGGCGACATTGCTCTCGAGCGAGGAAACGCGAGAGACGAGGCTCAATCCCTCGTCGGCGAGGTTGCGCACGTTGGCGAGCTGCTCCTCGGCGAGGCCCAGCTGGCGCTCCAGGGTCGTGCGCTTCTGCGTGAAGGTCTCGAGCTCACGGTCGAGCAGCGCCACCTGGTCCTGCAGAGCACCGGTCTGCGAGTTGAGCTGGCGCGAATTGGCTTCGAGAATGGCCTGCTCGGCCGCCACCAGCGCCTGCGCATCCTCGGATTGTGCGATCTCGTCGGGCACGGCGATCTCGCTGGCACCCGCAAGCTCGGCATCGAGCCGGGCCCTGCGCACGAGAAGCCGCAGATACTGCTCGCGCAGCACGTCATATTGTCCGCTACTGGTGAGCACCTCCCGCTCGGCGCGCCCGGTCGAATCCGTGGCCCGCCTCTCCCCGCCGGCAAGGCTCAGCGCCTTGATGACGTTAAGGCCCGGGGAATACTGATATTCGCCCGGCGACTGCACGTCCCCGGTCACATAGATCGGGCCGAACTGGGCGATCTGGACGGATACTGTCGGGGCGGTGATCAGCCCCAGGGATTCCTGCAGGCCCTTGGCGACCGCGTCGGCGAGTTCGCTCGGCGTCTTGCCTGCGCTCTCGGTCTCGCCGATGAAAGGAAAGGCCGTGGTGCCGGTCGGCCCCACCAGGTATTCGCCTCCCAGCGCCGTCCATTCCTCGAACAGCGCCTCCGACGCCTTCCACTCGACGACCCTGACAACGAGCTTGTCCGACACGTTGAGCCGATAGGGCTCGCTTTGCTGGGCGCTCGCCGGAAACGCCATGAGGCACGCTGCAATCGGTCCGGCCAGCAGCACGGACAATCCTGCAAACCCGGCGCGTCTCGCTTTCGCCATGAGCTTTTTCTCGCTGTTGGTTTCGGGCGGGGAAGACCGTCTGTGCAAATGTCGCCAGCATTTGGGCAAGAACGGATCGCCAGGGTGAGATACGGCACGCGCACGGCCGGCGAAGTGCCTGTCCGCAACACGCAAATCCCAGACTAACATGGGTTTTCTGTCGCTCGACCCCACGCGCTGCGCGTATCGCTCAACCCTGCCCTGCGCTCTCAGGGAAGCTCATGCAAGGGGTCAGTGAAGCGTGACGACGCCGTTGACGGCCCGGAATTCGGCCGGCTTGATGAGCCGCTTGTGTGCAATCCGCACGGAATGCAGCGGCCCGTCGATGCGGCTGTTCCAGAAGTCGAGGAAGTGCGCGAGTTCGGGAAAATCCGGCGCCAGATCGTATTGCTGCCAGATGAACTGCTGCAGGAGCGAGGGCTGGTCCGGCAGGCGGTAGAAGATCTGGGCCGTGGTCAGGCCGTAGCCTTCCATTTGGCGCATGAAAGCGGAATCCATGTCACACCTCGCGGATCACGTGCTGGTCGCCGCGACCCGCACGCTATCCGCAAGGTTCCGCCGGTCGCGGCACCATCGCCTCAAGGGTAGTGATTCCAAAGGTTTGGGGGAAATCAGCACTCACGGCGATTGAGTGACAGTCGATTTCCCCCCTCGCCCCCAACTAGGGCGTGGACTCATAAGCTTTAGTCCAGATGCGGATTGAAGCGAGCAGGACGGCGGCGAGGAAGTTTCTTGCCAGCTTGTCGAAACGGGTGGCGACGCGTCGGAACTGCTTGAGCCTGCAGAAG
>NZ_JZEX01000054.1 GCF_000969415.1 Devosia geojensis | reverse complement strand
CCCCCGACCCCTCCCCTCAAGGGGAGGGGAGCGAACTCGGAACCAGCCTACCGTCCCATCGTTCATCATCCTGCCGGTTTCGCAGCAAAGGCTTGCGCTGCAAGACCCAAATCGGCGATCCTTTCCAGTTAGCCGTTCAGGAGCCATTCGACCGCGATGAACCTCTATCTCGTTCTTCTCCATCTCGCCGGCGCCATCACCTTGCTGCTCTGGGCCGTGCGCATGGTGCGCACGGGCGTCGAGCGCAGCCAGGAGCCGGCGCTGAAGCGCCTGCTGCGCGAGAGTGGAGGCGGGAAGCTGCGCGCCGCGGCGGTTGGAACGGGAATCGCCATCGTGCTGCAGAGCTCGACGGCGGTGGCGCTGCTGGCGGCCGGGTTCGCCGGCAGCGGGACGCTGACGCTGGCGACGGGGCTGACGCTGATGCTCGGGGCCGATCTCGGCTCGGCGCTGGTGGTGCAGATCCTTTCCGTCGACCTGCATTGGCTGATCCCGGTGCTGCTGGTCATCGGCGGGGCGCTGTTCTTCAAGGGCACGTCGCGGCCGTGGCGGCAGGGCGGGCGTATCGTCATGGGCATCGCGTTGATCCTCGTCTCGCTGCAGATGATCGGGCAGGCGACGCTGCCGTTGCGCGAGGCCGAGTTCCTGCCCGATATCGTCGGGTACCTGGCGAGCGACTTCGTCACCGCATTCCTCATCGGGGCTGCGTTCACGTGGCTCGTGCATTCGAGCGTCGCTTCGATCCTGATGGTCGCAACGTTCGCCGCGCAGGGGCTTGTGCCGCTGGAGCTCGGCGTGTCGCTGATGCTCGGGGCCAATCTCGGCGGCGGGCTGATCGCGCTCGGGCTCACCCGCAACAGCGTCGTCGAGGCGCGGCGGATCGCGGCGGGCAACCTGCTGTTCCGCGGCGTCGGGGCGGCGCTCGTGCTCGTCGCCTTCCACTACCTCCAGCCGCCGCTCGACATCCTGGGGCAGGGCGTCGCGCGCCAGGTCATCAACCTGCACCTCGTGTTCAACCTCATGCTGCTCGTCGTCTGCCTGCCGCTCACCGGGCCGGTGGCGCGGCTGGTCACCCGCCTTATCAAGCCGTCCGTGGCCGAGCCGCCGCCGCTCGTTGCGGCGAGCTCGTGCCTCGATCCTGCTGTCGTCGACCAGCCGGCCCTGGCGCTCGCCAGCGCCAAGCGCGAGCTGTTGCGCATGGCCGAGATCATCGAGCGGATGCTGAAGCCCCTGATGGAGCTCTACGAGACGGGCGATCCGGAAAAGATCCGGCAGGTCAAGCGCCTCGAGGAGGCGGTCGATCGCGCCCAGCAGGACATCAAGCTCTACCTCGCCCAGATCAGCTACCCCGAGACCATGCAGGACGAGGCCCGGCGCGGGCACGAGCTCGCCAACTTCGCCATCAACCTCGAGTATGTGGGCGACGCCATCTCCAAGACGCTGGTCAAGCTCGCCGAGACGCGGCGCGACCAGAACCTCAAGTTCTCGCCCGCCGGCTGGCGCGAGCTCAACGAGTTGCACCACCGGGTTATGCAGAACATGCAGCTCGCCCTCAATGTGCTGATGTCGGAGGACCGGGAATCCGCGCGCCTGCTGCTCGCCGAGAAGGATGCCATGGGCCAGGCCGAGCGCGCCAGCGCCAGCGGGCACCTGCAGCGCCTGCGCCAGGGCGCCTCGCAGAGCATCGAGACCAGCAATATCCACCTTGAGACGGTGCGGGCATTGAAGACCATCAACTCGCTCTTTGCCAGTGTCGCCTATCCGATCCTGGCCGAGAGCGGGGATCTGCTCGACAGCCGGCTGGCGCGGGACAACGGAGGTTCGGCCTCGTGACGGGCTCGGACGCCGAGCGCATCGAGGCGCTGGAGGTGCGCGTCGCCTACCAGGAGCAGGCGATCGAGGACCTCAACACGGTCATCACCGATCAATGGAAGGTGATCGAAGCGCTGCAGCGCAAGCTCGCCCGGCTGGAGGAAGAGCTGGCCGAGGCCGAGCTTTCCGCCCGCGCCGGGGGTGCCGTGGAGCGGCCGCCGCCGCACTATTAGCGGATTTTCCACCGAGCCCGGCGCGCGGCCGGCAATGGGAAACAGAATCTTAAACGTCCTTGGTCAAAGTGCCGACAAATATCCGCGCCAGACGCGGAACCGTGTTCCGCGCGGATCGGCGCGCGAACCCAAGAGTGCCGGCCGGCGGGCCGGGAGTGGAGTAGCGGCGAACGATGGGCGAGCGTATCCAGCCCGAGACCAGCGGGGAGGCGGCCCCGCATATCCCCGTGCTGCTCGACGAGGTGCTGGCGGCGCTCGCGCCCCTGTCCGGCAGCCGAGTCGTCGACGGCACCTTCGGGGCCGGCGGCTATTCGCGCGCGCTCCTCGAAGCGGGGGCCGAGGTCATCGCTATCGACCGCGACCCCGGCGTCAGGTCCTTCGCCGAGCGGCTTTCGGCCGAGTTTCCGGGCCGCTTCACCTTCGTAGCCGGGACATTTTCCGAGCTCGACACACTCGCAACCGGACCGGTCGATGGCGTGGTGCTCGACATCGGCGTGTCCTCCATGCAGCTCGACGAGGCCGGGCGTGGCTTCTCCTTCATGCGCGAGGGGCCGCTCGACATGCGCATGAGCGGAGAGGGGACGAGCGCGGCCGATCTCGTCAACTCGCTCGATGCCGAAGAGCTCGCCAATCTGCTCTATGCCTTCGGCGAGGAGCGCAAGTCGCGGCGCATCGCGCAGTTCATCGTCGCGGCGCGCGCCGATGCGCCGATCGAGACGACGCTGGAGCTTGCCCGCGTCATCGAGAAGGCGGTGGGCCGCAAGCCCGGCGAGATGCATCCGGCAACGCGCGCCTTCCAGGCGCTGCGCATCGCGGTCAATGGCGAGTTCGACCAGCTGGTCGAAGGCCTTTTTGCCGCCGAGCGGCTGCTGGGTGAGGGCGGGCGGCTCGCCGTCGTCACCTTCCATTCGCTCGAAGACCGCATCGTCAAGCGGTTCTTCAATCCTGAAAAGGGCGGTCCCGCCCAGTCGCGCCACCTGCCGCAGGTCGTGCGCGAGGAGCCGCGCTGGCTGGATGTCGCCAAGGCGGCAAAGCCGGGTCCTGCTGAATTGCAGCGCAATCCGCGCGCCCGCTCCTCGACGCTGCGCGGCGCCAAACGCTCGGCTGCTCCGGCTCGGCCGGTGAGCTACGAAGGCCTCGGCGTTCCCCGTGTGAGGGGGGCGGCATGATCCAGAAGTTCAACATCTTTCTGCTGATCGCCGCGACCGTGGCGCTCGCCAGCGTCTACATCCTCAAGTTCTCGATCGAGCACACGGCCGGGGAAAAGCGGGCGCTCGAAGCCCATATCGGCGAGCAGGAAGCCGAGCTTTCGCTCCTCAAGGCTGATTGGGCCGTGCTCAACCAGCCGGGCCACATCGCGCCCATCGTCATCCGGCACCAGGATGCGCTGCAGCTCGCCCAGGTCTCGCCGCGCCAGTTCGGCGCGTTCACCGACCTGCCGATGCGGCCCGCCCAGCCGGATGCCGGGGCGATGAACGACCTGTTCGAAATGCTCGAAGCAGGCGTCGACCCCATCGGCGCGATCCTCGAGGAGATCCAGTAAATGGCGGTGATGACCGGCGAGAGCCTGCCCATCGCGCTCGATGGGGCGCGCAAGGTCCGCGGAAACCTGACGCAGACGCGCATCCGCTGGATGATCTTCGCCATCGTCCTCGGTTTCGCGCTCGTCGGCGGGCGGCTGGTGCAGCTCGGTCTCGTCGAGACCGATACGCGCATCGAGGGCCAGACCCGCGACGCCATCCAGGCGACGCGCCCGCCGATCCTCGACCGGAATGGGCTCGAGATGGCGGTCGACATCAAGGTGCCCTCGCTCTTTGCCGAGCCACGCCGCATCATTGATGTCGACGAGGCGGCCGAGGCGCTGCTGACGGTCCTTCCCGACCTCGACCCGCAATGGCTGCGCCGCCGGCTGACCGGTGACCGCGGGTTCGTCTGGATCAAGCGCGAACTGACGCCTGCGATCCAGGAGCGCATCATGCGCCTCGGCATCCCGGGCATCGATTTCATCACCGAGAGCAAGCGCTTCTATCCGGGCATGAACGAGGCTTCGCATATCCTCGGTTCCGTCAACGTCGACAATCAGGGCATCGCCGGCATCGAAAAGCACATGGACGACGACAACGTCGCGCTCTTGCAGGAGCTGGGGCTGGCGCGCGGTAACGCACTGACGCCGGTGCAGCTTTCGGTCGACATGCGCGTGCAGCACGCGGTCTACGACGAGCTGCGCGATTCCCTCACGCGCTATCAGGCGATCGCCGCGGCGGGCGTCATCATGGACGTCCATACCGGCGAGATCGTCGCCATGGCCTCGCTCCCCGATTTCGATCCCAACGAGCCGGCGACGGCCCTGGTCCGGGACTCCTTCAATCGCATCACCTCGGGCATCTTCGAGCTCGGCTCGACCTTCAAGACGGTGACCCTGGCCGGCGCGCTCGACAGCGGCACGGTCAGGATCACCGACCAGTTCGATGCTCGCTTCGGCATCCGCTTCGGGCGCTACACCATCGATGATTTCCACGGCAAGCACCGCATCCTCAGCGTGCCCGAGATCTACAAGTACTCGTCCAACATCGGCACCATCCGCATCATGCAGACCTGGGGCAAGGACAACTATCGCGCGTTCCTCACCCGTCTCGGGTTCGATGCGCGCGTGCCCCTCGAGCTGCCCGAGATGCGCAATCCCGTCGTGCCGGCGACCTTCTCCGAGGTCGGGGCGGCCACCGCCTCGTTCGGGCATGGCCTCAGCGTCTCGCCGCTGCACATGGCGGTGGCGTTCTCGGCCTTCACCAATGGCGGCAACTACGTGCCGCCGACCCTCTACAAGCGCACGCCCGAGGAGGCGCAGGCGCTCTATCGCCACGTGCTCACGCCCGAGGCCAGCGCCTCCATGCGCTACCTCATGCGCCTCAACGCCATCGAGGGCTCCGGCAGCCGCATGAACCGCATCGCCGAGGGCTACCGGACCGGCGGCAAGACCGGGACGGCTGAAAAGGTCGTTGACGGGCGCTATTCTTCGGACAAGAACCTCAACGTCTTCGCCTCGGCCTTCCCGATGGACAATCCGCAATACGCGATCGTCATCCTCGTCGACGAGGCGCAGCGCGAGAACCCGCAGTCCGGCAACACCGCCGGCTGGAACGCGGGCGAGGTCACCGGCCGCATCGTCAAGCGCATCGCTCCGATGCTCGGCGTGCAGCCGGACTTCCGTCCCGAGATCGATACGGCGCTGACGCCGCCCATGTTGAGATAGATATCCAGAAGGATACCCCCACGTGTCATTGAGCGTAACGCAACTGCTGGAGGGCTCGGGCGCCCGGCCCAAGAAGGGGCTGGCGACGGTCTTCGGCATCCATTCGGACAGCCGGGCCATCGAGCCGGGCGATGTGTTCTTTGCCCTGCCTGGGCTCAATACCCACGGCATCGAGCACATCGACGAGGCGGTCAAGCGCGGGGCGCTGGCGGTGGTGTCGGACCGCGATCCGGTCGGTGATCCCGGCGTGCCGGTCATCAAGGTCGCCGATGTGCGCGCCGCCTATGCGCGCGCCGCCTCGCGCATCTTCGATCCGCAGCCCGAGATCATCGTCGCCGTCACCGGCACCAACGGCAAGACCTCGGTCGCCTCGTTCACCCGTCAGATCTGGGAATATGCGGGGATCGCCGCCGGCAGCATCGGCACGCTCGGCGTCGAGACGCGCCGGGGCCTGCGCGAGGGAAGCCTGACCACCCCGGACTCGCGCGCGCTCCACCAGAACCTGCGCGCCCTCAAGGCGCAGGGCATCAACCACGTGGCGCTCGAGGCCTCGAGTCATGGGCTGGAGCAACGCCGGCTCGACGGGTGCTATTTCGAGGCGGTGGCCTTCACCAACCTCAACCGCGACCATCTCGACTACCACGGCGACATGGACGCCTACCGCAACGCCAAGCTGCGGCTCTTCACCGACCTGCTGGTCGACAGCGGCCCGGCGGTGGTCAATGTCGACGATCCCGAGCACGAACCGTTCATGTTCGCGGCCCTCTCGCGCGGTTCGACGCTGCTGACGGTCGGGCGCGAGGGCGCCTACATCGAGATCCTCTCCATCGAGCCGGAGGGATACGGGCAGCGTGTGACCGTGCGGCATATCGGGGAAAAGCTCAGCTTCCTCCTGCCGCTGACCGGCGAGTTCCAGGTCTCCAACGCGCTCATCGCGGCGGCTCTCGCCATGTCGACCGGCGTCGACAAGAAGGATGCGTTTCCTGCGCTCGAGCAACTTAAGGGCGCCAAGGGGCGGCTGGAGCTCGTGGGCGAGCACAAGGGCGCTGCGGTCTTCGTCGACTATTCGCACAAGCCCGCCGCGCTCGAGCATGCGCTCATGTCGTTGCGCCCCTATGCCAAGGGCAAGCTGCGCGTCGTCTTCGGCGCGGGCGGCGATCGCGACAAGGGCAAGCGCCCGATGATGGGCGAGGTCGCGGCCCGCCTCGCCGACGACGTGATCGTCACCGACGACAATCCGCGCACCGAGGACGCCGGGACCATCCGCGGCGAAATCCTGGCCGCCGCCAAAGGCGCGCGCGAGATCGGCGACCGGCGCAAGGCCATCGAGACGGCCGTGGGCGAACTGAAGAACGGCGACGTACTGCTGATCGCCGGCAAGGGTCACGAGGACTACCAGATCATCGGCACCACCAAGCACCACTTCTCGGACCACGAAGTCGTGGTCGAGACGATAGGCGGCTGAGGATGGCGGCGCTCTTTTCCCGCGACGAGCTCGTTGCCGCCACCGGCGGCATCGATCGGGGGCTCCCGGAGGAGGGCGTCTTTTCCATCTCCATCGACTCGCGCGAGATCGAGCCCGAGGCGCTGTTCGTCGCCATCAGGGGCGACCGCTTCGATGGGCACGATTTCGTCGAGGCGGCGCTATCCAACGGCGCGGCGGCGGCCATGGTCGCCGAGGAACGAGCGGCCGGACTTTCCGGTCCGCTGCTGGTCGTGCCCGATCCGCTTGAAGGGCTGCGGGCCCTGGCGCGGGCCGCGCGGGCGCGCTCGCGGGCGCGGATCGTCGCGGTCACGGGAAGCGTCGGCAAGACGACGACCAAGGAAGGTCTGCGCCTCGCCTTTTCGGCTGCCGGCGACACCCATGCCTCGGTCAAGAGCTTCAACAACCATTGGGGCGTGCCGCTGACGCTGGCGCGCCTGCCGCGCAAGGCCGATTTCGGCATTTTCGAGATCGGCATGAACCATGCGGGCGAGATCACGCCGCTGGTCGGCATGGTGCGCCCGCACATCGCCGTCATCACCTCAATCGCTCCCGCCCATCTCGACGCCTTCGGCTCGCTCGAGGGCATCGCCCGCGCCAAGGCGGAGATCTTTTCCGGGCTCGAACCCGGCGGGATCGCGCTCCTCGGCGCGGACCATGATCAGCTCGACCTCCTGCGTGAGGAGGCCAAAAAGGCTGGCGTCGAGACCATCGTCACCTACGGCTTTGCCGAGGGCTGCGACTGGCGGGTCGTGAACTACGAGACCCTGGGCGATCAGGGCAGCGCCGAAATCCGCCACGGCGGCGAGCGCTACCGGCTGGCGGTCGCGGCGCCCGGCCGGCACATGATGGCCAATGCAGCGGGCGCTTTGGCGGCTGCCGTGCTCAGCGGCATCGAGCCCGATGTGGCGCTCGGCGCGCTTTCCGCATTCGGGGCCCAGGCAGGCAGGGGCCAGAAGGCGCTGCTCGGCGATGCCCGGAACCCGCTCGTCCTCATCGACGAGAGCTACAACGCCAATACCGCCTCGATGCGCGCCGCACTCGAGGTGTTCGCCGGCCAGGCGGCGCCGGGCGGGCGCAAGGTGGTTGTTCTCGCCGACATGCTCGAGCTTGGCCGGGACAGTCCGGCGCTCCACGCGAGCCTTGCCGATGCCGTTCGAGAGAGCGGGGCGGACCACGTCTATCTCGTCGGCGAGGGCATGGGCGCGCTGGCCGAGGCGCTGGGTTCCAGGCGCGTCACGCTGCATGTGAAAAGCGCGCAAGAGCTCGCCGAACCGCTGCTCGACAGCCTTGCCTATGGCGATGCAGTTATGGTCAAAGGGTCCAACGGCATGCGGCTGGCGGGACTCGTCCAGAAAATTCGCGATAAATTCCGATAACCGCCGGCCAGCGAGGACCTTTGGCGACATGCTCTATTTTCTCGGCCAGTTAGGGGATACCCTCTCGGCCTTCAACGTCTTCCGCTACATCACCTTCCGCACCGCCGGCGCCGTCATCACGGCGCTGTTTTTCATCTTCCTGTTCGGCCCCGGCATGATCAAGGCGCTGCGCCTGCGCCAGGGGCGCGGGCAGCCGATCCGCGAGGACGGGCCGCAGGGGCACCTGCTGACCAAGAAGGGCACGCCCACCATGGGCGGGCTGATGATCCTCTCGGGCGTCGTCATCTCGACCCTGCTCTGGGCCAACCTTTCCAACGGCTATGTGTGGGTGGTGCTGCTGGTCACTATCGGCTTCGGCGCCATCGGCTTTTATGATGACTTCCTCAAGGTCAAGCGCATGAGCCACAAGGGGTTCGGCGGCAAGCAGCGCCTCGCCATCGAGGCGGTGATCGCCGGTGTCGCGTGCTTTGCCATCGCCCAGCTCGGCGAGGACCCGTTCTCGACCTCGCTGCTCTTCCCGTTCGTCAAGGGCCTGGCGCTCGAACTCGGCTGGTTCTTCGTCGTCTTTGGCGCGTTCGTAATCGTCGCCGCCGGAAATTCGGTCAACCTCACCGACGGCCTCGACGGCCTCGCCATCGTGCCGGTGATGGTGGCGGCCGCGTGCTTCGGGCTCATCGCCTACCTCGTCGGCTCGGTGACCTTCTCGGACTACCTGCTCATCAACTACGTGCCGGGCACGGCCGAGCTCTCGGTCGTCTGCGGGGCGCTGATCGGGGCAGGGCTCGGGTTCCTGTGGTTCAACGCCCCTCCGGCGCAGATTTTCATGGGCGACACCGGCTCGCTGGCGCTGGGCGGTGCGCTCGGCTCCATCGCGGTCGCGACGAAGCACGAGATCGTCCTCGCCATCGTCGGCGGTCTTTTCGTCCTCGAAACCATCTCGGTCATCGTGCAGGTGGTCTCGTTCCGCCTCACCGGCAAGCGCGTCTTCCGCATGGCGCCGATCCACCACCACTTCGAGCATCTGGGCTGGACAGAAAGCCAGGTGGTGATCCGCTTCTGGATCATCGCGTTCGTGCTGGCGCTGATCGGGCTGAGCTCGCTGAAGCTACGCTAGGGCAGGGTCTCCAGACCTTCGGCGCGAGCGGCGGCAAGGAGGGCTTTGTCGAGGCTGGCGAGCGGCAGGCGCTCGCGCAGCGCAAGCTCGAGATAGGAGGCGTCGTAGGGCGTCAGACCGTGCCTGTCAGAGAGGGCAAGGATTTCGGTCCAGGCGCGCTCGTGTGTGTCATCTCGGACAACGATATCCAGAAGTTGCAAGTCGGCCAAGGACTCGTCTCGATAACGGGAGGTCATCCGGTTTTTGCGAATTGCCGTCCTGAACGCGTTGGCGATTTCCAGCCGCCAAAGGGAGGGCACGACAGCGCCATCGCGTGTGACTTGGTCAAAGATGCGCTCTGTCGCTGGCGTGACCTCATCCTCCAAGTACCAAGTCATCACCAGGGACGAATCGACCACGATCACCTACTTGCGGCCCTCGTTAATGAGATCCTTGATCGTCAAGCCCGGTCCCAATGTGATTCCTCCGCGGCGTTCGCGAATGCGCGCGGCTGCTGCACGAGCCTTCGCTACATCCCGCTCCTGCTCGACCGGCACCACCCGCGCTACGACGCGTCCATCGTGGACGACCTCGACGGTCTCCCCGTGCTCGACCTTGTCGATCACCTCGGCGAAATCGCTGCCGGGGCGGAATTCCCACTTGTCGTCCATCGCGGACCTCCGTGCGTGGTTTCCTATATAGCGATCATACCATTAACCAACAATCCACGGCCTCTTTCGCAATTCGCAAGCGCGGTTGGAAATCGGTAACCACCGGCGCGCTAATGTCGGCGCTACACTTTTATTCAAAAGGGACCGGCTAACCGGTCGGCGTCGCCATGTTCTCACGCGCCCAGAAGACACCCCTCGCCGAATGGTGGTGGAGCATCGATCGCGGCCTCCTGGCGGCGCTGCTGCTGCTGCTGGCCGCCGGCATGGTGCTGAGCTTTCCGGCCAGTCCGCCGGTGGCCGAGCGCCTGGGGCTCAGCCCCTGGCATTTCGTCATCCGCCATGCCGGGTTCCTGGTGCCGACGGTCGCGGTGCTGGTCGCCACCTCGTTCCTCACGCATCGCCAGGCACGTGTCGCGGCGGTCGTCACCCTCGCCATCAGCTTCGTGCTGCTCTGGGCCACCCTGCGCTTCGGCACCGAGGTCAAGGGCGCGCGGCGCTGGATCTCGTTCGCCGGCCAGTCGCTGCAGCCGTCCGAGTTCGTCAAGCCCGCCTTCGCCGTCATTGCCGCTTGGCTCATTTCGGAGAGCATGATTTTGAAGAACGTGCCGGGCCGCACCATCGCCTCGCTGCTGATGCTCAGCATTCTGGGCGCGCTCCTGCTGCAGCCCGACATCGGGCAGACGGGCCTGGTCTTTGCAACCTGGGCGGTGCTGCTTTTTCTCTCAGGCATCTCCTGGTGGATCATCTTCATTCTCGGGGGCGCTGCCGGCGGCATGCTGGTGGCGGCTTATGCCTTCTTCCCGCACTTCGCGCGCCGCATCGACACCTTCATCAACCCGGAAGGGGGCGGCAACACCTACCAGATCGACCGGGCGCTGCAATCGCTGCTCGAGGGCGGCTGGTTCGGCCGGGGGCCGGGCGAATCCATCGCCAAGAAGCTCATCCCCGACGCCCATGCCGACTACGTGTTCTCGGCGGCGGCGGGTGAGTTCGGCATTCTCTTCTGCCTGGTGCTCGTTTCGCTCTTCGGCTTCATCGTCATCCGCGCGCTGATGGCGGCGCAGCGCCAGTCGAGTCTTTTCGCGCGGCTCGCCGCCTCGACGCTCGCCATCCAGGTCGCCATGCAAGCCGGCATCAATCTCGCCGTGAACCTCAACCTCATCCCCCCGAAGGGCATGACGTTGCCGTTCGTCTCCTATGGCGGCACCTCGATGATTGCGGTGGCCTTCGGAATGGGGCTAATGCTGGCCCTGACCCGCACCAAGCCCGAGGAACGCTTGTCCACCGGACTGCCCATCTACAGAACCGCGCTGGCGCCCGCCGAATGAAGACCTTCGTACTCATGGCCGGCGGCACGGGAGGGCACCTCTTCCCGGCCATGGCGCTGGCGCAGGAACTGCGCCGCCGCGGTCACGCCATCCACCTGATGACCGATCATCGCGTGGCAAGCTACGGGCAGGATTTTCCGGCCGATAGAACCCACATCGTGCCGGCGGCGACGCCTTCGATCTCCAACCCGATCAAATTCGCCCAGGCAGGCTTCACCATCCTCGGCGGCATCGGGGTGGCGGTCGCCAAGCTTCGCAATATCGCGCCGGACGCGGTGATCGGGTTCGGCGGCTATCCGACGTTTCCGCCGATGATCGCGGCACGAATCCTCGGCATCCCGGGGATCCTGCACGAGGCCAACGTCGTTCTGGGGCGCGCCAACAAGGCGCTGATCCGGTTCGCCGACGTGCTCGCCACCGGTTTCGAGACCGTCAAGTTCGCCGAAACACTGAAGATCGAGCGGGTGGTGACCGGCAATCCGGTCCGCGATCGCGTGCGCACCCTGGCTGGCACTCCCTATCCCGCGCTCTCGGCCGACGGGCCGGTCCGCATCCTGGTTTTCGGCGGCAGCCAGGGGGCCCGGGTCTTCGCCGACCTCGTGCCGCCGGCGGTCGCCGGGCTGCCGGAGGATCTGCGCCATCGCCTGGTTATTGCCCAGCAATGCCGGCCCGAGGACCTCGACAGGGTGGCGGACGCCTACCGGCAGGCGCGGGTCAATGTCGAGTTGGCGCCGTTCTTTGCCGATCTGCCCGACCGGCTGGCGGGGACGCATCTCGTCATCTCGCGGTCAGGAGCATCGACGATCGCAGACCTTACCGCGATCGGCCGGCCAGCCATCCTTGTGCCCCTGCCGGGTTCGCTCGATGCGGACCAGAAGAACAATGCGCTTGTCGTCGAGGCGGCGGGTGGCGGGTGGATCGCCGAGCAGGCCACGCTTTCACCGCAATCGCTTGGCACTCGCCTCGCAACATTGTTATCGGACCCGGCAACGCTTCAGAACGCCGCGGCGGCGGCCAGGACGCTCGGCCAGCCAAGATCGGTGGAAAAGCTCGCGGACCTCGCCGAGCGGCTCGCCGGGCAGGGGCACTAGAAATGGAACATCTCGCATGAAAATGCCGCGCAACATCGGGCCGGTGCACTTCATTGGCATCGGCGGCATCGGCATGAGCGGCATCGCCGAAATCCTCTTCAACCAGGGCTACAAGGTGCAGGGGTCGGATGCGGCCGCGAGCGCCAATGTGCAGCGCCTTCAGGATCTGGGCATCAAGGTCGCCATCGGCCAGTCGCCCGACAACCTGGGCGAAGCGGCGGTGGTCGTCGTCTCCTCGGCGATCAGGAAGGACAATCCGGAGCTCGCCGCTGCGCGCGCCCGGTTCCTTCCGGTGGTGCGGCGCGCCGAGATGCTGGCCGAGATCATGCGGTTCAAGAACGCCATCGCCATCGGCGGCACGCACGGCAAGACCACGACCACGACGCTGGTCGCGACCCTGCTGGACGCCGCCAACATGGACCCGACGGTCATCAACGGCGGCATCATCAACGCCTACGGCACCAATGCGCGGCTCGGGGGCGGGGAGTGGATGGTGGTCGAGGCCGACGAGAGCGACGGCACCTTCGTCAAGCTGCCGGCGGACGTGGCGGTCGTCACCAATATCGATCCCGAGCACCTCGACCACTACAAGGATTTCGACGGCGTCCGGAAGGCCTTCCACACCTTCGTCGAGAACGTTCCGTTCTACGGCTTTGCCGTCATGTGCCTCGACCACCCGGAGGTGCAGTCGCTGGTCGGCGAAGTGCGCGACCGGCGCGTCATCACCTATGGGCGCAACCCGCAGGCGGACGTGCGCCTCGTCGATCTCGTCAACGAGAACGGCACCAGCCGGTTCGCGGTCGAGATCCGTGATCGCATCCGCATGACGCATCTGCGCATCGACGGGCTGGAGCTGCCCATGCCGGGCGAGCACAACGCGCTCAATGCCACCGCGGCCATCGCCGTCGCCGACCAGCTGCACGTGCCGGCCGACGCCATCCGCAAGGGGCTGAAGGGCTTCTCGGGCGTCAAGCGCCGTTTCACCCGCACCGGCGTCGTCGGCGGCGTCACAATCATCGACGACTACGGGCATCATCCCGTCGAGATCGCCTCGGTGCTGCGGGCGGCTCGTCAATCGGCCAAGCGCGACGTCGTCGCGGTGATGCAGCCTCACCGTTATTCGCGACTCCATGACCTCTTCGACGATTTCGCCACCTGCTTCAACGATGCCGACACGGTGCTGGTCGCCCCGGTCTACGCCGCCGGCGAGCAGCCCCTGCCGGGCGTGACGCACGAGGAGCTGGGCGCTCGTATCCGCGCGCGCGGTCATCGCGACGCCCACACCATCGAGGGACCGGAGGTGCTGGCGGCAACGCTTGCCGAGCGCGTCGCCGAGGGCGACTACGTCGTCTGCCTCGGAGCCGGCAACATCACTCAATGGGCGGCGGCGCTGCCGGGCGAACTCGGCTCGGCTCTGGGCAAGGAGCCGGAATGACCTATCCCGATCTCATCCCGGCCCTGAAGCCGTGGATCGACGAGGTCCGCGGCAAGCTGGTGCCCAACCAGCCGCTCTCGGAAGTCACCTGGTTCCGTGTCGGCGGGCCGGCGCAACTGTTCTTCATGCCGGCCGACGAGGAGGACCTGGCATTCTTCCTCAAGAACCTGCCGGCAGAGATCAAGGTCACGACCATCGGGCTCGGCTCCAACCTCCTCATCCGCGACGGCGGGCTCGACGGCGTCGTCATCCGCTTGTCCGGCAAGGCGTTCGGCCAGATCGAGGTGCTCGACGGGCACCGGCTGAAGGTCGGCACGGCGCTGCCGGATGTGAAGGTCGCGACGGCCGCCGCCGAAGCGGGGATCGATGGCCTTTCCTTCTATCGCGGCATTCCCGGCGGCATCGGCGGAGCGCTCTACATGAACGCGGGCTGCTACGGCACCGAGACGCGCGAGCGCGTCGCCGAACTGCGCGCGGTCACGCGGCAAGGCGAGATCATTACCCTGACCAACGCGGACATGGGCTACCGCTACCGCAAGTCCAACGGTCCGCGGGGGGCCATCTTCACTTCGGCGATCTATCAGGGGCTGCCGGGTGACAAGGAGGATATCCTCGCCCGCATGCGCGAGATCACCGAGAAGCGCGAATCCAGCCAGCCGACCCGCGCCAAGACGGGCGGCTCGACCTTCAAGAACCCCGAGGGGCATTCGAGCTGGAAGCTCATCGACGAGGCGGGTTGCCGCGGCCTCAAAGTGGGCGATGCGCAGATTAGCGAGATGCACGCCAACTTCCTCCTCAACCTCGGCGAGGCCGACGCCCACGACATCGAGACGCTGGGCGAGACGGTCCGCAACAGGGTCCGCGCCAAGCACGGCATCGACCTGCAGTGGGAAATCCGCCGCATGGGCCATTTCGTCCCCGGCCGCGAGGTGCGTGAGTTCCTCGACGGCGACGTGTTCACGGGGCCGGTGTGATGGTTGAGGACGCGCTGCGCGCGACCCCCCTCCCATTCTCCCCCGCAAGGGGGGAGGTGCCGCACTGTGCATGTGGCACGATCCTGCCAGGAGCACCACGCCATACCTCCCCCCTTGCGGGGGAGGATGGGAGGGGGGTGTCCTTCAGTCTTCCTCCTAATCTTGCCCTCTACCACCGGAGCCACCCATGACCAAGCACGTCGCCGTCCTCATGGGCGGGTGGTCCGCCGAGCGGCCGGTATCGCTGATGTCCGGGGGCGAATGCGCCGCGGCGCTGCGCAACGCGGGCTACAAGGTCACCGAGGTGGACGTCGGGCGCGACATCGCCACAGTGCTCGCCGATCTCAAGCCCGATGTCGCGTTCAACGCGCTGCACGGGCCGTTCGGCGAGAGCGGCATGATGCAGGGTGTTCTCGAGCTTTTGCAGCAGCCCTATACCCATTCGGGGGTCCTCGCCTCGGCCCTCGCCATGGACAAGCACCAGTCCAAGATCATGTTCAGGGCGGCCGGCATTCCGGTCACCGACCATATCGTCGCGTCGAGGTCGGAGGTGGCGCGCGCCCACGTCATGGAGCCGCCCTACGTCGTCAAGCCGATCGCCGACGGCTCGAGCTTCGGCGTCTTCATCGTCAAGGCCGACCAGAGCCACCCGCCGCAGGAGCTTCTGCGCGAGGATTGGACGCTGGGCGAGGAGGTGATGGTGGAGCGCTACATCCCGGGCCGTGAGCTGACCTGCGCGGTGATGGGGGACGTCGCGCTTGGCGTCACCGAGATCGTTACCGACCTCGCCTTCTACAATTACGAGGCCAAGTACGCGAAAGGTGGCTCGCGCCACATCGTGCCGGCGCAGGTTTCACCGAATATTTACGACAAAGTGCAGAAAATGAGCCTCAAGGCCCATGCTGCACTGGGCTGTCGGGGCGTGACGCGGACGGACTTCCGTTACAACGACCAGGCAGGCGAAGATGGCGAACTGGTCTGCCTGGAGATCAACACTCAACCGGGCATGACCCCGACCTCCCTCGTTCCGGAGCAGGCGCTTGCCGCAGGGCATTCGTTCGAAGAGCTTGTCTCCTGGATGGTGGAGGACGCGAGTTGCAACAGGTAGGGTCCAAGGCAATCCTAGCCAACGCCCGGCCCGTCGATCCGCGTTCGCTGCCCGTGGTGCAGCGGAGGCCGAAGCGGCGGCTGCGGATCGGCATCGAGCACTTCTGGGTCCTGCAGCGCCGTCTGGTTCTGCGCGGCGCCGCCGTCCTCGTCGTCATGATCCTCGCGCTCGCCGCCTGGCAACTGCGCGAGCCGATCGGGGCAGGGCTGACGGCGGCCGGCGACCTGGTGCAGGGCGAGTTCGCCGACGCGGGCTTTGCCGTCGGAGAAATCTCGATTTCCGGCCAGATGCTGACGCGCGAGAGCGATATCCTCGCCGCGCTCGGCATCGCGCCGCGCACCTCGACCCTCGACTTCGACGCGGAGGCGGCCCGTTCGCGCATCGCCGACCTTCCCGCCATCGAGACGGTCACCATCCGCAAGGTCTATCCGGGCGACGTCATCGTCACCGTGAGCGAAAAAGCCCCCGTCGCGCGCTGGCGGGTCGACGGCATCACCTTCCTCGTCGATGCGCAGGGCCTGCAGATCGGCGAGGACCAGGGCGCCTGGGGCGACCTGCCGCTCATCATCGGCGACGGCGCGGCGGACGATGCCATGGCCATGATCCGCTCGCTCGAACAGTTCCCGGACCTTTCCGCCGATATCGTCGCCCTCTCGCGCATCGCCGACCGGCGCTGGGACATGATCTACGATACGGGGCTGCGCGTGCAGCTGCCCGAGTTCGGCGTCGCGCAGGCGCTGCGCGATCTCGAGGGCTACCAGCGCGACTATGCGCTGCTCGACCGGGACGTCACCATCATAGACCTGCGCATCCCCGAGCTGGTGGCGCTGCGCCCTGCCAAACGCGAAGAAGACGACAAGCCATGATCACCGACTCCATGACAACCCGACTCCGTCCGGTCCAGCCCGGCCGCACGAGCCTGGTGGCGGTGCTCGATATCGGCTCGGTCAAGATGTGCTGCGTGATCGCGCGGCTGACGCCGCGGCCGGAAGGCAAGGCCCTGAAGGGCCGCACCCACAAGGCCGATGTCATCGGCTTCGGCTACGGACCGTCGGCAGGCGTCAAGAGTGGCGTCGTCACCGACATCGACAAGGCCGAGCACGCCATCCGCTCCGTCGTCGGCATGGCCGAACGCGCGGCGGGCCTGACGGTCGAGACTGTCATCGTCAACGTCACCGCCGGGCGGCTCGGCTCGGAAACCTTCTCGGCCACCGTCTCGCTCGACGGCGAGGAGGTGGAGAAGGCCGACATCGTCAAGGTGCTGCGCGCCGTCAACGGGCGCTCGGTGCGCCCCGAACGCTCGATCATCCATGCGCTGCCCATCGGCTTCTCGCTCGACGGGCAGAAGGGTGTTGCCGACCCCAAGGGGATGGTGGGAGAAAAGCTCGGCGTCGATGTCGCCGTCGTCAGCGCCGAGACGCTCGCCATGCGCAATCTCGAGCTCGTGCTGCACCGGTGTCACCTGCAGATCGAGGCGCTGATCGCCACGCCCTATGCCTCAGGCCTTGCGACCCTCGTCGACGACGAGTCCAAGCTCGGCGTCGCCTGCATCGACTTCGGCGGTGCGACGACCACGGTCTCCGTCTTCAACGAAGGGCATCTCGTCTATGCCGACGCGATCGCCATCGGCGGACACCACCTGACGCTCGATCTTGCCCGGCAGCTCTCGGTCTCGATCGCTGACGCAGAACGCCTCAAGACCTTCTACGGCTCGGTGCTGCCCGGCCAGGCGGACGAGCGCGACATGATCCCGATCCAGCCGGTCGGCGCGACCCATGACGAAGCGCCGGGGCAGGTGGCCCGCTCGGTCCTCACCCGCATCATGCGCCCGCGCATCGAAGAGATTTTGACCGCCGTCCGCGACCGCATGCAGGCGACCGGCATGATGGATGTCTGCGGGCGCCGCTTCGTCCTGACGGGCGGAGCGAGCGAACTCACCGGCCTGCCGGAGGTCGCGCGGCGCGTACTCGCCAGGAACGTGCGCAACGGCCGCCCCATGGGCATCGCGGGCCTGCCCGAAATCGCCAAGGGCGCCGCCTTCGCCGCCGTCGCCGGCATGCTCGTCTACCCGCAGGTCTGCGTCAACGAGTACGCCGAGCCCCGGCCTGTGCGCAAGCTCACCGGCACGGACGGGTACCTCGCTCGCGTCGGCAACTGGCTGCGGACGAGCTTTTAGGCGGCTTCCCAGGGATTAATGACGTCCACGCCTGCGGCGTGGAACGGGGCAACGTCGCGGGTTGCGACAGAAAACCCCTTGGCCGAGGCTATCGCGGCGATCTGGCCGTCCGCGACCAAAATGGTGCGTCCCCGGGATCGCGCGGTACTGACGATATCGGCGTATTTTACAGCCGCCCCACCATCAAAGGCCAACACACGATCGCCGAACAGAGCATCCACTAGCTCAATCATATCCTTGTGCAGGCTGGTCCTTCGGCGTCCCGGCGGGAGGTAGGCGATGCCGACCAATAGTTCCGCGAGACTGGTCGCGGTCAGGTAAAGCGAGTTTGAAGGCTGGCGGTCGAGCCAACCGATAACAGCCAGGCTCGGGTCCGAGCGGATCACCTCGGACACGACGTTCGTATCGAGAACGATCATTCGAACTCGGCCGGTTCCGTAACGGACCTATCCCGTTCGATGTTGAGGTCTATGCCCCCGTAACGCCGTCCAAGCTTGGCGAGCTCAGTGCCAATCTTCACGTCGCCCTTGGGATGAACAGCCTCAGTCAGGATCTCGCGAATTTCCGCTTCGGTGCTGCGGCCATGCTGCTTGGCGCGCTGCTTCAGAGCGCGATGCGTCTCATCGGGAATGTTGCGAATAGTGACGGCAGCCATGCATTTGATCCTCGCACAGGTGATAGCAAAATATCATAGAGAGATATCAGACTACAAGTGGAGGAGGCGAGATGAACCGCCTTCTCCACGGACGAGAGCGGCGTTACTGCCCCGCATAGGCCTTCTCGAGGTCGGCGACGATGAGCTTCCTCATCTTGAGCATAGCCTCCGTTGCCCGCTGGGCGCCGGCCGGATCGCTGCCGGTGACGGTGCGGTAGAGCGCCTGCGGAATGATCTGCCAGGAAAGGCCGAACTTGTCCTTGACCCATCCGCAATAGCTGTCGGCGCCGCCGTCGGAGGTGAGCTTTGTCCAGTAGTAGTCCACCTCGGCCTGGTCCTTGCAATCGATGATGAACGAGACGGCTTCGCTGAACTTGAACTCGGGCCCGCCGTTGATGGCGTTGAAGCGCTGGCCCATGATCTCAAAGTCTCCCGTCATCACGGAGCCCGGTTTGCCGGGACCTGTTTCGCCGTAGCGCGTGACGCCGTGGATCCTGGCGTCCGGGAATACCGATACGTAGAAGTCCATCGCCTCTTCCAGGTTATTGTCGAACCAGAGGCTGGGGGTGATCTTGCTCATTAGAGGTCTCCTGCGAGTTTTGATAACCGTAACGTTATATTGCTTTATGGTTATACGCAAGTCCCTTTCGCTGCCCATAGAGTCGACGATCTGTCGGCGGCTGAATCGACCAATGCCGCAGAGTTAACGAAGCGTAAACGCGAAGGCGCCGAGGCCTCGCAAATTGCGCATTCGTTAACGCGATAGGGTCAATTGTTAGGGTCTGGTTAACGAATGGGAGAGTAAATCTAGGCCTAACCACGCCATTATGGGGCCTTTCATGACCATCAACCTCACCATCCCCGACATCCAGGAACTCAAGCCCCGCATCACGGTTTTCGGGGTCGGTGGCGCAGGCGGCAACGCGGTCAACAACATGATCGAGTCCGGCCTCGACGGGGTCGATTTCGTTGTGGCCAACACCGACGCGCAGGCTTTGGCGCTCTCCAAGGCGCAACGCATCATCCAGCTCGGCGTGGGGGTTACCGAGGGGTTGGGTGCGGGGTCCCATCCGGAAGTCGGCCGGGCGGCGGCGGAAGAAAGCTTCGATGAGATCAACGACCATCTCTCGGGCTCCCATATGGTCTTCATCACCGCCGGCATGGGCGGCGGCACCGGCACGGGCGCGGCTCCGGTCGTGGCGCGCGCGGCCCGCGAGCAGGGCATCCTGACCGTCGGCGTCGTCACCAAGCCCTTCAGCTTCGAGGGCAACCGCCGCGCGCGGCTGGCCGAGGACGGCATCGACGAGCTGCACCGCCACGTCGACACCCTCATCGTCATTCCCAACCAGAACCTCTTCCGCGTCGCCAACGAGAAGACCACGTTTGCCGACGCCTTCGCCATGGCCGACCAGGTGCTGTTCTCGGGCGTTGCCTGCATCACCGACCTGATGGTCAAGGAAGGCCTCATCAACCTCGATTTCGCGGACGTGCGCGCCGTCATGCGCGGCATGGGCAAGGCGATGATGGGCACGGGCGAAGCCTCCGGCGAGGATCGCGCCCGCCACGCCGCCGAAGCGGCGATCGCCAATCCGCTGCTCGATGACGTCTCGATGCACGGCGCGCGGGGCCTCTTGATCTCGATCACCGGCGGTCCGGACCTCACCCTCTACGAGGTCGACGAGGCGGCGAGCCGCGTCCGCGAGGAAGTCGATTCCGACGCCAACATCATCCTCGGCGCAACCTTCGACCCCAATCTCAACGGCACCATCCGCGTCGCCGTCGTCGCCACGGGCACCGATGCGACGATGGTCCAGGCGCTCGAGCCCGCCAGGCCGAATTCGACGCGCGCGCCGCTGTCGGTCAAGCGCGTCGCGCCCGCCGAGCAGGCGCCGGCCCGCATCGTGCCCGCCACGGTCGCCGCGGCCGAGGAAGAGATCGGCCATCAGGTCGAGGCCGCCGTCGCCGAAGCCATCGTGCGCGAGACGGTCGCCGCGCCCGCTGCCGCTCCGGCTATGCAGCAGGAAGACGACGGCGTCTTCGTCGAGCCGTACATCCCGGCCGCCGCCAGCCACGATGCGCTCGAGGACCAGATGCCGCGCGACGAGTCGCCGATCCCGAGCGTCTACGTGCCGTCGAACGCTGCGCGTCCGGAAGGGCAGCGCCGCATGCCGCGCACCGAGGAGCTGCCGATTGTTGCGCGCCGGTCACAGGAGGCGCAGGAACGTCACGAGGCCGAACCGCGCAATGCGCGTGCCCTCTTCAAGCGTCTGGCCTCCAATGTCGGCATCAGCCTGCGACCGACCGCAGAGCCCGAACCGGAGTTGCCGCTGGCCGACGACAACGCCGCACGCAGCGCAATTGAATCAGGCCCGTCAAGGGTTTCCGCCCATTCGCCGGCGCCGGAAGGCGCTCGCGGAAATCTCGATCCGCACGGCCGACCGGTCGCGCAGACCCCCGCCAAGGACCATTTGGAGATACCCGCGTTCTTGCGCAAACACGGTTGAAACGCCCTGAGTTCGTAACCAGATGCAGCCCCGGCGCGGCTTCCGCGCCGGTTCTTTTTTGGCTAAGACCTTCGGCTGGTTACGCGGGCTTGGTATTGGAGCTTATTGAGTATGCATAAACTTTCGACGCGCCAGCGTACCCTGGCGTCCGAGCTCTCCTTCGGCGGCTATGGCGTCCATAGCGGCCAGCCCGTGACCCTCACCATCGCGCCCGCCCCGCCCAACAGCGGCTATCTCATCAGCCGGGATCTGGGCGACGGACGCAAGACCCTTCCGGTCCAGATCCATTTCTCGCGCGTCACCCGCACGACGCTCTGCACCACGCTGGATCTGGGCGACAGCGTCAGCGTTGCGACCGTCGAGCACGTGGTCTCGGCGCTCTCGGGCATGGGCGTCGACAATGCGCTCATCACCCTCGACGGGGGCGAATGCCCCATTCTCGACGGCAGCGCGCGGCCCTTCGCCCAGGCGATCCTCGAGACGGGTCTCGAGATCCAGCCGGCGGTGCGCCGCTTCATCAAGATCGTGCGCGCCGTGACCGTGCGCAACAACGACGCCTTTGCCGCCCTCGAGCCCTACAACGGGCGCGCCCTCGACCTCGAGATCGATTTCGACAGCAAGGTCATCGGGCGCCAGCGCATGATCTTCGACTGGTCGCCGCGCAAGTATTACGAGGACGTCTCGCGGGCCCGTACCTTCGGGTTCGTGCGCGACGCCAAGATCCTGCGCCAGGCCGGCTACGCCCTCGGTTCCTCTCTCGACAATTCCATCACCGTGCATGAGGACCGCATCCTCAATCCGGGCGGCCTGCGCTACGAGGACGAGTTCGTGCGCCACAAGCTGCTCGACGCCATCGGCGACCTGTCGCTCGGCGGCATGCCGATCTACGGGCGCTTCCGCTCGTACAAGGGCGGGCACGCGCTCAACGCCCACGTTCTTTCGAGCCTGTTTGCCAGCGACGCCAACTACGAGATCGTCCCGGCCGACGACCTGCCGCTCGATTTCGACGCCCTCGACGACCTGCCCGAAGGGCTCGAGGTGCACTCGTACCTGCGTTCCGTCGTCTAACGGCCGCGGTTGTGGGCTGCGGCAAGTCGCCGGCGACACGCCCTTGTGTTTGTCGCCATGAGGGCTTACCCCTTGCCGCCACAGTTTTGATAGAATTGACCACTAGGCGCAGGCTTGTGCTTGGCGAGAGGAACGGGGCAGTTTGGTGAAGTCCATGACGTTTGGTGAAGTTTCCGGTCGCATGTCCCGCTTCGTCGCCATGGGGCTGCTCGTGCTGGCGCTGGCCGGCTGCTCCATGTTCGGCCCGCCCAAGCTGCGCGAGGAAGAGATCATCCCGGAGGCCTCGCTCTATCAGCAGGCGCTCGCCAGCATGGACAACCAGCGGTTCCTGACCGCCATCGAGCTCCTCGAGCGTTCCGAGCGTCAGCATCCGCGCGGACAGCTGGCCGAAGAGACCAAGCTGATGCTGGTCTATGCCAACTACCGTATCGGCAAGTTCGACGAGGCGATTCTGGCGGCGGACCGCTATCTGGCGCTCTACCCGAACGGGCGCGACGCGGCCTATGTCTACTGGCTCAAGGGCACGTCCTATTTCGCGCAGATCAAGGACATCACGCGCGACCAGCAGATCTCGCAGAACGCCATAGAGACCTACACCCAGCTCATCCGCGCCTTCCCCAATTCCGAGCATGCCAAGGACGCGCAGGACAAGCTCAAGGTGGCCTCCGACAACATCGCCGGCAAGGAGATGTCGGTCGGCCGCTACTACCAGGGCAACGGCCAGCACTCGGCCGCCATCAACCGCTACCGCGTCGTCGTCGAGCAGTACCAGACCTCGACCCATATCGAGGAAGCGCTCTATCGCCTGACCGAGAGCTACCTGTCGCTGGGCCTCGTCAGCGAGGCGCGCACCGCTGCGGCCGTCCTCGGCCACAACTATCCCTCGAGCGAGTGGTACAAGCGCGCCTTCGACCTGCTCGCCAGGCAGGGCCTGTCGCCGCAGGTCAACGAGGGTTCGTGGATGGCGGCGCAGCGCACCTGAGCCGAACAGCCGGCGCGTGGATGACGTGCCCGCTCAGCTTCCGGGCCTGATGAGACCGCCTTCGAGCAAGGGGCGCAGGGCCGCCCGCAGGCTCGTTTGCGTATCCGTTCCCGCGAACGTCAGCATGCCGCCTGCGCGCAGCAGGGCGACGCCGTGCACCATTGCCCAGGCTGATTTCACCGCGGTTTCGACGGGCACGGTCAGGCGGCCGGCCGCGGCGAGCCGTTCGAGCGGTTCACCAAGCTTGGCCAGCGCTGCCAGACCTTCCCGGCTTTGCGGCGCGCGTTCCCGGTTGTCGAACATCACCTCGAACAATGCCGGGTGCTCTGCCGCGAAGGTGACGTAGCGGATACCTGCCTCTAAGAGCGTTTCTTCCGGATCGCTGGTCGGAACGCCGCTCAACGCCTGGCTCAACTGCTCGAAACCGAGCCGCGCGATCGCGCCGAGCAAATCGCTCTTGCTGGAGAAATGACGATAGGGCGCGGCCACGCTGACGCCCGCGCGCGCGGCCGCCTGGGCGAGGCTGAAACTTGCAATGCCGTCGCGGGCGATCAGATCGAGCGCGGCATCAATCAGAACCTGGCGCAGCGACCCGTGGTGATAGCCGGTCTTTCCGTTCAGCGCCTCTTCCTCCTGCCCATGCAGCCCACAACGCGTAAGACGGTAAGGACGTGGCGACGGCAACGATCGCGGCCAGCTTGATCCAGGAGGCTGCGGCGTGAAGATAGGCCAACACGTCCGGAAATCCCATCGGGTCGGACAGCATCAGAAGCGAGAAACCATTTTCGACCACGTCGAGCAGTGGCGCCAGCGTCACCCACGGGGCGATGCCGTAGAGGCGGGCGCTCGCCACGGGATTGCGCCTTGCCAGCAGTCGCGCGCAGGTGAGGGTCAGCAGGAAGACGGCGCAGGCGATGCCGCCGATCCAGACGAAATCCACCAGTTCGGTTGCGACCATCCGCTCGAGCGTGCCCTGCTCGACAAGCGCGCTGTACCAGCCGCGCACGGTCTGCGGGTCTGCGGTCGTATTGGCGACGAAAAGCGAAACGGGGTGTTTCACGCTGGCGAAGGTCGCCTGCAACAACACCTGGCCGGCAACCGCGATGGCAACGGCGGCCGCCAGCAGGACGAGCAGCGCGGGCAGGGGAAGCCTTCGCATCATTGCTGCTCCTGCGTGGCCCGGCCGAGCCAGCGGCGCAAGCGGCCCTGCTGCCAGAGCAGCAGGCCGGTGATGATCGCCGCGGGCAAGCCGAACCAGGCGAGCCCCGCCTTGAGCTCGACCGACCATGAGGCGGGAAGATAGACGAGCGCCCCGAGCGCAAGCCCGAGAAGGACGTGCATCGTGCGGAGGATTTGACGCTGCATTTTCGGTTTCATGACCTAATGTTAATTACATTAACATCGGGCGGTCAAGAACCAAGCATGTCGAGCGGATACTCGAGAGCCTGACGTCCCGCGGGAGCCACACACATTCGGGGTCGAGGCCGTGAACTCATTGCAGAACGCGGTGTTTCAGTTCTGCCTCAACCGCGGGTCATCGGTTCCTGCGCTTTTTGTTTCCTGTTTGTTCTGGCGTGCGCTAGTTTGCTGATGCGAAGTGTTTCGCTAAGGTGACCGGCATGGTGCGCGGAGCGGAGCGTCCGTGCGAATCACTCCGAGGAGGAAACTTGTCAGTGCCAACGCCGCGATGCGCAAGTTCAAGTTTTGGGCGCGATAGTTCGCATATCTGAGGCCGTCACCGGAATGCTCAACGCACTTTCCGTCCGCAACATAGTCCTCATAGACCAGCTGGACCTGGCGCTCGACGCCGGCATGACGGTGCTGACCGGCGAGACGGGCGCCGGCAAGTCGATCCTCCTGGATGCGCTGGCGCTGGCGCTCGGGGGCAGGGGCGATGCCTCGCTGGTCCGCAAGGGCGCCGAAAGCGGGCAGGTGGTGGCGGTGCTCCAGCTCGCTGCCGACCATCCGGCGCGCGCGGCGCTGCGCGAGAACGAAATTCCCGACGATGACGACATCATCCTGCGGCGCGTGCAGTATGCCGACGGGCGCACCCGGGCCTTCGTCACCGACCAGCCGGTCTCGGCGAGCCTGCTACAGAAGATCGGCTCGCAGGTCGTCGAGATCCACGGCCAGCACGATGATCGTGCGCTGGTGGATGTCGCCACCCACCGCGCCGCGCTCGACGCCTTCGGCGGGTTCGAGGCGGAGGCCGATGCGGTGCGCGCCGCCTGGGGTGCGCTGACCGATGCCGAGGAGGCGGTCGCCGCGCAGGAGGCGCTGGTCGCCGAGGCGCTGGCGCGCGAGGACTATGCCCGCCATACGGTCGAGGAGCTGTCCAAGCTCGCGCCGGTCACCGGCGAGGAGGAGGAGCTGGCCGAGCGGCGCCAGCACCTCATGCAGATCGAGAAATCCGCCACCGACGTCAATGAGACGGACGAGATCCTCAACGGGCCCTCCGCGCCGGGCCCGACGCTGTCGAGCCTGATGCGGCGGCTGGCGCGCAAGATCGATGGCGGCTCGACGCTCTTCCAGCCGCTGGTCGACGAGCTCGATGCGACGCTCATCGCCCTCGACCGCGCCTCGGATGCGCTCGAAACCTTAAAGCGCGAGATGGCCTACGATCCATCCGAGCTCGAGCGGGTCGAGGAGAGGCTCTTTGCGCTGCGCGCGGCCGCCCGCAAGCACCAGGTGCTCTGCGACGACCTGCCGGAGGTGCTCGCGCGCTACCAGGGCGAGATCGAAACCCTGCAGAGCGGGGAGGCGCGCCTTGCCGCCCTCGAGGCCGAAGCGGGCAGGGCGCGCGGCGCCTATATCGAGGCCGCCCGCAGGCTCAGCACATCGCGCGTCGCCGCCGCCTCGGCGCTGAGCAAGGCGGTTGAGAAGGAACTGCCGGACTTGAAGCTCGGCGCCGCCAAGTTCATCGTCGACCACGAGGCGGACGAGACCCGCGTCTCGGCCAATGGTTTCGACCAGATCGCCTTCCACGTGCAGACCAATCCCGGCACCGCCGCCGGCCCGCTGCTGAAGGTCGCCTCGGGCGGCGAGCTCAGCCGGTTCCTGCTGGCGCTGAAGGTCGTGCTGGCCGATCGCGCCTCGGCGCCGGTCCTCATCTTCGACGAGATCGACACCGGCGTCGGCGGGGCCGTCGCCGACGCCATCGGGCGCCGCCTCGGGCGGCTCGCCGACAAGGTGCAGGTGCTCTCGGTCACCCACGCCCCACAGGTCGCCGCGCGCGCGCAGCGGCACCTGCTCATCGAGAAGCAGGCGGTCGAGGAGGGGGCGTTCGTGCGAACGCACGTCAAGCCCCTCAACGAAGGCGAGCGGCGCGAGGAGGTCGCGCGCATGCTTGCCGGCGCGACCATCACCGAGGAGGCGCGGGCGGCGGCGTCGAAGTTGTTGAGTGAGGTCGGGTGATGGGCCGGTGGTTCACCCCCCTCCCATCCTCCCCCGCAAGGGGGGAGGTGCCGCATGATGCTGGTGGCACGATCTCGTCCAAAGCACAGGCCCAGCACCTCCCCCCTTGCGGGGGAGGATGGGAGGGGGGGAGTGCGGCGGACCTGCGCCGTTGCATCGAGCGAGTACAGTCATGACGATCGAAATCGAGAACCTCTCGGAGGCCGAGGCCAAGGCCGAGCTCGACCGGCTGCACGAGGTCCTGACCAAGGCCGACAACGCCTATTTCCAGGCGGACGCGCCGGAAATGACCGACGGCGAGTACGACGCGCTGAAGCTGCGGTACAAGGCCATCGAGACGGCGTTTCCCGAGCTCGTGCGGGCGGACAGCCTTTCCGGCAAGGTGGGCGCGCCGCCCTCGGAGGGCTTTGCCAAGGTGCGGCACGCGGTGCCGATGCTGAGCCTTGCCAAGGCCTATACCGACCAGGACGTCGTCGACTTCATCGAGCGCGGCCGCCGCTTCTTCGAGCGCGACAAGGACCTCGAGCTCGCCTTCACCGCCGAGCCCAAGATCGATGGCCTTTCGGCCTCGCTGCGCTACGAGAACGGCGTCTTCGTCCAGGGCGCGACGCGCGGCGACGGCGCGGTCGGCGAGGATATCACCGCTAACCTCAGGACCATTAAGGACATCCCGGAGAAGCTCGCGGGCTCGGGCTGGCCGGAAACGATCGAAATCCGCGGCGAGGTCTACATGACCTATGCCGAGTTCGAAGCCCTGAAGGAGCGCTCGGCGGCGATCGGGGGTCAGGAGTACGTCAATCCGCGCAACACCGCCGCCGGATCGCTGCGCCAGAAGGACCCGTCGGTCACCGCCAGCCGCAATCTCAAATTCTTCGCCTATGCCTGGGGATTTTCCACCGAAGATCCCGCGCCGACCCAGTACGAGGCGGTGCAGCGGTTCGCCGACTGGGGCTTCAAGGTCAACCCGCTGATGGTGCGCGCCAAGTCGATCGACGAATTGATCGCGCAATACAAGGCCATCGAGGAGCAGCGCTCCTCATTGGGCTACGATATCGACGGCGTCGTCTACAAGGTCGACCGGCTCGACCTGCAGCGCCGCTGGGGGTTCGTCACCGGCGAGCCGCGCTGGGCCATCGCCCACAAGTTCCCGGCCGAGCAGGCGACGACGACGGTTAAGCGCATCGACATCCAGGTCGGCCGCACCGGCACGCTGGCGCCCGTTGCGCGCCTGGCGCCGGTCAGCGTCGGCGGCGTCGTGGTCGAGAACGTGACCCTCCACAACGAGGACTACATCAAGGGCATCGACAGCAACGGGCTGCCGATCCGCGGCGACGAGCCGATCGACATCCGCATCGGCGACACGGTAGTCATCCAGCGGGCCGGCGACGTCATTCCGCAGATCGTGCGGGTGGTGCTCGACAAGCGCCCGGCCGACGCGGTGCCCTACGAGTTCCCGCACACCTGCCCCGTCTGCGGATCGCCGGCGATGCGTGAGGTGAACGAGAAGACCGGCAAGGAGGATTCGCGCCGGCGCTGCACGGGTGAGCTCATCTGCCCGGCGCAGGCGGTCGAGCGGCTCCGCCACTTCGTCTCGCGCGGGGCCCTCGATATCGAGGGGCTGGGGGCCGAGAACATCGACCTCTTCTTCAACGCCGGCCTCGTCGAGACGGCCGCCGACATCTTCACCCTGAAGGATCGCCGCGCCGACGTGCAGCAGGCTCTCTTCGAGAAGCGCGAGGCGCAGGCGCGCCAGCGCGAGGCGGCCAAGGGAACCGCGAGGAAGAAGGTGCTCTCGGCCGAGGAGCGCACCTATGAAGGGCTCGACAAGCTCTTTGCCGCCATCGACGCGCGCCGCGAGCCCGAGCTCGACCGTTTCATCTTCGCCCTCGGCATCCGGCATATCGGCGAAACCACGGCCGCGCTCCTCGCGCGCTCGTTCGGCACCATCGAGGAGTTGCGCAAGACGGCGGTGCAGGCGGCGGAGGCGGCCGACATGCACGAGGTCTTCCCCTCCATCAACGGCATCGGCGACACCGTCTTCGGCTCGCTCGTCTCCTTCTTCGGCAACGAGCGGAACGTCAAGGCGCTCAACGATCTGCTGGAGCAGGTCAGGCCCCGACCCTACGTCGTCACCATCTCGGTCGACAGCCAGGTGGCGGGCAAGACGGTGGTCTTCACCGGGAGCCTGGAGCGCATGACGCGCTCGGAGGCCAAGGCGATGGCCGAACGGCACGGGGCCAAGGTCGCGGGTTCTGTTTCGGCCAACACCGACATCCTCATCGCCGGCCCCGGCGCCGGCTCCAAGCTCAAGAACGCCCAGGAGCTGGGGGTTCGGGTCATTTCCGAGGACGAGTGGTTCGAGCTGGTGGGTGGATAGCCATCAGCGCAGGCTTGGGTTCGCCATCATACTGTGCGATCACGTTTTTCAGCAATGTGAAGGAGCAAGCCGATGATGAAACACCTGGCGGCGCTGGCCACGGTTCTTGCCGGCACGGCCGGTGTGGCGGCGGGCGAGGGCGGTGACATCCTCATCTCGACGCTGCAATCGGGCGATATCGACGCGGGGCTCGAGAGCCTGCAGCCGCTGGTGGGCGGGGGCGACACGGAGGCGAGCTTCGCGGCCGGCGTGCTGACGCTCGTCGACGGCATCGAGACCTTTGCCCAGGCGATGTACCGCCACGGCCTCACCGCGCCCAATGTCGGCATGGCCGGCGCGCTGCTCGGCGTGCCCCTCACGCCCCCGGTCACCGCCAACCCCGAGCCGCAGCCGCTCGACTACGAGGGGCTGCGCGCCATCCTCGAAGAGCTCACCAACGCCATGGACAATGGCCGCGACTTGCTCGCGGCGGCCGGCGAGAGCGGCGACTACGTCGTTCCCGTCGACATCATGACCATCCGCCTCGACCTCGATGGCGACGGCACCGCCGACGACGGCGAGACGGTGGCGGCGATTCTGGCGGGCCAGCTGGGCGTCGATCCATCGGACATCTTCGAGACCGCTCCGGGCGACCGCAAGACGCAGTCCAAGGGCGAGGAGGCGGCGGACGCCGGGTTCGTCATCGGCTTCGACCGGGCCGACGCCTTCTGGCTTGCCGGCTATTCGCAGGTCGTCGCCGCGCAGGCCGAATTCCTGCTCGCCCACGATTTCGAGGATATGTTCGACGCCAGCTTCCATCGCCTCTTCCCGCAAGCGGGCCTGCCCATGCAGGACTATTCGCGTGGGCGCTCGCTGGGCCTTTTCGATCCCGAGAGCGACTCGGCCCTGGCCGATGCCGTTGCCTTCGTCCACACCTTCAACTTTCCGGTGGTCGATGCCGACCGGCTGCGGGGCGTCCATGCGCGCCTCAAGGCGATCGTCGCCTTTTCGCGCCAGAACTGGGAAGCAATCCTCACCGAGACGGACGACGAGCACGAGTTGGTGCCCTCGCCGACGCAGACCTCGCCGGTGCCCGACGTCGCCGTCACGCAGGAGGTGGTCGACGCCTGGATGGAGACCCTCGACAGCGTCGAGGCCATCCTCGACGGCGAACTGCTCGTTCCGCACTGGCGCTTCGCCCAGGGGTTCGACCTCAAGGCCTATTTCGAGACAGCGACCCGCACCGACGCCGTGATGATCTTCACCGGCTACGGTGCGCTGCCGTTCCTCAAGGACGGGCCCGTCGCCGACGCGCAGGCGTTCCGGCAGGGGCTCGAGGTCTTCGGCGACGATTTCCCCGGCTTCGCGCTCTGGTTCAACTGAAACGTATCGCCGACGTGCCCTATGCGACAGCCTGAGGGAGGGGAGCCCCCTCAGGACCTGAACGACTCTAAACCGCTGCCGTCGCCGCCTTCAGCCAGTCCTTGACCTTGCCTTTCACCAGCGGGCCGATCTCTTTCCACACCCGTGCGTGGTAGGCGTTGAGCCAGTCGCGCTCGTCGGCCGTCAGCAGCGAGACGTCCACCAGCCGCGCGTCGATGGGCGTCAGGGTCAGCGTCTCGAACTCGAGATAGCCCTCGGCCACCTCGCTCTCGCGCACCCGGATCAGGTTCTCGATGCGGATGCCGTATTCGCCGGCCTTGTAGAAGCCCGGCTCGTTGGAGAGCACCATGCCGGGCTCCAGCGGTAGGTTGTAGCGCGGCGAGATGCCCGTAGGCCCCTCGTGGACGCCCAGATACGCGCCGACCCCGTGGCCGGTGCCGTGGTTGTACGTCACGCCCGCCTGCCAGAGGAACTGGCGGGCCAGTACGTCGATCTGCGCGCCGGAAGTGCCCCTGGGGAACCGCGCCATCGAAATGGCGATCATGCCCTTGAGGACGCGCGTGAAGCGGTCCTTCTGCTCCTTGGTCGGTTTGCCGGTCGAAAGGGTGCGGGTGATGTCGGTGGTGCCCGAGAGATACTGCGCGCCGGAGTCGATCAGCATCAGCTCGCCGGGCTTGAGCTCCCGGTCGGTCCTGGTGGTGACGCGATAGTGGACGATGGCCCCGTTCGGGCCGGCGCCGGCGATGGTGTCGAAGCTGGCGTCGACGCAGCTCTCCTCCTCGCGCCGGAAGGCTTCGAGCGCGGTGACGATGCCGATTTCGGTGAGGCCTCCCTTGGGGGCTGCGTCGTCGAACCAGGCGAGGAACTTGGCGAGCGCCACGGCATCCAGCCGCTGCGCCTCGCGCATGCCGGCAAGCTCTGCATCGTTCTTCCTCGCCTTGGGCAGCAGCACGGGGTCGCGCTTTTCGATGAGGGTTGCGCCTACGCTCTTCAGCGCCTCGGCGATGGCCGCGGGGGCCGTCGCCGGGTCGATGTGCACCGCCTTGCCGCCGAGCCTGGCGAGCGCGGCCGGCAGGGTCCCTGCATCGGCAATGCGTGCAACGCCGTCCAGCGCCTTCTTCAACTCGGGTGTGATCTTGCCCTTGGCAAGATAGAGCGTCGGCAGCCCGCGCTTGGGCACGATGGCAAAGCCCAGGACGAACGGCGTGTTGGGCACGTCGCGTCCGCGCATGTTGAAGAGCCAGCAGATCGATTCAGGCAGCGTCAGCACCGTGGCATCGGCGCCTTCACCGGTCAGCGTCTGCTGCAGCTCTTCCACCTTCTGCGCGCTAGTCCGGCCGGCGCGGTTGTGGCCGAGGAACTCGATGGGCGTGACCGGGGGACCAGGCCGGTCGTGCCAGATGCGGTCGACGAGGTTCCCGCTTGCGACGAGCTCGGCCTTGCCCGCGAGCTTTTCGGAAAGGTCGGCGATCTCGCCGGGGGTGTGCAGCCACGGATCGTAGCCGATGCGCCCGCCCGTCTTCACATAGGCCCCGATCTCGGCCGAAAGCCCGCCGCTCGCCACCTCTTGCACGCTCACCTTGCGGGTGTCGGTCTGGGCTGGTGCCTGCAGCGTGTAGCGGCTGTCGACGAAGAGGCCGGCCCGGGTCTTGCCGACGATGGCAAGCCCCGCCGAGCCGGTGAAGCCGGTGACATAGGCGAGCCGCGCCTCGCCGGGCGGCACGGATTCGCCGCGATGGGCGTCCGCGCGCGGGATGAGGAAGCCGTCGAGCCCCTCCTTCTCCATCTCGGCCCGAAGCGCCTTGAGGCGCGGCGCGACGTTCTTCGGGTCCGACTTCTCCTCAAAGCTTTGGAACTTGGCGGGGGCGAACTCGTGTGCGGTCATGGCGGGGTCCCGGGGTGCGCTTCAAGCATGGCTGGGATGAGGGCAGGGGGCTAACGCCCTGCCGGGGAAGGCCTATGTCTATACCTACTAGCATAGGAGAAAGCAGATGAGCGACCGCAAGTCGTTTTTCCGCAAGGCTTTGGAAGCCATGGTCGAGGCGCGCAGCCGGCAGGCGCGGCGCTATCTCGACCAGTACCGCGACATCGATTCCGGCAGGAAGGCGCGGCCGCTAACCGACCGTTAATCCGCCCTGCAAAACCGGCATGGCTGGTTTGTCGGATCGGCTCTAACGGCAGGGGCAAAGGCTGCGTATATCAAGCTCGTCGGGATTGGAGAAATTCCGGCGCCGCATGGAGTAACGAGAATGACCGAGAGCAAGAACGATTTCCGCAAGGCACTGGGGGCCGTCATCGACGCCCGCGGCCGCGAGTCGAGCCGCCAGGTCAGCTACCGCATGCAGTACCAGCTGATCGGCGCCTTCACCAAGCGCCCGTAAGCGCTGCTCAGAGCTGACGATCCAAGCCGATCCCCGGACGCAAGTTCGGGGATTTTGCTTTTGCGGGCGCCATTGGCGCCCGATCACACCTCCCCACCCTTGATTGTCACCCCAGCGGAAGCCGAGGCCCATCGTGAGGTGCCGCAACAGCCGCAAGGTGCGTGAACCGGGCCGAGTGAGCGGGTTGCGGGCACTCCCGTCTCCACCTCCACCGCTGTCATCCCGGCGAAAGCCGGGACCCAGTACACGCAGACCTCAGGGCTTATGCGCAGGATTGCTCATAAGCTCACGACAAAAGCATCAGCGGCGCCGTTTACTGGGTCCCGGCTTTCGCCGGGATGACAGCCGGCGGGTGGGGGCAGACACCCCGCCACAAGCACGATGCGCTCCCCTCCCC
>NZ_JZEX01000053.1 GCF_000969415.1 Devosia geojensis | reverse complement strand
CTGTGCAGACGACGGTTGGATAGACTGGGCCGCTAGGCGCGGGGTCGCGCGTTGCCGGAGGGACGGGGCAGCTTGTGGAAGTCCCTGATGTTTGGTGAAGTGTCGCGGCGCCGGTCACGCGTCGGCGGCATGGGGCGGGGCGGGGGCATCCGCATACCGACCGGACGCACCACGGGCGGCGCCGGCGGGCTCATCGCCATCGTCGTCGTCCTCGGCATCCTCTGGGCGGTGACCGGGCAGAATCCGCTCGAGATGCTGGCGGGCGGCGGGCAGTCGCAGCTCAATCCGGCGGCCGGCAGCTCGCGGCAGCTGCCGCAGGAGGGTCAGGACGAGCTCGCCGATTTCGTCGGCGTCGTCATCAAGGAGACCGAGAACCTCTGGACCGAGCAGTTCGCCGCCATCGGCGAGGACTATCCCGAGCCGACGGTGGTGCTTTTCACCGATGCCGTCAATTCGGGCTGCGGGATGGCGGATGCGCGCACCGGGCCGTTCTACTGTCCGGCCGACCGCAAGGTCTACATCGACCTCGCCTTCTACGACCAGTTGCACCGCCAGTTCGGCGCGCCGGGCGATTTCGCCCAGGCCTATGTGCTGGCGCACGAGGTCGGCCACCACATCCAGAATCTCACCGGCGTGCTGCCCGAGTTCAACCGCGCCCGACAGTCGATGAGCCAGGAAGAGGCCAACCAGTGGTCCGTCCGCGTCGAGCTGCAGGCCGACTGCTATGCGGGCATCTGGGCCAACTATGCCGGCCAGCAGAACCTTCTCGAGATGGGTGACGCCGAGGAGGCGATCAATGCGGCCAACCAGATCGGCGACGATACGCTGCAGAAGCGCATGCAGGGGTTCGCGGTGCCCAAGACCTTCAACCACGGCACCTCGGCGCAGCGGCGCGCATGGTTCACCCGCGGGTTCGAGAGCGGCGACGTCAACGCCTGCGACACGTTCTCAGGCAATGTGTGAGGAATCGAGGGAGATTTGAGTAAAATGTCATCGCATTGTCGGGGGGCGTTTTAATCGGGTTTGACCGGCCGGCGTGAACCCGATGCGAGCTTGCCGCGTTCGGAAAGAATCGGGAGGCAGAACCCATGCTCATCGGCAACATCGCATCCGTCAGCATCGAGCAGTTCAACGACGACGGCCGGTTTCCCAATAGCCGGCTGCCGCTCCTCATCTACCGGCACGCGCTCGCCGAGGACGGGGTCAGCCCCGAGCAGATGGAGCTGCTCTTCGGCACCAACAACTGGCCGGCGCAATGGCGCAGCGGCATCTATCCCTTCCACCACTACCACTCGACCGCCCACGAAGTGCTTGGAATCGCTAGAGGTTCCGCCCGGCTGATGCTCGGCGGTCCGGAAGGGCGCGAGTTCGACGTGGCGGCGGGCGACGTCATCGTCATCCCGGCCGGCGTCGCGCATCGGCGGCTCTCCTCGTCCGACGATTTCCTCGTCGTCGGCGGCTATCCACCCGGCCAGAGCTGGGACCTCTTGGAAGGCAAGGACGGCGAGCGGCCGCGCGCCGACGACAACATCGCCCACGTGCCCTTGCCCGAGACCGACCCTGTCGGCGGCACGCAGGGGCCGCTGCTTGAGCGCTGGAAACCTTAGCGGACCGCGACCACGATCTTGCCGCGCCCGTGGCCGCTCTCGAGCTCGCGGTGGGCCTCTACGATATCGTGGAGCGGGAAGATCCTGCGCACGGTAGCGGCGAGCCGGCCCTCTGCGGAGAGCGTGAGGAGCTTGGCCAGACGCTGGCCGTCTCGCGCGCCTCCCACCGCGCGCAGGCCGAGTTCCTTGCCACGCGGATCACCCAGCGAGGAAATCCGCGCGAGCGGCACGCCGAGTGTCAGCGACAGGTCGAGGGCAGGGCCGCCGGCGCAATCGAGTATGGCGGTGACGCCGCGCGGCGCGGCGTCCGAGATGCGCTCGGCAAGGCCCGGTCCGTAGACGAGCGGCACAGCGCCGATCCCGCCGACATAGTCCTGATTGGCGGGACTGGCCGTGCCGATGACGGTCGCCCCGCGCAGGAGCGCCAGTTGGGTGGCGAAGGTGCCGACGCCGCCGGCCGCGCCATGGATCAGCAGCACGTCGCCCGGGCCGATATCGAGGGCCTCTACCGCGGCATCGGCGGTCTGGGCCGTGCCGCCGAGGGTCGCGGCCTCGGCGAAGGAGAGCTGGGCAGGCTTGAGCGCAATGTCGCTGGCGGGAACGACGAGATATTCGGCCGCGCATCCGAAGAGGCGCCTGCCGGCGACGGGATCGCCGACGGAAAAGCCGGTCACGCCCCCGCCAAGCGCATCGATCCTGCCGGAGAACTCGTTGCTGGTGGTGATCGGCAGGGCAACGCCGGGCGGCAGGGGCAGGGTGCCCGAGCGCACGCGCCGGTCGAAGGGCTGGATGGCTGCTGTCTCGACCTTGATGCGCACCTCGCCGGACGCCGGCTCGGGCACGGGAATATCCTCGATGGCAAGCACTTCGGGACCGCCGAAGGCGGCAAAGCGGGCTGCGCGCATGACAAGACTCCCCTCAAGCTGTCGGGTGCCGACAAGTTAGGCGAGGCGCGCGCGTGTCGGCAGGGGCGCTCCATAGATTCTTGTTGCGCGTCAGGGCGTTTATGGAGAACGCACGCCTAATCGAGCGGGTGGCGCAGCCAATAGTTGGGCTCGGTGTAGACGCCGATGCCCTTTTCCAGGTCCACCTCCAGCGGCGCGAGGCCGCGCGGGAGCCAGTAGATGCCGGACTGGGGGAAGCGCAACTCTGTCCAGCGCTGCCATTGCTCGAGGGTGCCGGTCACGGTCATCGAGCGTAAGGCCGGCTTCATGAAGGTGGCGCCCATCTGCGTGTGGGTACGCAGCCAGGGGTCGAACGGCGTGCCGTCCTCGCGGGTCCAGCCGCAATAGGTCTCGAAATCGTGCAGGGGATAGAGGTGCTTGCGGGTCGGGCGCACGGGCGCGACCATGATGCCGAGGCCTGCGGCGCGGGCGGCGGACTTCATGGCTTCCAGCATTCGCTGGGCAAGGCCGGAGCTGCGATGATCGGGGCGTACCCCGACCGAAAGGGCCGAGACGGCGTCGCAGGCAGTGCCCTGGCGCGCGGCATTGCCTCCGGTCTCTAGCACCCAGTCCCAACCTTCGTCGGGCAGGTCATCCTGCCAAGGGAACGGAATGCAGTTGCCAAGGGCGGCAATGGTGCCGGTTTCGCTGTCGATGGCGATCGTCTGGAAGCGGGCGAGATCGCCCTTGTAGAGATCGTTCCAGTACTCGAAGTAGGCGGGCGTCGAGATATAGGGCGGCCAGAGGGAGCCGCCCATCTTCTCGGCCGGTCCGACGAGATCGGGCCGGTCCGCCGCTGAAACGAGCTCGATGGTCACGGCTTGACGAATTCGGGCTGCTTGTCGAGGCCCTTCTGTTCGCGCACGTGGTTGAGGAAGCGGGTGAAGAGATAGTGGCTGTCCTTGGGGCCGGGGCTGGCTTCCGGGTGGTACTGCACCGAAAAGATCGGCTTGCCCTCGACCTTGAGGCCGGCATTGGAGCCATCGAAGAGCGAGACGTGGGTCTCGGTGACGCCGGACGGCAGGCTCGCCTTGTCGACGGCGAAGCCGTGATTCATCGAGGTGATCTCGACCTTGCCGGTCGTCAGGTCCTTGACCGGGTGGTTGGCGCCATGATGGCCCTGGTGCATCTTGGAGGTCGTGCCGCCGAGCGCCAGCCCCAGGAGCTGGTGACCGAGGCAGATGCCGAACATCGGCTTGCCGGTCTCCATCAGCTTCCTGATGGTCGGCACCGCATACTTGCCGGTCGCGGCCGGGTCGCCGGGGCCGTTGGACAGGAAGATGCCGTCCGGATTGTGGTCGAGCACGTCCTGGGCCGTGGCGGTCGCGGGCAGGACGGTCACTTTCGCGCCCTGGTCGGCGAGGCAGCGCAGGATGTTGCGCTTGGCCCCGTAGTCGATAGCGACGATGTGGAACCGCGGGTTCTCCTCCTCGCCATAGCCACGGCCCCACTGCCAGCTCGTCTGGTTCCAGTGATAGGTCTGGGCGGTGGTGACTTCCTTGGCGAGATCCAGGCCCTCGAGGCCCGGAAAGGCCTTGAGCTCGGCCATGATCGAGGGCTCGTGGAAATAGCCATCGGGCGAGTGGGCGACGACGCCGTTGGGCATGCCGTTCTCACGGATGCGGGCGGTGAGCGCGCGGGTATCGATGCCGGCGATGCCCACGATATTGCGCTTCTTCAGCCAGGCATCGAGCTTTTCGGCCGCGCGCCAGTTGGAGGGGTTGGTGATGTCGGCCTTGAGGATGACGCCGCGCACGCCCGAGAGGGCGGCCATGTTGACCGTCTCGATATCCTCGTCGTTAGCGCCGACATTGCCGATATGGGGGAAGGTGAAGGTGATGATCTGGCCGGCATAGGAGGGGTCCGTCAGTATCTCCTGGTAGCCGGTCATGGCGGTGTTGAAGCAGACTTCCCCGGCCGCGTGGCCTTCGGCGCCGAGCCCAAAACCTTCCAGGCGCGTGCCGTCGGCCAGGATCAGAAGGGCGGTCGCGGGTTTTTTCTGCCAGCCGGTCACGGTGGGAACTCCAGGGGTTCTTGCCCGCGCGTCGAGACCGGACGGCGTGGGCCGACCGGTAAGCGGGCGATTTCATCTTTCGGTTGAAGCCTGCTCTTAAAAGGCCGGCTCCACCAGCGCAAGTGGCGCGATGCACTTTCCGGCCCTATATGTTGGCCAAATCGGACAAAACAACGGGATGGCAGCCATGCGCGAGACAATCGGCGAGGGTCTGAAGACGGCATTGAAGGCGCGCGACCAGCGCCGCACAGCGACGCTGCGGGCGATCAATGCGGCGATCCAGGACAAGGACATCGCCAACCGCGGGGAGGGCAAGGGTCCGGCGACCAGCGAGGAAATTCTTTCGCTCCTGCAGAAGATGGTTAAGCAGCGCGAGGAGAGTTTCGCCATCTACGCTCAGGCCGGGCGCACGGACCTCGCGACCGTCGAGAAGCAAGAGATCGATATCCTCAACGAGTTCCTGCCCAAAGCACTCTCCGAGGCGGAGGTGGAGGCGGCCATCAAGGCGGCGATCGCTTCGACCGGCGCCGAGGGCGTCAAGGACATGGGCAAGGTCATCGCGCAGCTGAAGGCGGATTATCCGGGTCGAATCGATTTCGGGAAGGCATCGGGGCTGGTGCGTGCTGCTCTGAGCTGAGTGCCACGCCCTCGTGGTTCGAGGCTTCGCTACGCTCCGCATCTCACCATGAGGGCTACTGCGCGATAAGGGACTAACTGGGACTGCATCGGGCTCACATCAGCCCTCATAGTGAGGTGCGCCGAAGGCGCCTCGAACCACGAGGGCGTGGCAGGTTACTCGGCCGCCGCCGGTTCAGCGCCCAGCGGCGGCACCTGCCGGGCACGTTTCTCCCATACGGCAGAACCGATCGCGACGCCGACCGCCAGCACCTGGCAGGCTACCCCGATCCACGGCAGGTTGCGGTAGCCGATGCCGGCATCGATGAGGCCGGCGCCGAGCGCTGCGCCGACGGCGATGCCGACGTTGAACGCGGACGGAATGAGGGTCGAGGCAAGGTTGGGCGCGTCCGCCGCCCATTGCAGGATGCGCGTCTGCAGCGGCGAGCCGAAGGCGAAGTTGGCCCCGCCCCAGGCGAAGGCAACGACGGCAAAGGCGATGGGATAAGGGCTGACGAGATAGACCAGCAGGTACATCACGGCTTGCGTTGCAAGAATGATGATGAGCGAGGGCAGGAGCTTCCAGTCGGCCAGGCGTCCGCCGGCCATGACGCCGACGGTGGCCCCGAGCCCGAAGAGCAGCAGCACCCAGGGCACCATGTCCTGCGAAAGGCCGGTCACCTCGCGCAGGAGCGGGGCGATGTAGGTGAAGAGGCTGTACTGCCCGATCATCACTAGGAACGCGATGAGGAGCGAGAGCAGCACCTGCTGGCGGCCAAGAGCCTTGAACTCGGTGAGGAGCTTGCCGGCTGACCCGCCTTTCTGTCCGGTATCGGGCAATACGAACGCCGTGGCGAGAGTCGCGACGAGCCCGAGCCCGGCAATGGCCCAGAAGGTCGCCCGCCAGCCGAAAGCATTGCCGATGGCGGTGCCGGCCGGAACGCCGAGGATATTGGAGACGGTCAGCCCCGCAAGCAGCAGGGCGACCGCGAATCCTCGACGTTCCGGCGGCACGAGGTTGACCGCAACGATGGCGGCGATGCCGAAATAGGTGCCGTGGACGACGGCGACGAGGACGCGGGCGGCCAGCAGTAGCTCGAAACTGGGCGCGGTAGCACAGAGCACCTGGCCGGCGGCGAAGACCCCGCAGAGCCAGACGATCAGCGTCCTGCGGCTCATGCCATTGGTGGCGAGCGCCAGCAGCGGGCCGCCCGCCGCGATGCCGACGGCATAGCCCGTCACCAGCATGCCGGCGACGGGAATCGAGACATCGAGGCCGAGCGCCACCTCCGGCAGCACGCCCGCAATGACGAATTCGGCGGTGCCGAGGGCAAAGGCAGCGAGGAAGAGGGTGAGGAGCGGCAGGGACATGGGAAGGCGGCGCGAAGCGCTCTCCAAATGGAAGGGGTCTCAAACCACAGTGCATGCCCGCCTGTCCATGGAGATAATCTCGACAGGGGACGCCAAAATGTCGAGGCGACGCCGGCGCGAAGACCTGGTCGGCAGAACTGCAGTGAAGTGTTCCAGACCGTGGTGATGACAGGTGTTGTCAGCACAGATGATATTGATTTGATGCAAGAAAACACTTGGGCGGTGGCGTGAAGGGCGTATGCTGATCTTTGTGGGTTCCGGGCGGAATTCCGCCCACAACGGAGGGCTACGAAATGGCTGTCAGCCAGAGAACGATGAAGAATTACGCCTGGGCGACAGGGCTGCGCGGGCTGCTGATGCTGCTTGCGGGTCTCTATGCACTCATCTTTCCCGGGCCGGCGCTGACGGCGCTGGTGATCGCGGGCGGCATCCTCTTGATCATCGACAGCGTGCTGGGGCTGTGGAGCCTGACCTTCGGCGGCGGCAAGAGCGGTAACTACTGGTTCGACGTCATCTCCAACGTGGTCTCGCTGATCCTCGGCGTCCTGATCCTCCTGAGTCCGCTGCTGGTGACGGTGCTGACGGTGACGTTCTTCGTCTATCTCGCGGCGATCGCGGCCATCGTCGTCGGCATCATGGAGATCTGGATCGTTATCCGCGAGCGCGAGAGCTATGCGCGCATCTGGCCGGTGCTCCTCAGCGGCATCTTCTACGTACTCTTCGGCATCGTGCTGGCGCTCTTCCCGCTGATCAGCGCGGAGGTGATGATGATGTTCGGCGGAATCCTCCTCATCATCTTCTCCTTCGGGCTCTTCGGCTGGGCCTGGCGGCTCTGGCAGCGGGCCAAGGACGTTCAGTCGTAGACGACTGCGGAGCTGCCCACACGATCGAGCTGACGGGTGATCGCCGCGCCTGCGGGCGCGTCGATCACGATGCTGCCGTCCTCGCGCCAGCGGGGCGAGAGGTCATGGGTGCCCTCGGCGACAAAGAAAACCTGCGCGTTTTCCTGAGAGAAGGGCTCGGCAGCCGAATGGACTGCCGCCTGGGTGTTGGAGCCATCGGCCGCGCCGCAATCGAGGCTGAAGACAGCGAGCGTTGCCGTGCCGTCCGGCGAGGTGACGCTCTCGTGCACCTCCGGCGCGCATTGGGGCATGAGATCGGCAAGGAGCCAGAGGCCGGTGCCGACGACGAGGGCAGGGCCGGTGGTCAGCGCGATGAGCAGCGCCAAGGGGAGCTTGCGCCCGGCAGCCGGCATCAGGAAAGGCCGAGCGCGGCAGCGCTGGAGGCAAGGTCGGCTTCGATCTGCGACGTGACCTCGAGGGCGCGGTCCTCGCGGGCGGGCGTGCCTTGCGGTGGCGTGTGGGCGGCCAGAACCTCGTCGCGGCGGCGGACGAGGGCGACGATATCGTCGTGGTAGAGCGAGAGGATCGCCGTCAGCCAGCGGTTGACGAGGTAGGACGGGCGGCCGACCTCGGCGTTGAAGCGGTCGAGGAGCGCGATGGTCGTCTCGGCATCTGCCCAGGTGTCGCCGACGACCCATTGGTTGACGGTGAAGAGCCGGATGAGCTTGCCGTAAGGATCGACGCCGACGGCGACGAGATGGTGCACGGGCCCCTGCGCCCCGTCAGGCCGCAGGAAGCAGTGAAAGTGGCCGTGCTCGCGGGCGCCGGGCGAGGGATCGTGGCAGTGGTAGTACCACTGGGCGCCGCTGTCGCGGTCGTAGACGTCGCCCTCAGGATAGTGCTGCCAGGCCGTTACCGAGGGCGCGCCGCGCAGGGTATCGAGCAGCACGTTGTCGCCGGTCTTGGCGAGGATCGCCTCGCAGAAGAGGGCTTCCTGTGCGGCGCGGCGACGGGCGTCCTCTGTCATTGGTCCTCCTACTGTCCCGCGGCGGCGCAGGGCGCGGCAGCAGCGCAGGGGGCTGCCGCTGCACAAGGTGCGACAGCAGGCGCGGGAGCTGGGGCGGCACTGCACGGAGCGGTCGCGGCACAGGGTGCGACGGCCGCACAGGGTGCAGCGGCTGAGCACGGAGCTGCTGCGGCGCATGGAGCTGCTGCCGCGCAGGGAGCCGGCGCGGGAGCGGCAGAGCAGGGCGCCGAAGCAGCACATGGAGCGGCTGCGCAAGGCGCTGCTGCCGGCGCTGCGGCACATGGAGCGGCAGCGGCACAGGGGGCTGCAGCGCACGGAGCGGCGGCACATGGAGCCGCTGTGCTGGCGGCGGCCGGTGCCGGGGCGGGCGCCGCGCGGTGGGCGTAGTGGTCGGCGGCGACGGCGGAGGTGGCGACGACCATGGCGGCGCCGAAGAGGAGCGTGTTGCGGTTGCTCATGACGTCTTGAACCCGTCGAGGCCGAAGATCGGGCGGGCGAGGATGCCGAGATAGCTGCCGGCGAAGGCGGCGGCGAACCAGAGCCAGCCGTGGAGGCTCCCCGAGGCGATACCCGAGAAAAGGGCGCCGATATTGCAGCCGAACGAGAGGCGGGCGCCATAGCCCATCAGCAGCCCGCCGACGACGGCGGCTAAGAGCGACAGGAACGGCAGCTTGTCGCGCGGGGCGAACTTGCCGGCAAGGCCGGCGGCGAGCGCTGCGCCGAGGATGATGCCGAAATCCATAACCGAAGTGACGTCGGCCAGCACGCTGTCGTTGAGAGCTCGGGCCTGGGCCGGCCAGGTCCAGAACTCCCAGGTTTCGACCGGCACGCCGACCGCCTGCGCGATCTTGGCGCCCCAGAGGCCGAAGCCGTAGGTGATCGACCATGGGTGGCCGGCAGCGAGGAGCGTCGCGAGGTTGAGCGCGGCAAGGAGCAGGCCCGCGCCGACCAGCGGCCACGGGCCGTGCAGCAGGCGCTCGATGCCATGACGAGCGGGCTTCGGGGCTTTCTCGATGTCGCCGTGGGTGCGCCGCTCGATGAGCGCGGTGACAAGCGCCACGGCGGCAAGGCCGATGAGGGTCACCGCAACGCCGCCGGGCACGCCAAGGACAGTGCCGAGGCTGGTGGCGGGCATCGAGGGCAGGGTCAGCCAATAGGGCAGGTGGGCGGTGCCGGCGAGGGCGCCGATGATGAAGAAGGCTAGCGTCACCAGCATCCGGGCGCTGCCGCCGCCGACGGTGAAGAGCGTGCCCGACCCGCACCCGCCGCCGAGCTGCATGCCGAGGCCGAAGATCGCGGCCCCGATGAGCACCGAGACGCCGACGGGGGCGGTGGCGCCGACGAGCGGCTGGCCGAAGGCGTTGCCCAGGCCCAGGAGCGGAATGAAGGCGATTGCGGCGACGCCGATCATCAGCATCTGCGCGCGCATCGCGCGGCCGCGCTTTTCCACCACGAAGCGCCGCCAGCCGCCGGTGAAGCCAAAGGAGGCGTGGTAGAGCGTGGCGCCGAGCAGACCGCCGATGAGGAAGAGCAGCGATTGGCGCGGCGAGATCAGCTGCCCGATGAGCTGGGCGCCGATGAGGATCAAGAGGCTGACGACGAGGACGACGCCCTTGTCGCTGGAAATGCCGGGCGCGGATGGCGCCGGGGCGGTGGCTGATATCTGGCTCATTGTGGCTAAAGCTGGTTGGGCACTACCCGGTTATTGGACCCCAGGAGACCAGATGTCCAGAACCGGCCGAACACCCGTCACTGGAGACATCTGGTTTGGCGCCAAACCACCCTGCGGTCATCCCCGCGAAAGCGGGGACCTCCGTTCCTCTTGCTGATCCAGCCAACAGAGGTTCCGCTTTCGCGGGTATGACCCGGGGAGTGTAGGACGTTTCGAAGTCCGCAGAGTCGTTCAACGTCCCAGGCCGTCAAACGCCGTTCTCGACCGGGCGGGCCGGGTCGGCGGTCCATTCGGCAAGCGAGCCGTCGTACATGCGGGTGTTGGTGTTACCTTGCACCTCCGAGAGGCCGAACCAGATGATCGAAGCCCAGTGGCCGGTGTTGCAGAAGGCGATGTTGGCATCCTCCGCGCCCACACCGACGTCTTCAGCCAGAGCCGCAATGGTGGCGGCATCGGCGAAGGACGCGTTCTGGGCGTCGTAGAAGCTGCCGTTCTCGATGTTGACGGCGCCGGGGATGGTGCCGGGGACGCGGGTGACCGGGCTCTTGCTCTCACCGCGATACTGGCCGGCGGGGCGACCGTCGACCAGCGGCGTGCCGTCGGCAAGGGCGGTCTGCACATCGGCGGTGGTGGCGAGCAGCTCCTGGCGGAAGTTCGATGTGAACGTCCCGGGCTCGAGGACGGTGGCGACGTCGGTCACCTCGCCGCCGGCGGCCTCCCAGGCGCGGGCGCCGCCGTTGAGGATGGAGACGGCGTCGTGGCCGAGGACCTTGAAGGTCCAGTAGACGCGGGTGGCGGCGCCGAATTCCGAGGAGTCGGTGCCCTGGGCGACGATCACCACATGGTCGTCATTGGAGATGCCGAGATTGCCGATGAGCTGCGTGGCGGCTTCTTCGCCCGGGAACTGGCCCGGAATGCCCTGCACTTCCTGGCGCCAGCCGGAGGTGGCGTAGGGGGCGCTGATGGCGCCGGGAATGTGGGCGCTGGCATAGGGCTGCACGTTCTCGACGGCATCGCGCACGTCAAGGACGACGAGGCTCTCGTTGCCGAGGTTCTGCTGCAGCCAGGCCGCATCGACCAGGGGCTGATCGGTCAGCCGCTCGGCGTGGGCGGCGGTGACGAAGGCGAGGCCGACGACGGCGGCAGCGGCAAGGGTGGAAAGGCGCATGTGGAAAGCTCCCAGTCTCGCAAAGTCGTTCAAGACTAGCAAAGCGCGCGGGGCCAAGTCCGGCGACGGCTTATCCTATTGCGGCAATGGCGGGAATTATCGTTGCGGGGAGGGGGCGGGGACGAGAAAGGCATTCTCGATTGGGGCGGTCGGGTTTCGGAGGCTGCGTGCCGGCACTTGACGTCGACCGAATGGCTTACGGGGTGAATCGCCCTGTTTCTTGCAGTTGCTGTTCGATTTCTTGCTTGAGCTCCGGATAGGACGACAAGGCCCTGTCGATCAGCTCCGTGCTGATTTTGTCGATGGATGCTGCGATGCCAATCGCATACATCTTGTACTCCTCCGGACCGCACTGCGCTCGAAGAATTTTCATGAGATCCTGTAGTTGCGATCCACATTGGAACGCAACGCTGATAACATGTTTTGCGGTATCTATACTCATCTCTTTTCCTCTATTTTCCTTTATTTTCCCTGGCATATTTTCATGCAAGCGTGAAAGTCCCACATGTTTCTGTCACTCCAGCGTGGCTGCGGTCTTTCGAGAAGCGGATAACACAGGTCCAAGCACTCATCGTAACTCAGTGGACCTGCCTGGAAAGTCAATTTTTGCGCAATGGAGATGATGCGATCGACTTCACTTGAACCCGCCCGGGTCCATTGTCCTCCATCGGAACTGCCCGCAGGCACGCGTGGCTGATTGGGGTCGAAGCCGCCTTTTTCCGCCCAGTCGACTAATCGGCGGAGTGCCACTCGAACCCGAATTGCCGCCGCTTCCATCCGGAACTCCATCGTCAGGCGGCGGATTGCCCGCTTGAGTTCAAGTTCTTCGTACCAATCCATCGCGACCTCGCGTCGTTTTCATCGACGCAAGTCTCACATGGATGGAAGGCGCGGGGATAAGTTTGCTGGTTCTCGCAGTTTGAGCCCGATTTGCGGCGTCCTACCATGGGCCAGGTGTTAACGTGTGCGGTCGATATGTTAACCGAATGCTGCCGCTGGGTTACCCATGTGGGGCGGAACGTTGTGGCTGTGGGCGGGGTGCGTTTGGGCTAACGCGCTGACGGTTCAGGGGAAATTGGCACAAGGGCGTGCCGCGGCCTTGCAGCGGTAAATCGCGGCGGGTTTCAGCGTAACCGCTGCGCCCGGCGCGGGGGATAAGTGGGATAACCGGGCTGGGCGAGGTGACTTCCTGCCGGCCAGCACTTACTTATCTCTCTCATGCGCTTTTCCGACCAGTTCCTCGACGAGATCCGCCAGCGCCTGTCGATCACGCAGGTGGTGGGCGAGCATGTGCTGTGGGACAAGCGCAAGAGCCAGCCGGCGCGCGGGGACATGTGGGCGTGCTGCCCGTTCCATGGCGAGAAGAGCCCGAGCTTCCACGCGGATGACCGCAAGGGCATCTACCATTGCTTCGGCTGCGGGGCGCATGGGGACCATTTCCGGTTCCTGACCGAAAAGACGGGCATGAGCTTTCCCGAGGCGGTGGAGAAACTCGCCGCCATGGCCGGCGTGCCGATGCCGGCACGCGACGAGCGGACCGAAAAGCGCGAGCGGGAGGCCCGCGGGCTTCTCGATGTGATGGAGCTTGCGGCCAAGTATTTCGAGGCGGCCCTGGCGCACAACATTGGGGCGCGGGCGCGGGGATATCTTTTCGAGCGGGGTGTTTCGGCCGGGGCGCAGGCCCGGTTCAGGCTGGGCTATGCGCCCGACAGCCGCAATGGATTGAAAGAACACCTGGCGGCCAACGGTGTCTCGGGCCAGCAGATGATCGATGCCGGGCTCGTGGTTCACGGCGAGGACATCGCGGTGCCCTACGACCGCTTCCGCGACCGGGTGATGTTCCCCATCGCCGATTTCCGAGGGCGGATCATCGCCTTCGGGGGGCGGGCGATGGCGGCGGACGTGCCGGCCAAATATCTCAACTCGCCCGAGACCGAGCTCTTCCACAAGCGGCTGACGCTCTACAACGGGCAGGCGGCGAGGAAGGGGGCGCAGGAGGGCAAGACCGTGATCGTCGTCGAGGGCTATCTCGACGTGATCGCGGCGGTGACCGCCGGGTTCGAGGGGACGGTTGCGCCGCTCGGCACGGCGATGACCGAGGAGCATCTGCAGCTCCTCTGGCGAATGAGCGACGCGCCGGTGCTGTGCTTCGATGGGGACGCGGCGGGGCAGCGCGCAGCCGAGCGGGCGGCGAACCTGGTGCTGCCGCACCTGGCGCCGGGCAAGACGGTCAAGATCGCAACGCTCCCCGAGGGGCTCGATCCCGACGACCTGATCAAGGCGCAAGGCAGGGCCGCGTTTCAGGACGTAGTCGACCGGGCGAGGAGCCTGTCGGACGTGATCTGGAGCATGGAAACCGGTGGCCTGGTGCCGGAAACGCCGGAAGCGCGGGCGGCGCTCGAGGCGCGGTTGCGCGAGCGGGCCAATTCCATCGGCGATGCCTCGGTGCGCCGGCACTACGGGCAGGCGTTCGATGAGCAGCTACGCGCGTTCTTCACGCCGGTGCGGCGTGACCGCTGGCAGGGGCAGCAGAAGGGCGGGGCGCGCGGACCGCGGGGAAGCGCATATGCCTCGGCGGGGCGCGGCAGCCCGCGGCTCGTGGTCTCGGACACGCTGCGCAACTCGCGGCTGCTGAAGCCCAGCGTCATGGCGGACGCGACCCCGCGCGAGGCGGTGATCCTGATAAGCCTCGTCAACCACCCGCCGCTCGCCGAGGAACGGTTCGAGGCGCTGGCGACGCTCGACTTCGAGACGCCGACCGCACGCGGGCTGCTCTCGGCCATCCTCGACCTCGTCATGCGCCACCACGACATGAGCGCCGCCGACCTCGACCAGGCGCTCGGGGCGCGCGGGTTCGGCGAGGCGCTGGAACGGCTGCGGCAGATGCTGGCGCGCCAGGGCGTCTGGCAGATATCGGCCGATATCGCGCGAATCGACGCCGAGACCGGTTTGAATCACGCGCTGGCCTTGCATAACAAGAAAGTTCAGCTAAATAGGGAACTCAAGGCAGCCGAAGCGGCGCTGGGCGAAGACCCGAGCGAGGAAACCTTTGAAAGGCTGCGCGACATCAAGAACCAGATTACCACTGTGGATGGCACAGAGGCGTTGATCGAAGGATTTGGTTCGCTATCGGGACGCGCGACGCGCAGTTTTTGAGGCAAATGCCTCGAAGTCTGCGAGTACGCGCGGTTTTGCGCATCGCATTGGGTGCGTGATGGAACCGAGGCGAGCGGCTAAGGCGTTTTGATGTTAACGCTCGCTTTACCAGACCTTTACCTTGCCTTGAACTATCCCCAACTAAGCATGGTCCCGAAGATGGATCGCAGGTCTCGGAAGACCCCGACCATGCTCATGGCGACAACCTGACCGGCACCCGACCGCCCACGGGTCCCGAGGAGCACTATATGGCCACCAAGGCAGCAGTTAAGCCCAGCAAAGAGACCGAGAAGCCCGAATCGGGCCAGGAAACGACGAACGACAGCCCCTTGCTCGACCTTTCCGATGCGGCGGTCAAGAAGCTCATCAAGGTCGCCAAGAAACGCGGATATGTGACCTATGAGGAACTCAACGCCGTGATGCCCTCGGAGGAGGTTTCCTCCGAGCAGATCGAGGACATCATGTCGATGTTCTCGGACATGGGCATCAATGTCGTCGACGAGGACGAGGTCGAGGAAGCCGACAGCGATGCCGGCGGCGGAGACGATGAAGAGGGCGGGGACCTTGCGCCTTCGGGCAGCACGGCCGTCGCGTCCAAGTCCAATACCCGCGAGGGCAGCGACCGCACGGACGATCCGGTGCGCATGTACCTGCGCGAGATGGGCTCGGTCGAGCTCCTGTCGCGCGAGGGCGAGATCGCCATCGCCAAGCGCATCGAGGCCGGCCGCGAGACGATGATCGAGGGGCTCTGCGAGAGCCCGCTGACCTTCCAGGCCATCATCATCTGGCGCGACCAGCTCGCCAACGGCGAGATCCTCCTGCGCGACATCATCGACCTCGAGGCGACCTATGCCGGGCCCGACGCCAAGCAGGCGGCGCCCGCGCCGGACCTTGCGACCCTGATCGCGCCGAAATCGGCCGAAATCGAGAAGAAGAAGCAGCCCGAGCCGGTCAAGAAGGCCAAGCCCGCCTCCTCCGACGACGATGACGACTACGTGCCCGAGGAGCCCGAGGCGCCGCAGGATCCGGTCGAGGAAGAGGACGACGATTTCGAGAACGCGCTCTCGCTCTCGGCCATGGAAGCGGAACTGAAGCCGCAGGTCGTTGCGACCTTCGACCGCATCGCCGATGCCTACGGCAAGATGCGCGAGATGCAGGACCGCTACGCCGAGGATCGCACGGTCGCGGTCAGCGAAGCGGACAAGACGACCATGGATGCGCTGCGCTCCGACGTCATCGCCGACGTCAAGTCGCTCTCGCTCAACGCCAGCCGCATCGAAAGTCTCGTCGAGCAGCTCTACGACATCAACAAGCGACTGGTGCGGCTCGAGGGCCGGCTGCTGCGCCTGGCGGAAAGCTATGGCGTCAAGCGCGACATCTTCCTCGAGAGCTACTACGGCAACGAGGTGAACCCCGCCTGGGAAGCATCGCTCGCGACCCGCGAGGGCAAGGGCTGGGCCGAATTTGCCCGGCGCGAGGCCGACACCATCGCCGAGCTGCGGGGCGACATCGCGACGCTGGCGACCGAGACGGGCCTCAACATCGCCGAGTACCGCCGCATCGTCCACAAGGTGCAAAAGGGCGAGCGCGAGGCGGCCATCGCCAAGAAGGAGATGGTGGAAGCCAACCTTCGCCTCGTTATCTCCATCGCCAAGAAGTACACCAACCGCGGCCTGCAGTTCCTCGACCTCATCCAGGAAGGCAACATCGGCCTGATGAAGGCGGTGGACAAGTTCGAGTACCGGCGCGGCTACAAGTTCTCGACCTATGCCACCTGGTGGATCCGGCAGGCGATCACCCGCTCGATCGCCGACCAGGCGCGCACCATCCGCATTCCGGTGCACATGATCGAGACGATCAACAAGATCGTGCGCACCAGCCGCCAGATGCTGCACGAGATCGGCCGCGAGCCGACGCCGGAAGAGCTCAGCGAAAAGCTGCAGATGCCGCTCGACAAGGTGCGCAAGGTCCTGAAGATCGCCAAGGAGCCGATCAGCCTCGAGACGCCCATCGGCGACGAGGAAGATAGCAACCTCGGGGACTTCATTCAGGACGTGAATGCGATCCAGCCGATCGATGCGGCCATCCAGTCGAACCTGCGCGAGACCACGACGCGGGTGCTGGCCTCGCTCACGCCGCGCGAGGAACGCGTGCTGCGCATGCGCTTCGGCATCGGCATGAACACCGACCACACGCTGGAGGAAGTCGGCCAGCAGTTCTCGGTGACCCGCGAGCGTATCCGCCAGATCGAGGCCAAGGCGCTGCGCAAGCTGAAGCACCCGAGCCGGTCGAGGAAGCTGCGGAGCTTCCTCGATAATTAGCCTATACGGATTGGTGGCGATGCCGACGATCTCATGGTTCTACGGCATCGCGATCCGTATGTATGTTCGCGACCATCCGCCTCCCCACTTCCATGCCATCTATGGAGAGTATGAGGCAAATGTCTCGATCGAAACCGGTGAGGTCATCGAGGGTAGCCTGCCCAAGAGGGCTTCGCGACTGGTTCAGGAGTGGGCGCTGGCGCACCAGTCCGAACTGCGCAACAATTGGACGCGTGCACGGGCGAACGAGCAGCTTGAAAGGATAGCGGGTCTCGATGCTGACCAAAGTGACCAGCCTTAGAAAACTCGATGGTTTCCAGCTATCGGTCCGCTTTGCCGACGGCAGCGAAGGCGTGCACGATTTCGCAGAGATGGTGCGTGAGCCTGGTCCTCTGACCGAACCCCTGCGAGATGAGGCATATTTCGCGCGTGTTTTCCTCGAATTTGGCGCGCCGACGTGGCCGAACGGATTCGACATTGCTCCTGAGTGGCTTCGCCGGGAGATGTCCGCGGCCGGTGAACTTGGTCACGTGGCAGCTGAATAGCGCTTCATGCCCCTCAAGGTCACCTCCATCCGCACCGCGCCGCCGTTCAAGCTGCAGGTGATGTTCAGCGACGGCGTCTATGGCGTGTTCGATGCGGCAAGGATGTTGGGCGAGCCGGGGTCGGTTTCGGCGCTGCGGGACCGGCGGTATTTCGGGCGGGTGACGCTCGAGAACGGCGTGCCGACCTGGCCCAATCATTTCGACATCTCGCCCGACTGGCTGCGCGAGGAGATCGAAAAGCAGGGCGGTCTCGTCTTGCGCGAGACGCGCCGGGCGCGGTAGGACCAATCTACCGGTCTTAACCGACCCAAACACAGGCGGCCGCAAGGGAGAACCCCATGTCCTTTTTGAAGAAGCTCTTTGGTGGCGGCAACGACAAGCCGGCCGCGGGCGGCGACAAGGTGCTGGGCGAGGAGAGCTACAAGGGCTTCCTCATCAAGGCGATCCACATGCCGGCCGGCAGCGAGATGCAGCTCGCCGGCACCATCGAGAAGGAGATCGGCGGCGAGCTCAAGACCTACCGGTTCGTGCGCGCCGACCGCATGAGCAGCAAGGAAGACCTCGTCGCAATCGCGCTCTCCAAAGGGCGGCAGATCATCGACGAGCAGGGCGAGCGCATCTTTTCCTGACGGCCGGCTTTGCCGCTTCTGGGAGCGGAAAAGTGATGAGCCCGAGATTCAAAATGTTCTCACATCGCGGCCGCATCTGCTAAGAGCGGGCGACAATCGCAACATTGCAGCGCATGCCAGGCGGCGGATTCCGGCCCGCCTGGACGAGCGCGCAGGCAGGAGACACGTCAATGGCCAAGAAACCCACAGCCCGCCAGGAATTCGTCCTGTTCGACGTCACCTATGAGGACGGCAGCCAGCGCTCCAACCGCCGGGTGGACGCAAGCCTCCTCGGCGGGCTCGATGGTGACGAGCCGGCCCGCACCGCCATCATGGACCAGGACCGGGCCATCGCCGAGAGGTCCGGCATTCCCCCGCTCGCCATCAAATCGATCAAGCGCAGCGGCAAGTAGGCGATGATCGAGGCGCAGAACCTGCAGCTCGGCCGGGACGTCGGCGCGCCCGAGCGTCCGGAGGACGCGGTACTCGATCCCGTGCCCAACCCGCATCCCGATACGCTCTATGTGGCGCGGTTCGTCGCGCCCGAGTTCACCTCGCTCTGCCCGGTGACCGGACAGCCGGACTTCGCCCACCTCGTCATCGACTACGTGCCGGACCGGCACCTCGTCGAGTCCAAGTCCTTGAAGCTTTATCTCACCTCGTTCCGCAACCATGGGGCGTTCCACGAGGGCTGCACGATCGATATCGGCAGGAAGATCGTCGAGGCGGTCAAGCCGCGCTGGCTGCGGATCGGCGGTTATTGGTACCCGCGCGGCGGCATCCCGATCGACGTCTTCTGGCAGACCGGCGCACCGCCCGAAGGCCTGTGGCTGCCCGACCAGGGCGTGCCGCCCTATCGCGGGCGGGGATAGCGATGGGGTCGCCCGCGACTGTCATGCGAGCCGAAGAGGGGCAGCGATCCGTCATCTAGAACCTGCTGCAGCTCTATCTCTATGACATGACAGGCGATCTCCCGTTCCCGGTCGGCGCGGACGGCCGGTTCGAATACGACTATCTCGATCGCTTCTGGCAGCACCCCTATCTCATCCATTGCGATGGAGAGCTGGCGGGCTTTGCGCTCGTGATCGAGGCGTGTCCGGTGACCGGCGCGCATCCTTGCTTCTTCATGGCGGAGTTCTTCGTGCTGAAGGCATATCGCGGGCGCGGCGTCGGGCGGAGCGCGGCCGAAACGATCATCAATGGTCATCCCGGCCGGTGGCATATCGGCGTCATCGAACGTAACGCGGGGGCTGCCCGCTTCTGGTCCCGCCTCCGGTACTGCCGGAACGCGCAGCCCCATCGTTTCGAGGGCGAGGAGTGGCTGGTCTACGAATTCGTCGCGTGAGCCCTGGCCGGCCGGCGGATCGCCCGCAGCGTTCCGGTGCTGCCGCCGCCGCAGAAGAACTGGCCGGAACCGTCCGACTCGAGGCCGGACACGTGGACGCCTTCGGGCATTTCGAGGATTTCGAGAACCTCTCCCGTCCGGCTGTCGACGTGGCGCACGTCGCTTCTGTCGTCCTCCCACGTGCCGTGCCAAAGCTCGCCGTCGACCCAGGTGACGCCGGTCACGAACCGGTTGGATTCGATGGTGCGCAGGATCTTGCCCGTTTCGGGATCGATCTGGTGGATCCTGCGGGCGCGGTATTGGCCGACCCAGAGCGATCCTTCCGCCCAGGCGAGCCCGGAATCGCTGCCTCCGCCTGGGGCGGGGATCGCCGCGAGCACGCGGCCGGTCTCGGGATCGATCTTCTCGATCCTGTCCTCGACCACCTGGAAGATATGCTGGCCGTCGAAGGCCGTGCCGGCGTCGGCGTTGGCCATTTCGATCGCACGGACGGGCTCGCCCGTTGCCGGATCTATGGCGTTGATCCTGTCACCCGAGGCGAACCAAACGTTGCGGCCATCGAAGGTCACGCCGCCGACGTCAGTGACCCCGGGATAAGGGCCGTATTCGCGCAGAATTTCAGCAGTTGCGGTTTTCATGATGCAAGGTCCTCTCGCTTGATATTGGAGCCAGCCTAGCTGCCGGGCAGAGGACCCGGGAGTAACAAGATTGTCGGGAATCCGGGTACGGGCGGGGTGATCCAGCGGCGCGCCCGGCCGTTGCCGAAGGCCTGCGCCTTGCCGGCAGCCGCCAGCTCCTCGAGTGCGCGCTGCACGGTTCGCGGACTGGTGCCGAGCGCGATGGCGAGGGCGGAACTCGACCAGGCTTCGCCGTCGGCGAGCAGGGCGAGGACCGCGGCATGCCGCTCATCCACGGGCGGGGCCAGCACGAGGACCTCGCGCGTCCGGCGCGGTTTCAGGACGAAGCCGCTTTCGGTGGCGCTGATGCCTGCCAGCGGCCGCAGCATGGCGCGCAGCCGCCCGATCTCGACCCGCAATCTCGCGCGATGGGATTCGTCGGCGTGCCTTGCCCCGAAGGCACGGGCGAGAAGCACGTCCCGTGCGACGTCGCCAGGTGAGGCTTCAGCAAGGGTGCGGGCGAGCGCGAAGAGGACGGGGCGTGTGGCGAGCGGTACGATCGTCTCGTCTCTGCGCACGACGTTGCGGGTCGCGTCGACGACCAGCGCATCCGAGGCCAGCACAGTCTCGACGTCCTCGATGCCGAGCAGGCGCTCCGTTCCGCCCGCGACGAGGCGCGCGGCGGGGGCATCCAGCATGGCGGAGGCGCTTTCGACCTCGGCGGCCAGGGCTGCGATGCCGGACTCGCGGGCGGCGAGCCCGGCGCGAGCCAGCGACGCGCGAGCGGCTTTCGCTTGCAGGCGGCGCATGGCGATGCCGGCGCGAATCAGCTCGTGGGCGGCGCCGAGGGCAGGCGGCAGCGGCGCAGAGGGGAGTGTGCCGAGTTTGTGTTCAGCCTCGTCGAGCTGCCCGAGGAGGAGCAGGCGGCGCGCTTCCAGGTGCAGGGCGTGGGTGGCGTTCACCCTGTCGCCACGGGCCGCGAGCGTTGCCCCCGCCGCCGCGAGGGATGCCTCGGGCCAGCCCAGATCACGCGAGACGAGGGCGATCTCGGCCTCGGCGACGATGCAGCGGGCGCGGGCGACGGCCTCTCTAGGCCCAAAGGCTCGCGCCGCGCTCTTGAGGAGCGCCTTGGCGCGCGGGAAGTCGCCGAGCTGGGCCATGGCGATGCCGCGCAAGGCGAGCGCCGGCGCATCCCCGCGCAGGGCGACACGCTTGAGGGCGCCGAGGATATCCCCGGTCGCGAGGGCCCGCGCTGCGGCTGCGATCAGGGCGTCCATTGAAATCCCGACACACTTGTAACTCTCACCGTCCGCAGCCCCGGCGTTAGCCTCTCCCCAGTCGATCGATCAGCACGGTCGTATCGAAACGGCTGGAACACAAGGAGAATTGCAATGCCGGACATTCTGCACAAGGTCGGTCTCAAGTCGTCTTCCGTGAGCGAGGCCTATGCGGCGCTCGCCACCATCAAGGGTCTTGCCGACTGGTGGACGCACGATACGACCGGCGACAGCCAGGTCGGCGGAGAGATCTTCTTCCGCTTCAGCGACCGGGGCTTCTTCAAGATGAAGGTGCTCGAGCTCGAGCCGTCCAGGCGCGTGCTCTGGGAAGTCGTCGACGGGCCGGCCGAGTGGATCGGGACCCGGATCGGGTTCGATCTCAAGCAGGAGGACGACTACGCCATCGTGCTCTTCAAGCACATGGGTTGGAAGGAGCCGGTGGAGTTCATGCACCACTGCAGCACCAAGTGGGGCGTGTTCCTGATGAGCCTCAAGTCACTCGTCGAGACCGGCAAGGGCCAGCCTCACCCGAACGACGTACTGATCGACAACTGGGGATAACCCCGAAACTCAAGGAGATGAGAGATGATTCCCGCACCCTACGACTTCAAGGATATCGACCGGAATGTCGGGATACACCCGAGCGTTGCGGCGGAGATCGCCGCGGCGCGCGAGCGGGACGGCGTTCAGGCCGCCCCCACGCGGATGCAGGTGTTCAAAGGGCTCTTGCGCCGGATGATACTGGTGCGGCGGCCGAGGCAGGACTGGTCGCACGTTCCGGCCGAGTAGGCCAGGATATCTGGGTCGTCCCTTGCTGGAAGACGGGCGGCCGTGTTTGCGGCACGATCGTTCCCATCCACCGGCTGTCATCCGGCGAGAGCCGGGATCACAGCCGGTGGATGAGGCATACTGGTGCCAAAGTGAGCTGCCGATGCTTCCCCCACCCCTCCCCCTCCTCAAGGGGGAGGGGCAAAGGCTGATAAGCCGGTGCGAAGTCAGTTCCCCTTTTCGCCCAGCGCCTTGTCGATGGCCGGTTTCACGACCGTGCCGAAGAGCTCGATGGCTTTCATCACCTTGTCGTGGGGGAGCGTTCCGACCGAGAATTGCAGGCCGAAGCGGTCGTGCCGGAACCACTCGTGCTGGGCGAGGATCTTGTCGATGACCTCCTGGGGCGAGCCCATGTGATAGGCGCCGTCCGGGCCCGCGCCGGCCTCGAACTGGGCACGGGTGGTGGGCGGCCAGCCGCGCTCCTTGCCGATGCGGCTCATGGCCTCGTGGTGGGCGGGGAAAGCGATATCGCGGGCATCCTGGCTGTTCTCGGCGATGAAGCCATGGGAGGAGATGCCGACGGGCGTCGTCTCGTCCTTGCCGACCTGCTTCAGGCTATCGCGGTAGAACTGGACGAGCGGGGCGAACTGGCGCGGGTTGCCGCCGATGATGGCGAGCATCAGCGGCAGGCCGTAATAGGCGGCGCGGGCGACCGAGTTCGGCGTGCCGCCGACGGCGATCCAGAGGGGCAGGGTCTGCTGGATGGGCTTGGGATAGATCTCGATGCCGGGGATCGGCTTGGTATGGTTGGAGCCGGGCCACTCGACCTTGCCGCCCTCGCGGATGGCAAGGAGCATGGCGAGCTTTTCCTCGAAGAGATCATCGTAGTCGTTGAGGTCGTAGCCGAAAAGCGGAAAGCTTTCGACGAACGAGCCGCGGCCGGCCATGATCTCGGCCCGGCCGTTGGAGATGAGGTCGAGGGTCGAGAACTGCTGCCAGACGCGGATGGGATCCTCGGAGCTGAGGACCGTCACGGCGGTGGAGAGGCGAATCGATCTGGTGCGTGCCGCGGCGGCCGCAAGGATGGTCACGGGCGCCGAGGCGACGAAGTCCGGACGGTGATGCTCGCCGAGGCCGTAGAAGTCGAGGCCGACCTGGTCGGCGAGCTCGATCTCCTCGATGAGATCGGCGAGGCGCTCGGCCGGCGACTGCAGGCGGCCGGAAAAGTGCTCGGTGGTGTTCTCGGCGAAGGAATAGAGACCCAGTTGCATCGGCGTGTCCTCTTGTCGCCGTGACACATGGCCGGCGGAAAGAGCCGGTTCAAGACGGCACATGAGTGTAACCGGAAAAAGGAAAACCCCAGCGCGAGACTGGGGCTTTCTGCTTCGGAGGGAAGCCGAAGCGCTTGGGGGCGCTGCTAAAACGGGTCAGCCGTTCAAACGTTCCCGGTCGGCTGATAGCTGCCGGCAGAAACCGTGACCGGCTGCGGAGCCTTTTCGCCGGCGGCTGCGTGGATCTCGGAAACGAGCGCCGGATCGAGCTTCAGCTTGCCGGCAAGCGCATCGAGATAGGCGCGCTCGGCGGGAGTATCGGCGGTGATGGCGACGAGCGAGGCGGCGTAGATCTCGGCCGCGTGTTCGGGCGTGTTGGCGCGGGCGGCGACGGCGTTGATGTCGAGGGGGCTCGAGAGCTCGTCGAACACCCAGGCCTTCTCCTCGGCCGAGAGCGCCATCGTTTCGAGCTTTTTGAAGATTGCGTCCTTCTCGTCGGAATCGATCCGTCCGTCGGCCTTGGCGGCGGCGATCATGGCGCGCACCAGCGACTTGCCGAGCTCCTCGCGCGCGGTCTCCTGGCTCGGCGCCGGGATGAAGGCTTCCTCGCCGGACGTCGGAGCGCCGGCATGGCCGGGCTGCTTGGCCTGATAGTTCTGCCAGGCCTTGTAGGCGAGGCCACCGACGGCGGCGACTGCGCCGATCTTGACGGCGTTGCCAAGGAGCTTGCCCGGCTTGCCGCCAGACAGCAGCATGCCGGCTGCCAGGCCGGCAGCGCCCGTCGCCGCCGTGCGCTGGGTGTTGGGATCGGTCTGCAGAGCCTTGAGGATCTGGTCGACGTTGAACATGGCGGTTTCCTTGTGCGTCCTGACGTGTTCGGGCATTTGGGGATCGAATTGGGCATGTACAAGGCGAGAAGGGAGCATTTGGCAAGATCGATTGCTGATCGTGCCGCATGAACAACGAAAAGCCCCGGCGGGGCAGCCGGGGCTTCGTGCGCTTCAGAGGGAGGACTGAAGCTTCGGGGAGTTCTTGTTGCCCTTACGGAGAGGCCGGAGCCTCGGTCGGGGCAGCAGCGCCGCCTTCAGCGGGAGCCGGCGTTTCGGTCGCCGGAGCCGGAGCCTCGGTCGCCGGGGCTGCCGGAGCGGCGGGAGCCGTTTCGGTAGCGGGCGCCTCAGTCATCGGGGCGGGCTCGGTGCCGGTCGCGGGCGCTTCGGTCATGGGAGCCGGAGTGGCCGGATCGGTCATCGGAGATTCGGTCGTCGTCGGCGCCGCGCCTTCACCCACCCCGGTCGAAGGACCGGAATTGGCCGAGAACACGAGGTAGCCGATGGCAAGCAGTGCCAGGGCCACGATGATGCCGACGAACCACCCGGTACCATTGCTTTCACGCGTGTAAACCGAGCGGCTGTTGTCGCTGGTATAAAGGTTGTCACGATCGGGGTTGTTGGTCATTTGCAACGCTCCTTAGTGTGCAAGTGGTCGGTAAAGAAACGTTGCTGGCGATATGTTTGTTCCCGGAATCGTGATCGAAGTGAATCCCGCGGCTCAATTTATCAAAAGGCGCGCAGATTCAGCTATTTATCTGCAGTTAACTCGGCGCAAGGCCGCTGCCGATTATGGCTTTTTCATGAAATATGGCGCTTATCCGGCGCTCAGAGTTCCGGTCCCGCCGCCTTCGCGGGTTTCTTCGAGATACGATCGATGAGGGCCAGGAACAGCGCCGAAACGATGAAGGCGATGTGAATCGTCGTGTACCAGAAGAGCTGGTTCGGCGTGTAGATGGTGACGTTGAGGAAGACCTGCAGCAGGTGGATCGAGGAGATGGCGACGATCGTCGAGGCCACCTTGATCTTGAGCGAACCGGCGTCGATCTGGCCGAGCCAGTGCACCTCGTCCTCCCTGTCGAAGCGGGAAACGAAATTCTCGTAGCCGGAGATGATGACCATCACCAGCAGCGAGGCGATGAGCGCGGCATCGATCAGCCCGAGGATCTTGAGGATCACCTCGGTATCGTCGAGGCCAATGACGTGGGAGGCGAAATCCCAGAGTTTGAGGGCGAACGAAACCGCATAGATCGCGAGGGCGAGGCCGAGGCCCAGATAGAACGCCACCAGAAGCCACCGCGAGGCGAGGATGACGCTTTCGACGAGGAGTTCCAGGCGCTTCAATTCAATGGCTCCGATATATAGCGGCGGCGGCAGGAATAGCCAAAATCGGATCGGGCGGGAAGAGCGTCCGATGCATGCGGGACAAACGGAAAAGGCCGGGCTTGGGAGCCCGGCCTTCATGCTTTGTGAGCGCGTTTACTGGGCGCTGGCGACGTAAGGCGTCACCAGCGGAGTGATGCGTCGGATCATCACCCGGCGGTTCTCGCGTTCGGCACGTTCGGTGCGGATCTTGAGATAGCGCTCGCCATAGCCCTGGGTCGCGAGGTTCTCCGGCGGCACGCCGTAGAAGTCGGTGAGGATGCGGGCGACGGTGCCGGCGCGGCGATCCGACAGCTCGAGGTTCGAGATATCGGACCCGACGGCGTCGGTGTGACCCTCGATGAGGAAGGTCTCGGCCGGGTTGCGGGCGAGCAGGTCCAGCATGGCGCCGGCGACGGCGCTGAGATTGTTGACCTGGTCGCGCCCGACATTGGCCGAGCCGGTCTCGAAGGTCAGGTTGCCGATCTCGAGCCGGCGGACCATGTCACGCACGCGCGCCGAGCGCTTCACCTCGTCGATCGAATAGAGGCGGGTGACCTGTTCGACCGGCGGCTGGGCGAAGAACGTCTCGATCTGCTGCTGGTCGGCCCGGCGCGCATCGAGCACGTACTCGCTGACCGGGATGTTGAGGCGCAGCGGCGGCAGCTCGCGGGCCGGGTCGCGCCACTCGAGCAGGTCGTCGTAGTAGCGGTCATCGAACCAGGAGAGGATATACTCGCGCCCATCCGGCGTGATGCGGGAGCGGCGCAGGATATCGCCGTTGCGGTTGCGCACGGTGACGATCTGCGTGCCATCGGGCCGCAGCACCGTCTCGCGGATACGTCCGTTGCCGAGGCGCTCGTAGTAGACCTCATCGGCATCGTACTCGATGAAACGCTCGGTATCCTGGCCGCGGTTGTTGATGATGAGCTGGTTGCCCACCTCGACGATCACCTGGGTCAGCACGTCACCGTAGTTCACGTTGATGTTGTTGTTCTGCACGTTGTTGGTGACGTTGTTCGTCACGGTGTTGTTGGTGATGTTCGTGACGTTGGTCTGGTTGATGATCGTCACGTTCTGCGGGACGGTCACCGGCTCGAAGGACTGGATGTCCATGCGCTCACCGGCTTCCTCGGTCGCCGAGACGATGGCGGCCTGTTCGACGGCCAGCTGGGCCTGGGCGTCGACGTCCGTAGTAGGCGGCGCCACCGGTTCGGCAGGCGCCGGAGCTTCGGCGCTGGCGTCGACCTCGGGGGCGGGCTGGCCTTCGACCGGCTGGTCCTCTGCGGGCTGACCCTCGACAGGTGCAACCGCGGCGTCCTTGGCGCTGTCGAGGACAGGCGCCAGGTCTTCGGCGGTTATCCCTTCGGGCAGCGTCTCGACCACCTCGACCGCCTGGTCGACGGGGGTGTCGGGGCTCGGCTGACCGGCAACCGGCGCTTCGGGAGCGGGCTGGCCGTCCACGGGAGCGGGAGTTTCAGGCGCCGGCTGGCCCTCCACCGGAGCGGGTTCGGCGGGCTGCTCCGGCACGGGCGCCTCGGGAGCGGGCTGTTCGGCCGGCTGATCGATGGCGGGAACGGCGGGCAGGGTAATGCTCTGCGCGGCGAGGCACTCCTCGAGGGAAGGATAGCCGGCCTGCGCGCAAAGCGCCTGCATTTCGGCGCGGGAGGCTTCGAGCTCGGCACGGGCGGCCGCAGAATCGCCACCGGCCATCAGGTCGGCGATTGCGCCATTATAGGCATCCACCTGGGCCGAGAGCGCGGCGCTGATATCGGCGCCGGCGGCGGGAGCTGGATGCTCGGCCGGAGCAGGCTCTTGGGCGGGCGCAGGCTGCTCGGTGGGTTGTTCAGCCGGAGCAGGCTCTTCAACCGGAGGGGGCTGCTCGGCTGCGGGCGGCTGGACGACCTCGGGCTCAGGCGCGGGCTCGGCCGGCTGTTCAGGCGCCGGGGCGGGCTCTTCGACAGGTGCGGGCTGTTCGGCGGGAGCAGGTTCCGGGGCGGGCTCGGGCGCAGCCTCGGGCTGCGGCTGGGGTTCGGGCGCAGGCTCTTCGACGGGCGCGGGTTCCGGAGCCGGGGCGGGTTCCTCCACGGGAGCGGGAGCAGGCTCCTCGACGACTTCCGGAGCCGCTTCGGGAGCAGGTTCGGGAGCAGGCGCGGACTCCTCGACTGGAGCAGGCTCTGGCTCTGGCGCCGGCTGCTCGACGGGGGCGGGCTCTTCGACGGGCGCCGGTTCCGGAGCGGGTTCGGGCGCCGGCTCGGGCTGAGGTTCCGGTTGGGGCTCTGGCTGGGCCTCGGGGGGCGGGGCAGCCGGCTCACCGGCGCCCGTGGCGGCGCCCACGCACGCATCGACGCTCGGGTATCCCGCACCGATACAGGCCTGCGCAAATGCATCACGCGCAGCCTGGGCGGCGGCGGCATCGCCGGAAGCTTCGGCTTGCTGGAGGGCCTGATAGGCGGCAGCCAGGCCCGCATCTTGGGCTTGGACGCCGAGGGGCGCGAAGGCGAGAACGCCGAGACTCGTCCCGGTCAGTAGCCAGTTTCTGAGGCGCATCTGTTGTTTTCCTTCTCGTGCCGGGTCCGGGGCGAATCGCTCCGGCCCTGTTTTTTCTTGTCGCAGCAGGCACGCCAGGCCGATAGGCGGTCCCTTGCGCGTGCCGCTCCCAAATTGCGGACAGACAGCATTGGTGTGTGGTTCTGAACCGAACCTGAACGAATGGTCAGCTCCAAAACTGCTGCAGCAATCCTCCCGCGCCAGCCGCAACGCCCTGTTCTATGCCGGGTTCCACTCCTGTGCGGAACCTTCGGCCAGCGGTCCGATCTTGGCGCAAATGCGGCAAGATGCTAGGGCCAGTGTCCTTTCCGACCACTCTCCCGAGGCGTGCCCATGCAGCAAGCGTTCGAAACGCTGACCATCGCCACCGCAGGCAAGGGCCTTACCGAGTTCACGCGGAGCGTGCGCGGTTTCGTAGCGGGCTCGGGCGTGGGCAAGGGCGTGCTGACGGTCTATGTGCGACATACGTCGTGCTCGCTCCTCATCCAGGAGAACGCCGATCCGGACGTACAGGTCGACCTCGAGGGCTATTTCCGTCGACTGGTGCCGGAAGGGATGGAATGGCTGACCCACACCACCGAAGGCGCCGACGACATGCCGGCCCACATCAGGGCCGCGCTGACGCAGACGTCGCTGTCCATCCCCGTGATCGATGCGCAGCCGGTGCTCGGCACCTGGCAGGGCATCTACCTTTTCGAGCACCGCACGCAGCCGCACCGACGGCAGGTGGTGCTGCACGTCATCGGAGAATAGCGGATGGAATGGAGCGAGCTGGCTGCCTACTGGCCATTCGTCGCCGGTCTGATGGTCACAGGCGTGTTCTCGGGGCTCGCGGCGGGGCTGCTCGGCATCGGGGGCGGGGCGATCATCGTGCCGGCGCTTTCCACGGCACTCCTCTGGCTCGGTTACGACCCGGACGTCGTCATGCACGTGGCGGTCGGCACCTCATTGGCCATCATCATCCCGACGGGCATCATGAGCGCGCGCTCGCATCACAAGCGAGGGGCGCTGGACATGAAGGTGTTCAGGCTCTGGGCGCCGTTCATCCTCGCCGGCACGCTGATCGGCGGGTTGATGGCGGGGCTCTATTCGGGGGACGTGCTGCGCATCGTCTTCGCCGTGATGGCTTTCGTGATCGCGGCCAACATCGTCTTCGCCTTCCAGACGCGGCTGATGGGGCATCTCAACGGCTCGAGCCTAACCCACCGCATCTGCGCGTTCGTCGTCGGCTACATCTCGGCGCTGATGGGCATCGGGGGCGGATCGCTCTCGGTGCCGACGCAGGTGGCGTTCGGGGCGACCATGCACCAGGCCGTCGGTACCTCGGCGGCGCTCGGGGTGGTGATCGCGTTTGCGGGAACCGTCGGCTTCATCATCTCCGGCTGGGGCGTCGAGGGGCTGCCGCCACTCAGCGTCGGTTACATCAATCTCGCGGCGCTGGTGCTGGTGGCGACGCTCGCGGCAGCCTTCGCGCCGCTCGGGGCCGCGCTCGCCCATCGGCTCGACCAGAAAACGCTCAAATACGTCTTCGCCGTCTTCCTGGTGCTGGTCGGGCTCAACATGCTCTGGAAGGTGATCACAGGATAGGCTCAAAGCCCACGCTCGACGTCGTAGCGCAGGCGCAGGAGCCCATCGGTCTCCACATGCGCCGATACCAGCCGCAAACGCGTGGGCATTGCGCCGGCCTCCAGCGGCGGGCCATCGAAAACGCTTGGCGTGTCCGCGCCGCCGATGGCCATCGGACCGACGAGCAGGTCGATGACGTCGACCAATCCGGCGCGGAGGAGAGCGCCATTGAGGCTGCCGCCGGCCGTCGAGACCACGCAGGTCACTGCCAGCCGATCACGCATCCGGCGCAGCGCTTCGGCAAGATCGACCCGCTCCTCTCCGGCAACGAGATAGGAGATGCCCTCGGCACGCAAATAGGCGAGGTAGGAGGGCGGCGTCGCCCGCGCCACCAGCACCAGGACGTCGTATTCGCCCTGATGCTTCATCGTCCAGCGTATGCGGCCCCTGCTGTCGACGACCGTGAACCATTTGCCATGGCCCGGCCGTTCGCGGACCGACACAGGCAGGAAGTCCGAATAGAGGTCTTCTGTCGCTCCTTCGAAACGCGCATCGAGGCCGTCTGGTGAGCCTGCCGACTCCGCGACCAGAGAGCCGCTGCCCTCGAGCATCGCCTGGGGCGCATAGGTTCGCGCAATGTCTTCGGTCCGAGCCGCCTCGACGTCCCGCGTACTGGCCGGCCAGAGCGCATGCCAGATTCGGCCGGACTCCTCCTGCATCAACGGAGCGTTACGCCGGAGCGCGATGCGCCCGTCGACCGATGCGTTGACCGCTACCACGACTCGTGGCCGATCCGTTTCCGACGAATGTTCCATTGCACCTGCCTCCGGTTCGCGCCCAGGATGCCACCATGCGCCGCGGGTTCGTCAGCGGCTTCTGCAAGCAAACGCAAAACCGGCCGGAAAGCGTTCCTCGACGAGGTGCTTTCCGGCCGGCCGAAAGAGAGGTCGGTGGGAGCGATCAGTGACTACGGTGGAAGCTCCCACCTCCCCAAGCCCCCTCTGTTAACGAAGGGGAACTCGATTTCAACCCGCAGATAGTGGCGGCAGTTGCCGCAATCCAGCCTGCGGGCGAGAAAAAGGGTCAGCTGTTGCCCAATTCCCACTCCACCTGAACGACGATGGAGAAGGTGAGCTCGCCGCCTTCGATCGGCACCGAGGCATCGCCGGCGCGCGCGTACGCGGCTTCCATCATCGGGCGGGGCGGCTGGTCGAAGGTCTGGCTCTCGGCGATCTTCTCGATCTCGCCCAGCGGTTCGCCGGCAACCTCCGCATAGAGCTCGGCCTTGCGGCGGGCATCGGCGAAGGCGGCGCGGCGGGCTTCGTCGTAAAGGTCGCCGGGGTCGGCCACCGAGAAGGAAACGCCGTTGACGGTGTTGGCGCCGACGGTGACCGAGCGATCGAGGATCTGGCCGAGCGCTTCGAGATCACGCACGCGCACGGAGACCGAATTGGAGACCTGATAGCCGCTGATCTTGGGTGGCAGGCTGTAGCCGTTCTCGTCGCGTTCGTCCGAATAGACGTAGTTCGGGCTGACCGAGAACCCCGAGGTCTGGATATCGCGAGATTCGATGCCGGCTTCCCTGAGCGCATCGATGAGATCGGCCATTGCCTCGCTGTTGGCGTCGAGCGCCTCGCGGGCCGTGTTGCCCTGGGTGGTGACGCCGGAATTGATGAAGGCGGTGTCGGGAGCGGCGGTCACTTCCCCGCGGCCGTCGATGGAAATGGTGCCCGCATAGACGGGCAGCGCGAAGCCGGCGGTCAGGACCAGGGGAACGAGACCGGTAAGCAGACGCATGCTGAAACTCCTTGAAATTATGCCGGCACCTGTCGCCAGCATTGCGTCAGTAATGGGGCGCACATGAACCGGAGTTGAACGAACCTGTGGGACCAATCGCCATTCGGCTGAGGCTGGCCTGCAAATACCGGGTTTCTACGCTTCCGGTGCTCACGTACCATCAAGGTACGCTCCGCTCCGGTTCTCGAAACCCACCATTTTCGACTCAGCCTGAGCCGAATGGCGATTGGTCCCGCCTCCAACCAAAGGTTGAGGTACGTAGCGCTTGCGCCGAAGGCGTACGGCGGGTTACTCACGGCCTGACATTTTAGTGCGGGGAAGCGATCATGAGTGCTGTCGTGCCGGCCGAAGGTATCCTTGTCGGAAGAGCCAGAAGGCCCGGCGTGCTGCATCCGGTGATCGTCACGGTGCGCGACGGTGCGGTGATCGACATCACCGCCAAGGGTTTCGCAACCGTACGAGATATCGCCGAAAGCGACGATCCTGCGGGATACGTGGCCTCCGCCAGGGGCGAGGCCATCGGGGACGTCGAGGCGATCGTCGGCAACAGTTGGTCCTCCGGTTCGGACGACGGCAAGCCGTCGCTGCTTTCTCCTGTCGATCTGCAGGCGATCAAGGCTTCGGGCGTGACCTTCGTCGTCTCGTTGCTCGAGCGGGTGATCGAGGAGCAGGCGCGGGGCGATGCCGGGCGGGCCGACGCGCTGCGCAAGGAAATCCTCGATCTCATCGGCACCGACCTTTCGCAGCTCGTTCCAGGCTCTGAAGCGGCCATGAAGGTCAAGCATGCGCTGATCGCGCGGGGCGTCTGGAGCCAGTATCTCGAGGTCGGCATCGGGCCGGACGCGGAGATCTTCACCAAAGGCCAGCCGATGTCTTCGGTCGGCCACGGGGCCGACGTCGGGCTGCACCCGGTTTCGAGCTGGAACAACCCGGAGCCGGAAGTGGCGCTGGTGGTGTCGAGCCGCGGGCGCATCCTCGGGGCGACGCTCGGCAACGACGTCAACCTGCGCGACGTCGAGGGGCGCTCGGCGCTGCTGCTCGGCAAGGCAAAGGACAACAACGCTTCGGCCTCGCTGGGCCCGTTCGTGCGACTCTTTGACGATGTGTTCACGCTGGAGACGATTTCGCAGGCCGACATCGATCTCACCGTCACTGGCGAGGACGGGTTCGAGCTCAAGGGGCGCTCGTCGATGAGCCAGATCTCGCGGACCCCCGAGTCGCTCGTCACCGCCACCATCGGGCCGCATCACCAGTATCCGGACGGGCTGGTGCTCTATCTCGGCACCATGTTCGCGCCGATTCAGGATCGCGACGGGGCGGGCAAGGGTTTCACCCACAAGCTCGACGACATCGTCTCGATATCGACACCGACGCTTGGCACGCTCTCCAACCGCGTGCTGCTCGCAACCGAATGTCCGCCCTGGACTTACGGCACGAGCCATCTGCTGCGCGATCTGGCCAAGGCAGACCTTCTCTAGCTACCCACTAACCAAAGGCTTTCACGATGACCGAACTCTACAAGAACCTGATCGACGGCGAATGGGTGGGCACGGACGGGGTCGAGAACATCAATCCCTCCAACATCAAGGACGTGGTGGGCGTCTATGCTCGCGCGACCGTCGAGGAGACCAAGCAGGCGATTGCAGCGGCGAAGGCCGCGTTCCCGGCCTGGTCGCGCTCGGGCATCCTCGAGCGCCACGCGATCCTCAGAAAGACCGCGGACGAGATCCTGGCGCGCAAGCAGGAGCTTGGCGAGCTTTTGAGCCGCGAGGAAGGCAAGACGCTGCCCGAGGGCATCGGCGAGGTGACCCGCGCCGGGCAGATCTTCGACTTCTTCGCCGGCGAGACGCTGCGGCTGGCGGGCGAAATCCTGCCGAGCGCGCGGCCGGGAATCGGGGTGGAGATCACCCGCGAGCCGATCGGTGTGGTCGGCATCATCACGCCGTGGAACTTCCCCATCGCCATTCCCTCATGGAAGATCGCGCCCGCGCTCTGCTACGGCAACACCGTCGTCATCAAGCCGGCGGACCTGGTGCCGGGCTCGACCTGGGCGATCGTGGACATCCTGACGCGCGCGGGACTGCCCAAGGGCGTGCTCAATCTCGTCATGGGCAAGGGCTCCGTCGTCGGGCAGACGATGCTCGACAGCCCCGATGTCAACGCCATCACCTTCACCGGCTCGGTCGGCACCGGCCGGCGGGTGGCGGAGGCCTCGATCAAGGTCGGGCGCAAGTTCCAGCTCGAGATGGGCGGCAAGAATCCAACGGTCGTGCTCGACGACGCAGACCTCAAGGTCGCTGTCGAGAGCGTGGCGCAGTCGGCGTTCTTCTCGACCGGGCAGCGCTGCACGGCGTCCTCGCGCGTGATCGTGACCGAAGGCATTCACGACAAATTCGTCGAAGCGCTGGCCGAGCGCGCGCGCAACCTGCGCGTCGGCGACGCACTCCACAAGGACACCGAGATCGGTCCGGTGGTCGACCCCAGCCAATTGAAGCAGGACACCGACTACATCGAGATCGGCAAGGGCGAGGGCGCCAAGCTCCTCGTCGGCGGCGATCGTGTCACGCGCGACACCGAGGGCTATTTCCTGCAGCCGGCGCTCTTTACCGAGGCGACCAACTCCATGCGCATCTCGCGCGAGGAGATCTTCGGGCCGGTGGCGAGCGTCATCAAGGTCAAGGACTACGAGGAAGCATTGGCGACGGCCAACGACACCGAGTTCGGGCTTTCGGCCGGCATCGTCACCACGTCGCTGAAATATGCGACGCACTTCAAGCGCAACGCGGAAGCCGGCATGGTGATGGTCAACGTGCCGACGGCGGGCGTCGACTTCCACGTGCCGTTCGGCGGGCGCAAGGGCTCGAGCTACGGCCCGCGCGAACAGGGCAAGTACGCGGCCGAGTTCTTCACCGTGGTCAAGACGGCCTACACTGCCGCCGGCTAGAGCGCGTACTCATAAGCGGTTGCGAAGGATTTGGGTTGATGATTCAAGGTTCCGAAAGGAGCTCTTGAATGGGGCGATACGATCTCAGCGAGACGGAGTGGCGGATGATCGCTCCGTTGTTGCCGAACAAGCCGCGCGGGGTTGCGCGGGTGG
>NZ_JZEX01000052.1 GCF_000969415.1 Devosia geojensis | reverse complement strand
CCCCCGACCCCTCCCCTCAAGGGGGAGGGGAGACGGTGCCCAACCCATTGATCTCGCGCAGGAAGAAATACTTATCCCCGCAGCTTGTGGCAGCCCCATACTCTTTCCCACCTCCCGCACGACGCGGTGTCGACGAAACGCCGGTGGGAGGGTCCGGGTCAGCGGGGGTCGCCCTGCAGGGTCCCGAGCCGGAGCGAGCCGGGCGGCTTACCTCCGCACCTGTTTTGCCGGGAGGCGGCTACGTAGCCATCCGCCCCCGCGCCCGTCACCCCCAGCTACGGGGGGAAATGCCCCAAGGGCCTGGCGGGTCAAGGCAGGTCGGAAAGCCCCTGGCGGTAATCCAACCGGCAAAGACCCACCATCCGGATGCGCGGGGCGGGCGAAAGCCTCCCGTTCTTTATATCGATAGGTTCGAGGCTCGAGACCGCCCCGCGCCGTTAGCCCGCAGCAAGCGGGAGACTTGAGGAGGAACCGTGAGGCCGCAGGCCGGGCGGAGGTTCCGCGCGCCTAGTGCTTCTCCAGCACCAGCGTCGACCAGTCCTTGCGGTCGAGGCGGTGGCGGAGCGTCATGCCTTGGCGGCCATAGGCGTTGATGACGCGGACCGCCTGGTGGCGCAGGATCCCCGAAAGGATCACCGTGCCGCCTGGCGCGGCGATCCGGCCCATGCCGGGGGCGAGCGCCACCAGCGGGCCGGCGAGGATGTTGGCGACGAGCAGGTCGTAGGGGGCGTTGTCGGTGATGGTGCGGTGGTCGAGCCCGGTCGCCTCGACCGGGAAGATCAGCTTGCCGACGCCGTTGGCCCAGGCGTTCTCGCGCGTCGTCTTGACCGCGACGGGATCGATGTCGGTGGCGATCACCGGGGTCCTGAGGCGCTTGGCGAGGGCGATGGCGAGCACGCCCGTGCCGGTGCCCACATCGAGCAGGAACTTGGGGCGGCGGCGCTTCAGCACCATGTCGATGGCTTCGAGGCACCCGGTCGTCGTCTCGTGATGTCCGGTGCCGAAGGCCTGGGCGGCATCGATGCGCATGGGCGTCAGCCCGTGCGGCACCGGGCCGGTCTCGTGGCTGCCGTAGACGTAGAAACCGCCGGCGACGACAGGGGCCAGTCCCTCCAGCGATCTGGCGACCCAATTGACCTTGGGATCGATCGGCTCGACGGAAAAATCGATGGTGCCGCCGAGCACTTGCCGGGCAAGCTGAGAAAACGATTCAAGATCGGGCGGGTGGTCGCAGGTCGCCTCGAAGTACCAGTCGCCCGTCTCCTCGTCCTCGTGGGCCGACGCCGTCAGCGCCAGATCGTCGCGCTCCATCACCGCATCGACGAGGGCATAGGCCTCTTGCTTGCTGAGCGGCGCGGTGAGCTGGTCGACGGGCATCTGGCGGAACCTCGGGGGCGATGCGCCTTGTTGCGCCAACTCCTGCCGCCAAGTCAACGGCTACCCGCGCGATGATAAACTTGTCCCCGCCGCAGCTGGCCGGCGCTATCGTGCCATCGAGGAACATGAGTCGCCGGAGGCGGAGAAATGTACGGATTGATCGGCAAGATGCTGGCGGCGCCCGGCAAGCGCGAGGAGCTCGTCGCCATTCTCATGGAGAGCACCGGCGAAATGCCCGGGTGCCTCAACTATATCGTTGCGCGCGATTCCAAGGACGAGAACGCCATCTGGATCAGCGAAGTCTGGGACAGCAAGGAGAGCCACGCCGCTTCCCTGCAGATACCTGAGGTCCGTGCGGTGATCGCCAGGGCGATGCCCATCATCGCCGGCTTCGCCGAGCAGTTCGAGACCGAGCCGGTGGGCGGGGTGGGGCTCTGAGAGGAATGGGCGGAATTGGCACGAAACTGGCATATCCACCGCCTGTCATCCCGGCGAAAGCCGGGACCCAGTAACCGCCGATCGCGCCAGTTGGCACGACAACTCCCACCACTCAGGGTCATCCCCGCGAAAGCGGGGACCTCCGTTACAGGGCTAATCAAGCAAAACAGAGGTTCCCGCTTTCGCGGGAATGACCCTGTGGAAGGAATGGGTTGGGGACACACGGCGGTCCAGCGGTTACTGAATCCCGGCTTTCGCCGGAATGACAGCTGGTGGGAAGGGACGAGAGGAGTTCAAGCCTTGCGGATAAAGCTGTCCAGCACCTTCTTGCGGCCCGCTGTCTCGAAATCGATGGTCAGCTTGTTGCCCTCGACGCCGCTGACCTTGCCGTGGCCGAACTTCAGGTGCAGCACCGTCTCACCCAGCTTGAAGGCCGAGCTCGATCCCGGATCGTTGACCGATCGCGCGACGAGCTCGCCATCGATGGTCATGGGGCCGGCGCTCTTGCGGCTGGCCTGCTGGCGCTGGGCGCGCTGCCAGCCGGGCGTTTCGTAGACGCTTTCGAACGGGTCCATCTTGTTGAAGCGGCTTGCCGTGGCCCCGCCATAGCCGTAGCCGCCATAGGACGAGCCTGTGTCCTTGACCTCGACGGCGTCCGCCGGCAGCTCGTCGAGGAAGCGCGAGGGCAGGGCCGATTGCCAGAGGCCGTGGATACGCCGGTTCTGCGAGAGGCTGATGCGGGCGCGCTTCCTGGCGCGCGTGATGCCGACATAGGCGAGGCGCCGCTCCTCCTCAAGCCCGGCGCGGCCGAGCTCGTCCATGGTGCGCTGGCTGGGAAAGAGCCCCTCCTCCCAGCCGGGCAGGAACACGGTGTCGAACTCGAGGCCCTTGGCCGAGTGCAGCGTCATGATCGAGACGGCGTCCTCGGCGTCGACCGTGTCGCGGTCCATGACCAGCGAGATGTGTTCGAGAAAGCCGCCCAGCGTCTCGAACTCCTCCATGGAGCGCACGAGCTCCTTGAGGTTTTCCAGCCGGCCGGGGCTGTCGGGCGACTTGTCGTTCTGCCACATGGCCGTGTAGCCCGACTCGTCGAGGATCTGCTCGGCGAGCTCGGCATGCGGGATGCCGCGGGCGCGCTCGCTCCAGGCGTCGAACTGGCCGAGAAGCTCGCGCAAGGTCGTCCTCTGCTTGGGCTTCAGCTCCTCGGTCTCGATCAGCATGCGGGTCGCGGCGGTCAGCGGCGCATTCTGGTGGCGCGCGGTCTCCATCAGCGTGCGGATCGTGGTGTCGCCGAGCCCGCGCTTGGGCACGTTGACGATGCGCTCGAAGGAGAGGCTGTCGGAGGGGTTGGCGACGACGCGCAGATAGGCGATCGCGTCGCGGATTTCGCGGCGCTCATAAAAGCGCGGGCCCCCAATGACGCGGTAGCTGAGGCCGAGGGTGATGAAGCGCTCTTCGAACTCGCGCATCTGGAACGAGGCGCGCACCAGGATCGCCATGGAATTGAGCGGCTCGCTCTTGCGCTGGAACTGCTCGATCTCCTCGCCGATGCTGCGCGCTTCCTCCTCGCTGTCCCAAACGGAGGTGACCGAGACGGTCTCGCCCTTCTCGGCGACGTCGGTCTGCAGCGTCTTGCCCAGACGGCTCTCGTTGAAGGCGATGAGGTGGCTGGCGGCGGAAAGGATGTTGCCGGTCGAGCGGTAGTTGCGCTCGAGCTTGATGACCTTGGCGCCGGGAAAATCCTTCTCGAAGCGCAGGATGTTGTCGACCTCGGCGCCGCGCCAGCCATAGATCGACTGGTCGTCGTCGCCGACGACGCAGAGATTGGCTTCGCTGGCGGGCTTGCCCTGCGCGAGGAGGCGAAGCCAGAGGTACTGGGCGACGTTGCTGTCCTGGTACTCGTCGACCAGCATGTACTTGAACCGGCGATGGTATTCGGCCAACACGTCCGGATTGTCGCGGAAGAGCCGGATGCATTCGAGCAGCAGGTCGCCGAAGTCGGCGGCGTTGAGCACCTTCAGCCGCGCCTGATAGTCCGCATAGAGCTTGCGGCCGCGCCCGTTGGCGAAGAACCCGGCGTCGGCTTCCGAGACGTCACGGGGCAGCAGGCCCCGGTTCTTCCAGGTGTCGAGCATGCCGGCGAACTGGCGGGCCGGCCAGCGCTTCTCGTCGATGTTCTCGGCCTCCAGCAGCTGCTTGATAAGGCGGATCTGGTCATCGGTGTCGAGGATGGTGAAATCGGATCGCAGGTCCACGAGCTCGGCGTGACGGCGCAGGATCCGGGCCGAGATCGAGTGGAAGGTGCCCAGCCACGGCATGCCCTCGACCGAGGAGCCGACGAGCCTGGCGATACGCTCCTTCATCTCGCGGGCGGCCTTGTTGGTGAAGGTCACCGAGAGGATTTCCGCGCCACGGGCGAGGCGGGTGGTGAGGATATGGGCGATGCGGGTGGTCAGCACGCGCGTCTTGCCGGTGCCGGCGCCGGCCAGCACCAGCAGCGGGCCTTCGGTCGTCAGCACGGCCTCGCGCTGCTCGGGGTTGAGCCCGTCGAGGTACGCGGGGTCGCGCCGGCCGAGCTGGCTGGTGATCGGGCCCGCTGGCGGGCGGTCGAGCGAGGGCACTCCGGGCATTGGCGTCCTTCGATTACCGGCAGCCAAGGGGGAGGGCCGCGGCTCTTGACGAATCTCATTTTGTTCTCATCGCCAATATAGGCGGGGATGGCGACGATGTATAGGACGGCGGCGCTGTCATGGAACCGTCATCCCACGTTCATCCCAGCGTCTTGCCCGGTGCCTAATCGGGGTTGCCTCGTTCGAGGACGAACACGACAGGGGGACCCCAATGCGTCAGACGAAACGCATCGCCGCGCTTGCCGCGGCGCTGCTCGCCGGCACGGCCAGCGCCGGTGCCGAGCAATATTTCAACCGCATCGCCAGCTTCCCGGTGGCGCTCAACACGCCCGATATCGAGCCCGGCTCGCAGGAAAATTCCGCCGAGATCATCTACGCCACCGAAGACGGTATGACGCTGATCTATTCCAACGCCCTGGTCGGCGGCATCGGTTTCATCGACATCACCGACGCGACCGCGCCTCAGCCCGGCGGCTTCCTTGCCCTCGACGGATCGCCGACCTCGGTCACCGTCATCGGCGACAAGGCGCTGGTCACGGTCGACACCACCGAGGACTTCACCCAGCCTTCCGGCTACATGTCGATCGTCGACATCGCCAGCAAGCAGATCGAGACGACGTGCGACCTCGGCGGCCAGCCCGACGCCATCGCCAAGAACCACGACGGCACCATCATCGCCATCTCGATGGAGAACCAGCGCGACGAGGACGTCAATGACGGCGCCATCCCGCAGCTGCCGAGCGGCAACATCACGTTCTTCGACGTGGCCGAGGGCGGCGCGGTCGATTGCGGCACCATGCGGGTGACGGACATCACCGGCCTCGCGGACATCGCCCCGGAAGACGCCGAGCCCGAGTACACCGATTTCAACGGCGCCAATGCGCTCGCCGTCACGCTCCAGGAGAACAACCACATCGTCATCATCGATGCGGTCTCGGGCGAGGTCACCAGCCACTTCTCGGCCGGTTCGGTGACGCTCGAGAACATCGATACCAAGGAAGACGGGCGCCTGAGCTTCACGGATACCCAGGCCGATCGCCTGCGCGAGCCCGACGCCGTGCAATGGATCGACAACGACCGCCTGGTCATCGCCAACGAGGGCGACTGGAACGGCGGCTCGCGCGGCTTCACCATCTTCCACAAGGACGGCACCGAGCTCTACGAAAGCGGCCCGTCGATGGAATACGAGGCGGCGCGTCTTGGCCACTATCCGGAAGGGCGCTCGGACGCCAAGGGCGTCGAGCCCGAAGGGATGGAAGTCGGCACGTTCGGCGACACCACGTTCATCTTCGTCAATCAGGAACGGTCCTCGCTCGTCGCCATCTACAAGGATACCGGCGCCGATCCGGAATACTGGCAGTCGGTTCCCTCGGGCGTCGGTCCCGAGGGCGCGTTGGCCATTCCGTCCCGCAACCTCTACGTCACCGCCAACGAGACCGACCTCAGCGTCGATGGTCTGGCCGGCGCCCATGTGATGATCTTCGAGCTGCAGGACGTCGACCAGCCGAACTACCCGCAGATCATCTCCGAAAATGACGAGAGCGGTCTGCCGATCACCTGGGGGGCTCTCTCCGGCGCCGTGGCCGACGCCGACAATCCGGGCACCCTCTACGTCGTCAGCGACAGCGCCTACTGGAACCAGCCGGCGATCTACACGGTCGATGCCACGCAGACCCCGGCCCGGATCGTCGCCAAGACCGTGATCACCCGCGATGGCGAGCCGGCCCAGAAGCTCGACCTCGAAGGCATCACCCAGGACGGCGAAGGCGGCTTCTGGCTGGCGTCCGAGGGCGACACCGGCGAGCTCGTGCCGCACGCGCTCTTCCACGTCAACGCCGATGGCGAGATCGAGGACGAGATCGCTTATCCCGCCGAGCTGCTGGCCAACGAGATCCGCTCCGGTTCGGAAGGCATAGCCGCGATCGGCGAGGGCGACGACATGACCCTCTGGATCGCCATCCAGCGCGAGTGGAGGGATGACGAGAAGGGCTTCGTCAAGCTCGTCTCCTACAAGCCCTCCACCGAGGAATGGGGCGCCGTGCGCTATCCGCTCGAAGCTGCTCCCGAAGGCGGCTGGGTCGGCCTCAGCGAGATCACCCTCCATGGCGACCATGTCTATCTCATCGAGCGCGACAACCAGATTGCCGACAACGCCGGTCTCAAGGCCGTCTACCGCGTACCGGTGAGCGAGCTGGTGCCCGCCGCGCTCGGCGGCGAACTGCCGACCGTCACCAAGGAGCTGGTGCGCGATCTCATCCCCGATCTTGAGGCCAACAACGGCTACGTGGTCGACAAGGTGGAGAGCCTCGCCATCGCCGCCGACGGCACGGCCTATGTCATCACCGACAACGACGGCGTCGACGACAGCTCGGGCGAGACCTTCTTCTGGTCGTTCAAGATCGACTGACCGCCGTTCCGCTCAAACAGTGCGGCCGGGCTTCATAGCCCGGCCGTTTTATTGACCGCTGACGCAAGCGTGATAGACCCGGCCACGGGCAGGCCGCATTCGTGCCGTCGTGGCAGGTTTGGCGGGGTTGCGCAGGCCGGGGGCTTGCCTACACTTGCCGCGTGAGCAAGAAGCATCAGCAGTGTTGAACCGCATCTACATCGTCGTCGGACTCGTCGCGATCCTCGTTCTGGTCGCCGCTTTCGTCGTCCCCCGATTCGTTGCGTGGGGAGACTACCGCGACCGTATGGAGGAGCTCGCGTCCGGCGTGCTCGGCGCCGAGGTCACCATCCTCGGGGACATCGATTTCTCGCTGCTGCCGCAGCCGCGCCTGCAGTTCTCCGAGGTGGTCGTGGGCGACCTCGAGGAGCCGGCGGTGACCGTGGCCTCGGTCGAGGCCGAGTTCTCGCTGATCGAGTTCCTGCGCGACCAGTACCGGCTGACCAGCCTGGTGCTGGCCCGGCCCGTCGTCGATGTCACCATAGACGAGAGCGGACTGATCTCCACCGGCATGGCCTTCGCACGCGAGCCGGAGACCGCGAACGTCTCGCTCCAGCAGACCCGCATCCTCGATGGGCGTCTGCGTGTGCTCGACATCAGGTCGGAGCAGACCGCGACCTTCGACGATATCGACGGGGAACTGCGCCTTTCCGCTCTCTCCGGTCCCTTCCAGTTCCAGGGGACGACGGCGCAGGGGGATGCGCGCTATGGCGTGCGCTTCAACACCTCCGCGCCCGATGGGCAGGGCAACAGCCGTCTGTTTGCCCTCATCGAGACGCGCGAGCGGGGGTTCTCGCTCACCGCCGAGGGCAATTTTACGCCGGGCGTCGCGCCGCGCTTCGACGGAAGCATGACCTACCGGCAGGCGCCGGCAGAGGCTGCCGCCGCCGAGGAGATTCGCGGCGACATGGTGCTGGAGAGCCGCGTGCAGGCGAGCACCGACCGGCTGGTGCTTTCCGGCTATACGCTCCTGCCCGACGAAAACCGGCCGGGCACGCGCCTTACGGGTGCGGCGAGCGTGCAGCTTGGCGCGCGCAACAGCTTCGATGCGGTGATCTCCGGCGGTGTCTTCGCCCTGCCGCCGCGGGACGCGGCCGAGGATGCCGCCAGCCAGCCCTATGAGTTGGTGCGCCTGCTCAAGGAACTGCCGGCGCCGCCCTTGCCGCCCATTCCGGGGCGGGTGGGCGTCGACCTTGCCGAAATGAACCTGCGCGGCTTTTCGCTGCGCGAGGTGCGGGTCGATGCCGAGACCGATGGTGAGGTGTGGCGCGTCGGCCAGTTCATCGCACGGTTGCCGGGCGACACCGAAGTGCGCGGCAACGGCGGATTGACGGTCGAGGCCGGGCGGCCGGGCTTCACCGGTTCTGTCTCCGTCGCGGTGTCGCGGCTCGATGCGCTGGCGCTGCTGTGGCGACGGCCGGCCGAGGACAATCCGCTCTTCAACATGCCGGCGGCTTACCGGGCTCGCGTCATCCTCGGTTCGGACGCCCTGGCCCTGACCGACGGGGCGCTCACCCTCGACGGGCAAAGCCATCGCGCCGACCTGCGCATCGGGTTCGGTGGCGAGCCGCGGCTCGATGTCGTCGGGCGGTTCGGCAATCTCGATGCGGGCGACAGCAACGCGCTGCTGGCCCTCGTGCCGGACATTGGCGGCACAGGCAATTTCGGCGCCTCCTTCCCGGAAGGGAGCTTCGCGCTCGAGGCGGCGTCTGCCGATATTCTCGGTCTTGCGGGCGAGGCGCTGGTGGCGCAGGGCGACTGGTCGGCCTCGGGGCTTGAGTTCGATCGGCTGGCGGCGCGCGACCTCGGCGGTGTGGAGTTCGATGCAGTTCTCGACGCACGCGGCACGATCGCAGAGCCTGTCGTCTGGGGGCGCAGCAATATCTCGGTGCAGACGGGAGAAGCGCCCGGACTTGTGCGGGCGTTCGATGCGCTCGGCGTTCCCGAAAGCTGGCGGCAGGCGCTCTCGGCCTCGCTGCCGGCAACTCTCGTGCTCGATCTTGCCGAGCCCGATGCCGGAGGCAGGCAGGCGCTGGAGTTCAACGGCACGGCGGGCGCGGCCAGGATCAGCGGATCGGCGCAGCTCGGCGAGGGACTGACGGGTCTCGCACGCGCACCGATCGAGGGGCGCATGTTCCTCGAGGCGAGCGATGCCGGCGGACTCTCCCGCCAGCTCGGGCTCGGCGAGGAGGGCATTTTCGGGGATGTCACCGACATGTTCGCGGCGGTCAACGTCTCGGGTGTTCCCGCTGACGGATTGCGGACGCAGGTCAATCTGAGCTCGGGAGCCGAGAGCATCGGCTTTCGCGGCGAGATCGCCCTCGCCGGCGAGGAAATCCACGGCAGCGGCACGGTGGAGCTCGATCTTGCCGATATCGGCGGCGTTGCGCGCGTCGCCGGCGGCCGGGACCTCTCGCTGCCGCAGGTTTCGGGCACGGCCGGAATCGTGTTCGAGGGCATGCGGCTATTGCGGCTTAGCGATATCGAGGGGCATTCGGGTGATGCCGGGTTCAGCGGCGAGCTTTCCATGTCGCGCACCGGGGCCACCACGCAGGTTGCCGGCGCCATCTCGCTCGAGCAGGCGAGCGCCGAAGGTCTCGCCGTCTCGCTCTTTGGCCGTTCGGGCCTGTTGCGGTTCGACGACGGCCCCGTGCCGGACGGCCCCCTCGTCATCGACGAGACGCCCTGGCAGACGCGCGGCAGCGTCGCGATCACCGCGCCGCAGATGACGCTCGCCGACCAGCCCTGGTTGACCGACGCCAGTTTCGAGCTGACATGGGACAGCAGACGCCTGCGGTTGGCGAGCTTCGAGGCGCAGTTGGAGGGCGGCGGCATCCTTGCCGACGTGACCGTCTGCTGCGCCGGTCCGCTCGCCGAAAAGACCGTGAGCGGGCGTGCGACCCTCAGCGATCTCGATCTCGCCCGGGTGCTGCCGCCGGCCGTTTCGCGCTCGCTCGCCGGAACCGTCAGCGGGGGCGTGCGCTTCGAAGGGAGCGGGGCGGACCTGCGCGCCGTTGCCGGCACGCTCTCCGGCGAAGGGAGCTTCTCGGTCGCCGGCCTCACCGTCGACAGCCTTGCGCCCGAAACCTACGAGACCGTGGCCGGGCTCGATGATATCCTCGATATGGAAGCGGATGCCCTAAGCAACGTCATCCGCATGGCGCTCGATGTCGGACCCTTCCGTGCCGAGACGGCGGATGGAGCCTTTACCATCGCCGGCGGGGTGGCGCGGCTCGCCAACCTCAGCGTGGACGGGCAGGGCGCGCGGCTTGCGGGAGGCGTCGACGTGGCGCTCGACACGCTGGGGCTCAACGGAGCCTTCACCATGACGCCGCGCGGCTTCGTCGACGAAAGCGGGATGATCGGCGCCGATACGGCGCGCATCACCTCGCGCCTCTCGGGCACGCTGCTGGCACCGGAACGCGCCCTCGATCTCGACACGATGGTCGCCGCCATCCAGACGCGCGCCAACGAGATCGAGGTGGAGCGGCTGGAGGCGCTGCGCCTCGAAGACGAGGCCCGCCAGCGCGCCGCTGCCCAGGAGCGCAACCGGCTGATCGAGGAGCAGATGCGCCAGCGGGCGGAGGAGCTTGCACGCCGGGCCGCCGAGGAGGCCGCACGCCAGCGGCAACAACAACAGCCGCAGCCGCCGCCACAACAGACCCCGCCGCAACCGCAGCCTCAGGCGCCGACATCCCCGACGGGGCCGCTGGTGCTGCAGCCCGGTTTCCAGCAGGGGATCAATACGCCAATTCTGCCGGGACCGCTGGTGCAGCAGCCGGTCAATCAGCCGTTGGGCGTACCGCTCAACTGATTTCGCCGGCCTGAGTCCGGTACCAGTCGAGCACGGCAAGGCGTACGGCCGAGGACAGGCTCACGGTCGTGCGTTCCTCGTCGATCTTCTGAATGATCTGGGGCAGGGAGAGCTCGCGGCTCCGGGCCATGGCCTCGAGCCCGGCCCAGAACTCGGGCTCGAGCGCAAGGCTCGTGCGGTGGCCGGCGATGCTGAGCGAGCGCTTTTCCAACGCGCGGAGGCGTCAGGGCTTTTTGCGGAAGGCGTCGAGGCTGACGACCTTCTCGCCGGGCTGGCCGGGCGCATCCTCCGGCCCGTCGTCGGGAGCGTCGTCCGCGCGTTCGTCTGCGGCCTCGTCGTCGCCGGCATCCGACGGCTCCCCGAGATCGTGGAACTGCATGCCCGTCTGCACCGACGGATCGAAGAAGCCCTTGAGGGCCGCAAAGGGGATGACGAGCATTTCCGGCTGGCCGTCGAAGGAAAGGCCCACCTCGAAGCTCGTCTCGTTGACCTTGAGGTCCCAGAACTGGTTCTGGAGGACGATGGTCATCTCCTTGTCGTACTGGTCGAGCAGCTTCTGGGAGATGCGCACGCCCGGTGCGCGGGTGACGAAGGTGATGAAGAAATGGTGCTCGCCCGGGAGCCCCGCCTTGGCCACTTCCGCCAGCACCTTGCGCACGACGCCGCGCAGGGCCTCCTGGGTCAGGATGTCGTAGCGGATGAGATCTTCGGCCATGGCGCTTCCGGGTATGCGAGAATCCAGTGAGCCATATCAGCCCCAGCCCGCTCCGGAATTCAAGGAGAAAGCGGCAAAACACCGGGGAATTGAAGGATAGAGTGCAGGCTTCTGTTGCCAGGTGCCTGCGAACCCCGCCTTCCACCTGCTAGAGCGGAAGGGCTTTTAAACGAGGCTATCGCGCCGCATTACGCAGCGAGACGGGCCTCAGCATAGTTGTCGTTGGCAACTATTAAGGATGGCCTGATGACGGTAGTGCCATGCCGAGCGAAAACACACCCTTTACGCCCTCGTCGATCCTATTTCGTCCCCATTGGCCGGCCAACGCCGGAGAAGTTGGTGGAGACGCCGGGTACCGCCCCCGGGTCCGAAAGGTTTATTACGATGGCCATTTATCGCCATAGCCGTTGCCGGCAGGTCCAATATAGGCATCCGGCCTGCCGGATGCAAATACCCTCGAGGGCACTTCCACGGCTTCGTGGGGCGAGCGCCGGTGGCGCTCGCTTGAGGTCAGGTCTCTTGGGTCAGCCGCGCGCGAAGATGCTGCGCGCGTGATCCCAGAAGCCGGGATAGCGGCCGGTCTCGGCATAGCCGTGCAGCCGGCCGGCAATCATCGAGCCGGTGCTGACGCACTCGCACATCAGTTGGTGGGCGTCCTCGAGGCTCAGCTCGAAGAAGTCCATCGCGTCGCCGAGCTTGTCGCTCTTGAGGCCGAGGGCGCGGAATACCGGATCGGCGAAGGCGACGGTCATGGGGTAGTAGGGCCCGGTCAGTTGGCGGCGTTCCGCTTCGGGCATGTACTCGATGCCCGGCAGGGGACTGATGCGTCCCTCGTGCTCTTGGAGCAGCTTGGCCCACCGCTCGATACGCTCGCTGCGAGTCATCGCCAGCTGTGCGACGGGCTCGGCAGTTACTTGCATTTCCAAAGGATCAGAGCGCTTCATGAGTACCTCCTGGAAGTCTCAATCGCCGCCGCGCGTACGGGCCGCACGCTTGGCGGCGCGATTAGTAGGGCGCTTCAACTGCGGCAGGAGTCCGGCGACACGCAGAAGTGATGCGCCTCGGGCGATCACATTTCGACTGTGAGGGCGTGGCAGCCGCGCCTTGCAACCGACCATCGGCTCAGCCATACCCGGCAGGACACGAGGAGCATTCGTCATGACGCAGCGCCACGATCCCGGTCCAGCCTTTCGCGCGCTCCATAAGCCGGTCGATCCGTTCATCCTCGCCAACGCCTGGGATGCAGGTTCGGCGCGGATGCTCGCGGCGCTGGGGGCACAGGCGATCGCGACCTCGTCGGCTGCCCACGCCTTCACCCTGGGACGCCCTGACGGAGGGCACATCACTCGCGACGAGGCGCTGGCGCATGCCCAGGACCTGGTCGCGGCGACGGCCGTGCCGGTCTCCGGAGATTTCGAGAACGGATTCGGCGAGGCGCCGCAGGTTTGCGCCGAGACGGTGCGGCTTGCCGCCGAGGTCGGACTGGCCGGGATTTCCATCGAGGATACGGCGCTGCCCGGCTCGTCCGCCTATCCCTTCGAGCTCGCCGTCGAGCGCATCCGGGCGGCAGCGGCGGCGGCGCGGGCACTCGGGCGTGACTTCGTGCTCGTCGCGCGCGCCGACGGCGTGATGAACGGCGCCTACGACATGAACGAAGCGCTGCGCCGTATCCGCGCCTTCGACGAAGCCGGCGCCGACTGTCTCTATGTTCCGCTGCCTCCGACGACTGAGGATCTCCGCGCGGTCTGCGCCGCGACGGCCAAGCCGGTGAACGCGCTGGCTGCCGCCAGCTATACGAAGCTCTCGCGCGCCGACTTCGCCGCGCTGGGCGTGGCGCGCATCTCGCTCGGTTCGGCGCTGGCCCGCGCAACGCACCGGGTCATCCACGACGCGGCGACGGCAATGTTCGGGGAAGGGGACTTCAGCTCCTTGAGCCAATCCATTGCGGGCTCCAGGGTGGACGCGCTGCTGGCGAGGGAGACCTGAGCGCCAGAATCGGAATATCCTGCCGCCATGCAGCCCTATCTCAAGCTTCTCTCCGATATCCTCGAGCACGGCACCGACAAATCGGACCGCACCGGCACCGGCACGCGCTCGCTTTTCGGTTACCAGATGCGGTTCGACCTGTCGCAGGGTTTCCCGCTGCTGACCACCAAGAAGCTGCACATCAAGTCGATCGTCTACGAGCTCCTCTGGTTCCTGCGCGGCGAGACCAATGTGCGCTGGCTGCAGGAGCGGGGCGTCAGGATCTGGGATGAATGGGCCGACGAGAACGGCGACCTCGGCCCGGTCTACGGCTCGCAGTGGCGCAGCTGGCCCGCGCCGGATGGGCGGCACATCGACCAGATCGCCAACCTCGTCGAGAGCATCAGGACCAAGCCGGATTCGCGCCGGCACATCGTCTCGGCCTGGAACCCGGCCGAGGTGGACGAGATGGCGCTGCCGCCATGCCACTGCCTCTTCCAGTTCTATGTCGCCAACGGAAGGCTCTCCTGCCAGCTCTATCAGCGCTCGGCCGATACGTTCCTCGGCGTGCCGTTCAACATCGCCTCCTATGCGCTGCTGACGCACATGGTCGCGCAGGTCACGGGTTACGAGCCCGGAGATTTCGTCCACACTTTCGGCGACGTGCATCTCTATTCGAACCACTTCGAGCAGGCGCGCCTGCAGTTAACCCGCGAGCCACGGCCGCTGCCGAGACTGACGCTCAACCCGAACGTCAAGAACCTCGAGGACTTCGTTTTCGAGGACATCACCATCGAAGGCTACGACCCGCATCCGCATATCAAGGCGGAGGTAGCGGTTTGAGCCGGACCCTGGCCGAACTCACCGAGGGCGTCGCCCGCGTCTCGGACCGGTATGCACGGGTGTTCTCCATAGAGCGAGACGGCGACTGGTACCTCCTCAAGCTCCAGGAGGAACTGGGCGAACTCACCGCCGAGGTGCTGCGGGCGAGCGGGCGTGGCCGCAAGGGCGATGCGACCGACGCAGCCATTGCCGAAAAGCTTGCCGACGAGACTGCCGATCTGCTCGGAAGCCTGCTACTGTTTGCCCGCCACCACGGCGTCGATCTCGAAGCGGCCCTTGCACGCAAGTGGCTCGCGCGTCTCGAAGAAGATGCCGTCCGGCAGCAGGTGCGATAGTTCCAAGGGGAGGGATTGGAATGAAGCTGAGCGCAGCATTGGCATGCCTTGCATTGTCGGTTCCAGCCGCAGCCGTCGCCAACGATACCGCCGCCGTGCTCTCGACGGGCGGGCTCGAGTTTGTCATCGACCCGGACATCAAGATGGTGAGCGAAGACCTCTACATCTCGGCCGAAGAGATCCGGGTCAGCTATGTCTTTCGCAACGAGGGGGAGGCGGACCGCAGCGTGCTGGTCGCCTTTCCCATGCCCGACATCGTCCCGGACTACTGGTCGCCGGTCGCTTTCCCCCAGGGGCCGGACGACAATCCGTTCGAGTTCGAGACGACGTTCAACGGCGAGCCGGTGGAAACGACGCTCTACCAGTACGCCTATGCCTTCGGCGTCGATCGCACCGGGTATCTCGAAGGGCGCAACCTGCCGCTGATGCCTATCTCGACGCAAGCACAGGATGCTGTGGACGCGCTCGATGAGGCCGCGATCGCCGAGATGCTGCATCTGGGCCTCGTCGGTACCGACGAGTTCGATGCGGGCGAGGGCATGCAGACCAAGTACTGGCCGATGTGGACCTGGCGCGCCACCTATACATGGGATGCCACCTTCCCCGCCGGCGAGGAGGTGACGGTCGAGCACCGCTACAAGCCGAGCGTCGGCGGCACGGTCGGCGTCAGCTTCCTCTCCGAACCCTATGACGGCTACGACCCCGCCGCCGAATATGCGCGCAAGTACTGCACGGACGAGGCTTTCCTCAGCGCTGTGCGCAAGACCGCCAAGGAGGGCGAACCGTGGAGCGCGCCGTTCGCCGAACAATGGATTTCCTACATCCTCCGGACCGGCGCCAACTGGAACGGCCCCATCGAACGGTTCCGTCTCACCATCGACAAGGGCGCGCCGGAAAACCTCGTCTCCTTCTGCGGGGAGGACGTGACCAAAACCGGCCCGACCACGTTCGAGATGGTCAAGACCGATTTCTGGCCCGACGAAGACCTCGATATCCTGATCCTCGATCGGCAAGAGGGTTACGAGTGAGCCTCTCCATCCGCCGGGCCGAGCCCAGGGACGCCGGGACCGTCCATGGGTTTGTGCATGCGCTGGCCGACTACGAGAAGCTTTCGCATGAGGTCGTCGCAAGCCAGACGGACCTGGAGCGCGATCTCTTCGGGGAAAGCCCGAAGGTCTACTGCGACATCGCCGAATGGGCGGACGAACCGGTGGGCTTCGCCCTCTGGTTCTACACCTACTCGACCTTCAAGGGCCGGCACGGCATCTGGCTGGAGGACCTGTTCGTCGATCCGAGTGCTCGCGGGAAGGGGATCGGCAAGGCGCTGCTGGTGCATCTGGCTCGCCGGTGCGTCACCGAAGGCCTCGGACGGTTCGAGTGGCACGTGCTCGACTGGAACGCGCCATCCATCGCGTTCTACAAGGCACAAGGCGCCAGGTTGCATGAGGAGTGGCTGACCTGCCGGGTCGATGGGGAGGCGCTTCTGGCGCTGGGGCAGCAATGAGTGTCAAGATTGCGATGATCGCGGCGGTGGCCGAGAACGGGGTGATCGGCGCGCACCAGACGATCCCGTGGCGCATCCCCTCGGACATGGCCTTTTTCAAGCGCACGACCATGGGCAAGCCCCTCGTTATGGGGCGCAAGCAGTTCGAGACGGTGGGCAAGCCCTTGCCGGGACGGGCCAACATCGTGGTCACCCGGCAGGCTGGCTATGCGCCGGATGGCGTGATTGTGATGAGCGGCCTCGACGAGGCCATCGCCCATGCCCGCGCCATTGCCGCGAGAGACGGGGCCGACGAGGTGATGATCGTCGGCGGCGGCGAGATCTACCGGCAGGCGATATCGCTGGCGGACAGACTCTATATCAGCCACGTGGCGCTCTCGCCCGAAGGTGACGTGACGTTTCCGGTGATCGAGGCGAGCGAGTGGAAGGTCGTCGAGGAACCGGACGTGCCGCCCGGCGAAAAGGACGGTGCGGCGTTTCGCGTCAAGGTGTACGAGCGCCGGTAACGGGCTTTTCATTGATCGGCCAAGACCCTTTCCCTATATAGGTGCGACCGAACTCCAACCAACAAAGGGTAAATGATGCCGTGGGAGAGTAATGGTGGCGGAGGCGGCCGTAACAATGGCGGCCCCTGGGGGCAGGCACCAGGTGGTGGCGGCGGCCCACGCCGGCCCGGGGGCGGAACCCCCAATCTCGAAGATATCCTCAATCGCGGCAGGGATCGGTTCCAGGGCGGTTTCCAGGGTGGCGTGCCCGGCGGGCGCTGGGCAATCGTGGGCGGCGTCGTAGCGCTGCTGGCCTTCTGGGGTCTCAATTCCATCTATACGGTCAACCCGCAGGAAGTCGGCGTCGAGCTGCGCTTCGGCCAGCCCAAGGACGAGCTTTCGATGCCCGGGCTGCACTTCCTCTTCTGGCCCGTAGAGACCGTCGAGCGTGTCGTCATCACCGAGAACCAGACCGTGATCGGCACGGGAACCGGCGGCGGCAACCGCGCCGGCAACCGTGAGGGCCTGATGCTCTCGGGCGACCAGAACATCGTCGACGTGCGCTTCTCGGTGCTGTGGGCGGTCTCCAACCCGTCCGAATATCTCTTTAACGTGCGCGATCCGGAAGCGATGGTGCGCGCGGCTGGCGAAAGCGCCATGCGCGAAATCGTCGGGCGCCGTCCCGCCCAGGACATCTTCCGTGACGACCGTGCAGGCATCGCTCTCGAAGTGCGCGATATCACGCAGGCGATCCTCGACAGCTACCAGCTCGGCGTCCGCGTCAGCCAGATCTCGATCGAGAACGCGGCTCCGCCCTCGGAAGTCGCCGACGCCTTCAACGAGGTGCAGCGCGCCGAGCAGGACGAAGACCGCCTGCAGGAAGAAGCGCGCCAGTATGCCAACACGCTGCTGGGTGATGCCCGCGGTCAGGCGGCGCAGCTGCGCGAAGACGCGGCGGCTTACGCCAACCGCGTCGTGCAGGAAGCCACCGGTGAGGCCGAGCGCTTCAATGCGGTGTTCGCCGAATACGTCAACGCTCCGGCGGTGACGCGCAAGCGCCTCTTCCTCGAGACGATGGAACAGGTGCTCGGCTCTTCCGAAAAGGTGCTGGTCGAATCCGGCGCGGGCAATGGGGTCGTGCCCTACCTGCCGTTGCCGGAGCTGCGTTCGCGCTCCACCACCACGTCGACAACTCCCTCCGGATCGGGGAACTAAGCCATGACAAACCGTCTTCTCGTCATCGGCGCCCTCATCCTCGCCGGCCTCTACGTCCTTTTCTCGTCGATCTACATCGTCAACGAGCGCGAGCAGGCGATCGTGATGCGTTTCGGGCAGATCACCGCTGTCCATTCGCAGCCCGGCCTCTACTTCAAGATTCCCACCGACATCGTCGACAGCGTCCAGATCGTCGAGGATCGGTTGCTGCGGTACGACCTCGACGACATGACCGTGCAGGTGTCGGGCGGCGCGTTCTACGAAGTGGATGCGTTCCTCACCTATCGCATCGTCGACCCACAGCTCTTCCGTGAGCGCGCCCTTGGGCAGCTCTCGGTCGCCGAAGACCGTATCGCCACCCGCTTCGATGCGGCGTTGCGCCAGGTCTATGGTCTGCGCGAGTTCAACGCGGCTCTCTCCGAGCAGCGTCCGCAGATGATGCGCGAGGCGCGCGACCTCATCCGGCCCGACATGGCCGAGCTCGGCATCGAGGTCGTCGATGTGCGCATCCTGCGTACCGACCTTGCCCGCGAGGTCGAGGAGCGCACCTTCGAGCGCATGCGTGCCGAGCGTCTGGCGGAAGCCGCGCTTCTGCGCGCCCGCGGTCAGGAGCAGGCGCAGAGCCTGCGCGCCATCGCCGATCGTCAGGCGGTCGAGATCGTGGCCGCGGCGACCCGCGATGCGGAAATCATCCGCGGTAACGGCGATGCCGACCGCATCCGCATCTACGCGGCTGCCTATGGGCAGGATGAGGAATTCTTCGAGTTCTACCGCTCGATGGAGTCCTACCGCACGGCGCTCACCGGCACCGGCACCACTATGGTGCTCTCGCCCGACTCCGAATTCTTCCGCTACTTCGGATCGAATGGCGAGCTGCCGGCGCCGAGCGAGAGCTTCCCGACGCCGATCACGCCCAATGAGGACGTGCAGGTGCCTGCGACCACCGATGAGCCGGCGCTCGACGGGCTGGGGATCGAGGAGACCATTCCTCCGTCCCTGACCCTCGACGACGGGTCCTCGCTCGAGCCGACGCAGGGCACGCAGATACCCGCGCCCGTCGAGGACGGTCCGGTCGCGCCGGTTGAAGAGGCGCCCGCGCCCGCCGGTCAGTGAGCGACTTCCTCGCGGCACTGGCGCTGGCTCTCGTCATGGAAGGGCTGCTCTATGCAGCCTTTCCCGAGCAGATGAAACGGATGCTGGCAACGCTCATGGCGTTGCCAGCATCGCATTTAAGGACCGGTGCGCTGGCCTACGCGCTCGTCGGGCTCGTGCTGCTGTGGATCGTGCGCGGCTAGGCGGGACGCGGATTGGTGATCCGGTAGAGCACGTGCGGGCGCAGCGGATGGCCCTCGGGGATCCGCGGGTGGTCGAAGTCCGCCGAAGGGTCGCGGCGCATACCGATCTTTTCCATCACGCGCTGGCTGGGCAGGTTCTGGTGCGTGGTGAACGCGACGACTTCCGGCAGGTGCAGCGTCGTGAATGCGTAGTCGAGGCACGCCTTCGCCGCTTCAGGAGCATAACCCTTGCCCCAGTAGGAACTGCCGAGCACCCAACCGACTTCTGTCGCTGGAGCGGTGGGTATCTCGAATTCGATCGCGGCTAGCCCTACTAACCCGAGCAGGGCACCGTCGTCCTTGCGCTCGGCAGCGAGGCGAGTGATGCCGGTCGCAAGATCGGCGACCATCTTGTCGAACCAGCCGTCTGCCTCCGCGCGACTGCGTGGGTGCGTATAGAAGCGCATGACATGTGGATCACCGAGCATGGCCGCAAGAGGCGCGCGGTCGCGCTCTTCCCATGGGCGCAGGATCAGGCGCTCGGTCTCGATCCTCATCGCACGAATTCCTCTTCGTGGTAGCCCTGCAGGTAGAGGAGTGCGGTCAGATCGCCGTGGTCGATGCGGATCTGCGCTTCGGCAGCGACAGCGGGCTTGGCGTGGAGGGCAACTCCGAAGCCGGCGGCGCGGATCATGTCGAGATCGTTGGCGCCGTCGCCGACAGCCATGGTGTCGGTCATGGCAAGGCCCTTCTCGGCGGCCAGGTCCTGCAAGCGCTGGAGCTTGATCGACTTGTCGACGATGGGTTTGGTGACCGTGCCGGTCAGCTGGTCGCCATCGAAGTCGAGGGTGTTGGCGACCGCTTCGTCGAAGCCGATGCGGCGGGCGATGTGGTCGGCAAAGAAGGTGAAGCCGCCCGAGATCAGCGCCGTATAGGCGCCGTACTGCTTCATGGTGTGGACGAGGGCGCGTCCGCCGGGGGCGAGCGTGATGCGCTCGCGGCGGATTTCCTCCATCACCTTGCGCTCCAGCCCCTTGAGCAGGGCAACGCGGGTATCGAGAGCGGCGGCGAAGTCCAGCTCGCCGCGCATGGCGCGGTCGGTGATCTCTGCCACCTGAGGCTTCAAGCCCAGCGCATCGGCCAGCTCGTCGATGCACTCCTCGTTGATCATGGTGGAATCCATGTCGGCGATGAGAAGCTTCTTGCGCCGTCCCTCGGCGGGCACGACAGCGACGTCGACAGCCTTGCCGGCGACCAGTGCGCGCGCAGCCTCGATGCTCTCGGTTGACTTCGGGCCGATGATCTCGCAGGCAATGCCGTGGTCGAGCCAGTCGAGCTCGCCGCCGACCTCCTTGACGACCTGCGCCGCGAGCGCGGTGTCGAGCTCCGGATCGGCGGGATTGGTGATGAGGCAGAGGACCTGCATGTCGTTTCGGTTCCCGGGAGCGGAGTGAAGTGGACGCGGCGAAGGCTCGGCGAGCGGTTCTGATAGCGGGTCCGACCGCGAGCGGCAAGTCGGCGCTGGCGCTCGAAGTGGCCGAGCGGCTGGGCGGCATCGTCGTCAATACCGACGCCATGCAGGTCTACGACGTGCTGCGGGTCGTCACGGCCCGTCCAGGGCGGGAAGACGAGGGTCGCGCGCCGCACAAGCTCTACGGCTTCGTGCCGCCTTCGGTGCGGTTCTCGACCGGAAGGTGGCTCGAGGCTGTGCAGCGGGTGATCGACGCGGCCGATCCTGGGCAGCCGCTGATTTTCGTCGGCGGCACGGGGCTTTACTTCGATGCGCTCACAAAGGGATTCGCCGACGTGCCGGAGGTTCCCGCCGAAATCGCGCTTCAAGCTCAACAAGAGATTCAAGGGCTCGATGAAGCCGGACGCATGCGGCTGCTCGAGCGGGAAGATCCCGAGACGGCGCGCAGGCTGAAGGTTGCCGATCCGCAACGGGTCGAGCGGGCGCTCGCGGTCAAGCGCGCGACGGGACGGCCGCTATCGAGCTTCCAGCAGGCGTCGCAGCAGGGGTTGATAGACGACTTCGTCGTCGAGCGCATGGTGCTGGATCCTGATCGCGACGTGCTGCGCGCTCGAATCTCAAGGCGGTTCGAGGCGATGTTCGAGGGCGGGGCCGTGGACGAGGTCAAGGCCCTGCTTTCGCTCCATCTCGATCCCAGCTTGCCGGCGATGAAGGCCATCGGCGTGCGCGAGATCGCCGACTGGCTTGCCGGACGCATCGAGAAGGAAGAGGCGGTCGAGCGAGCGATCATCGCCACGCACCAGTACGCCAAGCGGCAGCGGACATGGTTCCGCAACCGCATGGGCGATTGGCCGCGCCGTTAAGCTGCGGCGATCGGCTTGCTGGTCAGTCCCAATCTCTCGCGGAGCGCGAAGCGTCCGACGAGCAGCACGGCGACGCAGGCGAGGCCGACGGCCAGTCCCGTCCAGATGCCGACCCCGCGCCAACCGGCAACGAACCCCAGCAGGTAGGCCGTCGGCATGCCGATCACCCAGTAGCCGAAGATGGCGACCACCATGGGGATTGCCGTGTCGGAGAGGCCGCGCAGCGCGTTGGCGGCGGTGACCTGCGCGCCGTCGACGAGTTGGAAGATGCCGGCGATGACGAGGTAGGTCGCGGCGAGCTGCAGCGCAGTGGCGTTGGCCGGCTCGTTGCGGTCGAGGAAGAGGCCGACGATGAACGGGCCTGCGGTGATGAAGAGCAGGGCGGTGAAGGCCATGAAGCCGGTGCCGAGCGCAAAGCCCGTCCAGCCGGCCTTGCCGATGGCGTCATGGTCGCCGCGCCCATAGGCGATGCCGACGCGCACGCTCGCCGCCATGCCGAGGCCCAGCGGAACCATGAACGCGGTCGAGGCGCATTGCAGCGCCACCGCATGGGCGGCGACCTCGTCGGTGCCGAGCCAGCCCATCAGGAAGGCGGCGGCGGTGAAGAGCGCGACTTCGGCGAGGATGGTGAGGCCGATGGGCAGGCCGATCCTGAAGATCTGGGCGAAGCGGGACCAATCCGGTTTCCAGAAGCGCACGAGGATGTGGAAGCGCCGGAACCGCCGCTGGCGCAGCACGTAAACGAGCATCAGCCCGAACATGGCCGAGTAGGAGAGGACGGTGGCGAGCGCGGCTCCGCGCAGTTCCATCCGCGGTAGGCCGAGATGGCCGAAGATCAGCACGTAATTGAGCACGGCGTTGAGTGCGACGCCGGCAACGGTGACGATGAGGATGACGCGGGTGGCGTCGAACGCGGCGAGCAGCGAGCGCAGCACGACGATCAGCAGTTGCGGCACGCACGACCACAGGGCGATCTGCAGATAGTCCTCGGCCATGGCGGTGTTGCCCGGATCCTGCCCCAGGAACTCGAAGATCGGCCGCATCTGCATGAGGAAGGGAATCATGAGCGCCGTGATGAGCGCGGCGGCCCAGAACCCCTGCCGCACGATGCGGCGGACGGCCTTGATCTGGCGGGCGCCGCGCGCCTGCGCCACGAGCGGGGCGACGGCGCCCACGATGCCGATGCCGAAGAGAAGGATGGGCATGAGGAAGGCGCTGGCCAGCGCTCCGGCCGCCAGATAGCGCGGGCCGAGCCAGCCCATCATGATGACGTCGGTGGTGACGAGAGCGTTCTGGGCGAGCTGCGCGATGACCAGCGGCCACGCCAGGTTGAACGTGGCGCGCAGTTCCCCGCCCCAGGTGGCGGTTTCGGCCGGGCCGGTCGGAGATGCCGCCAGCGTGTTATCGGTGCTCATTTTTTCTTCCTACTCGCGGAATTGACCTGTAACCGATTGGGCCGCAGGCGCAAGCCGGTGAGTGTCAGGCGATGGCAGGAGAGGCGGAATGACGAGATTGCGCGCGATCGGGCTGCTTGCGTCGGGGCTGATCGGCGGAGCCGGAATCCTGGCGGCCGCCGGCTCGGCGCATGCCGGCGCCTCGCAGGCACTCGTTTCGGCAACGACCGTCTGCCTCGCGCACGCCCCGGCGCTGCTCGTGCTGGCGTTGGCGGGGAAGGGGCGGTGGATGGGCGTGGCCGGTGTGCTTCTCGCTCTCGGCACGCTGATATTCGTGTCGGACATGGCGCTTCGAGAGTTCGCGGGCGTGCGTTTGTTGCCGCTAGCGGCTCCACTGGGTGGACTGCTTATGATTGCCGGCTGGCTCTCGATCGCGATCGGCGGTATTGCAATACTGTGGCGTTCGGGCGACACCCTGCCTTAGTTTATCCTTTATTTGCAGGAACCAATCGCCGTGGGGCACGTTAACAGGCTCATTAGTCTCTTGGAGGGTTCTATGCACAAGTTCATCATTACCGCTGCTGCCTTGCTGTCGCTTGCAGCCTGCACCAGCACGCAGACCGGCGCGGCGGTCGGCGCGGGCGCCGGCGCGACTGTCGGTGCGGCCACCACCAACTCGCTCCTCGGCACGGCGGTCGGCGCCGGTGTCGGCGGCGTCGTGGGTGCGGCCGCGGGCAATATGCTCGGCCGGGTCGAGAACGATCCGAATCGCTGCGTCTACCAGCGCGCCGACGGCAGCCGCTACATCGACGTCTGCCCGCGCGGCTAAAAGCGGACCTTCCGGCGCTTCGAGCTTCGGAGGCAAGGTCAACGGAAAAGGTCCCGCATGGGACCTTTTTTGTTGCTACAATTCGAAACGAAACTGAGTCGAAACAGAGTCGAAACGCCGAGGAGAACGGACGCCTTCCATGTTCACGTCGATCACGCAATTCCTGCGCAATCTCTTCGCCTTACACGGGCAAGGCCCCTGCGAGAGGCAATCGGGCGCGCTGCCTTACAGGATGATCGACGGCAAGGCGTCCTACCTCCTCATCACCTCGCGCCGTTCGGCGCGCTGGATGTTTCCCAAGGGCGGCATCATGCGCGGCAAGACGCCGTGGGAGAGCGCGGCGCAGGAAGCCCTCGAGGAGGCGGGAATCGAGGGTGAGGTGGAGACAACTCCCATCGGCAGCTATCGCGGGGCGATGAACGACGAGAACCAGACGCCGGTGATCGTCGACATCTATCCATTGCGCGTCGACCTCGAGCATGACGAGTGGCGCGAGAAGCATCAGCGTCAGCGCCGCTGGGTCTCGATCGAGGAGGCGCAGTGCCTGCTCGACGACCCGGAAAAGCTCGCAATCGCAACGGCGCTCGAACGGCGCCTGCACCAGCCGGCCGGGATGGTGCGACAGGCTGCGCATTAGAGCCGATCCGGGCCACCGCATAGCCGATACGACTTTTGACGCCTTGCAAATTCCCCTCCGCTGATTAATTGAAACGCAGGGCGCTGGGGAGCAGCGGACGCCTTGCCTTTGTCGGCGAGGCGCAGGAGCAGGATTCAAGTCCATGTCGGCCACCACCGCAACCGCACGCCTGACCACTCGCGACATCCAGAATCTCAAGCGCCGCGGCGAGAAGATCGCTATGCTGACGGCCTACGACTATGTCACCGCCGGGCTCCTCGACCAGGCGGGGATCGAGATGATCCTCGTCGGCGACAGCCTCGGCAACGTGGTGCTCGGACACGAGACGACGCTGCCGGTGACGCTCGAGGACATGATCCGCCATGCCGGCGCGGTCCATCGCGGCACGCGGCGCGCACTGATCGTCGTCGACATGCCGTTCGGCACGGCAAGCGATCCGGAGACCGCGCTGCGCAATGCCGTCGCGATCATGCAGCGCACCGGCTGCCAGGCGGTCAAGATCGAAGGCGGGGCTACCGTGGCGCCAACCGTCGCGCGCCTGACGGAACAGGGCATTCCCGTCGTCGGCCATATCGGGCTGACGCCGCAGGCGGTGCACCAGCTCGGCGGCTACTACCGGCATGGCAAGACCGCGCCGGCGGCGCAGAAGCTCATCGATGCGGCGCTGGCGCTGCAGGACGCGGGCGCGTTCGCCATCGTGCTGGAGATGGTGGTGCCTGAACTTGCCGGCGAGATCACGCGTCTCCTCGATATCCCGACCATCGGCATCGGGTCGGGACCCGAATGCTCGGGACAGGTGCTGGTGGTCAACGACCTCATCGGGCTCAATGTCGACCGCACACCGAGCTTTGCCAAGCCGAAGGCGGATGTCGCGTCAGTCATCCGGCGGGCGGTCGGCGAATACGTCGCGGAGGTCAAGGCGGCAGAGCCGGCCAAGGCCAAGGGGCGGGCGCTCGCCGATGGCTAACATCCTCATCGGGGTCACGGGCAGCATCTCGGCCTACAAGATCGCCGACGTCACCTCCGAGCTCACCAAGCAGGGCCACGCGGTTCAGATCATCCTCACTCAGAGCGGGGCACAGTTCGTCTCGCCGCTGGTGCTGGAGACGCTCTCGGGCCGGCCGGTGAAGTCGGCGCTCTTCGGCCCCGGGATCTCGGGTACCGAGCATATCGATCTTGCCCGCTGGGCCGACCTTTTCGTGGTTGCGCCGGCGAGCGCCAATACCATCGCCAAGATTGCGCTGGGGCTCGCCGACGACCTGCTCACGACCGTGGCGCTGGCGACCGAGGCTCCGTTGCTCGTCGCGCCGGCGATGAACACGGTGATGTGGGAAAAGCCCATCACCCAGCAGCACGCCGAGACACTGAAGGCGCGCGGCGTCGGCTTCATCGACCCGGCTTCGGGCATTCTCGCCTGCGGTGAGGTGGGCGTCGGCAAGCTGGCGCCGGTCGCGACCATCGTCGCCGAGGTCAATGCGGCGGCGGCTCCGGAGCCGAGCCTTGCCGGCAAGCGCGTGCTGATCACCGCCGGGCCGACGACGACACCCATCGACGCGGTGCGCTACATCACCAACCACTCGACCGGACGCATGGGCGCGGCCATGGCCGAGGAGGCGCTGCGGCGCGGTGCCGAGGTGCGCTACGTGCTGGGCATCGACAAGGGCGTGGTGCGCCCGGCGCCGCCGCGCGGGGCGGGCGAGCGACTGAGCCTCGTCGAGGTGCGCACCGCCGAGGAGATGGCGGAGGCGGCGCTGAGATTCCTGCCCGAAGTCGACGGCGTCATCGCCACGGCCGCCGTCATGGATTATCGGGTGGCGAGTCCGGCCAGCGGCAAGCTCAAGCGCGCGTCCGAACCCGTCTCTCTCGACATGGTGCCCTCGACCGACGTGCTCGGCGCGCTGAAGGCCAGGGCGAACGGCCAGTGGTTCCTCGGCTTTGCGGCCGAGACCGACGACGTCGAGGCCAACGGGCGCGGCAAGCTCGAGCGCAAGGAGCTCGATTTCCTCTTCGCCAATCCCGTGGCGCGGGCGGGCGAGGCGAGCCAGACCGGCTTTGCCGTTTCGACCAATGGCGGCACGCTGCTGCGGCGCGATGGCGACGACATAGCGCTGCCCGTGACGAGCAAGGCGGAGCTGGCGCGCCGCATCTGGGATATCATTGCATGACGCTTGTCCTGCGCTCCGTCGCGGAGCTGCGCGCCTGGCGCAGGGGCCTGCCTGCCGGCCGCTCGCTCGGGTTCGTCCCGACCATGGGGGCGCTGCACCGTGGGCACATGAGCCTCGTCGAGCTGTCGAAGTCGCGATGCGACCTGACCATCGCCAGCATCTTCGTCAATCCGCTTCAGTTCGGGCCGAACGAGGATCTCGCCAGATATCCCCGCCCCATCGAGACGGACCTGGCGCTGCTCGGAGCCGCCGGCGTCGATGCGCTGTTCCTGCCGGACGTTGAGGACCTCTATCGGCCGGGTGCGTCGACCTATGTGGTCGAGGAGAGCGTTTCGGGCCCGCTCTGCGGCGCGGTCCGGCCGGGACACTTCCGGGGTGTCGCGACGGTCGTGCTCAAGCTCTTCAACCTCGTGCAGCCGCACGTCGCGTTCTTCGGGCAGAAGGACGCGCAGCAGTGCGCGGTGATCGAGCGCATGGTGCGCGACCTCGACGTGCCGGTCGAGATCGTGCGCGGGCCGATCGTGCGGGAGGCGGACGGACTGGCGCTGAGCTCGCGCAACGTCTACCTCGCGCCCGAGGAGCGCGCCGCGGCGCCGAAGATTTACGCGAGCCTCAAGGCGGCTGAAGCCGCTTACGAAGCGGGGGAGCGCGATGCGCAGGCACTCGTCGCGGCGGGACTCGCCGTGCTCGCCGAAGAGCCGCTGATCCGCGTGCAGTATTGGGAGGTGCGCGACCCCGCCAGCCTCGATGAGCTCGAGCGCGTCGGGGAGGGCGGCGCGTTGCTGGCGGTGGCCGCGCACCTCGGAGCGACCCGGCTGATCGACAACATCGTCATCGGCTAGCCGGGCCGCCCTTCCGTTCGATTGGTCACTCGGCGTCGATGAAGCCGATGGCGGTTTCAGCGAGCCGCGGATCGGTGCCGATGGTGTAGTGCGTGGCGCCCGGCAGGATGGCGAGCCGGTTGGCGTTCATGCCCGAGCCGTCCCATTGCGCGTCCTGCCGGCCGCCGCCGAGCAACTCGAAGAAGGCGGCGATATGGGCGGTGCGCACAGCGTCCCAGTCGGCAAAGATCAGCATGGTCGGCGCGGTGATCGTCCTGACCTCGTCCGACCAGTCGTAGTCCGCCTGCATCATCTGCCCAATCTTGTCGAGCAGCACCGGAAAATTCGCCGGGTCTGGTGCGACTCGCAAATAGTCGTCATGGAGCGGCGAACCCTTCATGCCCTCGGCGAGGGCGCCGGACATCGCGCGCATGCCCTGAGCGTTGTAGTCGTGCCATCCGGCCCAGGCGAAGGGCGTCGAGACAACGACCAGCCTCTCGACCAGTTCGGGGTGCTGGACGGCGAGGCGCAATCCGGTGCCGCCGCCGAGCGAATAGCCCATGACGTCGGCCTTCCCGATGCCGAGGTGGCCGAGGACGGCCGCCACGTCGTCGGCCATGGCCTCGTAGCTCATCGGCCTATCGAACGGCAGCGTGCGGCCGTGACCCTGCAAATCGATGCCGATGACCTGGCGACCCTCGGCGAGGCGCGCCAGCGTCGGGCCGAAGGTTTCGTGCGTCATCAGGCCGCCATGCAGCAGGACGAGCGGTTCGCCCTCGCCGTAGACGGCATAGTAGACCTCGCCCCCGGCAACGGGAACATAACCTGAGGCGCGGGGGGTGGCGGGCGTGGTCATGGTGGTTCCTTCCTGAGCATCGGCGGCTTTGGGCAATGCCGCGATTGCGGCGGTAGCGATGGCTGCGGTGATAAAGTCGCGTCGTTTCATTCGCGCCTCCCTTGGGCATGGCTTCGCCGGCCGCGCCGGAGGCGCGGGTGGCGGCGAAGCCGGATCGTGAACCTGCAGTCAGATCGTCCTGGCGAGCTTCTCGAGCTGGTCGGCGCAGATGCCCCAGCCTTCGTGGAAGCCCATCTTCTCGTGCTCGTCGCGCTTTTCCTTGGTCCAGTGACGGGCGCGGGCGGTGTAACGGGTCTTGCCGCCCTCATCCTCGAAGGTGAGGATCACGGTCATGAAGGGCGTGCCTTCAACGGGCTCCCAGTCGCCGGTGTAGGCATCGGTGAAGACCAGCTTTTCTTCCTCGACGACCTCGAGGTAGACGCCGGGGTTGGGATACTCGTTGCCCTCGGGATCGGCCATGGTGACGTTGGCGCGCCCTCCGGGGCGGACATCGAGGTCGGCCTTCGGCGTCGACCACGGAGCAGGGGCGAACCACTGCTTCAACAGGCCGGGCTCCGTCCAGCAGCGCCAGACGGCCGAGCGCGGCGCGTCGAGCAGGCGGGTCAGGACCAATTCGCGGTCATTGGCGGGAGTGGTGGTCATTGTCGTTTTCCTCTCGGATTGGAAGTTGCTTTCGACAAGACGACGAAGTCCGTGACAGCCATTCGACATTCCCTGAGAATTTTTTTGGACGCCGTTCGGCCATTGTGATTTGGGCGGGAGTCCGCGAGCGGTTAAAGTGGCTGCGGTGCCGGCGCATGGCGTGGGCATGAGGTGCCGGCCCCAAGGGTCCGCAACAACCGACAATCGATGCATGGTGAAGGCCGGTGGAGGAGCCGGCGGGGAGGAGCCCGTGCTGCGTAACGGCAGGATGGTGCTCGATGAACGCTTGCGCGTCGAACACTATGGTTCCGGGCCATCGGCTCGGCAGCGAGGGAAGCGCCGGCGTGTGGCGCCGACCGGTGCTGGCCTTGCTGTGGTTCATGCTTTCGGCCGTGATGGCCCATGCGGCAACGGGCACGGTGGTGATCCGCCAGGAGACCGGCGGCGACGACGCCGTGTTCGGCTTCACGTCGCCCGAAGCCGCGCTCAACCTGTCCATCGGCACGCTGGATGGCGCCGGCGAGGCGGGGCCGATCGAGCTGGCGGCCGGCGTTCACGAGATCGTCGCCGAGGACATGAGCGGCGCCGGATATGCCCTCACCGGCATCTCCTGTTCGGACGGGGACAGCGTTGCCGAGCCGGCAGCCCGCCGCGCGCTGATCGTTCTCAACGCCGGCGAGACGGTGACGTGCACCTTCTCCTCGGTCAATTCGCGCGAGCGTACGGAGGGGCTGGTCGAGGACTTTCTTGGCAGCCGCGCCAACCTTCTCGTCGGCGCGCTCTCGGCCAGCAACCGGCGGATCGACCGGATCGACGGCGCGATGCGCGCCGACATCGACAAGGCGATCAATCGCCTGATCCGCTACATGCCCAATTTCGTCGGCAGCCGGCGCGTGCTGCTCTCCACCTCGCTTGCGACCCTCGATGCATTCGCCGGCGCGCGCAAGGCCTCGCCGTTCGATGCCTGGTTCGACGTTTCCTTCACGCTCTTCGACGCCGCATCCGGAGCCGATACCAGCCTGGTCGCGGTCGGCCTCGACTATCTCGTGACGCCGGAGTTGCTGGCAGGCGTCTATGTGCAGGGCGACCGGTTCCGACAGCCGGCGAACGAGGCGGGCAGGGTGACGGTCAGCGACGGGTGGCTCATCGGCCCCTATGTCACCGCGCGGCTCGACCGCTCGCTCTATCTCGATGTGGTCGCCGGGACCGGCGGCTCGTTCGGTCAGATGGCCACGAGCAGCGGAGCGGCGAGCGGATTCGATGCGACGCGCTGGCTCGCCAATGTTTCGCTTTCCGGGCAATGGTCGGCGGGCAACTGGACATTCACGCCACGCGCGCGCTTCGGGTATTCCGAGGCCGTGTCGCAGGCCTGGCTCGACGCGCTTGGCGTGCCCGTTCCGTCGGTGACGGAAGGCTCGGGCCAGATCGCGGTGGGGCCGGGCGTAACGCATCGGGTGGAGACCACCGAGGATTTCGACATCCAAACGAGCGTGCGCTTCGAGGGGGTGGTCGACGTCTCGCACGACGCCATCGGCTGGTCGCTGCGCAACCCCTCGGGCCGGATCGAGGGCGGGCTCGGCATCGGTTTCCCGCAGGGCGCGAACGTCAATCTTACGGGGTCCTACGACGGCATCGGCGCGCCCCATGCGACGCGGGCAACGGGCAAGGTCCGGCTCTCGCTGCCGCTGCAATAGGCGGGAAGTTGTGGTTAGATGACGGCGAGAACGAGGGAGGCGGGCATGATCCTGCGCAGATGGTCCGGGCGCATCCGCGGCGCCGATGAGGCCGAGTATGTCGATTACATCCGCCGGACAGGCGCGGACGAATACGCCGCGACCGAGGGCAATCTCGGCTACCAGATCGTCGTGCGGCGCGGTGCGGACGGGACCAGCGAAGTGGCGACGCTGAGCTGGTGGCGCGACGTCGAGGCGATCAAGCGATTCGCCGGTGAGGCATACGAGTTGGCGCACTACTACCCCGAGGACGACAGGTACCTCATCGAGCGTCCCGAGACGGTCGACCATTACGAAGTGGTCGAGGATGGCCGACAGGCTTGACACTCCGCCGCGTGCCGCCTATCAATCCTGCCGTTGAATCTTGAGGAGCGGTCCCTTGCGGTCCCTTATTCTCGTACTTGGTAGGCGCACTGGTCACGTGGGGTAGGTCCCCGCGCGTAAGCTGGTGCGCCGAAACGAGGTCCCGAATGGGGCCTTTTTTATTGCCTTTTTTCCGGCGACGGGGCAGGGCGACAGGCGGCGGCAAGCCGCAGGATTTGGAAGGAATAGACGATGGCCGAACAGATGACCGGCGCGGAGATGGTGGTCCAGGCGCTGATCGATCAGGGGGTGACGCATATCTTCGGGTATCCCGGAGGCGCGGCGCTGCCGATCTACGATGCGCTTTTCCAGCAGGACGCCGTCAGCCACGTACTCGTTCGCCACGAGCAGGGCGCGACCCATATGGCTGAAGGCTATGCGCGCTCGACCGGCAAGCCCGGCGTCGTCCTCGTCACCTCCGGTCCCGGCGCGACCAACGCGGTCACCGGCCTCACCGACGCGCTGATGGATTCCATCCCGCTGGTCTGCATCACCGCGCAGGTGCCGACGACCCTCATCGGCTCGGACGCCTTCCAGGAGTGCGACACGGTCGGCATCACCCGCAGCTGCACCAAGCACAACTATCTCGTCAAACGCGTCGAGGACCTGCCGCGCATCATGCACGAGGCGTTCCACATCGCCACCACCGGCCGGCCGGGTCCGGTCGTCATCGACATCCCCAAGGACGTGCAGTTTGCGCTCGGCGAATACACGCAGCCGAGCGTCGATGGCTTCCGCCATTCGAGCTACAAGCCGCATGTCGAGGGCGACGTCGAGGCGATCCGCGTGGCGGTCGACCTGATGCTGAAGGCCGAACGGCCGGTCTTCTACACCGGCGGCGGCGTCATCAATTCGGGGCCGGAAGCCTCCAAGCATCTGCGCGAGCTGGCCGAGCTCACGGGCTTTCCGGTCACCTCGACGCTGATGGGGCTCGGCGCCTTCCCGGCATCCAGCCAGCAGTGGCTGGGGATGCTCGGCATGCACGGCACCTACGAGGCGAACCTTGCCATGCACGACTGCGACCTGATGATCAACATCGGGGCGCGGTTCGACGACCGCATCACCGGGCGGATCGACGCCTTCTCGCCGCACTCGACCAAGATCCATGTCGACATCGATCCGGCCCAGATCAATAAGAACGTTCGCGTCGACATCCCCATCGTCGGCGATTGCGGGCTGGTGCTGGAGGAGATGATCCGCATCTGGCGCTCCAGGACCAACGAGCCGCGCACAGAGGCCATTTCGGCCTGGTGGAAGCAGATCGAGGGATGGCGGGCGGTCAATTCGCTCGGGTTCAAGAACTCCGACACGACCATCAAGCCGCAATACGCCATCCAGCGGCTCTACGAGCTGACCAAGGACCGCGACGTCTACATCACCACCGAGGTCGGCCAGCACCAGATGTGGGCGGCACAGCACTTCCACTTCGACAAGCCCAATCGCTGGATGACCTCGGGCGGGCTCGGCACCATGGGCTACGGCCTGCCGGCCGCCGTCGGCGTGCAGGTTGCGCACCCGGACGCGCTCGTCATCGACATCGCCGGGGAAGCGAGCGTGCAGATGACCATGCAGGAGATGTCGACGGCGGTGCAGTACCGGCTGCCGATCAAGATCTTCATCCTCAACAACGAGCGCATGGGGATGGTCCGCCAGTGGCAGGACCTGCTGCATGGTGGGCGCTACGCCCACTCCTACTCGGAATCGCTGCCCGACTTCGTCAAACTCGCCGAAGCCTATGGCGGCAAGGGCATCCGCTGCGACGATCCGAAGAAACTCGACGATGCCATCCGGGAGATGCTGGACTATCCGGGCCCGGTGCTGTTCGACGTGATGGTCGAGAAGGACGAGAACTGCCTGCCCATGATCCCCTCGGGCAAGCCGCACAATGAGATCATCCTGCCCGATACGGCGAACATCGGCTCTATCATCGACGAGAAGGGGAGGCAGTTGGTTTAGGCGCGCGGACTACCACACACTGTCACCCCGGCGAAGGCCGGGGGCCAGCCTGAGATACCACACCAGCCGCAAGGTGTTGCGGCAGGCACTGCGACCTGGCGGCGGGACAAGTATTTCAGGATGGATTCCGGCCTTCGCCGGAATGACAACGTGGATGTGATGCGAAGTGCCAAACCGATGCATCAGAGGACAATAAAATGAACGCACATCTTCAGCCGACCGGTTCGGCCTATTTCCTTACCAAAGAGACCGACGCGCCCGAGCGCCACACGCTTTCGGTGCTGGTCGACAACGAGCCGGGCATTCTCGCGCGGGTCGTCGGGCTCTTCTCGGCCCGGGGCTACAACATCGAGAGTCTCACGGTCAGCGAGACCGAGCACGAGAAGAACCTCTCGCGCATCACCGTGGTCGTCATCGCGACGCCGAAGGTCCTGGTGCAGATCAAGCTGCAGCTGGAGCGCCTGGTGCCGGTGCACAAGGTGCATGACCTGACCGCCGAGGGCGCGGCGCTCGAGCGCGAGCTGGCGCTGGTCAAGGTCGCGGGCACCGGCGAGCACCGGGTCGAGACGCTGCGGCTGGCCGACGCCTTCCGGGCGCAGGTGGTCGACGCCTCGACCGAGAGCTTCGTCTTCGAGATCACCGGCAAGCCATCGAAGATCGAGCAGTTCATCGCCCTGATGGTGCCGCTCGGGCTAGTCGAGGTGGTGCGCACGGGGCTGGCGGCGATCTCGCGCGGCCCCAAGGGCATGTGACGATCAGCCCGCCTGATCGGATCGATCAAAAGTCTGCATTGGGCGGGCGGGCAGGGATGGTGTAAGGGTCTCAGCCTCAACGAGAGGTCCTGGCCATGACCCACCTGTCCGTCAATCTCAACGCCGTCGCCCAGCTGCGCAACCGCCGCAACCTGCCGTGGCCGAGCGTGACGGGGATCGCGCGGGTGGTGATGGATGCGGGGGCGGCAGGGATCACCGTGCATCCGCGGCCGGACGAGCGGCACATCCGCAGGAGCGACGTCTTCGAGCTCGAAGCGCTGCTGCGGGCCGAGTACCCGAGCGCGGAGTTCAACATCGAGGGGTATCCGAGTCCCGAGTTCCTCGACCTCGTCGAGAAGGCGGCGCCCGACCAGGTGACGTTCGTTCCCGACGATCCTTCTCAGGCGACGTCCGACCATGGCTGGAACATCGATGCCAGCCACGACATCCTCGTGCCCGCCATCGCGCGGATGAAGGCGGCGGGGATCCGGGTGTCGCTGTTCATCGACGAGGATCCGACGGTGCCGCCGGACGCCAAGGAAGTAGGGGCCGACCGGGTGGAGCTCTTCACCGGCCCCTATGGCGGCAGTTTCGGCAGTGCGGAGGGGGACAGGCACCTGACGATGCTCGCGACGACCGCCGGCGCGGCGCACGCGGCGGGGCTCCTCGTCAACGCCGGCCATGACCTGACGCTCGAGAACCTGCCGATCTTCGTGCAGGTGATGCCCGAGATCGCCGAGGTTTCCATCGGGCATGGCATCACCGCCGACGCGCTGCTGATGGGATTTCCCGAGGCCGTGCGGCGCTACCGAACGGTGCTCGGCGGCTAGGCGCGCTGAAACCCTGCCCGGCCGTGACCTGCGTTGAGGTGGGCGGCAACGGGCGGGCTTATACCGGAGCCGAAGCTTCAGACAGAGTGGTGGGCTTTCACCCGCCCGTCCTCACCACTTCGGCCCCCGGCGGGGCGCCCCCCGGCAGACACCCGCTCCCAGAATCCGGTGGCAGATAGACAGCCCTCGCGCGCAAGCTGTCCGACCTGCCACCGGCCGCCGGCAACTCGTACTTGCCGCGCCCGGCAAAGGGATGGGCAGAGTATGGGGC
>NZ_JZEX01000051.1 GCF_000969415.1 Devosia geojensis | reverse complement strand
ATCTGGTGTGGAATTAAAAACTTATCCCCGCAGCTTCCACCTGCCCCATACTCACACCCATCCCTTCGCCGGGCGCGGCAAGTACGAGTTGCCGGCGGCCGGTGGCAGGTCGGACGGTTCACTCGTGCACGGGGACCGTCTCGCCTGCCACCGGGTTCTGGGAGCGGGTGTCTGCCGGGGGTCGCCCCGGTGGAGGCTGGACAGGCGGGGACGGGCGGTCATCCCAAACAGCGCAAAGACATCGCTGGGCCGTCTCTTGTCGCCCCGGTCGAGAAATCCCCGTGCAACGGGCGGGTGAAAGCCCACCTTTCCTTTTTGAAGCTTCGGTCCCCGGGTATAAGCCCGCCCGTTGCCGCCCACCTCATCAACCGCAGGCCACATGGCCGGGCGGGGTTTCGTGCTGCCAAACGAAAAGGGAGGCCGAAGCCTCCCTTTAGTACCTGCCCTACTCCGCCGGCGTGGGGCTGGCGTCGAGTTCCTCGATGCCCTCCCCGCGGTCGTAGGCTTCCTGGTCGAGGATACCCTCGCGCTTGGCGACGATGGTGGGCACCAGCGCCTGGCCGGCGACGTTGACCGCGGTGCGGCCCATGTCGAGGATCGGGTCGACGGCGAGCAAGAGGCCGACGCCTTCGAGCGGCAGGCCGAGGGTCGAGAGCGTCAGGGTCAGCATCACCACCGCGCCGGTGAGGCCGGCGGTCGCGGCCGAGCCCAGCACCGAGACGAAGGCGATAAGCAGGTACTCCTGGAGCCCCAGCGGAATGCCGTAGAACTGGGCGACGAAGATCGCCGAGATCGCCGGGTAGATGGAGGCGCAGCCGTCCATCTTGGTGGTGGCCCCGAGCGGCACGGCGAAGGCGGCGTATTCGCGCGGCACGCCGAGATTCTTCTCGGTCACCCGCTCGGTGACCGGCATGGTGCCGACCGAGGAGCGCGACACGAACGCCAGCTGGATCGCCGGCCATGCGCCCTGGAAGTAGCGGATCGGGTTCAGCCCGTGGAACGAGAGCAGCGCCGGATAGACCGCGAAGAGCACGATGGCGAGGCCGATATAGATGGCGGCCGAATACCAGCCGAGCTGGGCCAGCGCATCCCACCCGTAGACGGCGACGGCGTTGCCGAGGAGCCCGATGGTGCCGATCGGGGTCAAGCGGATGACCCACCAGAGGAGCTTGTGCACGACCTTGAGGAACGAGCGGGTGAACTCGAGAAACGGCTCGGCGGCCGGGCCGACGCGCAGCGCCGCGACGCCCACCGCGATCGAGACGACAAGGATCTGCAGCACGTTGAACGAGAGGCTGGTCGTCGCGCTGCCGTCGGTGACGCGGGTCGAGGCCTGCAGGCCGAAGACGTTCTGCGGGAAGAGGCCTTTGAGGAAATCGAGCCAGGAGCCGGTGGTCGAGGGCGCGCGCGCCGCCTCTTCGGTGACGGCGGCCGTCAGGCCCGGCTGGATGATGAGGCCGAGCGCGATGCCGATAACGACGGCGATGAGCGCGGTGATGGCGAACCACAGGAGCGTCTGCCAGACGAGCTTGGCCGCGTTCTGCAACTCGCGCAGGTTGGCGATCGAAGCGACGATGGCGGTGAAGATCAGCACCGGCACGAGCGCGCGCAGCAGCTGGACGAAGAGCGAGCCGATGGTCGACAGAGTCTGCGTCAGCCAATTGGGGTCGCCCACTACGGTCGGGCCCATCTGGCGGGCGATGTAGCCGAGCACCAGCCCGAGCACCATTGCGGCGAGAACCTGGAAGCCGAAGCTGGCGTAGAACGGCTTGGGCGGGCGCGCGGCCCGCGATACGGAGGGAGTGGTCATTTACGTGGCCCTTATTGTCGAGGTGCCCTGACGGAAGGCAGGCCGCCTCAAATTTGGTCAACAGCATACGCCCCGTTTGGTCCTGCCGCACCGTCTGGATTTCCAAGGAAGAGCCGTGGGGTAAAATTTTCCACTGCTATCGCGCCGATACGACGCAACGGCTTGGCCGGATTTATCCCCGCGTGCCAAAGGCATGCGAGATTCGTGCCGCCAAAAAGCAAAGGGCCGGTTGCCCGGCCCTTCGAGAAAGGATTGCGATGCGCTTAGCGCTTGGAGAACTGGAAGGACCGGCGGGCCTTGGCGCGGCCGTACTTCTTGCGCTCGACGACGCGGCTGTCGCGGGTGAGGAACCCGCCTTTCTTCAGGACGCCGCGCAGTTCCGGCTCATAGAAGGTCAGGGCCTGCGAGATGCCGTGACGGACGGCGCCGGCCTGGCCGGAGAGACCGCCGCCGGAGACGGTGGCGACGATGTCGTACTGGTCGACACGGCCGGCAACGCCGATCGGCTGTTTGACGATGAGCTGGAGCACCGGGCGGGCGAAGTACTTGTCGAAGTCCTTGCCGTTGACGGTGACCTTGCCCGAGCCGGGCTTGATCCAGACGCGGGCGACCGCGTCCTTGCGCTTGCCGGTGGCATAGGCGCGACCGTACTGGTCGAGCTTCTGCACATGGACGGGCGCCTCGTTCACGACAGGCGCGGCGGCCGAAGTGCCGAGGTCTTCGAGGGAGCTGAGGGTTTCGGTCATGCTACTTCACCCTGACGTTCTTGGTGTTCATGGAAGCCACGTCGAGCTTGACCGGCTGCTGGGCGTCATGCGGGTGCTCGGCACCGGAATAGACGCGCAAGTTCTTGAGCTGGGCGCGGGTGAGCGGGCCACCCGGCATCATGCGGCGCACGGCGTTCTCGAGCACGCGATGAGGGAAACGGCCCTCGAGCAGTTCGCGGGCGGTGCGGTCCTTGATCCCGCCGGGGTAACCGGTGTGCCAGTAGAAGCGGTGCTGGTCGAGCTTGCGGCCGGTGAGCTTCACCTTGTCGGCATTGATGACGACGATGTTGTCGCCCATGTCCATGTGCGGGGTGAAGGTCGGCTTGTGCTTGCCGCGCAGGCGCGAGGCGATGATCGAGGCGAGACGGCCGACGACGAGGCCCTCGGCGTCGATCAGGACCCACTGCTTCTCGATCTCGCTCGGTTTTGCCGAGTAAGTCTTCATCATTTATGTCCTTAGCAAAGTCTGGCTTGCCGGCGGCATCGCGAAGCGGGCGACGGCGAGTTTCGCGGGCCATTTAGAGGCCGGCACAAAGCGCGTCAAGCGAAAAGATATTATCGTTTGATTTCAGCATGTTAGTATGCGGTATTATAATACCGTATACTAAATCCTTGCAGCACGCTGCATATCGGCAATGTAGAGTACGACCATGCCGGCGAGCAGGAACGCGACCGCCTGGTGGGCGACGGCAAGCGAGATCGGAACGGCCATGAGAAGCGTCGCGATGCCGAGCCCGACCTGGGCGAGGACGCCGACGCCAATGCGCCCGAGCCACTCGTGAGCGCCGTTGAGCCGCCCTGCCCGCGCCTTCAGCCAGATCGCGACGGCGATATAGGCGACGATGCCGTAGGCGAGCATGCGGTGGTTGAACTGCACGGTCAGCGCGTTCTCGAAGAAATTGCGCCAGAGCGGCTCCATGACGCCGAGGCCCTGCGGGATCAGCGCGCCGTCCATCAGCGGCCAGGTGTTGTAGCCCATGCCGGCATCGAGCCCGGCAACGAACGCACCCGCCCCGATCTGGATGAAGAGCAGCACTAAAAGCACGCCGGCAATCCAGAAATCGCGGCGCTCGATGCGGCCGGTCACCGGTCCCGGCGTGATGCGGCGGGGAACATAGAGCAGCGCCAGGAACAGGAGCGCGGCGGCGCAGAGATGCGCGGCGAGCCGGTATTGAGAGACCGATGTCAGTTCCGAAAGGCCCGAGGAGACCATCCACCAGCCGAGGAATCCCTGGAATCCGCCGAGGAGGAAAAGGCCGAAGAGCGGCCAGGCGAGGCTCCTCGGCAGGCGCTTCTGCACGAGGAACACGGCAAACGGCACGATGAAGAGGAGGCCCAGTACGCGCCCCAGCACCCGGTGCAGCCACTCCCAGAAGAAGATGAGCTTGAAGTCGGCAAGGCTCATCCAGGAGTTGATGACCGAATATTGCGGGATCTGCTTGTAGGCCTCGAACTCGGCGTGCCATTCGGCTTCCGTCAGCGGCGGGATGATACCGGAGACCGGCCTCCAGCTGGTGATGGAAAGGCCCGATTCCGTCAGCCGGGTGATGCCGCCGACGACGAGGATGAGGAGCACGAAAGCGGCGAGCCCATAAAGCCAGATGCGCACCGGCCGCAAGCTGTCGCTCACGGTGCGCGCCCCGCTCATTGCGGCATTTTGTACAGTGCCCACGGCCAGTTCCCGGTATCGGACGTTCCGACTGAGTGGTATGCCCACGGGCAAGACGATGCAACAGCCGCAATGACGCACCGTGACCCAATCGAACCGCAAGCTCCTCGGAACCTTCCTGCTCCTCGGCTCCATCGTCGGCTGGGCGGTGCTCGCCACGGCGATCTACCTGATCGTCCTCGCGGACCTGCCGTGGTGGGTGCACATCACCTATTTCGCCGTCGCGGGGTTCGGCTGGCTATGGCCGGCGATGGTGTTGATCCGCTGGATGGCGCGGCCTGACGAGCCGAGCTAGCCGTTCATGCGTCCGAGCCAGGTGAACACTGCTCCGCTCGCGAAAACATCGACATAACGGCGTTCCTGGAACAATCCGTTGAGGGAGACACGCGGCAACGCCGTCGGCGTTTCGCGGTGGTGGGGATAGAGGCCGCCCGGGCGCGTGGTCACCGCCGTGGCAAGACCCAGCTCCCGCGCAAGATCGAACTCACGTTCGCCGGCAGAGAGCGGCCCGCCCAGCGGATAGGAAAAATGCCGCGGGCGCTTGCCGAACTTCGCGCCCAGAATGTCGACCGAATGGGCGATCTCCTCGCGCGCCTCGTCGGGCGGCAACTTGGCGAGCTCGTAGTGCTTCACCGTATGCGCGCCGATGGTGCAGAGCGGATCGTCGGCGAACTGGCGCAGCTCGGACCAGTCCATGATCAGGCGACGGCACTGGTCGGCGAGGTCAAAGCCGTGGTGGGCGGCTAACCGATAGAGCAGCTGGAGCCGGTCAGGCTCGGGCATCTTGCGCATGCGCCAGTAAAGCGTGTCGAATGCCTGCTGCTTGTCGGCGAGCGTTGCGGTCGCCAGGCGTTCGTTGTTGGCAACGACCTCGTTATTGGCCGCGATGATGTCCTCCAGTGCCTGCCACCAGAGTTCGCCCTCCCCGTCGACCAGGCCGGTCGGCACGTAAAGGGTGAAGGGGCAGTCCTGCCGGCGCAGTATCGGCAGAGCGTATTCGAGGTTGTCGCGATAGGCGTCGTCGAAGGTGAAGACGGCGAAGCGCCGAACGGCCTTGGGCTTGCGCAGCCGCTCCATCGCTTCGTCCAGGGTGATGATATCGATGTCGAGGGCGCGGACGCGCTCGATGCAATAGTCGAGGAAGTCCGGCCGCACCTGCAGGATGGCGTTGGGCGAGAAAGGCGCCGGCGTGTCGGGCAGCACGCGGTGGAGCGTGAATATGACGCCGCGGCACGACGAGAGCGTGCGGGTGAGCGCCGGCAAGCGCGAGAGCCACAATGCCTCGAAGACGGCCCGGATGGCGGTATACTTCAGCCCCACGCTGCCCTCACGCCGCGACGCCGACGGGCGTGCGCACGAGTTCGGCGTCACCATAGCCGGCGGCGGCAAGTTCCTGGCGCAGCGCCTCGATGTCCTCGGCATCGCCATGGTGCTGCGAGACGAGCACGATGCGATCGGCGATATCGGCAAAGGCCGGCAGGGTCGAGGCCATGCCAAGCTTGCCGGTGGCGACGATCACCACCTCATAGATGTCGCTCAACGCCTCGACAAGGGTAGCCGGGCGCGGGGAGCGGCGGTCGAAGAAGCTACCCTGCCCCCACGGCACCTCGGCGAAATTGCCGTCGGTGGACTTCTGCACCACGTCGCCGAAGCTGGCCGCGCCTGTGCTGAGATCGGCGATGCCGAAGTCGCCGCCGGTGCGGCCGCTCGCAGCATCGACAATGGCGACGCTGAGCCCGCGCTGGAGGGACTCTTCGGCCAACACATCGGCGAGCATCTCGCTGTCCATCGCGTCGCGATGCCCGGCGAGAACAACGACGCGGCATCGCCCGAGGGCGAGGTCGGAAGAAAGCCGGGCATGGTCCGGCAGGTCCGCCGATCCAGGCTCGGCGGGCGAGACGCTGGCGGACTCGCCCTGGATGTCACCGGATTCCAAATCGTCTCCGTCAGCCGTCACCTGTGACGCATAGACCGGCTCGGCCTCCCCGGTCAGCTCGGCATCCAGATCCTCGTCAAGGACGCCGGCCTGGAGGGCATCGTCCTCGACCATGCGATCGTCCGCCTCGACATCCTCCACTTCAGCGGGGGCAATGGGCGCTTCGGGGAAGGCGTCAGCCTCGGGCTCGTGGACGAGATGCGCCGGTTCGGGATCGGGCGTAGCGTCCTTGTCGACGTAGGCGGGCAATTCGATGGGCTCGACCCTTTCGGCCTCGTCGGGCCCTACGACTGCCCGCGGGGCGGCAACGGCGCGGCCGGAGACCAGTTCGGAGAGGACGACGATGCCCACCTGGCTCACCAGCGTCACAAGGCCGACGGCGATGAGGACGAGCGTCGACTGCGGCGAGGCGGGCGTCACCGAGGGCGCCGCTTCGCTTACCACCCGCACATCGGGCAGCGCCGAATTGGTGTCGGTGCGCGAGACGGCTTCACTGTAGCGGCGAAGATAGCTTTCGAGGAGGTCGCGTTGCGCGTCGGCCTCGCGGATGAGCCCCTGCAGCGTCACGTTATCGCGGGTCGCGGTTGAGGCCGAGCCCTTGAGCGAGTCGAGCTCGGCGCGCAGCGATTGCTCGGTATTGGCCTCGATCTCGGCCTCAGACTCGAGCGCGGCCGCGATGCGGCGGGCCTCCTCGCGCAGCTGCGCGTCGAGCTCCGAAATCTGGGCGGCGACGGCCTGTACGTTCGGGTGGTTCGGCAGGAGCGTTGCCGAGAGCTGCGCGCGCTCGCCCTGCAGCCGCGCCCGTTCCTGCGTCAACTGCTGGATGACCACCGACTGCTGCACGTCCGGCACGCCATCGATCGCCTGACCCTGCTCGACCAGTCCCCGAATGATGGCGGCGCGCGAGAGCGCCTGATTCTTGCGCTCCTGGGCGGTGGTGATCTGGTTGGCGATGGTCGAGAGCTGCTGGTCGAGCAGGCTCGTATTGTTGGCGCCGCTGAAAAGGTCGTTGTCGACGCGGAACTCGGCGACGGCCTTCTCCGCCTCGGAGACGCTCACGCGCAGCCGGTCGATTTCCTCGCGCAGCCAGTCCGAGGCGTTGGCGGTGTCGGTCAGCGAGAGCTCGGCTCGGCGCGCCACATGGGCGCGCGCAATTGCATTGGCGAGGCGCGCCGCCAGTTCAGGATCGCGCGAGCGCACCGAAATATTGATGACGCGCGAGTCGCGCTGCTGGACGACGGTCATGCGCCCGAGGAGATTGGTCAGGATCGTCTCGTCTCCGGCCGTCGACTGCGCGGAGCGCCCGAGAAGCCGGTTGACGACCGCGCCGATGGAGAGCCCACCCTCGCTGCCGGCGAACTCCGGCACGGAGCGCAGATCCGTCGCCTCGACGACGCCGAGCAACGTGTCGCGCGATTTCAGGAGCTCGATCTGGCTGGAAACGACGCCCGCCTCGTTGCCGGTCAGGGTCGCGGCAGGCTCGTTGGTGGCACGGGTGTAGATGTTGGCGCGCGGCTCGACGAGGATCGAGGCAGTCGATTCATAGAGGCGCGGGGTAAAGAGCAGCACCACATAGGCTGCCGCCAGGGCCAGCAGGGTCAAGAGGATGATGCGCGGCAAACGTGCGAACACGGCCGCCGCAATGGCGCCCACGTCGATCCTGGCCTCTCGCGCCACCTGCTCCACGTTGCTCATTCGGGCCCTCTTCAAGGTCGAGTCTCTTATGACGACGGCATGGTAAGCAATCAGTTAAGGCTCGTGCATTCGGCAAGCGCCGAGCCCTGCCGTAAGCAAAGTATTAACCACGAAATGCCGACAATGCGGGCGCTTCGATCCTCAGGGATTCTCATGCGCCTCACGCACCTTGCCCTGCTCGTCCTGCCGTTCCTGCCCCTCGCCGCCTGCGCGACGACGGGGCCGGCCGCGTACCTCGTCGAACCCACGGGGCCGTATACGCTCGATTCCGGCGATACGGTGCGGGTGACGGTCTATGGCGACGCGAACCTGACCAATACCTACAAGGTCGACGACAGCGGGGCCATCGCGTTCCCGCTGGTCGGCCCGGTCAATGTGCGGCACCAGACGACGAGCGCCGCGGCCGGCAGAGTCGCGGCGGCGCTCGCCAACGGCTATATGCGCAACCCGGATGTCGCCGTGGAAGTGGCCGAGTATCGCCCCTTCTTCATCCAGGGCGCCGTCGCCAATTCCGGCCAGTTCCCCTACTCCTACGGCATGAGCGTACGCGCCGCCGTCGCGCTCGCCGCCGGCTTCGGCGACACCGCCGACCGCTCCCGCGCCGTGCTCTACCGCCGGCAGGGCAACGAGATGGCGCGGGGGATCGTCGACCTCGATCATCCGATCGCGCCGGGCGACACCATCGTCATCGAGGAACGTTGGTTCTGATGACCACTCCGGCGTCCGGTCGGCCCCTTCGCATCCTCCAGGTCATGCGGGCGCCCGTCGGCGGGCTCTTCCGGCACGTCGCCGACCTCTCGGTCGAACTCAGCCGGCGCGGGCATCAGGTCGGGCTCGTCGTTGATTCTCTGGCCAGCGACTCGCAGACGCAGGACAAGCTCGACGCGCTCTCCTCAAACCTGGCGCTCGGTATTCATCCCTATGAAATGCCACGCCTGCTTGGTCCGGGTGACGCGATCGTTCCGATCAAGCTTGGCGGGCTCGCCCGGCGACTCGGCATTGAAGTGATCCATGGCCATGGGGCCAAGGGCGGGTTCCATGCCCGGCTCGCCGCCCGTCCGAAGCCCGGTTCCGGCGTCTACTACACGCCGCATGGAGGCGTGCTGCATTTCAGTACGACCTCGACGTCCGGCCGGCTCTTCCATCGCCTCGAGCGGCTGCTGATGCGCCGCACCAGCGCCATCATCTTCGAGAGCGCCTATGCGCAGGCGACCTACTCGCGCGCCATCGGCAAGCCGACCTGCGCAACGAGCGTCACCTACAACGGCCTGCGCGAGGACGAGTTCGACCCGGTCTGGCCCGAGCCGGACGCGGCCGATTTCGTCTTCATCGGGGAGCTGCGGCGGCTCAAGGGCGTGCATGTGCTGCTGGAGGCACTGGCCAGGGTGCTCAATACCGCCGGTCGACCCGCCACGCTCTACATCGTGGGCGACGGTCCCGACAGGGCCGAGTTCGAAGCGATGGCGCACGACCTGGGGCTGTCGGGACAAGTAACCTTCGCGGGCGCCGGACCGGCGCGGCAGGCCTTCCGCTATGGACGCTGCGTCGTCGTGCCATCCCTTGCCGAATCCCTGCCCTATATCGTCCTGGAAGCCGCAGCGGCTGGACGCCCGGTGATCGCGACGCGTGTCGGGGGCGTTCCCGAGATCTTCGGGCCGGCGGCGGAACGACTCGTGCCGGCCGGCGACGCAGGGGCACTTTCCGAGTCGATGCAACGGGTTATGAGCGAACATTCGATCGCTGCAGCAGAAGCGGTGATGCTGCGCGGCTACGTGCGCGAGAACTTCTCCTCTGCCCGCATGGCCGATGCAATCGAAGCACTCTATTTGACGGCAATCGGTTAGAGGGCAAGCGCCGGTTTTCACCGGTTTTTCATCCCTTGACCTCCAATATGACGCGCAAAATTGCGAGTGCGCGACCCGGAATGTTCCGCCTAGATCCCAAACAGGCCGTCATGGAGCACGTCTCCAGCGGCAAGGCTGCCGGCAAATCCGGCGGATTGTCGTCGACCGCCGAGGCCATCATCGCCTCGCCGGTGGACCGCGCGCTTTCGGGCGCGGTGATCGCCGGCATTGCGCAGATCGTCGAGGCGGCATTGCTGGCGCTTCTCGGCTTCGGCATCTACCGCGCCTATCTCGGGGGCGGCGAGGATACGTTCTACATTCCGGTGATCCTGGCGACGGCGCTTGTCGCCAACATCGCCTTCAACATCGCCGGTGCCCACCGTATCGCGATCTACCGCCAGCCGGTCGGCCAGATCTCACGGGTGCTGGCGGCCTGGGCGGCGGTGATGCTGGTGCTGATGGCGGGCATCTTCGTCTTCAAGGCGTCCGACATGGTCTCGCGCCTGTGGCTCGGCGCATGGTTCGTCGGGGGGGCAGTCCTGCTCGCGGCTTTTCGAATCGGTCTGCATGCGCTGGTGCAGCGCTGGACCCGGCAAGGACGCCTCAAGCGCCGCACCGTCATTGTCGGCGGCGGCAAGGATGCGGGCGATCTGATCGGAAAAATCCATGCGGGCGCGGCCAACGACGTCAACCTTCTCGGCCTTTTCGACGACCGCGTGGACGAACGCTCTCCCGATATGGTCGCCGGCTGCCCCAAGCTCGGGCGCGTGGCGGACCTCGTCGAGTTCGCGCGCCGCACGCCCGTCGACCTGGTCATCGTCTCCATGCCGCTCTCGGCGGAAAAGCGGCTGCTCGAGATGCTGCGCGTGCTCTGGGTGCTGCCGGTCGATATCCGCCTCTCGGCGCATATGAGCCGGCTGAAGTTCACCGACAAGGCCTACTCCTATCTCGGCAATGTACCCGTCTTCGACATGGCGGACCGGCCGATCTCGGATTGGAACCTCGTCTTCAAGTGGGCCTTCGACAAAGTCGTTGCCGTTGTCGCACTCGTCCTGCTCTCGCCGGTGATGATCGCGACCGCCATCGCCATCAAGCTCGAGAGCAAGGGGCCGATCCTCTTCCGCCAGAACCGGCATGGCTTCAACAACGAAATCATCCGCGTCTACAAGTTCCGCTCGATGTACACCGACCGCGCGGACGCCACCGCGGCGCGGCTGGTGACCAAGGGCGATCCACGCGTCACCAAGGTCGGCAAGTTCATCCGCAAGACCTCGATCGACGAACTGCCGCAGCTCTTCAACGTGCTGAAGGGCGAGCTCTCCATCGTCGGGCCCCGCCCGCATGCGATGGAAGCCAAGGCCGACAACGCACTCTATTACGAGGCCGTCGAAGGCTATTTCGCCCGCCACCGGGTCAAGCCCGGCATGACCGGCTGGGCGCAGATCAACGGCTGGCGCGGCGAGACGGACACGATCGACAAGATCATGCAGCGGGTCAACCACGACCTCTACTACATCGAGCACTGGTCGCTGCTCTTCGACTTCTATATCCTGGTGATGACGCCGGTGTCGCTCATCTCCAAGAGCGAGAACGCCTACTAGCCCCAGAGATCACGCCCGCCGAGATAGCGCTCGGCCAAGCCGGCAGCGCCCTCGGCATAGCCCGGTTCGTGGCGCCGGGCGAGGCTGGTTTCGGCGTGCGATCCGATCCAGGCGAGAAGCGCCATGCGGCGCAGGAGCACCATGGCGTCCATGGCGGCGATATCCTCGCGCGCGAGGGGACGCAGCGGCGCATACCCGCGCAACCAAGCATCCTTGAGCGCGGCAACGATCGAATCCGTTTCATGGAAAGAGACGGCTGCGGCGAAATCGTAGGCAAACCAGCAGAAGCCGCTGTCGTCGAAATCGAGGAGCGAAACGCGTTCGCCGTCGACGAGCAGATTGCCGAGGCGCATGTCGGCATGGATGAGGCCGAAGCGATCCTTGCCGAAGCCGTAGGCGTCGAGATCCGCCCGCAGCTTTGCGTCCAGCCTGTCGAGCACGGACCGGATGGCCTGCGTCATGCCGGGCGCGACGCGCCAGTCCCCCCAGAGACCATCGGGATCGAGCACATGTGCCGCGCTCCAGCTCTGACGCGCGAAATCGGCGGGAGGTCGCCAGGCGGCAGCGTGCGCGTGCATGCGGGCGGCATAGCCGCCGAGGGTTTCGAAGACCGGCTCGAGCCCTCCTCCGAATACCGGTTCCTCTCCCTCGATGAAGTCGAAGAGCACACAGTCGCGTGCGACGCCGCCATCCTCGATCCGCTGAAGCAGATAGCCGTCGCGCCCGGCGCGCGGGTTAGGGATGGGCAGGTCCGTATCGCGCCGCAGGGCGTCCAACCAGTCGAGCTCGCTCGCGATGGACCGCGGCGACTGGTAGCCGGGCCGGTGCACGCGCAGACAATAGCGAGCGCCATCGGCGGACGTCACGGTAAAGGTGTGGTTTTCGGAATAATTGACCAGCCGCACCTCGGCGGCCGGCGCAACGGGCCAGTTGGCCAGGGCACGGACGGCGAAATCGACAGTCGGATGCATCGGAAAACGGCCGCTCCACGACCCGACCGGGCGGGTGCAGCTAAGGAAGAATGGTCGGAGCGGCCGGATTTGAACCGACGACCCTTTGTCCCCCAGACAAATGCGCTACCAGGCTGCGCTACGCCCCGACTGCGCGGAGACATAGAGAAACCGATCCCGTGATGCAAGAGGGCAATTCCAGCGCAGGGCAGGACGGTCAGAATTCTGAGCCCGTCGCGAGATCGCGGTCGCCAACGGCTCGTAGCGGGGCCGGCGCGACGAACGCGGAAAAATCGGCGCGGCGCTCCGGCAACGCGTCGTAGAAGACTAGGAGACTCGATTCGACTTCAGCCGAGAGCCTGCGGCACTCGGCGAGGAGATCGTCGGGGACACCGGCGGCGAGGAGGGCTGTGTGCCGTTCGCGCAAGGTCCGGAAGGTCGGGGATGCGGCCATCCGTTCGTCGCCTACGAGTATATGAACGGACTGCGGCTCGCTGACGCCGCGCAGGTGGACGTGGCCAGCGGGAAGCACGGCCATGTCGCAGATGGCGGCGGCCGTCGCCTCGGAGACGAGGATACCGTAGTGCACGACCTTGCAGGCCCCCTCGATGCGCGAGGCGACGTTGACGGTGTCGCCGACGCACGAATAGTCGAAGCGCTCGCTAGAACCCATGTTGCCGACTAGCGCCTCGCCGGAGGAAATGCCGATGCCGATGGCGATGGGCTCACCCACCTCCGAGGCGTTGAGAGCGGCGACGGCATCGCGCATGGCCAGCGCTGCGCGGCAGGCGCGACGGGGATGATGGGGGACATCGAGGGGCGCGTTCCAGAAGGCCATGATCGCGTCCCCCATGAACTTGTCGATGGTGCCGCGCTCCGTGGTGATACAATGGGCAAGACGGTCGAAGAGGCGGTTGAGAAGCCCCAGCACGTCTTCGGGGCGCATGCGCTCGCTGATGGAGGTGTAGTTGCGCACGTCGCAGAACATCACCGTGAGGTCCCTCACCTCGCCGCCGAGCCGCAGGGTGTCCGCATTCTCCTCGATCTCGGCGAGAAGCGACGGGGCGACATAGTAAGCGAAAGCGTTGCGCAGCTTGCGCCGATCGGCATCGGTCACGGCGAAACGGAAGAAGGCCATCGCCGCATAGACGACGACGGCGCCGAGCAACAGGAAGCTGACATCGATCAGCACGCCATAGCGCGAGAAGGCCACCCAGGACGAGGCAGCTCCGCCGAGCACAGCAAGGATGGAGACGACGAGGCCCCCTCGGGGACCGGCGAACGCCACGGCCAGCACCAGGATCAGTCCCACCACCGCAAAAAGCAGCATCTCGATACCGCCGACCCAGTCGGCGCGGTAAAGATAGGCGCCAGCAAGAATCTGCTCGAGCGCCTGGGCATGGATGGAAACGCCGGCAACCACCTCGCCGAGGGCCGTACGGCGCAGGTCGAGCAGGCCCGCGGCCGACGTGCCGATGAGCACGATGCGGCCGGCGACGGTTTGGGTCAGATCGATGTAACTATCGGAAAGAACGTCACCGGCCGATATGGCGGCGCCCTGCCCTGCCGGGCGGTAGTAGAGGCGCAATGCGCCCGAAGTCGTGGTCGGCACGCTCCACTGGCCAACCCGAACGCTCTCGACAATACCGGCGCCCGCCGTATCGCCGAGGACGACCAGCGTCGTCTCGCCGGCGGCAATCCGCAAGGCCTCGAGCGCGAGCGTCGGGACGATGGCGTCTCCGTGCCGCCACACGAGCGGCAGGTTGCGCACCACGGTGCCGGAGTCGTCCTGGCCCAGACTGATGGCGCCCAGTCCGGCCGAAGCATCGCGGAGCTTGGGCAACGGCAGCACCGCTCCGCGCAACAGTGGGATGGTCACTGGTCGGGCGCCGCTGACGGCAATACCGGCCTTGAGCGGAATGGTCTCGACCTCCGCTCCCGGCCGCTCGCTGAGCCCGAGGATACTCGGTGACGTAGCGAGGGCATCGGCAAATTCGGCGTCGAAGTCCGGTGTGCCGGGGACCGTGCGGCTGGGCGAGGATCGATCAGGCTCGGCAAAGAGCATGTCGAAGGCGATGGCGGCAGCGCCCATCTCGCCAAGCCGGCGCGTGAGCGTCGCCAAAAGGTCGCGCGGCCAGGGCCATTGGCCGTACGCGGCGAGCGAGGCCTCATCGATGTCGACGACCAGGACCGGCAGGTCGGCAGGCGGACGCGGCGGCAGCTGCTGGTAATAGTCGAAGACCGTCTCGCGCGCGGCGACCAGGGGATAGGGCTCGCTCGCCCGCAGGAGCGTCAGGGCGGCCACGAGCGCGAGGCCGAAGACGATGGCGGCGGCGCGCCCGGCGAACCTTCGTCTCGGCTTGAACATGCGCTCCCCCCCAAACGCGCCTCTGGATCGGTGCCGTCAGCTGGTCCGGATATCCACGGTCGCCGATGCGATGGCGGCGATGAACCTGCCATCGCGGCGGAAATCGCTCGGCGATTTGCCGGCGATCTTGCGGAAGGCCTTGTTGAAGGCGCTCAAGGAGCCAAAGCCGCTCTCCATGGCGACATGGAGGACACTGGCCTCCTGTTGAAGCAGCCGTGCTTGCGCGTAGGACAGGCGCAGAAGCGTGACGTACTCGTTCATCGTCATGCCCGTCGACTTCTTGAAGATAGCCATGGCGTATTTCGGATGCAGGTCCGCGGCGGCGGCAATGTCCACGGAGTCGATGTCATGGAGGAAGTTGGCGGCGATGAAGTCGCAAATGCGGGCGACCACGCGCGAGGATTGCTGGTCCGTCGGTTCGCCCTCGCGCGCATTCTCGCAGTCGCCTACGATGCGATAGGGCTCGAACCGCACCCGCTCGATCCGCAGCAGCAGTTCGTCGACGACGTGCTGAGTCTCGGCGGGACTGCCCTGCCGGGCGGAGCGATACCAGCGGGCGAAGTTCACCCGGTCGGCCTCGTCGGTCGCAGAGGTGACGAGGACGGCGCCCTGCATCAGACGGCTGGGCACATCCGCGGGCAAGCGCAGGCGAAAGAAGTGGACGAGCGGCAGGTGCGCGCCGGCGTAAAACGCGTCGTCGGACTTGTCGTCCAGCTGGTGCGGCTGGCCGCCCCAGAAGAGGCAGAGGTCGCCGGCCCGGAGCAGGATTTCGTGATCACCCATGAGGTAATGGACGGAGCCCTCGACGACGAAATTGACCTCGACCTGAGCATGCCAATGCGGCTTCAGCATCACCGGCGGGTTGTTGTAGAACATCTGCAATGTCGTCGGCAGACCTTCCACGCTGCTCGCGCCGGGCTGATAGACCGGCCGCCTCAACGTCCTGGCCTGCGCCAAGTCCACCGTTCCCCCTTCAAAATCCGGCCCTGCCGACACCTTGCTTTTCGCCAAGTCCACGCTCCCTTCGCCGCAGGCCGATGGCTGCGGCACCTTACTTTTCGCCAAGTCCGCGTGCCCGTTGTCGGGGACACGTTCCCGCAACGCGCTAGTCTACTCGCGCTTGCAAAACGCGGGCAAACAAAAAGGGAGGACTTCATGACCAGCTTCACATCGCGGTGGCGCCGCTCGCTCGCGGCCGCCGCGCTCGCCGGCACCAGCCTGTTCAGCGTTGCGGCCGCCTCGGCCGCCGAACTCGTGGTCTGGTGCTGGGACCCGAATTTCAACGGCGCGACGATGCAGGAGGCATTTTCCCGCTATCAGGCCGAGCATCCCGACGACACCATCAACGTGGTGATCTTCGACAAGGCCGCCATGGAGCAGAAGCTGCAGGCCCAGCTCGCCTCCGGCTCCACCGACGGCCTGCCCGACATCGTTCTCATCGAGGACTATCGCGCGCAGAAGTACCTGCAGTCGTTCCCCGGCGCCTTCGAGCCGCTGAACAGCCATATCGACTACTCGACCTTCGCGCCTTACAAGGTCGAGCTCGCCACCCTCAACGGCCAGACGTATTCGCTGCCGTTCGACTCCGGCGTCACCGGCTATTTCTATCGCACGGACCTGCTGGCCGAGGCCGGCTTCGGTCCGGAGGACCTCGAGAACATCACCTGGGACCAGCTGATCGAGATCGGCAAGACCGTCAAGGAAGAGACCGGACAAATCCTGCTGCCGATCGATCCGACCGGGTCCGACTGGATCCGCATCATGCTCCAATCGGCCGGCAGCTGGTACTTCGATGCGGACGGGAACGTCACCATCGCCGGTAATCCGGTGTTCAAGGCCGCCCTCGAAACCTATCAGCGGCTGATCGCCTCGGGCATCACCACGCCGGTTTCCGGCTGGACTGAGTACACGGGCAGCTTCACCTCGGGCAAGACACTCTCCACCTTCTCGGGCGTCTGGATGACCGCTACGATCAAGGCCAATCCCGACCAGGCCGGCCAATGGGGCGTTGCGCCCTCGCCGCGCCTGGATGGCGTGGAAGGCGCGGGGAACGCCTCGAACCTCGGTGGCTCGAGCTGGTACGTGCTCTCCTCGGCTCCCCAAAAGGAAATGGCCATCGATTTCCTCGCCACCATCTGGGGCAGTGACGTCGACTTCTACCAGAAGATCCTGGTCAACCAGGGGGCTCTCGGCTCGCTCCTGGCGGCTCGCGAAGGCGAGGCTTACCAGGCCAGTGACGAGTTCTTCAGCGGCCAGCCCGTCTGGCAGAACTTCTCGGACTGGCTGGCCGAGATTCCCGCGGTCAACTACGGCATCTTCACCGAAGAGGCCGACGCTGCGGTGGTTGCCCAGGTGCCCGCCATCACCAGCGGCGGCAATATCGACGATATCATCGCCGCCATCGACGCCCAGGTCCGTCAGCAGACCCAGTAAGGCTCCGCATCCGGGGGCGCAGCCGCGCCTCCGGCCTCCCGCGATCCCGCGCGCGGCAACGCCTTACGGTGTGTGCGCGGGATCGTCGGCCAACAGAGTCACAGGAGAAGCAGCGATGGTGGCGGAGGTTGAAACCTCGGGCAGCATGCAGGACCGGCGGCGTGGCGGCGCCGCCTCGAACCTGGCGCGCAGCGAGCAGATCAACGGCTGGCTGTTCATCATGCCGGCGCTGGTCTTGCTTGGCATATTCATGGTCTATCCCATCCTCTGGTCGCTCTGGATGAGCTTCCAGGTCGGCCGCGGGATGAACTTCAGCTTTGGCGGTTTCGCCAACATCATCCGGCTGACCCAGGATCCGGTCTTCATCCGGGCACTCAGCAACACCCTGCTGTTCCTGGCGGTGCAAGTGCCGATCATGCTGATGCTGGCGCTGCTTTTCGCCAGCGCGCTCAACGACAGCAAGCTCTGGGGGCGCGGCTTCTTCCGCACCGCGATCTTCCTGCCCTGCGTCACGTCGCTGGTCGCCTATTCGGTGATCTTCAAGTCGATCTTCGCGCTGGACGGCATTGCCAATCAAGCGCTGCTGGCGCTCCAGCTGATCGAGAATCCGATCAACTGGCTTTCCGATCCGTTCTGGGCGCGCGTGGTGGTGATCTCCGCCATCACCTGGCGCTGGACCGGCTACAACATGATCTTCTATCTGGCGGCGATGCAGAACATCGACCGCTCCATCTACGAGGCCGCCAAGATCGACGGCGTGCCCACCTGGGCCCGGTTCTGGTTCATCACGGTGCCGATGCTGAAACCGGTGATCCTCTTCACCGCCGTAACGTCCACCATCGGCACGCTGCAGCTGTTCGACGAGGTCAACCTCCTGACAAACGGCGGCCCGTCGGACGCGACGCTCACCCTGTCGCTCTACATCTACAATCTCAGCTTCAGGTTCATGCCGAGCTTCGGTTATGCGGCAACGGTCAGCTACGTCATCGTCATCCTGGTCGGTGTGCTGAGCCTCATACAGTTCCTCATTGCAAGGGATCGCCGCAGATGAGCAAGAGCCTTGCCCTGATCGGTCGCGCGCTCACGTACCTCGCGCTCTCGCTGGCCGCGTTCGTTTCGATCTTCCCGTTCTTCTGGATGGTTCTGGGGACCACCAATACTTCCGCGGACATCATCCGCGGCAAGACGACGCCCGGCGGCGCGCTGGTGGACAACATCATCAAGTTCCTCAACTCCTTCGACATAGCGCGAGTGCTGTTCAACTCGTTCCTGATCGCCGGATTGGGGACCGTGCTGACGCTGCTGGTCGCATCGCTCGCCGGGTACGGCTTCGAGGTGTTCCGCTCCCGGTTCCGCGAGAAGATCTTCGGCGGCATGCTGCTGATGCTCTCGATCCCCTTTGCGGCGCTGATGATCCCGCTCTTCATGATGATGGCGAGCTTCAGGATCATCAACACCTACCAGGCGGTCATCCTGCCCGGCATCGCCTCGATCTTCGTCATCTTCTACTTCCGGCAGGCCACCAAGGCGTTCCCGAGCGAGCTGCGCGACGCCGCCCGCATCGACGGGCTCAAGGAATGGCAGATCTTCTTCTACGTCTACATGCCCGTGATGCGCTCGACCTATGCGGCGGCGACGATCATCGTCTTCATGGCCAACTGGAACAGCTATCTCTGGCCGCTGATCGTGCTGCAGACCAACGAGATGAAGACCCTCACTCTTGTGGTGGCAACGCTCACGGCCGGCTACACGCCCGATTTCGGCGTCATCATGGTCGGCGCCATCGCCGCCACCCTGCCTACCCTCATCATTTTCTTCCTGCTCCAGCGCCGCTTCGTCGAAGGCATGCTGGGCGCGGTCAAATAAGGTCACCGATATGAGCAGCGTAAAGCTTAGGGACGTGCGCAAGTCCTTCGGGCACGTCGAGGTCATCAAGGGCGTCGACCTCGATATCGAGGACAAGGAGTTCGTGGTCTTCGTCGGTCCGTCGGGCTGCGGGAAGACGACCTTGCTGCGCATGATCGCGGGGCTCGAAACGATCACCGCGGGCAACCTCGACATAGGCGGCGAGCGCATGAACGAGGTGGACCCCTCCAAGCGCGGCATCGCCATGGTGTTCCAGTCCTATGCGCTCTATCCGCATATGACGGTCCGGGAAAACATGGGTTTCGCGCTGCGTTTCGCCCGCGTGCCCAAGGACGAGATCGCCCGGCAGGTCAACGAAGCGGCACGGATTCTGGCGCTCGACCCGCTGCTCGACCGGTATCCCAAGCAACTGTCCGGCGGCCAGCGGCAGCGCGTCGCCATCGGCCGGGCGATCGTGCGGGACCCGGAGGTCTTCCTCTTCGACGAGCCGCTGTCGAACCTCGACGCGGAACTGCGGGTGCACATGCGCATCGAGCTGGCGCGGCTGCACAAGGAGCTCAAGACCACGATCGTCTACGTCACGCACGACCAGGTCGAGGCGATGACGCTGGCCGACAAGATCGTGGTGATGCGCGACGGCATCATCGAGCAGGCCGGGCGGCCGCTCGACCTCTACGACGATCCGGCCAACCAGTTCGTCGCCGGCTTCATCGGCAGCCCGAAGATGAACTTCCTTGCGGCGACGATCGTCGAGAAGGCGGCCGGCAATGTCACGCTGGAGCTTGCCAACCACGGCCGCGCGCGGCTTACCCTGCCGTTGACCGGCGGCACGGTGGGCGAGGCGGTGACGCTGGGCGTGCGGGCCGAGCACTTTGGCGAGGCGGGCGCCGGCGGCGCCGACATATCCCTCGACATCGACGTCGCCGAGCACCTCGGGTCGACCAGCTATGTCTATGCCAGCGCCGGCGGCGAGGCGCTGGTGGTCGAGCGCGAGGAATCGCGCCACGAAAACGGCCGCAGTCACATCGTCGTCTCGATAGACCCCGAACGGGCCTACCTCTTCGACAGTCAGGGGCAACGCATCCGCTGACCCACCTCTTCGGCGCACCTCTCCCAAGGTCGCGCCACGGCATCACGCCATCCCCCGTGCCGACCTCCTCGGGACGGGATCCACTCAAGGACCAAGACCATGACTGACACAAAAATCCGCTGGGGCATTATCGGGCCGGGCAGCATCGCCAAGGCTTTCCAGGGGGGCCTGGCCAATGCCAAGCACGGCAAGCTGGCGGCGATCGCCACCCGCGATCCCAACCGGCCGGGGCTGGCGGAGGAATTTCCGGGCGCGCGGATCGTTGCCGGCTATGACGCCCTGCTCGCCGACCCGGATGTCGACGCGGTCTACATCGCCCTGCCCCATCCCTACCACGCCGAATGGGCGATCAAGGCGGCGGAAACGGGCAAGCACGTGCTGGTCGAAAAGCCGCTGGCGCTCAGCGCCTTCGAGATCGACGCGGTGTTCAACGCCCACCGCAAGGCGGGCACCTTCGCGGGCGAAGCGTTCATGTACCGGCTGCACCCGCAGACCGCCAAGATCGGCGAGCTGATCTCGTCCGGGCTCATCGGCGACGTGCGCATGATCCAGTCGAGCTTCGGCTTCCAGATGCCGCGCTTCATGCCCGAGCACCGGCTGTTCGCCAACGACCTCGCCGGCGGCGGCATCCTCGATGTCGGCGGCTACCCGGTCTCGATGTCGCGCTATATCGCGGGCGTCGCCGCGGGCAAGCCGTTCCTCGACCCCATCAAGGTCGCGGGCACGGCGCATCTCGGCCAGGAGAAGACGGACGAGTGGGCGGCGGCGGTGCTGACCTTCGAGAACGGCATCGTCGCCCAGGTTTCGTGCGCGGTCTTCGTCAACCTCGACAACGTGTTGCGCATCCACGGCTCGCTCGGGCGCATCGAGGTGCCGGACTTCTGGTTCGCCGGCGGCAACCGCGACCAGGGGCTCGGCAAGATCGAGGTCATCCTCAACGACGGCAAGCGCGAGAGCATCAGCGTCAACGAGAGCGCCCACGTCTATTCGTTCGAGGCCGACGCCGCCTCCAAGGCGATCCTCGACGGGCGGCAGGAGTTCGATGCGCCCGGCATGACCTGGGCGGACAGCCTCGGCAACGCGCGGGTACTCGACAAGTGGCGGGCCGACAGCGGGATCGAATACCGCATCGAGACGGCGGCAAGGCGGGTCAACACCATCTCCGGCCGGCCGCTCGGCACGCCGGGCAACGCCATTCCGCGCCGGCAGATTCCGGGCATTTCCAAGTCCGCATCGGTCGCGGCGCTGGGCTTTGAGGACTTCAAGACCTTCGCCAGCGGCTCGATCCTGCTGGATGCCTTCTACGAGGCCGGCGGCAACATCTTCGATACGGCCTTCATCTACGGCGGCGGCTATACCGAGAAGCTGCTCGGCGAATGGCTGAAGAACCGGGGCGTGCGTGAGGAATCGGTGGTCATCGGCAAGGGCGCGCATTCGCCGCTCGTCTACCCGGACGTGATCGGCAAGCAGCTGACCCAGACGCTGGAGCGCCTGCAGACGGACTATGTCGACGTCTATTTCATGCACCGCGACAACACCGACGTGCCTGTCGGCGAGTTCGTCGACGCCATGGACGCTGAGGTGGAGGCAGGCCGCATCCGCGGCATCTTCGGCGGCTCCAACTGGACGCGCGAGCGCCTCGACGAGGCCATCGCCTATGCCGAAAAGACCGGCAAAACCAGGCCCGCCGCGCTCTCCAACAACTTCTCGCTCGCCGAGATGATCGACCCGATCTGGGCCGGATGCGTACAGTCCTCGGACGACGAGTGGCGCAAGTGGCTGCTGGAGCGGCAGATTCCGAACTTCGCCTGGTCGAGCCAGGCGCGCGGGTTCTTCACCGACCGGGCCGGGCGCGACAAGCGGGACGACGAGGAGATCGTGCGCTGCTGGTACTCGGAGGCCAATTTCGGCCGCCGCGACCGCGCGATCGAGTTCGCCAAAAAGATCGGCGCCAACCCGATCCATGTGGCGCTCGCCTATGTCGTCGCTCAGCCCTTCCCAGTCATCCCGCTCATCGGGCCGCGCCGGCTGGTCGAGCTCGAGGACTCGATCAAGGCGTTCGGCATCAAGCTGACGCAGGACGACGTGAACTGGCTACGCAACGGGTAGGTGCGGCCGGATGAACGAGATGGAGATCCCCGCGCGAGCGGGGATTTTCGTTTTCTCTGCCTGAAACCATTGGCTGTCATCCCGGCGAAAAGCCGAGATATAGAGCCGCGGGAGAAACAGAGGTCCCCGCTTTCGCGGGGATGACCCTGTGGGTGGGGTTTGCTTCAGCGCGAGAAGCGGTTGGCCAGGTTTACTAGGCCCGGCGTTCGCGACAGCCGAAGGGTGATGCGGGACTAGGTCACATCCTTGTTGCTTCTTGCGCCCCTGCCCTTCGTCCCCTACCTTTCCCGCCGTGCAGATGACTGCACGTACGTTCTCAGGGCGGGGTGGAAGTCCCCACCGGCGGTAATGGCGAAAGCCTGAGCCCGCGAGCGCCGGACCTTTCGGGGTTCGGGTCAGCAGATTCGGTGCGATTCCGAAGCCGACGGTCATAGTCCGGATGAGAGAGAACGGGATGCCTGTGCCGGCTCGCCGGCGTCCGGTCTTCGGCCGGACGCAGGTTGCCGCTCCTTCCCGTAACCCTGGGGAAACTGGTTACGGAAAGGACAAAGATGAGCCAGGTTTCCTCTACTTCCAATGCCTCGGTGCTCGGGGCTCTGTTCATGCTCGGCGCGGGTGTCACCTTCGCCGTCATCAATGTCGTCACCCCGATCGTGACCTGGCAGATGGGCGTGCCGTCGACGGCGGTGGTCTTCTGGCAGTACGTGATCGCCACGGTGTTCGCGCTGCCGCTGATCCTGCGGATCGGGTTCGGGGCCTTAAAGACCAGGCACCCGGTGGCGCACGAGGCGCGGGCGTTCCTCTCGGCACTGGGCGTGCAGTTCTTCGCCTTCGGCTTCGCCAGTGGCGTGCCGGTGTGGCAGATGGTGACGCTCTCGATGACCGGGCCGTTCTTCATCCTCGCCGGGGCGACGCTTTTCCTCGGGGAAAAGTTGACGGCGCAGCGGCTTGGCGCGACCGTGGTCGGGTTCGTCGGGGCGCTGCTGGTCTCGCAGATCGGCTCGGAGCAATTCACCTGGGCCTCGATCCTGCCGGTGCTGGCCGCGGCGTGCTGGGGCACGGTCTCGGTCATCACCAAGTACCTGACGCGCGACGAGGCGCCGGAATCGCTGACCCTCTACATGCTGGTGCTGATCACGCCCAACCACCTGCTGATCGGCCTCATCCTCGGCATCGCGGTCGCCGTCCTGCCGGCGGGCACCCTTCCGCCAAGCCTCGCGACCGGCTTCGACTTCGAGCTGCCGGGGGGCGATGCGCTGTGGCTGATCGTGCTGCTGGGCGTGGTGACGGCGGGGGCGCAATACTTCTTCAGCCTCGCCTACAAGGTGGCCGACGCGACCTATCTGCAGCCGTTCGACGACCTGAAACTGCCGCTCAACATCCTTGCCGGCTGGCTGGTGCTGGGGCAGATCCCGGGCGTGCTGTTCTGGCCGGGGGCGGCGCTGATCCTTGGAGCCTCGATCTACATCATGCGGCAGGATCGGGGGCGGTTGCCGACGCGGGCGCCGGTGCTGGAAAGCGCTTAGGGTTTCATGAGGTTTGGGGGTGGGCACATCTGGCCCACCCCACCGTTGTCATCCCGGCGAAGGCCGGGAACCAGCCCTGAACACGTCCACGGGCGCGGGAGGAGCGCCGCTTACATTCCCGCCCGGTTCATACACCTTGCGGCTGTCGAGGTATCTCAGGATGGGCCCCGGCCTGCGCCGGGGTGACATCGCAGTGGTGGCAGCGTCGTGCCAAGCCAGGCTGTTGTCTTCGCGGGCGAACGGGCTCAAGATCGTGGCCTGACAATGCCTTGAAGGATGACGACCATGGCCGAACAGGAGCCGACGCCGACGGGGGAGTTCCTGCGGTTGCAGCGCTATGGGGCAGCGATTGCGGTGGTGCTGCTGGTGGCGATCGCCGGGTTCTTCACCGGCGAGCCGCTGGAGATCATCTTCCTGCGGGTGATGGCTGTGCCGCTGTTCCTGCTGGCGGTGGCGGGGATCGGGCTGATCTTCTCGTCGGAAGCCTCGCGCAAGCCGTGGACACTCTATTTCCTCGAGCGCAAGACGCTGGAGGGGCTGGCTTATGCGGCGTTCCTCATCATCATCGTGTGGCAGCCGACGTCGCAGTTCGTGCCGCTGCTCATCAGCTTCGTCATCGCCTGGATCGTTTTCGCAGGCGGCACGATGCTTTACGAAGCGCGGATATACCGGCGGCGCAACTCAGACAAGTAACCTATTGATATCGCTTATCTTTACACCTCGACCCATGCCCTCTCCTCGTGGGAACGGGCCATGGCGTGGACGGTGCGCTCTATCTCGAGGCCCTGCGCAAAATCGATGACGCGGGCCGGGCGGCCGGCGATGGCCTGGAGCAGTTCGTGGGCTTCAATGATCTTCAAGTCGTTGAAGCCGAGGCCATGGCCAGGTGCGGGGATGAAGCGATCATAGGGCGGGTGGTGGGGTGCCGACAGGATTGTGCGATAACCCTGCTCGGTGGCGTTGTCCGAGGTGGTGTAGAGCTGCAGCTCGTTCATGCGCTCCTGATCGTAGACGATGGAGCCCTTCGAGCCGAAGACCTGGAGGGCGATGCGGCCCTTGCGGCCCCAGGCGGAGCGGTTGACGCTGAGGACGCCGGAGGCGCCGTTGTCGAGCTCGAAGAGGACGTTGGCGATATCGTAGGTCTCGACGGGGCGGCGACCGCCCTCGCGCAGCGGACGGTCGGCGTAGGGTTTGGCCATGTGGGTCATGACGCGGGCGACACCGCCGAAAAGCACATGCAGCAGCGAGAGCGGGTGCACGGCGAAATCGTCGAGGGCGCCGTAGCCGGAGGAGGCTTCGCTCTTCCAGTAGAACAGCGCCTCCGGATCGGCCATGAAATCCTCATCCATCTCGACGCGTACGTGGTTGACGGTGCCGATGGTCCCCTGCTCCAGCAGCTTGCCAATGTGGCGGATCAGCGGGTTCTGGATGTAGTTGTAGCCGAGGATGGCGACCTTGCCCGACGCCTTGGCGGCGGCGGCCATGCGCTCGGCATCGGCGAAGGCGGTGGCCATGGGCTTTTCGCACCAGACGTGCTTGCCGGCCTCGAGCGCGGCAATGGCCATTTCGGCATGGAAGGCGTTGGGGGTGGTGACGGAGACGACATCGACCTGCGGATCGGCGATGAGGGCACGCCAGTCGCCGGTCGAGCGGGCGAAGCCGAACTCCCCTGCCCGCCCGGCGGCGAGATCGGCGGAGACTTCGGCCAGGTGCACGAGGCGCGGACGCGGACCATCGCCGAACACAGCCTTGACCGAATTCCAGGCGAGCGCGTGGCATTTGCCCATATAGCCGGTGCCGATGAGGCCGATGCCGATGGTATCCTTCATTCGATATTTCCACCCATTGAAATTTTTATGCCGTATATTCACAAATCGAAATGAATTTTCCACTCCCGCTTGATCGCATTTGCGGTATTCGGATGATGGAGCCCATTTCCGTTGGTTTTCGAGGGGAGTTTAGCGCAATGGCGGTGAACGGGGATAAAGTAGTACCCCCTCAGGATTTCGAGGCGCTGCGCGCGGCGATCCTGCTGCGGCGGCGCGAGTTGCCCAAACGCCTGGTGCAGGTGGCGGCCTATGCGCTCGACAATCCGGACGAGATTGCGTTCGGGACGGCGGCGAGCATCGCGGAATCGGCGGAGGTCCAGCCTTCGACGCTGGTGCGGTTCGCCCAACAGTTCGGGTTCGAGGGGTTTTCGGGACTGCAGCAGATCTTCCGGGCGCGGCTCAAGGAGCGCACGTCGAGCTATGAGGAGCGGCTGCGCAACCTCGAGCAGAACGGGGCGGAGCTTTCGGAAAGCGCCTCGATCTTCAACGGGTTCGTGGCGGCGGCGCACAGGTCGCTCGATGCGCTCGCCGGCAGCGTCGATCCGCAGGCCTTCGAGCGGGCGGTGGAGATCCTGGCGGGCGCCGACACGGTCTACCTCATCGCCAAGCGCCGCTCCTACCCCATCAGCAACTACATGGCCTATGCCTTCGGCAAGCTGAAGGTGAAGAGCGTGCTGGTCGGCACCTCGGCGGGGATCGACGAGGACCTGCTGGCGTTCGCGGGGCCGAAGGACGCGGCCTTTGCCGTCAGCTTCTCGCCCTATGCCTCGGAAAGCGCGGGACAGGCGCGGGCGCTGGCGAGCCGCGGCGTGCCGGTGGTGTCGCTGACGGATTCGGCCTTCTCGCCGCTCGCCGATTGCTCGAAGGTGTGGTTCGAGGTGGCGGAGGCCGACCATGCGGGGTTCCGCTCGCTCTCGGCGAGCATGGCCTTCGCCATGGCGCTGACGGTGAGCATTGCCGAGAAGCGGCGCCGGGAAGCGGCGCGATAGGCGATTAAACCAGAGGGCAGGAGTGTGCTGACATTTTAACCGAATGTTACCCTTACACCCACCGATGGTGACAAACGTGACTCCACTGACACAAATCCATATTTGGAATGGATATTCTATGTTGACGAATAACGGGAACCAGTGTTTCATTTGACCTGCATGTCCATGCGCGCAATGCGGCCGGGAGGCAACCTGGCCGGTCCGGGAGGGTTCCCTTGAACGACACACACCCATCTGACGGGACGAAGATGCTCGACGTCATCACCATCGGTCGCGCCTCGGTCGACCTCTACGGCCAGCAGATCGGCACGCGGCTCGAGGATATCGGGAGCTTTGCCAAATCGGTCGGCGGGTGCCCGTGCAACATCGCGGTCGGCACGGCGCGGCTGGGGCTGAAATCGGCGCTCGTCACGCGCGTGGGCAACGAGCAGATGGGCCGGTTCATCCGCGAACAGCTCGCGCGCGAGGGCGTCGAGACCAAGGGCATCGCGACGGACAAGGAGCGGCTGACGGCGCTGGTGCTGCTCGCCGTCGAGGCCGAGGGTGTCTCGCCCATGATCTTTTACCGCACCGACTGCGCCGACATGGCGCTCGACGAGGGCGACATCGACGAGGCGTTCATCGCCAGCGCCCGCGCCATCGTGGTGACGGGCACGCATTTTTCGAAAGCCAACAGCGAAGCGGCGCAGAAGAAGGCCATCCGCATCGCCAAGGCCAATGGCGGGAAGGTCGTGTTCGACCTCGACTACCGGCCGAACCTCTGGGGCCTTGCCGGACACGAGGCCGGGTTCGAGCGCTACGTGGCGTCGGACACGGTTTCGGCCCAGTACCGCTCGGTGCTGGCCGACTGCGACCTGATCGTGGGCACCGAGGAAGAGGTGCTGATCGCGGCGGGCGAGGCCGACATCAAATCGGCGCTCCGGACGATCCGCGCACTCTCCTCCGGCACGATCGTCCTCAAGCGCGGCCCCATGGGCTGCATCGTCTATGACGGGCCGATCCCCGACGACCTGGAGCACGGGATCGTAGGGCGAGGGTTCCCCATCGAGGTCTACAACGTGCTGGGCGCGGGCGACGCGTTCATGAGCGGGTATCTTCGCGGGTGGCTTGCCGGCGAGGCGCATGGCACCTCGGCGACCTGGGCGAACGCCTGCGGCGCGTTCGCGGTCTCGCGGCTGCTCTGCGCGCCGGAATATCCGAGCTGGGAGGAGCTGCAGTATTTCCTCAAGAACGGCAGCAACGAGCGGGCGTTGCGCAAGGACGCGGCGCTCAACCATATCCACTGGGCGACGAACCGGCGGCGCGAGATCCCCGAGCTGATGGCGCTCGCCGTCGACCATCGTAGCCAGCTCGAGGAGCTTTGCGGCGGGGATGCGCGCCAACTGGCGCGGCTGCCCGCGTTCAAGGCGCTGGCGGTGAAGGCGGCAAGGCAGATCGCGGCCGGGCGGCCGGGCTTCGGCATGCTGATCGACGACAAATACGGGCGCGACGCGCTGTTCGCCGCCGGGGCGATCGCGGACTTCTGGATCGCCAAGCCGATCGAGCTGCCGGGCTCGCGCCCGCTGAAGTTCGAGTTCAGCCAGGACCTCGGCTCGCGGCTCGTCGACTGGCCGGTGGACCATTGCATCAAGGTGCTGTGCTTCTACCATCCGGACGACCCGGAAGAGCTGAAGCGCGAGCAGGTGGAAAAGCTGCGCGCGGCCTACGATGCGGCGAGGAAGGTCGGACGCGAGATCCTGATCGAGATCATCGCGGGCAAGCACGGAACGCTCGACGACGGGACGGTGGCCCGGGCGCTGACCGAGCTCTACGACGCGGGGCTGAAGCCCGACTGGTGGAAGCTCGAGCCGCAGGCGAGCCGCGGCGCATGGGCGGCGATCGATGCGGTGATCGAGGCGCGCGACCCCTATTGCCGGGGCGTGGTGCTGCTGGGGCTAGACGCACCGCAGGAGGCGCTGGAGGCCGGGTTCCGCGCGGCGCGCTCGGCGCGGTCCGTGAAGGGATTTGCCGTGGGCCGCACGATCTTTGCCGAGGCGGCGAAGGCGTGGCTGGCGGGCAGGATGAGCGACGACGAGGCGGTGGCCGACATGGCCGGCCGGTTCGGGGCGCTGGTGGGGATATGGCAGAGGCTGGGCGAGGTGGAGGCGGCGTGAAGCCCCCTCATCCGCCCCTGCGGGGCACCTTCTCCCACGAGGGGAGAAGGGGTGGTGCAAAATCGACGGTTCGGCGGGGATGGCGTCGCGCACTATAGATTGCCGGGGTGGCCGCCCTCCCTTCTCCCCTCGTGGGAGAAGGTGGATCGCGCTGAAAGCGCGAGACGGATGAGGGGGCAGAGATGGTGCGGGACAGCCCATACACCTTGCGGCTGTCGGGAAATCTCAGGATGGGCCCCGGCCTGCGCCGGGGTGACATCCGGTGGGGTGAGGTGGGATGGTGCCGGCGCCCCTTGAATTTGAATGTTGGAAGGTGAGGCCATGGGCCAGAAGACAGTTCGATTGACGATGGCGCAGGCCGTGGCGCGGTTCCTGACGGCGCAGAAGACGGTGGTCGGGGGCGAGACGGTGCCGATCTTCGGCGGGGTGTTCGCCATTTTCGGGCACGGGAACGTGGCGGGCGTCGGCGAGGCGCTCTATGCGGTCAGGGACGAGCTGCCCACCTATCGCGGGCAGAACGAACAGGGCATGGCCAACGCGGCCATCGCCTATGCCAAGGCGAGCTTCCGGCAGCGGTTCATGGCGGTGACGACCTCGATCGGACCGGGCGCGCTCAACATGGTGACCTCGGCGGCGCTGGCGCACGTCAACCGGCTGCCGGTGCTGCTGCTGCCGGGCGATGTCTTCGCCAACCGGCTGCCGGACCCGGTGTTGCAGCAGGCCGAGGATTTCGGCGACGGCACGATCACGGTCAACGACGCGTTCAAGCCGGTCAGCCGCTATTTCGACCGCATCACGCGGCCCGAGCAGATCATCCCGGCGCTGCGGCGGGCCATGCAGGTGCTGACCGACCCGGCCGAGTGCGGGCCGGTGACGCTGGCGCTCTGCCAGGACGTGCAGGCGGAAGCTTATGACTATCCGGAAAGCTTCTTTGCCGAGAAGGTGTGGACGCAGCGCCGGATCATGCCGGACGCGGACGAGTTCGCGGAAGCGGCGGCGGCGCTGCGCGGTGCCAAGAAGCCGGTGATCATCGCCGGGGGCGGCGTGCTCTATTCGCAGGCGAGCGACGTGCTTTCGGGCTTTGCCGAGACATTCGGCATTCCGGTGATGGAGACACAGGCGGGCAAGAGCTCCCTGCCCCACGACCATCCGCTCAACATGGGCTCGGTCGGCGTGACCGGCACCTCGGCGGCCAATGCGCTGGCGCAGGAAGCGGACGTGGTGCTGGCGGTCGGCACGCGGCTACAGGATTTCACCACCGGCTCGTGGGCGCTGTTCGGCAACGAGGACCTCAGGATCATCGGGCTCAATGTGCAGCCGTTCGATGCGGCCAAGCACAACGCCATGCCGCTGGTGGCGGACGCGCGGGTCGGGCTTTCGGCGTTGGTGCAGGGGCTGACGGGCTGGCAGGTCGCCTCGGAATGGACGCAGCGGGCCCGTGACGGAAAGGCCGCATGGCTCAAGGACGCGGAGGCGGCGACAGCGGCGACCAACGCCCTGCCCTCGGACGCGCAGGTGATCGGCGCCGTGCAGCGGGCGCGGCCGGAGGCGACGCTGGTGTGCGCGGCGGGCGGCCTGCCGGGCGAGCTGCACAAGCTGTGGAAGGCCGGCGGGCCGGGCAGCTACCACCTGGAATACGGGTTCTCGACCATGGGCTACGAGATCGCCGGGGGGCTGGGCGTCAAGCTAGCGCGCCCCAAGGACGACGTGGTGGTGATGGTCGGCGACGGCAGCTATTTGATGCTGAACTCCGAGATCGTCTCCTCGGTGATGCTGGGGGCCAAGATCACCATCGTGGTGCTCGACAATTCCGGCTATGGCTGCATCAACCGGCTGCAGATGGCGACGGGCGGAGCGAACTTCAACAATTTGATGAAGGACACGCGCCATGTGACGCTGCCGGGAATCGATTTTGCCGCGCACGCCGCTGCGCTCGGCGCCAAGGCGCGCAAGGTCGGCTCGATCAGCGAGCTCGAGACGGCGCTGCGCGAGAGCGAGGACGAGGCGGTGACGAGCGTCATCGTGATCGACACCGATCCGCTGATCACCACGGAAGCCGGCGGGTTCTGGTGGGACGTGGCGGTGCCGGAGGTTTCCGAACGGCGTGAGGTGAACGCGGCGCGCGAGGCTTATGTGAAGGCGCTGAAGGCGCAGCGGGTGGGATAACCCCCTCATCCGTCTCCGGCCTGCGGCCGATCCACCTTCTCCCACGAGGGGAGAAGGGGTGGTGCCTCCCACGTCGGCCGGCGGTTGGCCCACCTTCCTTCTCCCCTTGTGGGAGAAGGTGCCCGAAGGGCGGATGAGGGGTAACAACAACGTCAACGAGCGCCGAGAGCGCCAGTCCAAACCGGAGCCTTGAATTGAAAGCCAAACTCGGCATGTCGCCCATTGCGTGGTGGAACGACGATCTCGTTGAGCTGAGCGACGATGTTTCGCTCGAGGAGTGCCTTAAGCAATCGCGCTCGGCCGGGTTCACCGGCATGGAGAAGGGGCGGCGGTTTCCGGAGGATTCGGAGGTGCTGCTGCCGATCCTGAAGGCCGCGGACGTGACGCTTTGCGGCGGGTGGTTCTCCGGGACGCTGGTCGACGAGGACATCGCAGCCAACAAGGACCGCATCGCGCCAATGATCGAGCTGTTCAAGGCGGTCGATGCGCCGTGCATCGTCTATGGAGAAGTCGGCCGCTCGATCCAGGGAGATCGCGGCAAGCCACTGGCGACCAAGCCGAGGCTCGCCGACGACGAGATGAAGGCCTATGCGAAAAAGGTGACCGCATTCGGCGAATGGTGCGCCGAGCAGGGCATGCCCCTCTCCTACCACCACCACATGGCGGCGGTGGTGGAGACCGAGCCGGAGCTCGACACGTTCATGCGTCATTCGGGCGAGGGCATTCCGCTGCTTTTGGATGCCGGGCACCTGGCGTTCGCCGGCGGAGACGTGCTGCGGGCGATCGACAACCACCACAAGCGCATCAACCACGTGCATGTGAAGGACATCCGGCGCCCGGTGGTCGACGGGCTCGACCGCAGCCGGCAAAGCTTCCTCGACGCGGTGGCGCTGGGGGCGTTCACGGTGCCGGGGGACGGATCGCTCGATTTCGGCGCGATCGTGCAGCGGTTCGCCGACCACGGCTATGAGGGCTGGTTCGTAGTCGAGGCCGAGCAGGACCCGAAGGCGAACCCGCCGGCCAAGATGGCCGAGGTCGGCTACAAGGAATTGATGCGCGTGATGACGAGGGCGGGGTATACGGTCGAGACGCAAGGGTTTCCGAAGGTGTGACGGAAGCGTCGGTGGCTTACGCAGCCACCCCCACCCTCGTTCCCTCCCCTCAAGGGGGAGGGAGGCGAAAGAACCGCCGATCTTATCGGCAAGCGAACCAGGGAGAACGGGGCTTGAAGCAGAACGACGTCAACTGGTTCAGGCCGCTGTGGCGGCGCGTGCTCGTCACGGGGATCGTCGCGGCATGGTGCGTTTGGGAGTGGGCGTTCAACCGGGACCAGCTCTGGGGCCTGCTGACCACCGCCCTCCTCGGCTACGCGATCTACAGCTTCTTCATCAGCTTCCCCAAGGAGAACCCGACCAATGGCAACGACACCCAACCTCCGCCTCCGTCCGAAGGGTGACACGGGCCTCGTCCACGACGTGACGCCCAAGAGCGCCGGCTGGACCTATGTGGGGTTCAAGCTTCACAGGCTCTCCGAGGGCGGGACGGCTGGCGGCGAGACGGGGAGCGATGAAGTGTGCCTGGTGCTGGTTTCGGGCAAGGCGCGGATCAGTGTCGACGGGCAGGATTTCGGCGAGCTCGGCGAACGCATGTCGCCGTTCGAGGGGGAGCCCTATTCCGTCTATGTGCCGGCGGGGGCAAGCTGGCGGGCGGAGGCGGCAACGGCTCTGGAGCTTGCCGTATGTGCGGCGCCGGGCGTGCGCGGGGCGTATGCGGCGCGGGTCATCGCACCGGGGACGAACCCCAGGATCACGCGCGGCAAGGGCTCCAACACGCGCTATGTGACCAACATCCTGCCCGAGACCGACCCGGCGCATTCGCTGCTGGTGGTGGAGGTAATCACGCCGGCGGGCAACACCTCGAGCTATCCGCCGCACAAGCACGACACCGACAACCTGCCGTACGAGAGCCTGCTGGAGGAGACCTACTACCACCGCTTCAACCCGCCGCAGGGCTTTGCCTTCCAGCGGGTTTACACCGACGACCGCAGCCTCGACGTCGCCATGGCGGTGGAGGACGGGGACGTGAGCCTGGTGCCCAAGGGATACCACCCGGTGGCCACCGTGCACGGCTATGACAGCTACTATCTCAACGTGATGGCCGGGCCGCACCGGACGTGGAAATTCCACAACGCGGCCGAGCATGAGTGGCTGTTGAAGTAGGGACTGAGCTCAGCGGAGGGGTTGAGGACCGTGAGGCGGTCCTCGACGACGAGACCGTGGTGGAGATCCTCGGAGTAGAAGGTGGTGCAGTCGGCGCGCAGGGCAATCGCGAGCATCAGGGAATCGTAGATCGAGAGGCGGTGCCGCTCGGCGATTTGAAAGGAGCGCCTATGATCTTCGATCTCGGTAGGCATGATCGAAGACGCATGCACAGCCAAACGAGCAGATGCCTCGCTGACCTCGGGCCATGTTAGTTCAAATTTGCGGCGCGCTACATTGGCGAACTCGTTGAGAGTTTGAACGCCGAGGACATAGCCATTGCGCAACAGATCATATGCTCGCTCTGCGCGGCTATCCTTGCTGATGGTATAGACGAGGACATTGGAATCGAGGAAAGGCGCGGTCATTCCGAGCCGCGCTTGTTGGCCTCTTCGCGATCGAACTTCCAACCAGGTGGGAGCGGCCGGCTCATCGCACGAATACGAGCGATCGTTTCCTCGATCGAGGCCTGCTTCACAAGCTCAACTTTGGAGTCGGTGATGCTATAAGACACTTCATCACCCTCATTCGCCTGCAAAGCTTTGACGGCCTCGTCGGGAACATCAACCAGGGCCCAGGAACCAGCGCGTTTTTCAATTCTCATCGCGACACCTCCGCAACAGAATGTATATCCGGAGGCGTCGTGGTGCAAACAACCGCCCTATTCGCTCACCTTCACCGCCCTGCCCTCCTTGACGGATTTCAGCGCGGCCTCAGCGAGTACCAGGGCGGCGAGGCCGTCCTGGCCGGAGGGGGTGGGTTTGGATTTCGATTCAACGGCGTCGATGAAGGCTTTGATTTCGTTGGCGTAGGCCTCGGTGTAACGCGTCATGAAGAAATCATGGAGCGGCGGGCGGGTGTAGCCGGCGGCGGTGGCGATTTCGATGGAGACGGGGCGCTGGTTCTCGGCGGCGGCGGACCCCTTCGAGCCCAAGACCTCGATGCGCTGGTCGTAGCCGTAGGTGGCGCGGCGCGAGTTGGAGATGGTGGCGTGGCGGCCGGACGCGGTCGTCAGGATGACGCTGGCGCTGTCGTAGTCGCCGGCCCCGCCGATGGCCTTGTCGACGAGGACCGAGGCGGCGGCGGAGACGGTTTCGATCTCTTCGCCCAAGAGGAAGCGGGCCATGTCGAAATCGTGGATGGTCATGTCGCGGAAGATGCCGCCGGAGCGCTTGATGTAGTCGACGGGCGGCGGGCCCGGATCGCGCGAGACGATGGTGACCATCTCGACCTCGCCGATGTCGCCGGCATCGATGGCGGCGCGCACGGCCTGGAAATGCGGATCGAAGCGGCGGTTGAAGCCGACCATCAGGGTGGCGCCGGTTTGCTCGACCGTCTTCAGGCAGGCGCGCACGCGCGCCACGTCGAGGTCGACCGGCTTTTCGCAGAAGATCGCCTTGCCGGCCTTTGAGAACGCTTCGATGAGGTCGGCGTGGGTGTCGGTCGGCGTGCAGATGACCACGGCGTCGATATCGCTGGATGCGAGGATTTCGTCGATGGTGCGCACGTCGCAGCCATAGGCGGCGGCGATGTCGTCGGCGGCCTTGGGGAAGGCATCGGCGACGGCGACGAGCCTGGCCTTGGGATTGCCGGTGACGGCCCGGGCGTGCACCTTGCCGATGCGGCCCGCACCAAGAAGGCCGAAGCGAATGGTCATGATGGTTTCTCTCGTGGGTGGGTGGTCAGTCGGGGTTTCGTGCTTGAGGAGGGTTACCCCCCTCCTGGCCTCCCCCACAAGGGGGGAGGTGAGTGTGGTGGGT
>NZ_JZEX01000050.1 GCF_000969415.1 Devosia geojensis | reverse complement strand
AAAGGGTAAGGGTGCTGCTGGCAACTAGTAGGGACAGTGTGTTGGCTGTAATGTTTTTTTTTTTTTTGTCAAGCGGAGGAAGGCAGGCGGGGTGGCGTAGCGTCTGGTGGGCTGGGAGATGTGTAAAAGAGGCAGGGGTGGGGGTGGGCCCGTGAGCCACCGAGGCCATCCCCTGTTGTCGCCCGGCAACACTTTCTCCCGCGCCGATTTTTTGCCTGTTGGCAAATGCGGGGGCTTTGGCTAAAGATCGTCTTCCGCACCATTCCAAGGCAAAGGGAGGCGTTACATGGCAGCACCGTTTATCGTCCTCCCATCCGGGAATCCGCGACGTTAGGTCGTCGCCATCCGCGGCCCGCCAGCGCGCCGCCTGCGGTTTCTTCAAGAGCATAGCCGGTTTGACTTGAGGGGCATTGTGCCCTGTTCCCGGCTGTTTTCCTTTGCTTTTTCCATAAGGCCGGCCAGCGGTGAACGCGGCCGGATGCCAATATGAGTCGCAAGAAACTCGATTTCCGCGCCGACGCGTTCCGCAACGTGCTCGGCTTCGTCTTCCGCCAGTGGGGCACCCAGCCCCGGCGCATCGCCCTGATCGGCGGGCTCGTCATCGTCTCGACGCTGGCCGAGGTGATGATCCCGCTGTTCTCCGGCCAGATCGTCGACGCCATCACCAACGCCTCCAACAGCGAACAGACGGCCTGGATGCAGGCGATGCGGGCCTTCGCCATCGCGGTGGCGCTCGGCCTCACCGGCGTCACGCTGCGCTACTTCATCTTCAACGGCATCATCAAGCTGACGCTCAAGATGATGGCCGAGATCGTCAACAGCGGCTTCCACCGGGTGCAGCGCTTCTCGACCGACTGGCACGCCAACAGCTTCGCCGGCTCGACCGTGCGCAAGATCACCCGCGGCATGTGGGCGCTCGACGCCCTCAACGACCTGCTGCTGGTGGCCCTGCTGCCGAGCGTCGTCATGCTGGTCGGCGCCACCGTGCTGATGGCCCTGCACTGGCCGATCATGGGCCTGGTGGTTGGCGTGGGCTCGGTGATCTACATCGCCGTCACCGTGACGCTCTCGATGGGGTTCGTCGCTCCGGCGGCAAGCCTCGCCAATGCCTGGGACACGCGCCTCGGCGGCGCGCTGGCCGATGCGGTGAGCTGCAATCCCGTGGTCAAGGCGTTCGGCGCCGAGGACCGCGAGGAAACCCGCCTCAAGGGCGTCCTGCGCAAATGGGACAGCCGCACGCGGCGCACCTGGCGGCGCGGCACGCTCAACGGCACCATTCAGGGCTTCATGATGGTGACCATGCAGGCGGGCCTCTTGGGCACCGGCCTCGTCCTCTGGCAACAGGGAATGGCGAGCCCCGGCGACATCACGTTCGTGCTTGCCATGTTCTTCGTGCTGCAGGGATATCTGCGCGAAGTGGGTCAGGACATTCGCAACCTCCAGCGTGCTGTCAACGACATGGAGGAGCTGGTCCTGCTCGAAAAGCACCCCCTCGGCATCGAGGACAAGCCCGGCGCCAAGCCCATCCGCATCGGCAAGGGCGCGATTTCGTTCGATCGCGTCACCTTCCGCTACGGCGCGCATGCAACGCCCCTCTACCGGGACTTTTCGGTCGATATCCGGGCGGGCGAGCGCGTGGGTCTCGTGGGACACTCGGGTTCGGGCAAGACGACCTTCGTCAAGCTCATCCAGCGCCTCTACGACGTCAATGGCGGCGCCATCACCATCGATGGCGCCAACATCGCCGACGTGCAGCAGGCCTCGCTCAGGAGCCAGATCGCCATCGTCCAGCAGGAGCCGGTGCTGTTCCACCGCTCGCTGGCCGAGAACATCGCCTATGCGCGCCCCGAAGCGACCCGCGCCGAGATCATCGAGGCGGCAAGGCTCGCGAGCGCGCACGAGTTCATCGAGGAGCTCCCCAAGGGCTATGAGACGCTGGTCGGCGAGCGGGGCGTCAAGCTCTCGGGCGGCGAGCGGCAGCGCGTCGCCATCGCCCGGGCGTTCCTGGCCGACAACCCGATCCTCATTCTCGACGAGGCGACCTCGAGCCTCGATTCCGAGAGCGAGGTGCTGATCCAGCGGGCGATGGAGCGGCTGATGGTCGGGCGCACCACGCTCGTCATCGCCCACCGGCTCTCGACGGTCAAATCCCTCGACAGGCTCCTTGTCTTCGACAGGGGCCGCATCGTCGAGGAAGGCAGCCACCAGAGCCTCATCGGCCTCAAGGGCGGCATCTATCGCCGCCTCTTCGAGCGCCAGGCGCTGGAACTGACCAAGGGGTTGAACGTCGCGTGATGAAGGGCGCCCCAGGGCGCCCTTTCTTCAAGCCGCCGCCCGGTGCTCTTCCACCCGGTTGCGGCCGGCCTGCTTGGCCATGTAGAGCGCCTCGTCGGCGCGGCTGATGAGAGCGGACAGATCCGTCTCCCCCGGCAGCGCGCAGGCAAGCCCGATGCTGGCGGTCGGCCGCACCAGGCCGCGCTCGGTCTGTATCGCGACGGCGCGGATGGTGGCGAGGATGCGCGCGGCGACCCGACCGGCCTTCTCCGGTCCGACGCCCGGCAGCAGCACGGCGAACTCCTCTCCGCCATAGCGGCAGAAGAGGTCGCCCGCCTCGAGGCATTTGCCCACCGTCTCGGCGCAGCGGATCAGCACCTCGTCGCCGGCCGCGTGGCCGAAGGTATCGTTGATCGCCTTGAAGTGGTCGAGATCGAAGATCAGCGCCGTTGCCGGCGCACGGGTCGCGGCGAGGGTGCGCAGGCGCGCGTCGGCCGCGCGGTTGAAGGCGGCGCGGTTCATCACCTGCGTCAGCCCGTCGATGGTCGCGGCGCGCCGCAGCGCCGCCTCGCCCATCTCCTTGCCGAGCGCGACGAGCGAGAAGCTGCACACCATGATGAGGAGCAGCGAGACGAGCGTTGCCACCTGCGGTCCGAACAGAGCCTCGAATACCGGATCGTAGGGCCCGAGCATCACGAAGGCGGTCGCCCGCATCGTGTAGAAGAGGCCCGCGACACCGACCGCCGCGCCGAGGACCACGTGGTTCTGCAGGCGTTTGCCCCGCGGGCTGAGGAACTCGCGCGCCGCCATGAGGCAATAGAGCGCAACGCCTGCAAGATAGGGCAGTCCCCCGCTCCATTCGTGGAAGCTCCGCTCCGACAGCAGCGGTATCGCAACCACGAGGATCGGCCCGGTGAGCCAGGCTGCGGGCGGCGCCGGGCGCTGGTTGAAGGCGCGCGCGCCCGTCCAGATGAACGCCACCGCCAGCACCACGATGCCGTTGCCGACCGGATAGAGCCAGGGCTGGCCCAGCTCGTGGGCGGCGACGTAGATGAAGCCGGGCATGCTGCCGAAAACGAAGGTCAGCCCCCACCAGAGCGCCGCCGTATGCGGCTGCCGGCGCACGTCGAGCCAGTAGAGGATGCCGGAGGTGACGCAGACGACCGCGTTGACGAACAGCAAGGTGCTGTCGTCGAGAGAGAGGGTCGCCGGTAGGGACATGCGCGAGGGGCTCCAGGGCTGGCGCGAGGATATGCCCGCGCCCTTAAGGAAACCTCATTGCGCTAGCTAAACTCCACCTAATCCCAACGCACCTAGAGCGGCCAGAAGACGAGGATCGCCGGCACGGCGACGACGACCGTCAGCACTTCGAGCGGCAGGCCGAACTTCCAGTAGTCGGAGAACTCGTAGCCGCCCGGTCCCATGATGAGCAGGCTGTTCTGGTGCCCGATGGGGGTGAGGAAGGCGCAGCTCGCCCCGATGGCGACTGCCATCAGGAAGGCGTCCGGATTGACCCCCATGGCGTTCGCCAGTCCATAGGCGATGGGCGCGGCGATCACTGCGGTCGCCGCGTTGTTGAGGATGTCGGAGAGCAGCATCGTCACCACCAGCATCGTCGTCAGCGCCACCCATGCGGGCATGGTCTGCGTCGTCTGCGCGATGGCGTCGGCGATGAGCATCGTGCCGCCCGAGCTTTCCAGCGCCTCGCCCATGGGGATGAGCGCGCCGAGGAGGATGATGATGGGCCAGTCGATCGCCTCGTAGACTTCGCGGATCGGCACGATGTCCGTGAGCACATAAGCGATCACCACGAGGCTGAGGCCGATGGTCAGCGGCAGGAAGCCCGAGACGGAAAGCGCTATGGCTCCGACGAAGAGACCTATGGCGAGCAGCGCCTTGTCGTGACGGGTCAGGGTGGGGGTGCGGGCGAGCGGAAGGCAATCGAGCCGCGCCAGCACCTCGTCCATGCTCTCGCTCGCGCCCAGCAGGAGCAGCACGTCGCCCGCCTGCAAGGGCGTGCGTCGCACGCGTTGACGCAGCGTCTTGCCGCGCCGCGAGATGCCGAGCAGCGATATCCCGTAGCCGCGCAGCATCTGCACCTCGTTGGCCGAGCGTCCGATGAGGCGGCTTTCCTGGCTGACCACGGCCTCGATGAAACCCTGGCCGGCGTCGAGCGGGGCCTTCTCCCCGGATTTGCCCTGGAAGCCGAGGCCGAGCGCCGAGGCGAGATTGTTGAGCGCCTCGGGCGCCCCCTCGACGACCAGCAGGTCACCCTCCAGGATCTCTTCGGCGCGCGCCCGTCCGGGCAGGCGCTTGTCCTTGCGGACGAGGCCCACGATCTGCGTGTCGTGTTCGTCTGCGATCGGGTCGAGATCGGCGATTCGCTGGCCGATGGCCTTCGCCTTGGCCTCGACCACCAGTTCGCTGACATAGTTCTTCATTGCCGCCAGCTCGGCCATGGCGTTGCCGCTCTCGCGTTGCGGAATGATCCGCCAGCCGATGAGGGCGAGGAACGCGAGGCCCACGACCGCCACCGCCAATCCCACGGGCGCGAAGTCGAACATGGCGAAGGGCGTCCCGCTCGCCTGCTCGCGATAGGATGCGATGATGATGTTGGCGGGGGTGCCGATCAGCGTGGCCAGTCCACCCAGAATCGTGGCCGCCGCCAGCGGCATCAGGGTCAGCGACGGCGGGCGCTTCGCCTTCTGCGCGGCCTGGATGTCGACGGGCATGGTGAGGGCCAGCGCCGCCACGTTGTTCATGAATGCCGAAAGCCCCGCGGCGATGCCGCCGAGCATCGCCAGGTGAAGGGGCACGCTGCGCGGCTTGGCGATGATGCCGCGGGTGATGAGCTCGATCGCGCCCGAGCGCGTCAGCCCGTGCCCGGCGACCAGCACCAGCGCGACGATGACCGTCGCGTCGTTGGCAAACCCGCTGAAGGCCCGGTCGGCCGGCACCACGCCCAATACGACCGCCGCGACGAGCGCGGCGAACGAGACGAGGTCGTAGCGCCAGCGTCCCCACATCAGGAGGGTCAGGACGACAGCGAAGAGGAGGAAGAGCGTGATCTGTTCGTAGGTAATCGCAAAGGCCCCCGGAAAGGAGCGCCGCAGGCGGAAATGCCCGCGACGCCGTCGGCGCCAAGCTGCCGCTCAGACGACGTCGAGCGTCACCTCGAAACCCTTGCGCGACACTTCGCTATAGGGGCAGATCACATGGGCGCGCCGCACCACGTCGGCGGCGGTGTCCTTGTCGATGCCGGGAAGGTTCACTTCCAGCGCCGCCTTGATCCAGAAGCCTTCCCCGTCCTCCCGGTCGACGAAGCTCACCTGCGCGGTGACCGTCGACTCCTCGGGGATCTTGACGCCCGTCTTGCGGCCCGCCGCCTTGATCGCGCCGAGGAAGCAGGCCGAATAGCCGACCGCGAAGAGCTGCTCCGGATTGGTGCCGCGCGCGCCATCCCCGCCCATTTCCTTGGGCGTCGTCAGCGTCACGTCGAGCACGCCGTCGTCGGTCGCACCGTGTCCGGTGCGTCCGCCGGTGGAGGTCGCCTTTGCGGTGTAAAGCACTTTCATCGCTCGTCTCCTTGTTGGGATGCCGGTGATGGAGGGGCCTGCTCTCAATGCTTGGACGACCGTGCGGTTGCCTCGGCCCGCTGCACCGCGTGCACTTGAACACAGTTGCCCGGCGAGGAAAAGCCGCCGCCGGCCCGGGTTTTGGCAGCCATTCAGTGAACGATCCCTTCGCCTCGTTGAGCTAGGAGGCGAAGGTTGCCGGGCTTATATCTTGCGCAATCAACGCGCCTGCGCGCTCCTTTTCCCCGGAGGCTCCCATGATCGATGCCCGCGTACAGACCGACGTGCGATCGAAGCCCGTCCTGCCGTTGACGACCCGCCTCGGGCCGGTGCATATCGCCGTGACCGGCCGCGACAAGGCCCTCGCCATCTGGCGCGACGTCGTCGGCCTCGAGATCGTCGCCGAAACCGGCAACCAGATTTCCCTCGGCGCCGGCGGCAAGGCGCTGATCGTCCTCGAAACCGGCGCGACCGGCCCGGTGGTGTCGCGCACCATCGGCCTCTACCACGTCGCCATCCACGTGCCGCACCGTGCCGACCTGGCCCAGATGGCGGTGCGCGCCCTGCAGCGGAATGTGCGCATCGCGCCGACCGACCATCTCGTCTCCGAGGCGATCTATCTCTGGGACCTCGACGGCAACGGCATCGAGATCACCTTCGAGACCCCCTGGCGCGGCACGCTCGGCCATCCGGATGAGGGCACCTACGCCGTCACCAGCGACGGCAAGCCGCATTCGGGCCGGGATCCGATCGATATGGAAGGCCTGCTTGCCGAACTCGGCGAGAAGCCGGTGCTCGTCCCCTCGATGCCCGCCGGCACCCGCATCGGCCACGTGCATGTGCATGTGGCGGATCTGCGCAAGGCGATGGACTTCTACCGCGACGTCCTCGGCTTTGCCGGGTTCCTCCTGATCGATTCCTTCGGCATGGGCGATGTCGGGCTCGACTACATGCCCCACACCATCGCCTTCAACATTTGGTCCGGCGTCAACGCCGCCCTGCCGCCGGCCGGCGCCGCGGGCCTGCGCTGGTTCACCATCGTTTTGCCGGATGCCGAAACGCTTGCCGGTCTCGAGGCGCGCCTCGCCGCCGCCCGTGCGCCGATCGAGAAGCTCGCCGACGGTATCGAGACCCGCGATCCCTTCGGCAACCGCATCCGCATCGCCGTTGGCTAGCCTGAAGTGACATGTTAGGTCTCCTCCCCGACGGGAGGAGACCACATGCGCGCCATATCCTGCATCGCTCCGGGCGAGATCGTCCTCATCGAGGCGCCCGAGCCGCAACTGCAACCCGGCTGGGTGATGGTCGACATCCGCCACATCGGCATCTGCGGCACGGATTATCACATCTACTCGGGCCATCACCCGTTCCTCCAATACCCGCGCGTCCTCGGCCACGAGCTCTCCGGCGTCGTCGCCGATCCCAACGGCAGCCGGCTCTTTGCCGCCGGCGATCCCGTGGTCATCAATCCCTATCTGCCCTGCTACGAGTGCCCCGCCTGTCGCGAAGGCAAGACCAATTGCTGCGAGACGCTCTCGGTCATCGGCATCCATTCCGATGGCGGCATGGCCGAGCGGGTCGTGCTGCCCGAAGCCAACCTCTACAAGGCCGACGGGCTGTCGCTGCGCGATGCGGCCATGGTCGAGTTCCTCGCCATCGGCGCCCACGCGGTGCGCCGCACGGGGCTTCACGCCGGCCAGCGGGTGCTGGTCGTCGGCGGCGGTCCGATCGGGCTGGGCGTTGCGTTCTTTGCCGGGATCGCCGGCGCTGAAGTCACCATCCTCGATGCGGCTGCCGACAAGCGGCAGTCGGCGGAAAGTTTCGGCTTTGCCGCCTTCGGCCCCGACGCGTTGGAAAGCGAGGCGTTCAAGGCTGTCCGCCGCACCGGGTTCGATGCGGTGTTCGACGCCACCGGCTCCATCCGCGCCATGAACGCCAGCCTCTTTCACGTGCGCAATGGCGGCGCCTATACGCTCGTCGGCGTCATAACCGGCGATCTCGTCTGGCCCGACGCCGAGGTGCACCGGCGCGAATTGACCATCCGCGCCTCGCGCAACGCCACCATCGAGGATTTCGACCACGTCATGGCCGCCATCCGCCACGGCCGCATCCCCACCGACCGCCTCGCCACCCACGCAACGAGCCTCGACCGCGTGCCGCAGGACTTGCCCAAATGGTCGCAGGAGCGCGAAGGTCTGATCAAGGCGATCATCACCGTTTAGGAGGCCCATGAAAACCTATCGCGACGTTCTCGATTTCTGGTTCGTCGAGCACGGCAAGGATGACTGGTTCGCCGGCGCCGCCGAGTTCGATACGCGCCTCGCCGAGCGCTTTGCCGAGACCCACGCCCGCGTCGCGCTCGGCGAGGCCTGGACCTGGCGGACCACGCCCGAAGGGCGGCTCGCCGAGATCATCGTCCTCGACCAGTTCTCCCGCCAGCTCTATCGCGGCTCGGCGAAAGCCTTCGCGCAGGACCCGATGGCGTTGACCCTCGCCCAGGAGCTCGTTGCGCAAGGGCTGGACCGGGAGCTGCCGAGGGACAAGCGCATGTTCGCCTACATGCCCTACATGCATTCCGAGTCGCTCCTCGTTCACGAGGAGGCCATGCGCCTCTTCGCGTCCCTCGATGACCCGGAAATCCTCGATTACGAAATGGGCCACCGCGACTGCATCGCCCGCTTCGGCCGCTTCCCCTTCCGCAACGCGGCGCTCGGCCGGGACTCGACCCCCGAGGAGCTGGCTTACATCGAGGAAGCGGGCAAGCGCGGCTTCTGATCCCCTCTAAGCACGATTCTCGCCACCCGCCCCGGCTGTCATCCCGGCGAAAGCCGGGACCCAGTAAACGATGTGGGCGCGGTTCTTGACGAGTTCCGTTCGAGACGAAGTTGGCGACGACCGCCCCGCCAGTGTGTACTGGATCCCGGCTTTCGCCGGGATGACAGCCGGTGGGATCCCTGCCCTCCCATCGAGGGGAGTGGAGCGATAGTCCCCCGGAACCCTCGGGGCGCCGCCTCATTCCTCCTTGTAACCCAAGGAGGACATGATGGACTTGAAGGACAAGGTCGCGCTCGTCACCGGCGCCGGCTCGGGCATCGGACGCGCCGCGGCGCTCCGCCTCGCCGAGGAGGGCGCCGATCTGGCGCTCGTCAGCCGCTCGCCCGACGAGATCGAAGAGGTGGCGCAGGAGGTGCGCGGGAAGGGTCGCAAAGCCGTCGCCATCCCTGCCGACATTTCCGATGAAGAAGCAATGCTCAGGGTCTTCGAGGGTATCGAGGAGCAATTCGGCCGGCTGGACATCGTCTTCGCCAATGCCGGCATCAACGGCGTCTGGGCTCCCATCGAGGAACTGAAGCCGCAGGAGTGGGACAAGACCATCGCCGTCAACCTGCGCGGCACGTACCTTACCGCCCACTACGCCGTGCCGATGCTGAAGCGCCAGGGCGGGGTGATCCTCATCACCTCCTCGATCAACGGCACCCGCACCTTCGCGACGCCCGGCGCCAGCGCCTATTCGGTGAGCAAGGCCGGGCAGGTGGCCCTGGCGCAGATGCTCGCCCTCGAGCTTGCCGACGACGGCATCCGCGTCAACGTCATCTGCCCCGGCGCCATCGAGAGCAAGATCGAGGAGAACACCGAGCGCCGCAATACCGAGGACATCATCGTGCCGCGCGAATTTCCGCAAGGCAGCGTACCCCTGACCGGCGGCAAGCCGGGCAAGGCCGAAGACGTCGCCGACCTCGTCGCCTTTCTCGCCTCCGACCGCGCCCGCCACATCTCGGGCACCCCCGTCTGGATCGACGGCGCGCAATCGCTGTTGGTGTGAGCTCTACCCCCTCAGCAATCCCGGATCGACCAGCGCCCCGCGCTCGCCGATGACGATGCCGGCCACCCGGTGCGCCGCCTCCGCCGCGTCTCTCAATCCAGCACCCGCCGCCCGCGCCGAGAGATAGGCGCCGTTGAACGAGTCGCCCGCCCCCGTCGCATCGACGACCTTCGCGCCCGGCTTCGGCGCCATCTCGACCCGCTCGCTGGGCGTGGCAATGAACGCGGGCTTGGCCCCATCCTTGACCACCACCTCCTCGACGCCGAGTTCGAGATAGCGCTCGGCCGTCTCCTCGGCGCTCTTGTCGCCGAAGATCGGCGCCTCGTCGGTGTGGGTGGGCATGACGACGTCGCTGATCGTCGCAGCCGCCGTCAGCACCGCGCCCATCACCCGCTGCGAGGTCCAGAGGGCAGGGCGCACATTGGGGTCGAACACCACCCGCGCGCCCTTGTCGCGAGCCGTGACGATTGCCCCCATCAGGCGCCCGCGCGCCCGTGGATGCAGGATCGCCATGGTGATGCCGGAGAAATAGACGATGTCGGCGCCATCGAGCGCCGCCGCCAGCGCCTCGCGGTCTTCGGCGAGGAGCTTTGCCGCCGAGGTGTCGCGCCAATAGGTGAAGTGCCGGTCGCCCTCCGCCTGGTGGATGAGGTAGAGCCCCGGCCGCCGCCCTTCGACCGTGCCGATGAAGCGCGTGCCGATGCCGTGCTCTTCGAGGAAGGCGCGGATATCGGCCGAATAGCGGTCGGCCCCGAGCGCGGTGAAATAGTCGACGTCCCACTCGTCCCCGAGGAGCGCGCGCATGTACCAGGCGGTGTTGAGCGTGTCGCCGGCATAGCCGAGGCGGTATTGCCGGTCCTCCCCGCCCGACATCTCGATCATGCATTCCCCGATGCTGACGAAGCGTTTGCGGGCCAAATCGACTCTCCTCTTCCAATCCTCGCGTGCATCTATGCCGGGAACCGGCAGGCCACCGCAAGCGGTGGACGTGCGTTCTTCGCATCTTCCATACAAGATGCGAAGCCTTTATGGTGCCGCCTGACTTGATTGAGGAGCGCCTGCCCGATGCCACGCCTGACCAGCCAGTCCCTCGCCGCAATGCCGCAAGGCATCGCCGTCCCCGGTTACGATCGCGCGATGATCAAGGCCGGCATCGTGCATTTGGGCATCGGCGCCTTCCACCGCGCGCACATGGCCGTCTATGTCGATGACCTCCTCGCCGAGCACCCGGATTGGGCCATTGTCGGCGCGAGCCTGCGCCGTCCCGACACCAAGGAGGCTTTGGCGCCGCAGGACGGGCTCTATACTATCGCCATCCGCGACGCCTCGGGCACGCGCCCGCGCGTCATCGGCTCGATCCTTGAGGTGCTCGACGCCAACACGCAGCGCGAGGAGCTGATCGCGCTGATGGCCTCGCCCGCTATCCGCATCGTTTCCCTCACCGTCACCGAGAAGGGCTATTGCCACGATCCGGCGACCGGCGAGCTCGACCCTAACCATCCCGACATCGTCCACGATCTCGCCGACCCGCGATCGCCCAAAAGCGCCCCCGGCATTCTCGTCGAGGCGCTGGCCCGCCGCCGCGCCGCCGGCATCGCGCCCTTCACCGTCATGAGCTGCGACAACCTGCCGGCCAACGGCCGGACCACACGCCGCATCGTCACCCGCTTCGCGGCACTGCGCGACGAAGCGCTCTGCCAGTGGGTGGAAGAAGCCGTCGCCTTCCCCTCGACCATGGTCGACCGCATCGTGCCCGCCACCACCGATGCCGACCGGGAGACCGTCTCAAGCCTCATCGGCGCCGAGGACGCCTGGCCGATCATGACCGAGCCTTTCACCCAATGGGTGATCGAGGACCACTTCCCCGCCGGCCGGCCGCCTTTCGAGGCGGTGGGGGCGCAGGTGGTCGAAGACGTCGAGCCGTTCGAGCTGATGAAGCTGCGCATGCTCAACGGCTCGCACTCGACGCTCGCCTATCTCGGCTACCTCGCCGGCCACCAGCACGTCTCCGACGCCATGGGCGATCCCGCCTTCGTCAAGCTCATCCACGGCCTGATGACCGATGAGGTGATGCCGACCCTCGACATGCCCGGCACCGACCTGCCGGCCTACCGCGACGAGCTCCTCGCCCGCTTCGCCAACCCGGCCCTCAAGCACCGCACCTGGCAGATCGCCATGGACGGCAGCCAGAAGCTGCCCCAGCGCCTCCTCGGCACCATCCGCGACCGGCTGCAGGCCGGAGAGCCCATCACCCGCCTCTCCCTCGGCGTCGCCGCCTGGATGCGCTATGTCACCGGCATCGACGAGAAGGGCGAGGCGATCGACGTGCGCGATCCCCTCGCCACGCGGCTCAGCGCCATCGCCGCCGAGGCCGGCGGCGATCCGGAAAAGCTCTTTGACGGGCTTGTCGAAGTCCCCGAAATCTTCGGCCGCGACCTGCCGGAGAATGCCACCTTCCGCCAAGCGGTGGCCGGCCACCTCGCCAGCCTGATGCGCGAGGGTTCGTCCGCGACCGTCAGGAGGGTGGCGGGGTAGCGCCGGAAGGCCCCCTCACCCGTCCCCCCGCTGCGCAAGGGCCGATCTCTCCCCCGAAGGGAGAGGTGAAGAGGGCACTCGGCAGCGCCGCGCCCCACCTCTCCCTTCGGGGGAGAGGTCGCCCGAAGGGCGGGTGAGGGGGCCTTCCGGATTCCTCCAGCCCTAAACCCGCCCCGTCATCGCCCGGTCGAAAATCCTGAGTGCCAGCTCGCGGGTCAACTCGATCGGGTTGCCGCCGGCCGTCGGGTCGACCACCGCCTTGTCGGCGATCTCCTCGCGCCGCGTGTCGTCGACGCCGAAATCCTTCAAGGTATGCGGCACGTCGAGACGGTCGCGCAGCGCCAGGATCGCGTGCTGGAAGGCCTTGAAGGTCGGCGGCAGGCCGAGATACCCGGCGAGCCGCCCGATGCGCGTCTCGATGGCCTTGTGGTTGACGGCGAGCACATAGGGCATGAACACCGCGTTGGTCATGCCGTGGTGGGTGTCGTAGAGCGCGCCGACCGGGTGGGAGAGCGCGTGGATGCCGCCGAGCCCCTTCTGGAACGCCGCCGCCCCCATCGCCGCCGCGCTCATCATGTGCCCGCGCGCCTCGATGTCGTTGGGGTTGGCCGCGACCTTGGGCAGGTTGTCCATGGCGAGCCGTATGCCCTCGATCGCGATGCCGTCGGCCAGCGGATGATAGCCCGGCGCGCAATAGGCTTCGAGGCAGTGGGCCAGCGCATCCATGCCTGTGCCCACGGTAATGGCTTTGGGCATGCCGACGGTCAGCTCCGGATCGGCGATGACGATCCTCGGCATCATCAGCGGGTGGAAGATCACCTTCTTGGTGTGCGTCGTCTCGTCGGTGATGACGCCGGCGCGCCCCACCTCCGAGCCGGTGCCGGCCGTCGTCGGCACCGCGACGATGGGGAGGATCCCCTTCGGGTCCGCTCGCGTCCACCAGTCGCCGATATCCTCGAAATCCCACATCGGCCGGGTCTGCCCGGCCATGAAGGCGATGACCTTGCCCGTATCGAGCCCGGAGCCGCCCCCGAACGCGATGACCCCGTCATGCCCGCCCGCGCTTAGCGCCGAAATTCCCGCCTCGACATTGGCGGCGACCGGGTTCGGCTTGACGTCGGCAAAGAGCCCGGCTTCGATGCCGGCGTCCTTCAGGAGCCTCAGCACGTTCTGCGTCACGGGCAGGTTGACGAGCCCCGCATCCGTCACCAGCAGCGGCCTGGCGATACCCGCCGCCTTCAGCGCCTCGGGAAGCTCCGCGATGCGTCCGGCGCCGAAGCGCACGGCGGTCGGATAGTTCCAGTTGGCTTTGGTCATGAACTGGCCTTCCCCCAGGTGTCATCCCGGCGAAAGCCGGGATCCAGTAAACGATGAACGTCCGGTTGTACGCAGTGATCGAGCGGCGCCCTTCGGATACAACTGCGGAATGCAGTGTGTACTGGTTCCCGGCTTTCGCCGGGATGACATTGAGGGCTGGAACGGGCACGGCGTCAAACTCTCTTCAAGTGAAACGACTTCGGCTGCGTAAGGTTGTGGTAGCCGATCTCGGAGAGCGCCCCGCCCTTGCCGGTATCCTTGACCCCGGTCCACACCAGCGCCGGATCGAGATAGTCGCAGCGGTTGGCGAAGACAGTTCCGGTCTCGACCCGCGCGCCGATCCGCGCCGCCGCCTCGAGGTCCGCGGTCCAGATCGAGGCGGTCAGTCCATAGGGGCTGTCGTTCATCAGCGTCACCGCCTCCTCGTCGCTCGCAACCTTCATGATGCCGACCACCGGCCCGAAGCTTTCTTCCCGCATCACGCTCATCTGGTGGTTGACGTTGGTCAGCACCTCCGGGGCGAGATAGGGCGAACTTTCCTCGTCGAGGTCGTGCTGGGTATTGAGATGCGCCGTCGCGCCCTTGCGCAGGGCTTCGAGCGTTTGCGCCCGCACGTGGTCGGCGAACTGCGGGCGCGCCATCGGTCCGACGATCGTGTCGGGATCGAGCGGATTGCCGAGCGTCCAGCCCCTGGCCGCCTCGGTGAACCGTTCGACGAAGCTGCCGTAGACCGCCTCGTGCACATAGATGCGCTCGATGCCGCAGCAGCTCTGCCCGGAATTGAAGAACGAGCCGTCGACGAGGTTCTCGACGGTCATGCCGAGCTCCGCGTCCGGCCGCACATAGGCCGGATCCTTGCCGCCGAGCTCGAGGCCGAGCGTTGCGAACGTACCCGCCGCCGCCGTCTCGATCCGCCGCCCGCCTTCGACCGAGCCGGTGAACTGGATGTGGTCGATCGCGCCCGAGCCGATCAGCCTTTCGGTGTCCTCGTGCCCCAGCACCAGGTTCTGGAAGAGTCCGTCCGGCAGCCCCGCCTGCGCCGCCGCGAGGGCAAAGCGCTCTCCAACGAGCAGCGTCTGGCTTGCGTGCTTGAGGATCACCGCATTGCCCGCTATCAGCCCCGGCACGATGGAATTGATGGCGGTGAGATAGGGGTAGTTCCACGGCGCGATGACCAGCACCGTGCCCAGCGGCTCGCGCGCGATATAGCGGGTGAAGCCATCGGGCCCAGGTTTCTCGACCGGCGCCAGCGCCTCGGCGGCAATGGAGATCATGTAGCGCGCCCGCTCCTCCATCCCGCGTTTCTCCCCGCCATAGCGGATGGGCCGCCCCATCTGCCAGGCGAGCTCGGGCACGATCTCCTCGTTCATGGCAAGAAGCGCATCGACGAAATGGCCGATGATCTTGGCGCGCTCGGCGACCGTCACCTCGCCCCAGGCGAGCCGCGCATACCGCGCCCTGGTCACCGCCGCCTCGATCTCGGCGGTCGTCGCCAGCGGCCGCTCCGCATAGACCCGCCCGTCGACGGGCGAAACGATTCTGACCGTTCCGGTCATGGAGGGATACTCCCGGTTCAACAGGGCAGGGCGCGAACGTATCCGCTTTCCGCGTAGGTCAGAATGCTGCGATCGCGCGTGACGATGGTCAGATCGAGCGCCCTTGCAGTGGCGATAAGGATGCGATCTGCAGGATCGCCATGAACCTGCCCGGGCAGAAGCGAAGAGTCGATGAGTATCTCGGCCGTGAGAGGCTGAGCTTGCACCCCCGGAAGATTGAGAAATGCCTGGAAGACCGCGGCGGGCGCGGCGGCCATGGCCGCCTTTCCGCGTTTGGCGAGAAGTCCGAGTTCCCATGCCGTGATCAGGGAGAGCCGCAGAGGTCGGCGTTCTTCGCTCGCTTGCGTCATGGCTTCGAGTGCCACAGGCTCGAGGAAGGCGCCCTGCGCCATCCAGATGGCCGCGCATGTATCGAGGAGAAGATCACTCGTCTTCGCCATAGAGTTTCCTCCAATCCTCGAATGCCGGCTCCGTTAGGTCGACGCCGGGTTTGATCGTGATGAGACCCTTGAGCGCACCGAACGCGGGGTGACGCCTTTGAGGCAATTGCTTGGTGGTGGTTTGCTGCGTTGCGGTTTGTGCCACAGGTGGCTGCTTGAATTCTGCCTGTGCCATTTCAGCCAAGCCTTTACGTGCGTTGAACTCGGCTGTTGGTATGCCAGCCCATTCGAGAACCGCGTCAACAGGAACGCGCAGATGCTCGGCGATGGTTGGTATTTCAGCCAGCTTGAGTTTGCGTTCTCCGTTGAGGAGCCTGGTGACCGCACTGCGATCCCTGCCCAGGGTCCTCGCAAGTCGCGCTCGGTTGCTGTCGACTTTGCTCAAATGCTCTTCCAGCCATTTTTGGTCGAGTGGGTGTTCCATAGAGGTGGTTCCCGGTTGCGACGGCGGTATCTTTACCGCAACTTCCCGGAAAACACAACGATACGTTGCAATATTCAATACCGCTCGAATCCGCGCTTCAGTTCCCAATCCGTCACCCGGCGATCGTATTCGGCCTGCTCCCAGCGGGCGGTGTGGAGGTAGTGGTCGACGGCCTTGTCGCCCATCGCCTCGCGCAGCATGGCCGAGTTATCGAGCGCGGCAATGGCCTCGCGCAGGGTTTTGGGGATCTCCGGCAGGTCGGCGCCGTGATAGGCGTCGCCGGAATAGGGCGCCGCCAGCGGCAATTCCTCCTCGATGCCCTTGAGGCCCGCGGCGATGAGCCCGGCGAAGGCGAGATAGGGGTTGAGGTCCGCCCCGCCGATCCGGCACTCGATCCGAACCGCCTTGCCGTTCTCGCCGCAGAGCCGGAAACCGGCGGTGCGGTTGTCGCGGCTCCATACGGTGCGCGTCGGCGCGAAGGTGCCGACCTGGAAGCGCTTATAGGAGTTGATGTAGGGCGCAAGGAAGAGGGTGATGTCCGGCGCATATTTCAACAGCCCGGCCACGTAGTGCTTCATCATGCCGGACATGCCGAGCTCGTCCGCCTCGTCGACGAAGACGTTGGCGCCGCCCTTCGCCAGCGACATGTGGATGTGGCTCGACGAGCCGGCGAGCCCGTAGTCCCACTTGGCCATGAAGGTCACGGCCTTGCCCTGCGCATGGGCGATTTCCTTGACCGCGTTCTTCAGCACCGTGTGCCGGTCGGCCATCTTGAGCGCCTCGGCGTAGCGCACGTTGATCTCTTCCTGCCCCGGCCCCCACTCGCCCTTGGAGTTCTCAACCGGAATGCCCGAGGCCTGCAGCTGCCGGCGGATGGCGCGCATCACGCCTTCCTCCTTGCTGGTCTGGAAGATGTGGTAGTCCTCGATGTAGTAGCCGGCGGTCCGAAGGTCCCGATAGCCCTTGTCGTGGATCGTCCGGTAATCCTCATCGAACAGGTAGAATTCGAGCTCGGAGGCGAAGTTGGCGGTGAGGCCCATGGCCTCGAGCCGCGCGATCTGCGCCCTCAGCACCGCGCGCGGCGAGTGCGGCACCGGCTCGTGATGGTAATGGTCGAGCACGTCGCAGAGGACGATCGCCGTGCCTTCGAGCCAGGCCGCCTTCATCAGCGTCGAGAGGTCCGGCTTCATCACGAAGTCGCCGTACCCCTTCTCCCAGTTGGCCGCGGCGTACCCGGGCACCGGTTCCATGTCGATGTCGTTGGCGAGGAGATAGTCGCACCCGTGCGTCTCCTCGATCGCGCTATCGAGGAAGAACTCCGCCTGGAACCGCTTGCCGATGAGCCGGCCCTGCAGGTCCGCGAAGGCGACGATCACGGTGTCGACCGCGCCCGAGGCGACATCGGCCTTCAGCGTATCGAGGGAATAGGCGGCGGGCATGCGCGGTTCTCCTGTCTCGCCGGAAAAGTGGAAGGAACCGCGGCAGGGGCAGCCGCGGTCCCCGGAGTGGGATCAGGAAAAGTGGACGCCACTTTTCCGGTTCGATCCCACGGCAAACTGGCCTGGGCCTCTAGTTGGCCGGAGCTTGATGCTCGAGGGCGAATTCCTCCTCGGGCGAGAGGATGAGCTTGTGCCGTCCGACGAGGGCGAAATAGACGGTAAAGGCGGCAAACCAGATCGCAACGCCCGCAAGGCCGGCGCGATAGGCGGCATCGCCCGTGATCTGGAAGTAGATCGTCACCGCCGCGATGATCACCGTCAGCGCCGCGCCCGGCACGCCGAACGGGTTGCGGAACGGCCGCTCGATATTGGGCTGGTTTTGCCGTAGCAGGATGAAGCTCACCCCCTGCATGATGTAGCTCAGCATCGCCCCGAACACCGCCATGTTGAGGAGCGTGAAGCCGATGACCGAGCCGCGGTTCTCCTCGCCGGCAAGGAACCACACCGCAAGGATCACGGCGAGCCCGAGGCAGGCTCCGCCCACCATGGCGATGTGCGGGGTCTTGCGCGTCCCGTGCGTTTCCGAAAGGAACGTCGGGAAGTAGCCGGCCCGCGACAGCGAGAAGATCTGCCGGCCTTGCGCGAAGATGATGGTGTGGAACGAGGCGATGAGCCCGACCACCGCCACCAGCGCCAGCACCTTGGCGATGCCGTCGCCATAGATGGCGCGGAACCCGTCGAGCAGCGGCTCGCCCGAGGACCCGAGGGCGAACGATCCGATGCCGATGACCGCCGGATTGAGCGTCAGGATCGCCAGCGCCGAGACGACAAGCGTCAGGAACCCGAGGATGATGCCGCGCGGCATGTCGCGCTTGGGGTCCATCGATTCCTCGGCCGCCAGCGGCAATTGCTCGATGGCGAGGAACAGCCACACCGCGAAGGGCAGCGCCGCGAGCGCCCCCATGATGCCGTTGGGCAGGAACGGCCCGTTGCCCTCCGTCAATTCGACGCCGCCGGGCCCGACATTCAGTGCCCAGCGCGAGAAATCCATGTTGGGAATCGCCGAGACCCAGAAGACGAGAAGGCACACGAGCGCCAGAAGCGTGACGATCAGCGTCACCCTGAAGCTCAGCGCCACGCCCCAGATGTTGAGCCCGACGAAGACGATATAGGCCAGTATCCACCAGACCGGTTGGAAACTGTCCGGCGTCTCGAAGATGCCGGTGAGATAGGAGCCGATGAAGAAGACGATGACCGCCGGGGTCAGCACGTATTCGACGTTCTCGGCGAGCCCGGTGAGGAACCCGCCCCACGGCCCCATGGCCGTGCGCGCGAAGGAATAGGCCGCGCCCGTGTGCGGCAGCGCCGGGCTCATCTCGGCGATGGCGAAGGTCAGCCCCAGATACATGATGCCGATGATGATGGTGGCGACAAGCATGCCGCCCCAGCCGCCCTGCAGCAGGCCGCCGTTCCAGCCGGAAAAGTGTCCGGAAATCACGGCGCCGACCCCCAGCGCCCACAGGTGCCACGCATTGGCGTGGCGGATGAGGCCGCGCTTCTCGAAATAGGACGCGTCCCGCGACGCATAGGCGACGCTGCCGACTTTCTTCGTCTCTGCCATTTTAAAGTCCCCTGCCTGTTGTCCCTTGCTCCTCGGCCGGATTCCTTCCAGCCGCCTTCCCCGGCGCCCCTCAGCACCGGAAATGCTAGACAGCCTCGGCGCCCGCCAGCGCCAGCCGCGCCGCCTCGAGCCCGCGCTCGATCCGCCCCGCCCAGAGTGCGACGCCCTCGGCCTCGAGGAGCTCGTCGTTGCGGATCTCGATCATGGTCGCCGGCAGCCCACGCGCGTCGCCGTGCTTTTCGAGCGTCAGCGTCACGCCGTTGAGCGCCGCATAGGGTTCGTTCCAGCCGATGTTGAGGCTTGGGCTTTCGGCCAGCAGCGCCGCGCCCAGCGCCACGGTCAGCCGGCTGTCGTGGGCGTGGATGAGCCCGATCGGCCATGGCCGCGCCACTCCCAGATAGATCGGCGTGAACGAATGCATGCACACCAGCACCGTCTCGCGCCCGGCGTCCCGCCGCGCATCGAGCACCGCGTCGATGGCGTCGTGGAACGGCCTGTGGAAGTGCTCGATCCGGTAGGCGCGCTCGGTCTCCGAGAGGCCCTCGTTGGCCTCGATGCGCGTTGCCTCCGAGAGCGTCCAGATGAGGTCGGGCGCGTCGAGGTCGCGGTTGCAGTCGATGACGAGCCGCGAGACCATGGAGGCGACGAGGGGCGCGTCCGTCAATTCGGACAAGGCCCGGCTGACCGCCAGCGCACCGGGGTCCCAGGCGATGTGGCTGACCCGTTCGATCGCGCTGAGCCCCATGTCGCCATAGCGCTCGGGAATGCGGTTGCTGGCATGGTCGCAGACGATCACGAACGGCCCGCTGCCGTTCGCGTTGGTCACCTCTACCGCCCTCTCCGCCGAAGTGTCCACGAGCCCCTACCGCCTCGCGCCCGTTCCTGTAATATCAGTTCCGGAAACGCGATAACTGTCAATGCTGAAATTGACGTTCCAGAGGGGCGGAGCTGATGGATGACGCGGCTGACGCGGGCGGAGGCGGGGCAGGGGAACCGGGCGGCGCGAGCGTCGAGGCGCGCGTGCATGAGGCCATGCACCGGTTGACCTCCGCCGAAAAGCGCGCCGCGCGCGGGCTGCTCGGCTCCTATCCCACCTTGGGTTTCGCTCCCGTCGCCGAATTTGCACAGAATTCCGGCGTCAGCCCGCCGACGGTCCTGCGTTTCGTGGCAGAGCTCGGCTACCGGTCCTATCCCGATTTCCAGCGGGCGCTGCGTGAGGAGCTGGAGGAGCGCGCCAAATCGCCCCTGCAGCGCGCCGCGGCCGCTCCCCCGCATCCCGAGCGGGACCTCCACGCGCTCGACCACTTCATGGCGCGCATCGCCGGCAATCTCGCCGTCACCGCTGCGCGCATTCCGGTGTCCGAGTTCGAGGCGTTCGCCGCACGCCTCGCCGAGGGCAAGGGCGCCTGCCACCTCATGGGCGGGCGCTTCACCGATCCGATAGCTGCGTATATGGAGGCACATCTGCGCTTGATCCGCCCGGGTGTGCGCCGGCTCGACGGGCGCACGGCCACCCGCGCCGACCAGCTCATAGACGTCAAACCCGGCGACGTCGCCATCGTCTTCGACGTGCGCCGCTACGATCCGCAACTGCTCGAAACGTCCGCCGACCTCGCCGCGCGCCGCGCCTTTACCGTGCTCGTCACCGACGAATGGATCTCCCCCGTCTCGCGCCACGCCAAGATCGTCCTGCCCTGCATGACGCAGACCGGCAGCACCTGGGACGCCAACGCCGCCCTCTTCGCCCTCGTCGAGGCGGTCATCGCCCGCGTGACCGAACTCGCCTGGCCGGCGGCCGGCAGGCGCATCGGCTCGCTGGAGAAGGGGTAGGAAGGCTCACCCACAGGCTGTCATCCCGGCGAAGGCCGGGATCCATCCTGAGATATCTCAGCAGCCGCAAGGTGTGCGAACCCAGCAGCATACTTCGCCGATCCTCCTCGGTAAGCGGATGTGTTCAGGGTTGGGTCCCGGCCTTCGCCGGGATGACAGCCGGTGGGTGTGAATGCCTGGTGCCCTCAAACCGGAACTGTGTCGCCCTATTGCGCCTCGTTCCAGGTCAGGAACTGCTGCGCGCTCATGACGAGCTTGTGGTCGATCTCGCCGATCGCCCTCTCGTTGCGCCCCGCGTAGTCGATGCGGCTCAGCACGCTGCGGATCATGTTGAGCCGCCCGCGTTTCTTGTCGTTGGTCAGGATCACCGTCCAGGGCGCGTGCGCCGAATCGGTGCGCCGCAGCATCTCGTCGCGCGCGGCCGAATAGGCCTCCCATTTGCCCAGCGCCTCGAGATCGATCGGCGAGAGCTTCCAGGTCTTTAAGGGATCGTGCCGCCGGTCGTGGAAGCGCTTCAACTGCTCCTCGCGTCCGATCGAGAGCCAGAACTTGAAGAGCCTGATCCCGTCCTTGGTCAGCCGCTCCTCGAAAAGCGGGGCTTCATCGAGGAAATGGTCGGTCTGCTCGCGCGTGCAGAACCCCATCACCGGCTCGACGCCAGCCCGGTTGTACCAGGAGCGGTCGAAGAGCACCTGCTCGCCGCCCGCCGGCAGCCAGTCGATATAGCGCTGGAAGTACCATTGGGTCGCTTCCCGGCTGTTGGGCTTGGGCAGCGCCGCGATGAAATTGTGGCGCGGATTGAGGTTTTCCAGGTACCGCTTGATCGTGCCGCCCTTGCCGGCCGCATCGCGCCCTTCGAAGATGATGGCGATGCGCTCGCCCGTGCGCCCCACATGGTCCTGCAGCAGCACGAGCTGCTTTTGCAGCTCGTACATCTCTTCCTCGTACTGGTCGTCGTCGAACTTTTCATCGTACGGGTAGCCCCCCGATTCCAGCGCGGCCTTCTTGATCGCCTTGGGCAATTCGGGGTTCTCGATGTCGAAATCCTTGAGCGGATCGTTCATTCGGTCTCTCCATTCTTGGCCACAACGTGCTATGAACGCGCCCGCCGGGCAAGGCCGCCCTTTCCTAGAGACCGCATGGACGCGCCCCGAGCCGAACCGAGAGCGAACCGGACCGATGTCCTTGACCTCGCGCGCCGCTCCGGCATGCGCGTGGGGCTCGTCGTCCTCGTCTTTCTTGTCCTCGCCGCGCTTGTTGGGGGACGGGTGCTGCCGTCCGCCGTCGCGGCCGTCGCCTTCCTTGCCGCCGCCATCTTGGCGCTTGTGCTGCCCGCCCGTTCGCAGCTGGGCCAGAATGCCGCCACCCAGCCGGGCGCGCGCGAGCCCGATATCTTCGCTTTCGCCGACGCGCTGACCGACCCCTGCCTCATCCTCGACCGGCGCGCCGTGGTCATCCACCGCAATCCGCCCGCCGCGCGCCAGTTTCCCACGACGGTCTCGGGCAATCCGGTCACCTTCTCGCTGCGCAATCCGGAGTTCGTGCGCGCCGTCGAGCGGGCCGGCGATACCGCCGCGACGCAGACCATAGAGCTGCACGAGACCATTCCCTCCGAGACCTGGACCAAGGTGGTCGTGGCGCCCTTGAGGACGCCGGGGCGCGAATGGGCCGGCGACGACGCCCGCCGTCTCGTCGTCACCTTCCAGAGCCTGACCGAATTGAAACGCGTCGACGCGCTGCGCACCGATTTCATCGCCAATGCCAGCCATGAGCTGCGCACGCCGCTGGCTTCCCTTCTCGGCTTCATCGAGACCCTGCAGGGCCCGGCCGCAAAGGACGCCGCCGCGCGCGACCGCTTCCTCGGCATCATGCGTGGCCAGGCCGAGCGCATGGCCAAGCTTATCGAAGACCTCTTGTCCCTCTCGCGCATCGAGATGCACCAGCACATGCGCCCGACCGGCGAGATCGACCTCGTCGCCCTGCTGCGCGAGGTCTGCGAGGGTCTCGAAACCCAGGCGCGCGACGCCGGCGTCGCCATTGATTTCACCGTCAATGCCGAGAGCGCCGTCCTCACCGGAGATCGGGGCCAGCTCTATGAGGTTTTCGAGAACCTCATCGACAATGCCATCAAGTACGGGGCCGGGGGTGGCAAGGTCGAGGTGGTCCTCGCTGCCGCCAGCCGCCCCGGCTACGCCCATCTCGTCACCGTCACCGACCACGGGCCGGGTGTCGCCGAGGAGCACGTTCCGCGCCTCACCGAGCGTTTCTACCGGGTCGACGCCGAGTCGAGCCGCAAGAAGAAGGGCACCGGCCTCGGGCTCGCCATCGTCAAGCATATCGTCTCGCGCCACCGCGGCCTCATGACCATCCGCTCGCGCCCCGGCGAGGGCATGCGCGTCGAGGTGCTGCTGCCGCGTTGAAGGATTCGTTCCGGCACGGACCTTTGGCCTGGGTCGTCTAGGTCCGCGCCAGCGGCCGAAAGTTACGGTCCCTGACTGCTGTTGGCACCTCAATTCTGGAAACTCATTTGAATATCAGATACTTGACTTGTCGCAAAACTGTAACTCAACTGACATAAAACCCTAAAGAGCAGGTCATAGGGTGCCCCCGTCAAACAGGGGCGGGGGATACCGGTCTCTGGGCCGCAGGCCCGCTTTCGCGGCGCGGCCTCACTGATCTCCGAAAGGGAACCATCATGAAAACTGCACTTCTCACCGGCGTGGCCGTTCTGGCCCTCGGTACCGGCGCCGCGTTCGCGCAGTCGCGCGACACCATCCAGATCGCCGGCTCCTCCACCGTTCTGCCGTTCGCCTCGATCGTCGCCGAGGAATTCGGCGCCACGTTCCCCGAGTTCAACACTCCGGTCGTCGGTTCGGGCGGCACGGGCGGCGGCTTCTCGCAGTTCTGCCAGGGCGTCGGCGAGAGCACCATCGACATCGCCAATGCTTCGCGCCCCATGCGCGACGGTGAGCGTGAGGCGTGCAATGCCGCCGGCGTCAACGACATCCGCGAAGTCCAGTTCGGCTTCGACGGCATCGTCTTCGCCGTTTCGGCCGACAAGCCCGACTTCGCCCTGACCCCCGTCCACGTCTTCAAGGCGATCGCCGCCCAGGTTCCCGTCGACGGAGAGCTCGTCGCCAATCCCTACACCACCTGGAACGAGGTCGACCCGGCCCTTCCCGAGCAGCCGATCGCGCTCGCCATCCCCGGCTCCAACCACGGCACCCGCGAAGTCTTCGAAGAGCGTGTGACCAGCGCCGGCTGCGAAGAATCGGGCCTGCCCGAAGGCCTCAGCGACGACGAGATCGACGCCGTCTGCACCACTTTCCGTCAGGACGTGGTCGTCGAGATCGCCGGCGACTACACCGAGACCCTCGCCCGCCTGCAGTCGAACCCCGACACCGTCGGTGTCTTCGGCCTCTCCTTCTACGACCAGAACCGCGACACGCTGAAGGTCGCCACCGTCGATGGCGTCACCCCGAGCCTCGAGACCATCGCCTCGGGCGAATACCCGGTCTCGCGCCCGCTGTTCTTCTACGTCAAGGGCGAGCACATCGGCACCATCCCGGGCATCGAGGAATACGTGCAGTTCTTCCTGTCCGAGGGCGTCTCGGGCGCCGGCGGCATCCTGGAAGCTGCTGGCCTCATCCCGCAGCCGGCCGAACGGACCGCCGAGGTCGTGGCCGCCTTCGAGGCCGGCTCGGCCAACTGATCGACCTGTCGCGGATCGCGCCCTCCGGCGCGGTCCGCTTCTCCCTTAAGGGGTGGCGCTGAACAGCCACCATCCGGTCAACTCGGAGAGGCAAAGTGAACGCCTACATCATCGCCGCCCTGTTGATCGTATTGCTCGGCGTCGCCTATCAGACCGGCTGGTCGAAGAGCCGCTCGCTGGTGACGGCCGACGGCGCCCGGGTCCACTCGCGTCCGCAATATCATGCCGCGCTCGTGGCCGTATGGGCCCTGGTGCCCACCCTCCTGATCCTGGCGCTCTACGGCTACTTCAGCTCCGGCTTCACCCGCGCTTACGTCGTCTCGCAGCTGCCGCCCGACGTCGTCACCGGGCTCGATCAGAACGGTCTCAATGCCCTCGTCGCCCGTGTAAGGGCCATCGCATCCGGATATGGCGTCGCCGGCGAGGTCCAGCCCTACGAGAACAGCGCCGGCTTTGCGCTGCGTCAGTTCCAGACCATTGCCTTCATGGTGGTGATCGCCGCCGCCGCCGGCACGGGCATCCTCGCGCTCCTTTATGCGCGGGCCCGGATCACGCCGCGGCTGCGGGCCCGCAACCGCGTCGAGCGCATCGTCAATCTCGTGCTGCTCGCCTGCTCGGCCGTCGCGATCCTGACGACCGTCGGCATCGTCGCCTCGCTCGTCACCGAAGCCTTCCGCTTCTTCACCTTCGTCAATCCGCTCGATTTCTTCTTCGGTACGGTCTGGGCGCCCCGCTTCTCCTCGACCGGCGCCGGCAACGCCGGCCAGTTCGGCCTGCTGCCGCTCCTTTCCGGCACGTTCCTCATCGCCATCATCGCCATGGCGACGGCCGTCCCCATCGGGCTGATGACCGCGATCTATCTCTCGCAGTATGCCCCGCGCTCGCTGCGCGCCGTGGTCAAGCCGGTCATCGAGATCCTCGCCGGCATCCCGACCATCGTCTACGGCTTCTTCGCCCTCGTCACCGTCGGTCCGTTCCTGCGCGATCTTGGAGCCTCCATCGGCCTTTCCATCAGCGCCACCAGCGCGCTGACCGCCGGTGTCGTCATGGGCATCATGATCATCCCGTTCATCTCCTCGCTCTCGGATGACATCCTCAACCAGGTGCCGCGCTCGCTGCGCGACGGCGCCTACGGCCTCGGCGCCACCCAGTCGGAGACCATCCGCCAGGTGCTGCTGCCCGCCGCCCTGCCGGGTATCGTCGGCGCATTCCTGCTCGCGGTCAGCCGCGCCATCGGCGAGACGATGATCGTGGTGCTCGCCGCCGGCAACAGCCCGGTGCTGCGCGGCAATCCGCTCGAGCCCGTCTCGACCATCACCGTCTCCATCGTCAATCAGCTGACCGGCGACACCGACTTCACCGGCCCGCAGTCGCTCGTCGGCTTCGCGCTCGGCCTCACCCTCTTCGTCATGACGCTGGTGCTCAACATCGTCGCCCTCTACATCGTCCGCCGCTTCCGGGAGCAGTACGAATGACCGACCAGGCTCTTTCCGCCGGACAGCAGGCCCTCGCCGAGCGCAAGCAGCGCATCCGCGCCGGCCTCGGACGCCGGCACATGACCGAGAACCTCTTCAGGTTCTTCGGCATCGCCGCGATCGTGGCCGCCCTCGGGTTCGTCGCCATTCTCTTCATCGATGTCCTGAGCAAGGGCATTCCGGCTTTCGTCCAGACCAACCTGCGGCTCGAGGTCACCTTCGATCCGGAGGTCCTCGACATCGAGCCCGCCCCCGCCCTCCAGGAAGGCCAGTCGCAGGCCGACTACCGCGCCGCCCGCCTCGCCTGGGAGCGGCAGGTGGCGATGCTCAACTGGAACCGCATCATCGAGGAGGCGCTGCGCCGCGCCGCGCCCGCCGGCTTCGAGATCGACAGCCGCCAGATCCTGTCCATCCCCGAGACGGACGCGCGCCACGTCGTGCGGGCGCTGTTCGTCGCCAATCCCGACCTCCTGGGCCAGACGGTCCCCGTCGACCTCGTCGCCTCGGCCAACACCGACAACTGGGTCAAGGGCTCCATCAACCGCGACCTCGGCGATACCCAGCAGCAGCTCTCGGCTCCCGCCCGCGCCCTCATCGATCATTTCGAGACCGAAGGGGTCATCACCTCGGGCTTTGCCTGGGGCCTCTTCACCAATGTCGACTCGCGCTCCGCGCCCGCCTCGGCCGGCCTTGCCGGCGCCTTCATGGGCTCGTTCTACATGATGCTCATCGTCATCGTGCTGGCGGTGCCCATCGGGGTCGGCAGCGCCATCTACCTCGAGGAATTCGCGCCCAAGTCGAGGTTCACCGATCTTATCGAGGTGAACATCAACAACCTCGCCGCCGTGCCCTCGATCGTCTTCGGCCTGCTCGGCGCCGCCGTCTTCATCAACTATTTCAAGCTGCCGCTCTCGGCCCCGCTCGCCGGCGGCCTGGTGCTGACGCTGATGACGCTGCCCACGATCATCATCGCCACCCGCGCCGCGCTCCAGGGCGTTTCGCCGTCGCTGCGCCAGGCCGCGCTCGGCATGGGCGCCAGCAAGACGCAGATGGTCTTCCACCACGTGCTGCCGGTCACCTTCCCGTCGATCCTGACCGCCACCATCATCGGCGTCGCCCAGGCGATCGGCGAGACCGCGCCGCTCCTGCTCATCGGCATGAACGCCTTCGTCGCCTCCGTGCCGGCAACGCCCCTCGACCAGGCGACGGCGCTGCCGGTCCAGATCTATCTCTGGCAGGCCAACGAGAACCGCAACTTCTTCGAGGCGCGCACGTCCGCCGCCATCATCGTGCTGCTGGCGTTCATGATCACGCTCAACGCCATCGCCATCTTCCTGCGCAGCCGCCTCGAGCGGCGCGCCTGATCCGAAAGGGGACAAGCTATGGACATGGTCGCCGGTAAGGTAAAAATGACGCAGCAGACCCTGGAGTCGAGCATGGATCCCATGAGCAGCCTGCGCCCCGTTCGTATCGAGGCGCGCGACGTAACCGTTCACTACGGCGCCAAGCAGGCCCTGTTCGGCATCTCGATCGAGATCCCCGATCGTGCCGTGACCTCGTTCATCGGCCCGTCGGGTTGCGGCAAGTCGACGTTCCTGCGTTGCATCAACCGCATGAACGACACCATCGAGGGCGCCAAGGTCGGCGGGGTCATCAAGCTCGATGGCGAGGACATCTACGATTCCGCCCTCGACGTCGTCGAGCTGCGCGCGCGCATCGGCATGGTGTTCCAGAAGCCCAATCCGTTCCCCAAGTCGATCTACGACAACGTCGCCTACGGCCCGCGGATCCACGGCCTTGCCTCGTCCAAGGCCGATCTCGACGAGATCGTCGTCTCCTCGCTGAGGAAGGCCGGCCTCTTCGAGGAGGTCAAGGATCGCCTGGCCGAGCCCGGCACGGGCCTTTCCGGCGGCCAGCAGCAGCGCCTGTGCATCGCGCGCGCCATCGCCGTCGGCCCCGAGGTCATCCTGATGGACGAGCCCTGCTCGGCGCTCGACCCGATCGCCACCGCCGTCATCGAGGAACTGATCGACGAGCTGCGCGAGAACTACACCATCGTCATCGTCACCCACTCGATGCAGCAGGCGGCGCGCGTTTCGCAGAAGACCGCGTTCTTCCACCTCGGCAACCTCATCGAAGAGGGGCCGACCGAGCAGATTTTCACCAATCCGGTCAACAAGCAGACCCAGGATTACATCATGGGCCGTATCGGCTAGCGGCGAGAAGCGAGGAGACCGGCCATGTCCAGCACCCAGGGCGAACACATCGTCAGCGCCTACAATGACGAGCTGACGAACCTTGCCCAGCAGATCGCCGAGATGGGCGGCCAGGTGGAGGTTGCCATCGAGAACGGCACCCGCGCCCTCTTGCGGCTCGACCGCGAGCTCGCCGACGTCACCGTGCTTGCCGACAAGCGCATCGACGACATGCAGCGCCATATCGACGAGATGGCCGTCTCGATGATCGCCCGCCGCCAGCCCATGGCCTCGGACCTGCGCGCCATCGTCACGGCCATCCATGTCGCGAGCGACCTCGAGCGCGTCGGCGACATGGCCAAGCAGCTCGCCCGCCGGTCGCTGAAGATCGAGGGGCTCAACCTGCAGCCGCAGTTCTACAACGGCGTCAAGAACATGACCAACCGCGTCCAGAGCCAGCTCAAGGACGCCCTCGACGCCTACGCCAACCGCAATGCGGCGGCGGCCATCGAGGTGTGCAACCGCGACGACGAGGTGGACGCCATGTACACCTCGCTCTTCCGCGAGCTCCTCACCTACATGATGGAGGATCCGCGCAACATCACCGCCTGCACGCATATGCTGTTCTGCGCCAAGAGCCTCGAGCGCATCGGCGACCACGCGACCAACATCGCCGAGCGCGCCTACTACCTCGAGACCGGCAGGCAGCTTTCCGATGATGTCCAGGAATTGCACCGCGCCCAACTCAAGGCCTGAAACCCTCAAGAACCGATAGACCGAGTTGAGAGATGCCAGCCACGATCCTTGTCGTCGAGGACGAGGCGGACCTGTCCGTCCTCATGCGCTATAACCTGGAAGCCGAGGGCTTCCGCGTGCTGACCGCCGAGAGCGGCGATGAGGCCGCCGAGATCCTGCAGGAGACGGTCCCCGACCTCATCCTCCTCGACTGGATGCTGCCGGGCCTGTCGGGCATCGAGCTCACACGGCGCTGGCGGGCCCGCGAGGAAACCGCGCGCGTTCCCATCATCATGATCACCGCGCGCGGCGAAGAGGAGGAGCGTATCCGCGGCCTCGCCACCGGCGCCGACGACTACGTGGTCAAGCCTTTCTCGGTCCCCGAGCTCCTGGCGCGCGTCCAGGCGCTTCTGCGCCGCTCGAGCCCGCAGCTCGTCACCTCGGTCCTCAAGGCCGGCGACCTCGAGCTCGACCGCACCAGCCACCGCGTGCGCCGCTCCGGGCGCGAGGTGCATCTGGGTCCGACCGAATACCGCCTGCTCGAATATCTCATGCGCCACCCCGGCCGCGTCTATTCGCGCGAGCAGCTTCTCGACGGGGTCTGGGGCAACGACGTCTATGTGGACGAGCGCACCGTCGACGTCCATGTCGGACGCCTGCGCAAGGCGATCAACCGCGGCCGCGCCGCCGATCCCATCCGCACCGTACGCGGCGCCGGCTACGCGTTCGACGAACGCTTCGACAAGGCGGGCTAGAACGCTTCCGGCAAAAGTGGGCACCACTTTTGCGTCGGAAGCGCGACAACATAAAAGAGCGCTTTTCCCGCGCAGGTGGACACCCTTTTGCGCCCGGCGCGCCAACATGAACGACATTAAATTTTGTCCATTCAGTTCGTTCAGTCTTGACTGAACGACTGCCAGTCGGTAACGGACGCGCGCCATGGAACAAGCGTCTGCCGCAGAGAACTTCATCGAACGCATGGGATTGATCTCCCAGGTGGATGGCGCACCGCGCATCGCGGGGCGGATCCTGGGGCTGCTCATCGTCGAGGGCCGCCCGTTCACCCTAGACGAGATGGCCGAGCGCCTGAAGATCAGCAAGGCCAGCGCCAGCACCAACGCGCGCCAGTTGCGCGCATCCGGCATCATCCGGCTTGTCGCCCACGCCGGCGACCGGCACGATTATTATGAACTGGGCAGCGATCCCTACCGGCGCTCGATGGAGACGATCAGCGAGCGCCTGGCCAGCATCGGCTCGGAGGTGATCGAGGCGGCCGCCTCCTTCCCCGAAGGGCAGGCCGAGGCCAAGCGGCGCGTTTGCCAGTTCGGCCGCTTCTATCTGCGCATGGGCGAGCGCCTGAAGGCCTGGTCCGAGCAGGTCGAAGACGAAGCCGACACCACCACCAATTGATTTTACCGATTTAGGCGAGACGCCATGACCACCGACAAGCAGGCCGGGAGCCCCAAGCCCGAATGGGCGCAGAGCAAGCACGACAAGGAAAACGTCGCGCGCGTGGCGGCGGGACTGCCTCCACGCCGGCGGCGCTGGCCGTTCGTGCTCCTGGCCCTCGTGGTCCTCGGCGTGATCGCCGCGGTGGTCGTCATGAGCCGCCAGCAGCCGGCCGAAACCGTCGCCGAGGCGGTGGCCGACCCGGTCAGGCAGCTCAACTCCGTCGAGATCGCGACGGTCGAACCTTCGACCCTCGCCGAGATCGTCCGGGTCACCGGTTCGCTTGCGCCCCAGCGCCAGACGGAGCTCTCCTCGCAGGTCTCCGCCCGCGTCATCGCCGTCCTTGCCCGTCCGGGCGATGCGGTCGAAAGCGGCGACGTGCTTGTCCAGCTCGATACCGAGAGCCTGCGCGTCCAGCTGGATCAAGCCACCAGCACCGCCGAGGCCACCCGCGCCCAGCTCGTCCTCGCCGACAGCCAGCTGGCGCGCACCCGCGATCTCATCGAACGCGGCGTTACCGCCTCCTCGGGCCTCGAGCAGGCCCAGTCGAGCGCCGATGCGCTGCGCGCCAACCTCGCCGCCCTCGAGGCCCAGGTCGCCGCCGCCCAGATCGCCATGCAGAACGCCACCGTGCGCGCGCCCATGGACGGCATCGTCTCGTCGCGCACCGTCGAGCCGGGCCAGACCGTGCAGCAGGGCGCTTCGCTCCTCACCCTCGTCGACCTGACCTCGCTCGAGATGCAGGCGGCCTCGCCCATCGGCCCCAGCGCCCAGATCGAGCCGGGCCAGACCGTCGAGGTCACCGTCGAGGGGCTGCCCGGCCGCACGTTCGAGGGCACCGTCTCGCGCGTCAATCCCGTCGCCGCCTCCGGCACGCGCACGATTCCCGTCTATATTTCGCTCGACAATGAAGAGGGGCTCCTGCGCGGCGGCATGTTCGCCACCGGCCTCATCTCGGTCGTCGAGAAGCCCGATGCGCTCTCGGTGCCGGCAACGGCGCTGCGCGAGGATGCCGAGGGCGTCTATGTCCTCAAGGTGGAGGACGGCGCTGTCGTTCGCCAGGCCATAGAGCAGGCCGGCCAGTGGAGCCGCGGCCGCGTCATCGAGGTCGCCTCCGGGCTCGAGGCTGGCGATATCGTTGTCACAGCGCCGCTGACCCAGCTCCAGCCCGGCGACAAGGTCGAGATGGTTGAGGACTAGTCCATGTTTCTGACACGCATCAGCGTCAACCATCCGGTCTTCGCCACCATGGTCATGGTGGCGCTGCTGGTCTTCGGCATCTACTCCTACCAGCGCCTGCCGATCGAGCAGATGCCCGACGTCGACTTCCCCGTCGTCGCCGTGGTCGTGAGCTATCCCGGCGCCTCGCCCGAGGCTGTCGAGAGCGACATCATCGAGCCCATCGAGAACCAGGTGAACACGATCGCCGGCCTCGATACCATCCAGTCGACCGCCATGTCCGGCTCGGCCATGGTGCTGATGATCTTCGATCTCGAGGTGTCCTCCGAGACCGCCGCCCAGGACGTTCGCGACAAGATCTCCCAGATCGAGGCGACCCTGCCGGACAACGCGGATACGCCCACCATCCTGCGGTTCGATCCGAGCGCGTTGCCCATCATGTCGCTCGCGGTCACCTCCGATACGCTTTCGGCCCGCGACCTGACGACGCTCACCGAAGACGTGATCGTGACGCGCCTCTCCAACATCCGCGGCGTCGGCAGCGCCTCGGCCGTCGGCGGCATCGAGCGTCAGCTCAACATCCTCGTCGATCCCGATCGCCTGGCCGCGTTCAACGTCGGCATTTCCGACGTGATGAACGTGCTCCGCCAGGAGAACCAGAACCTGCCGGCCGGCACCATCACCCAGGGCGCCACGGTCCAGACCATCCAGGTCGAAGGCCGCGTCGAGGATGCCGACGAGTTCCTCGATCTGATCATCTCCCGCCAGGGTGGCCAGCCCGTCTATCTGCGTGACGTCGCCGAGATTGAGGACGGGCAGGGCGACGAGCAGAGCCTTGCCATCCTCAACGGCGAGCGTGCGCTGGCCGTCGACGTCCTCAAGACCCAGGGCGCCAACACCGTGCAGGTGGCCCACGACATCCACACCGCCGTCGAGCGAATGATGGATGGCGAGCTGCCCGAGGGCGTGCGAATCGAGGTGGTGCGCGACAACGCCGTGCCGGTGGAGCAGAGCTTCCACGCCGTCCAGAACATGCTGATCGAAGGCGCTGCGCTCGCCGTCGTCATCGTGTTCCTCTTCCTCAACTCCTGGCGCTCGACCGTCATCACCGGCCTCACCCTGCCGATCTCGATCATCGGCACGATGATCTTCCTCAACTTCTTCGGCTTCACGCTCAACATGATGACGCTGATGGCGCTCTCGCTCGCCGTCGGCATTCTCATCGACGACGCGATCGTCGTGCGCGAGAACATCATGCGCCACCTGCACATGGGCAAGAACCACCGTCAGGCCGCGCTCGACGGCACCAACGAGATCGGCCTTGCGGTTCTGGCCACCACGCTCTCCATCGTCGCCGTGTTCCTGCCGGTGGCGTTCATGGACGGCATCATGGGGCGGTTCTTCCTGCAGTTCGGCGTCACCGTTTCGGTCGCCGTGCTGATCTCGCTCTTCGTCGCCTTCACGCTCGACCCCATGATGTCGAGCGTCTGGTACGATCCGGCCGCCCATCCCGATGCCAAGCGCGGCCCCATCGGCAAGGCCGTCCAGCAGTTCGACCGGTTCTTCGAATGGGTCGCCGGGGGCTATCGCCGCCTGCTGCGCTGGTGCCTCAAATGGCGCAAGACGACGCTCCTGGCGGCGCTCGGCTCGCTCGTCGGCACGTTCTTCCTCTTCCCGCTCGTCGGCTTCGAGTTCATTCCGGCCACCGACAACAGCGAAGTGCAGGTGGCCATGGAAACCCCGACGGGTTCCTCGCTCGACTACACCGCTTTGAAGATCGCCCAGGTCAACAATGTCCTGCGCGCGTTGCCGGAGGTCAAATCGACCTACGCCACGGTCAATTCGGGCAATGCGCGCGGCGGCAACAATTCGGCCACCATCGTCGTCGGCATGGTGCCGGAATCCGAGCGCGCCGTCTCGCCTACCGAGTTCGCCTCGACGGTGCGCCGCGCGTTGCTCGCCGTTCCGGGCGCCACATATACCGTCTCCGCCTCGGGCGGTTTCGGCGGCCCCACGGCGCCGATCTCGGTCGGCATTTCCGGCCCGAGCTTCGAGATGCTCGAGAGCATCGCCGACGAGCTGGCCGCCCGCATGGAGGAAATCCCGGGCATTATCGACGTGGAATCCTCGCTCGACGACGTCAGCCCCATCATGGCCGTTCGGGTCAACCGCGATCTCGCCAGCGACCTCGGCGTCAGCATCGCCCAGATCGGCGCGGCGCTGAACCCGATGCTCGCCGGCGACGAGGTGACCGACTGGACCAGCCCCACCGGGGAGAACCTCGGCGTGTTCGTGCGTCTGCCCGAGTGGGCCCGCAACGACGTCGACGCTCTCGGCAGCCTGCCGATCACGCAAAGCGGGGCGAACGGGTCGTCCTCCGTCATCCGGCTCGACCAGGTGGCGAGCATCGTCCAGTCCACCGGTCCCGCCACCATCGACCGCGAGGATCTCGAGCGGCGCGTGAACGTCACCGCCAATATCGAGGGCGTGAATCTGGGCGACGTGACGCCGCGGATCCAGGCGATCATCGACAACCTCGAAGTCCCCGTCGGCTACAGCGTCAGCCAGGGCGGCGAAGCCGAGGACCTGGCCGAGACCGGCGCCGCCGCCGGCTCTGCCCTGCTGCTCGCCATCATCTTCATCTACCTGGTGCTGGCCAGCCAGTTCGGCAGCTTCCTGCAGCCGTTCGCCATCATGGTCTCGTTGCCGCTCTCGCTGATCGGCGTGGTGCTGGGCCTGCTGGTCGGCGGCTCGACGCTCAACATGATGTCGATGATCGGTTTCATCATGCTGATGGGCCTGGTGGTCAAGAACGCCATCCTCCTGGTCGACAACGCCAACCAGCACGTGCGCCAGGAGGGCCTCAACCTCTATGACGCGCTGCTCGAGGCGGGTTCCACCCGCTTCCGCCCGATCATCATGACGACGCTGGCCATGATCTTCGGCATGCTGCCGCTGGCCTTGAGCCTCCACGAAGGCAGCGGGCAGAACGCGCCCATGGCCCATGCCGTCATCGGCGGCCTGCTGAGCTCCACGGCCCTCACCCTCGTGGTGGTGCCGGTGATGCTCACCTATATCGACGCCTTCGGCCGCTTCGTCGGCCGGTTCCTGCCCAAGGCCCCGGACGACGACCCGCATCACGCCGCGCCCGCCGAGTAGCCGCCACAAGCACAATGCGTCCCCCTCCCCCTTGAGGGGAGGGGCTAGGGGTGGGGGTGAGTCTGTGAGCCACCGACGCTTCTTCCCCTGCCTCCAGCCCCTCTTAAAGGGGAGCGGTGCGGTCGCCTACGTCCGCTAGACCCGCTCGGCCATCGCGACGAGCGCCTCTGTTTCCTCCGGCACGTCCTCGGCAAGCCGCGCCGCCGCAACGAACGGCAGCCAGCCGTCGATCTCGCTCCGCCCGATCCCCGCGGTTCGCGCATAGGCATCGGCATAGGCGTCCGCCAGGTCCGGCCATCCCCGCGCCAGCAGCATATAGGATCGGCAGGCGTCCGCCGCCGGCACGCCGAGACTGGCGTCGAGCCAGTCGACGACTGTCGGGGCCTCCAGTTCCCCGAGAATGTTGAGGGGGTGAAAATCGCCGTGGCAGAGCCGGTCGCCGTCCGGACGCTCGGCGAGCCCGTCGAGCAGGCGCCTGCGCAGCGGCTCGCCGAGCAGGGGCGTGCGCGCGATATCGCGCGTCAGCCTTGCCCTTTGTCTCGGCAGCGCCGCAGCGGTGCGGCCATGAATGTCGACATGCAGCCGCGCCATCGCCTTGAGGCAGGGTTCGATCGTCCTCTCGTCTGCGCGCATCTTTTCCGCCCAGGCCGGTCCCCTGACGCGCTCCATCAGCACGCCCCAGCGGCCCTGCCGGTTCTCGATGCCGAAGACCTTCGGGGCGGCGACGCCCGCATCCTCGAGGGCGGCAAGCACCGTCGCCTCGCGGAACGCTGCCAGCTTGCGGTCTGCGCTCCGGTAGAGCTTGAGCGCATGCTCGCCCTCCTCATGGACCTCCGCCTCCTTGCCCCGCCCGATCAATCGCCCCAGTTCGCGCATCGCCCCTTCGCCCCGTTCGCTCGGAACTAGGCGGCCTTGGGCTCCATCCGTCAATACCTCCACCCCCCGATGTCACCCGGGCGAAAGCCGGGGCCCATCCTGAGGTGCCGCATCAGCCGCAAGGTGTGCGAACGGGGCAACGTTTGCGGCACTCCAGTTGTACTGGAAAGTTCCATCTCCCACCGCTGTCATCCCGGCGAAAGCCGGGACCCAGTAAACGGCGCCGCCGGTGCCTTGCTGGGGAGCTGAAGAGCACACCCGCGCACGAGTCCTGACGCCAGCGTGTACTGGGTCCCGGCTTTCGCCGGGATGACAGCCGGTGGGTAGGGGCACGACGGTGCCGCAAGCACCATGCGTCCCCCTCCCCCTTGAGGGGAGGGGATAGGGG
>NZ_JZEX01000049.1 GCF_000969415.1 Devosia geojensis | reverse complement strand
CTTTCTTCTCTTTCTTCTTCTTCTTTCTTTCTCTTCCTTCTCTCTCGCTTCTTTTCTCCCTTCTTTCCCTTTCTTTTCTCCTTCTTTTCTATTCTCTCCTCTCTTCTCTCCTCCTTCTTTCCCATCTCTCTCCTCTTCATCCTTGCCTTCTTCTACTTCTTCCCCCTCCCCCTGGTATCCACCCTCTCCTCTTTGCCCCTCTTCCTCTCTCTTCCCCTGTCATGCCTCTTGCCCTTGTCCCTGCCCTTTCTTCCCTCCCTTCCTCCCCCCCCCCCCCCCCCCCTCTTCTCCTCTGCTTTACTCTCTCCTCCCTCCTTCTTTATCCTCTTCCGCTTCTTTTTCTCTCCCTTCCCTTCCCCTCCTCGCCGCCGCTCTCCCCTTTCTCCCCCTCCCCCCGCTTCTCCTCCTTCCTTTTTTTGCTCTTCTCTTCCCCCCCCCCCTCCCTTCCCTCTCCCCCCTCCTTCTCCTCCGCTCCTTCCCTTCTCTTCCCCCCCCCCTCCCTCCCTCCCTCCTCTCCTCTCTCTTCCCTCCTCTTCT
>NZ_JZEX01000048.1 GCF_000969415.1 Devosia geojensis | reverse complement strand
ATCGCCGCTTGGCGCGAATCCGGCCGGGCGGCGTTGACTTCACCCCCTCTATCGCCCACATACCGCCCCAATCCCAAGGCTGTCGGGCGTGCCTGCCGGCCACAGACTTTTTCCTGCGAAACCACACGAACCAGAGCAACCCTGCCCGCCGCGCTCTGATTTTATGCACCCTACATCCCACCCAAGCCACCTCTTCCGTCCCCCCCGCAATGCTTTCCACGCCCCCACTGCCCCCACGCATGGCCGCGCCGCACTCCACCACACCCGCCCGGCCCGCCCCCACCACCCCAACGGACATCCCGGCCCTGATCGCGGCCTGCGCCTGCCTGCCACACACGGAGCATAACGACCGATCGCCGATGGCCGCCCCTCCCCCCATGATCGCGTGTGGCGCAGACTCGCGGTCCGTGTGCACCCCGTACTCGCGCGTATCACGCCACGCGCGAGCTCCGATCACAGCGTCCTCTGGTGATCAACCACGATCTCACGCGACGCGCCACACCTCTCCTAGGTATCTCGGACATCGCTCGTGGACAGTA
>NZ_JZEX01000047.1 GCF_000969415.1 Devosia geojensis | reverse complement strand
TGAGGGCGGTGGGCGGGGCGGTGAGGGCCCGGGGGGGGCGGAAGTGGGCGATCGTGACGCCCTGCGGGGGAGCGGGCGGCGTGGTGGGGAAGACGGGGTCGTTGGCCTCGAGAGCCGTCAGCGCCGGAGCCGAGGAGGCCGGGGAGACGAAGCCGACGCCGGCCGCCAGACCCGAACCGTTGAACGCGCCGATGGTGTCACCGGTGCAGAGCGCGCCGACGGCGGCGGTGACGGTCTCGGTGTTGATCACGCGGTCGGCAGCGGCCGCCGCGGCGGCCGCTGCCGACCGCGTGATCAACACCGAGACCGTCACCGCCGCCGTCGGCGCGCTCTGCACCGGTGACACCATCGGCGCGTTCAACGGTTCGGGTCTGGCGGCCGGCGTCGGCTTCGTCTCCCCGGCCTCCTCGGCTCCGGCGCTGACGGCTCTCGAGGCCAACGACCCCGTCTTCCCCACCACGCCGCCCGCTCCCCCGCAGGGCGTCACGATCGCCCACTTCCGCCCCCCCCGGGCCCTCACCGCCCCGCCCACCGCCCTCA
>NZ_JZEX01000005.1 GCF_000969415.1 Devosia geojensis | reverse complement strand
CCCCACAAGAGGGCGGTGTCGCTCTGCGCTCGTGGCATCATGCTGCTCCAGCAGCAGGATCAGCACCTCCCCGGCCCCTGGAGCGGGCGCGCGAGATCGCCTCGCAGTAGCTTTGCGGGAATAGTCCGGTGGTGGCACGATCTCACCATCCCACCGAATGTCACCCCGGCGCAGGCCGGGGCCCATCCTGAGGAGCCTCGCCTGCCGCAAGGTGTGTGGATGGTGCAACGTTCGCGGCACTCCAGTTGTACTGGAAAGTTCCATCTCCCACCGGCTGTCATCCCGGCGAAAGCCGGGACCCAGTAAACGGCGCCGCCGATGCCTTGCCGTGAAGCTGATGAGCACTCCTGCGCACGAGCTCTGACCTCGGTGTGTACTGGGTCCCGGCTTTCGCCGGGATGACAGCGGTGGTGGGGGCAGACACCCCGCCCCAGGCACGATG